>CAJTSF010000013.1 GCA_910578985.1 uncultured Odoribacter sp. | reverse complement strand
ACCACATTTTTAGACCCGCAGAAAAAGCATTTTTTTAACCATATCAATAATTATCTTCGCAAAGATAATTAAATCAGCTGATTACACGCAATCCATCACCCCAAATGTCCAACCTGCCCCGATTTGCCATAGGCAGAAGTTGCCATGGGAAAGGGAGGGGCGAGATTCCTGGCAAAATTAATCAATTATTTTATAAAATAAAAGTATTTCATATCTTATTTATATACACGCATATCTTTGATATATATTTTAGATAACGGATAGATTACTTTTATACAACTTATCTAAAGAGCTTGCACGTATTCAAACGGGAGCTTGCCGGAAGGCGGACACAAAAATAGCAGGACTTGACCTTGAGGTTAAGTCCTGCTATTTCACAAGGGCGCTGCTTCGTGGACATTTTCATTCCCATGATGGCGGATTCGGCATCATGGGAATGGACGGATGCTGTTTGCGAACAGCTATTTTTTCCCCTTCTTTTTCGCCAGTTCCTTTTCGATGACCTCGCAGAGAGTCTGGAACTCTTCGGGGTCGTAGAGGCGGGTCATGAAGATGATGGTGCCGGTGCGGTCGATGACGATGTTGCGGGTGACGCCGGCGCCCTGGGCGGCAAAGGAGTAAAAGGCATCCCCCTCCGGGTCGAGGGTCAGGGGATAGGTGACCTTCGTGGCGCGGGCGAACTGCTCGGTGGTCGCGGCGTCCTCTTTCAGGTCGATGCCGAGGAGGGCGAACTGCGGGTGGTCTTTGTGTTTCTGCCAGATGTCCCGCTCGATGAAAGGCATCTCCTTGCGGCAGACGCCGCACCAGCTGGCGGTGAACTGCAACATCACCACCTTGCCCCGGAAGTCGGAGAGCTTTTTCGTGGTGCCGTCGGTGTAGGTGATGGTGATGTCCGGGGCTTTCTCCCCCACTTTGACGATGTAGCCGCGGTCATCCCCCGCAGGAAGCAGGGCGAACAGGGCGGCAAAAAACAAGAACAGTTTCATATTGCATACAAATTTAAAGATTTACACTCATGCAAGGTTTATACACGTGCCGGTAAAGGTATAAAATATTCATATTATCTTTGCCGAAACGAAACCGAAAAAGGAGAAGGATGGCTTACGAACTTCATTTCGCCCCCTTGCAGGGCTATACGGACGCTGTTTTCCGCAATGCCTTTGCGAAGTACTTCGGAGGGGTGGACGTCTATTATACGCCCTTCATTCGCATCGAGAAGGGGGATTTCCGCCGGCGGGACCTGCGCGACCTGGAGCCGGAAGCCAACCGGGTGCCGGAACTGGTGCCGCAGATACTCCCCGGAACGCCCGACGAGTTGCGAAGGCTGGCGGAGGCGGTGCAGGCAAAAGGCTACCGGGCGGCGGACATCAATCTGGGATGCCCCTTCCCCCCGATTGTCGGAAAACGGAAAGGAGCGGGCATGCTGCCCCATCCGGACCTCGTGGAAGAGGTGCTGAGGGCAACGGAAGAGTTTCCGGAGATGCTATTTTCCCTGAAAATGCGTTTAGGGTGGGAAGAGGGGTGCGAATGTATGAATTTGGTGGATGCGATAAACTCTCTTCGCCTTAGGCACGTAACGGTTCACGCACGGACAGGCAAACAGCAGTACAAAGGTCCGACAAACCCGGAAGCATTCGCCGCCTTTTACGAACGATGCCGGCAGCCGCTGTTTTACAACGGCGATTTGCTTTCACCGGAAGATATACACTCCATCCGGGAAAGATTTCCGCTGCTCAGAGGGGTGTCGGTGGGTAGAGGATTCCTCTCTTCGCCTTTTATGGGAGCGGAATGCAAAGGAATTGCCGTTCCAATCGGAAATGAACGTGCAAATGTTATATTCGATTTTCATAATGAATTGCTTTCCGTTTACTCGGAGCGCCTGCAGGGCGAAGCGCAGCTCCTGTCGAAAATGAAAAGCCTTTGGGAGCATTTTCTGCCGGAAACCGACCGGAAACTGCTGAAGCAAATCCACAAATCCAACCGCCTCGAAACCTATCGGGAGGCGGTACGTAAAATATTCCAGCCATGAAAAAGGGACTGTTCATCGTCATCGGAATCCTCTCCGTCCTGCTCGGAGTTGTGGGCATCTTCATACCGGGGCTGCCCACCACGCCTTTCCTGCTGCTCAGTTCGTGGCTTTTCTACCGCAGTTCCGACCGGCTGCACGACCGACTCCACCGGTCGCGCCTGGGGAAATACATCCGCCGCTACGAATCCCGCGAGGGGGTCAGCGCCCTCTCGAAAGTGTGCTCGCTGGCGTGCATGTGGGGCATGATTTGCCTCTCCGCCTTCGCCGTGTTCGACCACCTGCACCTCCGCCTCCTGCTCTTCGCGCTGGGCGCCGCCGGAAGCTACTGCATCCTGTGGCTGGTGCCCACCCGGAAACGGGAGGTCACACCACCACGTTGATAATCTTTTTCGGCACGATAATCATCTTTCGGATTTCTTTCCCGTCGAGCCACCTGGCAGCCTCGGGCGAAGCCTTCACCGCCGCCTCGATGTCCGCGTTCGCCGCCGTCAGCGGCAAGGCAAGCTTGAAGCGCACTTTACCGTTGAACGAAACCGGATACTCGAAACTATCCTCCGTCAGGTACTGCTCCTCCCACTGCGGGAAAACCGCTCCCGTGACGCTCTCCTCATGTCCCAACAAATGCCACAACTCCTCGGCGATGTGCGGCGCGTAGGGCGCGATGGCGATGACCAGCGGCTCCAGGACGGCGCGTTTGTTGCATTTCAGCGCGCCCAGCTCGTTGGTGCAAATCATGAATGCCGGAACGGAGGTGTTGAACGAGAAGTTCTCGATGTCGGATTCTATCTTCTTCAGCGTCTTGTGCAACACCTTCAACTCCTCGCGGGTCGGGGCGTCATCCGTCACGCCGAAACCGTCCCCCTGCCGGAACAGGCGCCAGAACTTGCGGAGAAACTTGTAGACTCCGTCGATGCCCTGCGTGTCCCACGGCTTGTGCGCCTCGAGGGGACCGAGGAACATCTCGTACAGGCGCAGCGTGTCGGCGCCGAACTGGGCGATGATGTCGTCCGGATTCACCACGTTGAACATGGATTTGGACATCTTCTCCACCGCCCAACCGCAGACGTATTTTCCGTCCTCCAGGATAAACTCCGCGTCAGCATAGTCCGGCATCCAGCGGCGGAACGCCTCCAAGTCGAGGATGTCGTTGTGGACGATGTTCACGTCCACGTGGATTTCGGTGGTCTCATACTGCCCTTTCAAGCCGGCGGAGACATAGGTGTTGGTGCCCACCACGCGGTACACGAAATTGGAACGCCCCTGAATCATGCCCTGGTTGATGAGCTTTCTGAACGGCTCCGGCTCGCACACCACCCCGAGGTCGTACAGGAACATATTCCAGAAGCGGGAATAGATGAGATGCCCCGTGGCATGCTCGGCGCCGCCCATATAGAGGTCCACATTGCGCCAGTAAGCGTTCTCCTCCTTGCCCACGAGCGCGCAGGGGTTGTGCGGGTCCATGTAACGCAGGTAATACGCGGAAGAACCCGCAAACCCGGGCATGGTGTTCAATTCGATGGGATACCCCTCGGGGGTCACCCACCCCTTCGCACGCCCGAGAGGCGGCTCGCCCGTTTCGGTGGGCAGGTACTTGTCGATTTCCGGCAACTCCAGCGGGAGGCGGGACTCGTCCATCATGTAGGGCATCCCCTCCTTGTAGTACACCGGGAACGGCTCCCCCCAATAACGCTGGCGGCTGAAAATGGCATCGCGCAGGCGGTAGTTGATTTTGCTCTTTCCGATGCCGCGCTTCTCCACCTCCTCGGCGATGAATCGGATGGCATCCTTCACCTCCATGCCGTCGATGACGCCGCTGTTTATCATCCGCCCCTCCTTCGCATCGTAGGAACTCTCCGAAAGGTCGATGGGCTGCCCGTTGTCGATGACAGGGACTATCGGCAGCCCGAACTTCCGCGCAAAGGCGTAGTCACGGCTGTCGTGCGCGGGCACCGCCATGATGGCGCCCGTGCCGTAACCGGCAAGGACATATTCGCCAATCCATACGGGAATAGGTTCATGGGTGAAGGGGTTGATAGCATACGAACCCGTAAATACACCCGTCACGGTCTTCACCTCGCTCTGCCGCTCGCGCTCCGTGCGCTTCGCCACATAATCCAGGTACTCCTCCACCGCCTGCCGCTGCGCGGGGGTCGTGAGCTGTCCCACATACTCGCTCTCCGGCGCCAGCACCATGAAACTGACTCCGTAAATCGTGTCGGGACGGGTGGTAAATATCCTGAGTTTCATATCCGAATCCTTCACGTCAAAGGTCACGTCTGCACCCTGCGAACGTCCGATCCAGTTGCGCTGGATGTCCTTCAGGGAATCCGACCATTCCACCGTCTCCAAGCCGTCGAGCAGGCGCTGGGCGTATGCCGACACGCGAAGCGACCATTGCCGCATGGTCTTCTGCACCACGGGATAGCCTCCACGCACGGAAAGCCCGTCTTTCACCTCGTCGTTCGCGAGCACCGTTCCCAATTGCGGGCACCAGTTCACCATCGTGTCCGCCAGATAGGCGATGCGGTAGTTCAGCAACACCTCCTGTTGCTGCTTTTCGGTCATGGCTTTCCACTCCTCCGCCGTGAACACGGGGGTATCCGAGCAGGCGGCGTTCGCCTTTCCGTTTCCCTCCGTTGCGAAGCGTTCCACCAATAGCTCTATCGGCTCTGCCCGTTGGGTGTCCTTGTTAAACCAATGGTAAAACATTTGAATGAACGCCCACTGCGTCCATTTGTAATACTCCGGGTCGCACGTCCGTACCTCCCGGCTCCAGTCGTAAGAGAAACCGATTTTGTCCAACTGCTCGCGGTAGCGCGCGATGTTCTTCTCGGTGGTCACCGCCGGATGCTGTCCGGTCTGGATGGCATACTGCTCGGCAGGCAACCCGTAGGCATCGTAACCCATGGGGTGGAGCACATTAAATCCTTTCAGGCGCTTGTAGCGCGAATAGATGTCCGACGCAATATAACCCAGCGGATGCCCCACATGCAACCCCGCCCCGGAAGGGTAGGGGAACATATCCAACACATAGAACTTGGGCTTGGAAGCGTCCGCTTCCACCCGGTAGGTTCCGTTCTCACGCCAGTAATTCTGCCATTTCCGCTCTATTTCCTTAAAATCGTATTCCATAGAATGATTTGATTTAATGTGTCTCTTTTTTGATTCGAGTGACAAAGATAAAGATTTTGTTTTGTTTTCGCCGCCGTTCTCCATATCTTTGTCTGACGCGCCAAAACCAAAACCCCTATGCACTCTAAATGGAACTACAAAATGGCAACCATCAAAGACATCGCCTATTTGCACACCGCAGACGAATTTGAACTCCTCCGCTTCCACAGACTTCGGTTTCGGGAAAACGACCTTTCGGAGAAGTATTTCCTAAACGTCACTTTCGAGGAGTGCGACTTCTCAGCCGAACGTTTCAGAGAGGCGACTTTCCGCAATTGCCGCTTTGTGAATTGCAATTGGGCGTTGGCAAAATTTCCGGAGTCTGCTTTGTTTGCGTGCGATTTTACCAGTTGCCACCTCGTGGGCATCGATTGGACCCAGTTCAAGTGGAAAAGACAACTCACCCGCCGCAAGAACCGCTTCGATGTTTCTTTTACCGATTGTGCCATGAATTACGGAGTCTTTGTTGCCATGAAAATGCACCGCGCCGTTTTCCGCGACTGTCTTCTGCGGGAGGCGCTCTTCACCGATGCCGACCTCGAAGCGGCGGACTTTTCCGGTTGCGACCTGCAAGGGGCGACGTTCGGAGGCACCGACCTTACCGCAGCCAACCTCTCCACTGCCCGCAACTATGCCATCAACGCTTGTGCCAATACCCTCACCCGCGCCCGCTTCTCCTTTCCCGAAGCCCTTGCACTGCTTTATGCCTTGGACATCGACCTGGAAGAATAGGATGTGCATGCCGCTACCGCACAAAATGCCCCAAAAACAGCCCCACCAGCCTCGGCTCCAACACTGCCGGGAACACCACCCCGAACACCGCCCCGTAAAAATGCGCCCGATGGTTGATGCGCCCCTCCCCCCGGCGCGCCATATACTGGCAATACACCAGATACACCACCCCGAACACCACCCCCGGCACCGGCACCACGCCGAACACCAGAATAGTCTCCAACGGCATCAGGAAAATCGCCGTGAACAATACCGCCGACACCGCCCCCGACGCCCCCACCGACGCATACCACGGCGACCTGCGGTACCTCACCACATCCGGCACCGCCGCCATCACCATACCCCCGAAATACAACACCAGGTATGCCCACTCCCCGAACCCCAACCCCGCGAAAGCCGACTCCACGAACAACCCGAACGACCAATACGTAAACAAATTCACCAACAAATGCCCCCAATCCGCATGCACGAACCCGTGCGTCACCACCCTCCACCATTCCCCTCCCCGCACCACCCGCTCCGGCCGCAACGCCAGCCGACCGAACCACTCCACCCGCCGGAAACACCCTACCGACACCCCCACCGTCACCGCAATAATCACATATGTCCACATACCCCCTCCATCATTTAAACCTCAGACTCAACAACTGATACACCAGCTTCGCCGCCAGGAAATCCGGCGCCTTGTTCCCCTCGTTCGGGCACAACTCCACCACATCCAGCCCCACGATATGATGCCGCTCGTTAATCAACCTCAACAGATTCAACACCTCCCGGTATGTCAGCCCGTCCGGCTCCGGCGTCCCCGTCGAAGGCATATACGCCGGGTCCAGCACATCCAGGTCAATCGTCACATACACGCGGTCTCCCAACATCTGCGACACCTCATACATCCACGTCGTCCCGCCGCTCTCCTTGATGTCGTGCGCATAAAAAATCCGCTGCGGGTCGATATTCACCTTCTCCTCCGCCGCCGAACTGCGGATGCCCACCTGCGCCAGGCTTGCCGCAATCTCCCTTCCCCGCGCCATCACGCACGCATGATTATACCGCGACCCCTCATACTCCTCCCTCATGTCCGAATGCGCGTCCAGTTGCAGGATGGAAAACTCCCCGTACCGCTTCGCCATCGCGCGGAACGCCCCCACGCTCACCGAATGCTCCCCCCCCAGCACCACCGGGAACTTCCCGTCCGCCAGAATAGCGTCCATCCGCCGCTCCACCTCGTCCGTCATGGCTTCCGGCGATGCGTTTTCCGTCACCGCATCCAGCGTGGCAATCCCCCTCCGGAACACCTCCGTCCCCGTCTCCAGGTCGTAGAACTCCATATTGAACGATGCCTCCAGCAAAGCCCAGGGACCTTTGTCTGCCCCTTTAATCCAGGTGCTGGTCCCGTCATACGGCACCGGCAGGATGGCAATCTCCGCCGTCCCGTAGTCAGTGTACCGCTCCTCAAAATCTCCGAAAAGTACTTTCTCCATCATGCGTTGTTTTTATGTCGTTTTATATAATTTATCATCTCCGCCACGACGGCGTCTTTGTCGAGAGTCGTCAATTGGCGGCCCTTCATCAGCCATTCACCCTCCACCATGGAGGAATAGATATTTTTGCTGTTCATCGCGTAGACCACCGCCGAATAGATGTCATACACCGGCACCATGTTGGAAGCGTCGGCATGCACCACAATCAGGTCCGCCCGCTTGCCTGCCTCGATGGAGCCGGTCACCTCCCCCAGTCCGATTGCCCGCGCCCCCTCGATGGTCGCCATCCGCAATGCCGTGCGGGCATCCAGTGCCGTGGGGTCGCCGTTACGTCCCTTCGCCACCAACGCTGCGAAGCGCATCTCTTCGACCATGTCCAGCGTGTTGTTACTTGCCGTGCCGTCCGTACCCAACCCTACGGTCATGCCCGCCTTGATGCAGCGGTCGGTGTCCGCCATGCCGCTGCCCAGTTTTAGGTTGCTCTTGGGGCAATGACCCATCGCCGCGCCGCGCCGCGCCATCAACTCCATCTCCTCCGGCGTCAGCCACACGCAGTGCGCCGCCATCATCCGCGAATCCAGTATATCCAGTAAGTCCAGATAGTGCACGGGCGTCATCCCCGTCCGCTCCCGGATAACCTCCACCTCCCGCCGCGTCTCCGCCACATGAACCTGTAACCTCGTATTCCACCGGTCTGCCAATCCCTTCGCCCTCCGCAACGTCTCCGCCGAGCAAGTATAAAGTGCATGGGCACATACCCCCGGCGTTATCCGGTCGTCGCCCTGCCACTTACGCATCAACGCTTCGGTCTGCCGCACTCCTTCCTCCAGGGTCTTGAAGCCCGGCGTCGGGAAATCGATGAGCGACTCCCCCACCACACCGCGCATTCCTGCCTTCCGTGCCTCTTCCGCCACAGCATCCTCGAAAAAATACATATCATTGAAACAGGTGGTTCCCGACTTGATCATCTCCACCAACGCCAACCGCACCCCCACCCGCACACTCTCCTCCGTCACCATCCGCGCCTCTGCCGGAAAAATGTGTTCCGTGAGCCATTCGTGCAACGGGAGGTCGTCTGCATACCCCCTTAATAGGGTCATCGGCAAGTGCGTGTGCACATTGATGAACCCCGGCAGAACGACCATCCCTTGCACGTCAGTGACTTCCGCATCCGCCACCTCCAAACGCTCCCCGCTCACCTCCCGGATGCGTCCCCCCTCTATCAGTATATTTCCGCACGGATAGGTTTCCATGCGAGCGTTCATCGTGAGAATCCGGGCATTGATGAGGAGTTTTTTATTCATGTTTTTTTGTTTCGTTCGACTTTTACTTTTGCCCCTCGATAAGCCACCGCTCGATGTTCCGCGTCTCCTTGGAGAAGTTCACGCCCACCTTGAAGACCTGCCGACCGTCTGCGGAAAAGGGGAGAGTGTATTGCTTGTCGTTGATTTGCTGCAATGCCTCCTCCACCTCCCGGTTCGGGAAGCCTAAGGTGTAGGTCTCAAAGCGAGGGTCATACTCTTTTATCGTCAGGTAGCCGCTTTGGTAGACCACCGGCACGGGGTTCGTCGAGGCGGAGTCCACGCTGTTCAGCACGTCGGCGGTCGTCACCTCGTGCGCCAGGTCTTCCAGATTGTACCGGTGCATCTTCAACAGCTCCACCAAGTAGGTCGGCGTCCCCGTCTCGAACCAGTAGCTGCGGAAGCGCTTTTGGGCAAAAGTATTGAGCAGGCTAAAGGGGTTGTACACCCCGATGCAGTCTTCGCAAAAGTGGTAGCCGTTGTAATTCTCCCTCAACTTCGCCAGCGTCTCCTCTTCACTCATCCCGTTCGCTTCCCCCAACATGCGGATGTCCCCGCTGAAGTCCCGCAACAACTCCTCCTCGCTCACCCCGCACACATCCGCATAGCGGTCCCACATCGAAATGTCCTGCAGATTGTTCAGGTCGCTGAACACGCTCACTTTCCCGAACTTGGTCACCCCCGTCAGCATGGCGAACTTGATGTACCCGTCCCGCGACTTCAACGCGCCGTAGAACGCCTTCAACGTGTCGCGGTAGGCGGTTTGCAACTCCGGATTCCCGATCGCCTGGAGCATCGGTTTGTCGTACTCGTCCACCAGAATCACCACCCGCTCCCCCGTCTGCTCGCAGGCGCGGCGGATGATGCCTTGAAAACGCAAGGACAACGAGCGTTCCGATTCCCGACGCCCGTAGAGCGATTCCCAACTGCTCAGCGCATCGTCCAGAATGGCGTCCAACGCCTCCGGCGTGGTGTACTTCTCCGTGTTGAGGTCGAGGTGCAGAATGGGGTGCTTTGTCCAGTTCTTTTCCAACTGCTCAATGGCAAGCCCCTCGAACAGTTCCCGTTTTCCTTCCAGGTATGCCTCTATCGTCGAAAGCAAGAGGCTTTTTCCGAACCGCCGCGGGCGGCTTAGGAAATAGTAACTGCCTGTATTGACCAACTTGTAAACCCATGCCGTCTTGTCCACATAGACATAGCCGTCCGTGCGGAGTTTCTCGAAATTCTGGATGCCGATGGGATATTTCCTTTCGCTCATGACCGATGGATGTTTGTGTTGCTATGCAAAGATAGGGATTATTTCGGTTTTTCGCAAGTTGGGAAAAGAACCCGCATTCCGGGAAGTGCGGGTTCTGTGAAACAACGGGAATGAAAGGATTATTTTACGGTGAGTACCGGATAGGGGTACATATCATCATACCAAAAAAGTTTGTTGTCGATGTAGACTTTGCGAACTTTGAAAAGAACGAGACCTTTATCTCGACAATAGTCCCATTCCGCTTTCAGGGTGATTTCCCGCTGTTGTTTCCCTTTACCGAGCCGAAGGTAGGTATAGCTCACCAACTGGACGAGGGTATTGTTCTCCAGTTTTTTGGGGATATCGGGGACAATCAGATAGAGTTCCAGGTAGCCGTTGTCCAACCATTCATCTCCTTCGCGCAAGCGGTGCACGACAAAGCCATGCACCCAAGGGGCAATAACGTTTTTTCTGAAGTAGACTTTCTTCTTACCGTTTTCACGGTAGAGTACTTGGATTTGTTCATCGGGCACCCTGTTTTCTCCCCACAGCAGGTCTTTGCCTTCTTGGTTTTGTATCCGAAAGTTTATGACTCCTTGGAAGTACGTGCCTGCAGGCTCTTTGTCAAAATCGAATTCTTCCGGAACTTCCTTCGGCTCTTTATGGCATGCTGCCAACATGAGCAAGCAATACATTGCAAAAATTAGTTTCATCGTTTATTTCGATTATTTATTAGGAGTTAAATCGGTATACATTCGACGATTTGTGTTGAAATCGCACCCTTCGGCTTTCCAGTCTCCATCTTCATAGTAGCCGTTCCCGAGACCGTCCCATCCCCAATTCATGTAAAGGCAATCTGCATATTCATCCCATTCACCTACTTTTTTCTTTTTGAATAATCTTTTTTTGTATTTAATGACATGCCATTTCATTTCTTTATAACCGTCGCAATACCAGATATGACCTCCATTTCTAGGATCCCAACCTGCTAATAGAACCGGGCGTTTGAGACTTAGATTTCGATAAACCTCATCGAAATCAAAAGTTTTCAATTTAGCATCTTTGTAGCCTAAATTTTTTAACCCGATGACTACATCAGCATCAATTGCACCACTTATAGGCCCCCACTTATATCCGGGAATATTGTCTGCAATATCTCTAAGCATTTTAGATACTGGATTTGATTTTTGAGTAGGTTCTTTGAATTTTGCACCCATTCCCAGATAATTATATTTATTTGGATACCAATAGTTATAACACAACATGCCGACCGCAACTGCCGGGCATCCGGCTGCATAGTTGGGATTTGGTGCGTCTGCATTATATCCGGTGCCTTGTCCCCATTTGAGCAGCATGCCTGTGGAGGGGGAGATTGCCGGAAGGTTGCGCGGTTCACGGCGGCGGGCACGGGTGAGAGGTTCGCTTTCCGGGATGTATTCTACCAGTTCGATGGAGATTTCGCCGTCGTCGGAGATGCTGAAGCCTTCCCATAGTTGGTAGTGGTTGTCGAGGGTGTCAATCGGTTCGTGCAGCCTTTCTTTCAGCAGTTCGGACTTGGCGTTTATCCACCATTCCAGCCCCACGTTTCCGTCGATGCGGTCGGGGGTGAAGTTGCCTTCATCATTAAAGGCAAGGATGGGGAATGTGCCTTTGTCGGCGGCAATCAACAGATAGCCCAGGTTGTCTTTGAAGTTCACCGAGTACATGACCGTGTCGTTGCTTTCGGTGACAATCGGTGTGATGTTTTCAATTACCCGTTGCCTGTCCGCTGTGGCGCTTTTCACTTTAGGACCTTCCTCCTGCGAAAAGATATTGTTTGCCATCTGATTGGCAAAAGCTTTCACTTGTTCGCCGGAGACTTGCCGGTTGATGAGAACTTTTGTACGTGTTCCTTCCGAACCGTTTTCGGAAATGACCGGATTGTTCTCCTCGTGGCATGCTGCCAGGAAGAGAATGCTGAGCAGTAAAAAATAAAGTTTTTTCATAATACATTTATTAAAGTATAACTATTTTGTTTGAACAGTTCTCGCTGTTCGAGAGTAAAGTTAGGTAATGGATTCGAGAAATGGATGAGAAAATGAAAATCGCACCTTGTAAAGGGTAAAAATCGGGTATTGATTTTCAATAAAATACGGAGGCGTGAAAATAAAAATCTTGTAAAGGGGCAAACAGAGTCTTACCAGGGGGTAAAAAAGCCACCGATTTCGGTGGCTTTGTGGTGAGTTTAGAAATGGATGCCGAGGTTCAGCAACCCGGAAATGGAGTATTCGTTGAAGTGGTGGAAATAGGCGCGGGCGCCGATGCTCCAGTGTTCTGCGAGTTTGAAGCTGTAACCGGCGTTTGCTCCGAAGCCGAAGCCGTTTTCCTTGTCCGTGAGCCATCTTTTGGCGAATACGTTGTCCTGTTTTTCCGTCAGCAGGTTGATTTGGTTGTTGTGGGCGTAGCCGACGGTGGCGCCGATGTAGAAGAGGTGGCGTTTGATGTTGAGAGGCGTGAAGTAGACGCTGGGACCGATGAAATAGCGGGTCATGCGGGTGTCCCGCATTTCGTGGTTGCTTCCCCAGGGGCCTTCCGTCCCCTTGCCCGTGGTGATGCCCAGATCGGCGCCGTAGCCCCACCAGCGATTGACACTGCGGAGGAAGGTGGTGACGGTACCGAAGCCGTCGGCAAATTCGTTGTGGCAATAGCCGTAGCCGTTCATGACCATGAAGGATTTCTTTTCCAACATCTGGGCTTTTGCCGATGTCAAGCCCACGCACAAGAGGAGGGCGATGAATAGTGGTTTCATATTATTTTATTTGAGTATTATGTTTTACTATGTTGGTGTGAGGGCAAAACTATATAATATTTTCGTCGGTTGTATTTGTAAAGAGTAATTCGCACCTTGTAAAGGACAAAAATTGTATATTGATTTACAGCAAGTTAAAGAGGTCTAAAAAACAAAATCTTGTAAAGTCGTTTTGGAGGGTGGGAAAGGGGATAGAAGGAGGTCGTTTTTAAGCGTTGTACAATCGGGTTTCAAGGAAGCGAATAATGTCGGCGCCTTCCTCCATTGCCAGTTTCTTGCGGATAGTTGTGCGGCGTTTTTGGACGGAGTAGACGCTTTGCCCGATGAGGGTGGCGATGTCTTTGGTGTCGATGTTGGCGCGCATGAGGCAGCAGAGTTCGATTTCCTGCTCATTCAAGTCGGGGTAGGCGGTTTTCAGCCGTGGGCGGAAGTTGTCGTAGAGGAGGTCGATGGCATTGCAAATCTTTTCGCGGTTGTCGATGATTTTCCGGGTTCCGTCGAAAAATACATCGTCAAGGCGTTGTAGGAAGAAGAGGTTTTGATCGGAGGCGTGGGTTTGGATTTTGGTTAGTTTACGCATGAACAGCAAATTGGAAGATACCATATCCTGCAGGATTTCCGTACGCTCGGAGAGCAGTTTCTTTTGTTTTTTCGACCGCCGGTAAAGATTGTAAGCCACAACTCCCAACAGAATAACGGCGAAAAAGGAAATGCAGAATATCAGCATCCCGCGGTTCCTCTCTTTCAGGTACCGTATTTGTGCCTGCATCTGTTCGTAGTGTCCCCGGTAGCGGTCTTTGCGTATGCGCATCCGCGGGGCGGTGGTGGCGTCCATGATGGTGACATATTGCAGCAGGGATTCCAGGGCTTGGGAATAGTTCTTTTTTTCTTTGTGAAACATGGCTTGCAGCCAATAATAGCCTGCCTGTTCCGTTTGACTGCCGTCGGTCAATTGTCCTTCGGTTTGCGACAGCATGAGTGACAAGGAGTCCATGTCGCCTTTTTGCAGGTGGAGGTCGGCTATCAGGAGCAAGTTCCGCAGCCGTTCCCGGTGGTTGGTGGTGTAGTGCAGGGAGCGTAGGGCGTATGCCATGGATTCCCGGTCTTGCTCCAGTTTGTCCAAGGCGTATGCCATTTTGTACAGAGCCGATGCGGCGATGGTGGAATCGAGGGATTCCAATATGTTGTCGGACAGCATGCCGAAGCATTGGGAGGCTTCTTTATACCTATTCAAATAAAGCAATGCGTTGCCGACATCCAGAAACAGATGGCTGACTTCCCACCTTGCTTTCCAGCCCGGATGGCGATCCATTGCGAGTATCATTTCATTGAAATGTCGGGTGGCATTTCCCACATCCCCGATTTCAGTGCAGAGGTGCCCCTGTTCGTAAAATGCTCTGAGCAGGAGAAGGGTGTCGTGTCCTTGTTGTGCCAGCCGTTCCGCCTCGAGGTCGTAGTGGAGCGCCTGATCGTAGTTCTTTGCCGAAGCGTAGGCGCGTCCCGTGCAGAGCGCCAGCAATCCCGCCTGCGCAGGTTTGCCTTTGGCGTTGAAATATTCCATTGTCTCCACGAGGACGGTGTCCCGCGGTTGGATTCTTTTGAGTTCGTAGCGGGCTTTTGCCCGCAGGTAGAGGTAGGCGTGCCAGTCTTCGTCATTCAGCAGGGTGACGTCGGGAATGGAGTCCAGCGCGCGCAACACTGCGCGCGCCGGTTTCCCTTCGGATTGCATCAGACGGCGAATGGTCGCGTCGGGTTGCCTGCAACCCCATAATGCAACTCCGCATATCAATATGGCCCACCTGCCGATGTTCATCCCTTCATCAGATGAGACTGACCAGCATGTACACCCAGTGCGCCGTGATGCCGGCGACGAGTCCGCCGACGGTGTGGGAGAGGATGGCTTTGGAGGTCAGTTCACGGTAGCCCAGGGAGTCGAGCATGGCGGTGTGGGTGCTGAGGTAGCCGCTCCAGCACATGCCGATGGCGGTGAACACGGCGATGGCGTTGCCGTCAATCCAGCCTTCCGCCATGAAGTTGGGCACCAGTCCCAGGGCGGCGCCCACGGCACCGAGGGCGGTAATCGGGAATGCCATCAGGTGCGGGTCGGTGAAGCCGAAGAGCCATTCGAACACGAAGCTCACTTTGTCTGCCAGCCAGGGCAATGCCTCGACACCCTGGTAGGCGGCTCCCGTGTAGCCTTCCGGTCCGGGTCCGAAGGTCAGAATCATCACCAGCGTGGAGATAATCAATACGCCGGGGATGATGGCGATGCCGATGTCCACACCCGAGCGTCCGCCGTCGAGCAGGGAGTTGAGGATGCGGAGGAAGAGGCTTTTTTCTTCCACATGGACTTTCTCTTCTATCACCGGTCCGTCGTAAGCGGATTCTTCCGCATATCGGGGGTAGCTTTTCAGCACGGCGCGTTGCATGAGGCGAGTGGAGACGATGCAGCCGCAGAAGGCGCCGAAGAGCCCGATGAAGGGTTCTTTATAGAATCCCTGTCCCACCATGAAGACGATGACCAGCAGTCCCATGCCGAACGCCGTTCCGAAGTTGGTGAGGGAGATGAACTGGTATTTCTTGAAATAGCTGCTGAAGCGTTTGTCCTGCGAGAGGGAGATGATGGCGGGGTTGTCCGACAGGAAGGTCATCACCGCGCCCAGCGAGGCGACGCCGGGGAGGTTGAACAGGGGTTTCATCAGCGGGCGGAGCACCTTTTCCAGGAGGCTCACGACGCCGAATTCGACGAACAGTTTCCCGATGGCTCCCGTAATCACACAGATGCCCATGAGGTAGAACACGGTGTTCAGCAACAGGTCATGCGCTGTTTTCATAATGGTGTTCAGCATGTTCGGCAATTCCATGACCGAACCGATGTACCCGAACAGCGCCAGTACGACCAAAAGGCAGATAATCCCGCTGGGTATGGCTTGCCAGCAGCGACGAATGAAATTCATACTCTTTTTCTATTTTATTAAGTTCAACGTTTATTTCTTTTCCAGTTGTGGGCGAGGGAAAGCAGGTCCATCCGCCATTTCAGCCCGACGTAGAGCATGTCCTGCTTGCCGGGGAGAGTGCCGTCGGGGTTGCCGTTCGTGCCGAAGGAGTGGGAGTAGGTGGCGTGTATCCGCACGTCGCGGTTGCCTTTGAGGGGATAGAATTCCAGTCCGCCGCCGAGGTAGGTGAGTTCCGTGCCCGGCATGACGCAGTAGTCCGCGGCGGATTCGGTCTTGTTCACGTCATAGGTGACCTTCCCGAAGACGTTGAGCCACGACAGCGGCTGGTAGGCCACTTCCGCCATCACCGAGAAGTCTTTGAAGAAAAAGACCTGGTGGCTCGAGGCGCGGTTCATGAGGTCGGCTTCCAGGGTGACCTTCCCGAAGTCGAGGCGGTGCCCCAGGGCGATGTAGTTGATGAATTTGTGCGGGAGGTATTCCATCAGGTTGAGGGAGTAGATGGTGCTCAGTTTGCCGTGGGAGCCGTACCAGGAGAGGTTGTAGGCGTACATGTCGTCCCCGTGTGCGCGGAAAGGGCTCTGGCAGAATTGCAGGACGAGCTGGTCTTTCCCTCCCTTGAAGGCGTAGCCGATATTGACGCCCAGCTGGTAGCAGGGGATGTTGTTCCAGAACTCCGACGTGAAGTAGAGGTCGATGGGGGCGCGGTCATACTCGTAGCCGCCGATGCCCACGACCAGCTTGCCTGCCGAAAAACTCCAGTGGTCGTCGGGACGGTAGGTGAGGTTCACCCAGTCGGTGGCGTCGAAGAAGCTCTGGTCGGCGTGCATCTTGTTCAAACGTTGGCGGTAGGAGTACGAGAAGTGCTCGTTCAGGTTGCCGTTGAGCATGATGTTCAGGTATTTTCCCCGGAATCCGGAATGCGGGCGTATTGCCTCGCCTCCGATGTATTCCCGCTGGTAATCGACCCGCGCTTCCGCCTGCAATTTCAATAATTCTTGTGCCTCTGCGGTGAAAAAGCAAAGGCATGAAAGTAAAATGAATCCTATTTTTCTCATGTTTTTGTGTTTATAATCTGATAGTTACTCTGTTTTTTTTGGAAACGGTGCAAAGGTAGTTTCTTTTTTAGGATTATGAGCGAACAAAAGACCAGAAGTTTTCAGGGGTTATCACTTCATATCATTCGCTTTATCATACTCGGCAATTTTCATGCAAAAATAAGCCAATTATAAATGTAACCGCAAAATTCAACTGAATTTTGCGGTTTGAAGAAAGGGGGGTCTTACTCCGGGAAAGAGGCTTCCAAGGCTCTTTCTACGGTCGTGTCTTCCAAATAGAAGATGGGGAAGAAGCCGTCATCGTCCAGCACGTGGCGTCCGATGAACGCCTTGAGCGTGTTGTCCATGACGCGGCGGGAGGTGCGGATGTCCCGTTCATTGCGTTTCACGCCGTGGCGGGCGGCATAGTCCGCCATGGCGTCCACCAGGTCATAGGGTTTCAGGTAGTCCAGCACCTGCTTGTAGTCCTTCAGGCGGCGCATGCGGTCGCGGTGGGCGTCCATGAATTCGAACGTGTATTCGTAGAGCAGCGCCTGCTTGCGGTTCACCTCCATGAGGTAGTTGGAGAACCCGAGGGTGTCGTTGGGGACGAAGATGTCCGGCATCACGCCTCCCCCGCCGTAAACGGTGCGCCCGCCCACGGTCTCGTATTTCAGGTTCTCATCGAAACGAATGCTGTCTTTTTGGGTGAACTCCCCGTGCAGCGCCCGTTCGTAGATGTCGCTGTAATACTTCTCCTTGCCCTGGTCATAGGGTTTCTGGATGGAGCGTCCGGATGGGATGTAATAGCGGGCGACGGTCAGCCGCAATGCCGAGCCGTCAGGCAGCATGCGCTGTTCCTGCACCAGCCCTTTCCCGAACGAGCGGCGCCCGATGATGAGTCCGCGGTCGTTGTCCTGGATGGCTCCTGCGAATATCTCGCTGGCGGAGGCACTGAAGTCGTTGATGAGCACGCAGAGGGGAAGCGTCTGGTAGCGTCCTTTTCCGTTGGAACTGTAGTCCATGCGGGGCACCGCCTTGCCCTGCGTGTAGAGTATCAGCCGGTTGGCGGGGAGGAATTCGTTAATCATCTGGATGGCAATCGGCAGGATGCCTCCCTCGTTGTCCCGCAGGTCGATAATCACCTTGCGCATGCCCTGCGCCGAGAGTTTTTCCATGGCCTGCATGAACTCGTTGTAGGTGTTCATGCCGAAGGTCTTCACTTTGACCAGTCCCGTGGTATCGTTCACCATGTACGCGATATCGACGCTCTTGATGGGAATGTTCCCGCGCGTGATGCGTTTGCGGACGGGGCGGGGCGTGCCTCTCCTCACCAGCGTGATTTCCACGTCGCTGCCCACCTCTCCGCGCATGAGTTTCATGATGGCGTCCGTGGACATCTTTTTGCCTGCCACCAGGGAGTCGTTCACCCGCACGATGCGATCGCCGTCCTGCAGCCCCGCTTTCTCGGAGGGACCGCCCGGCACCACCTTGACCACCGTCACGGTGTCCCGGTATTTGTAGAACTGCACCCCGATGCCGCCGAAGTTGCCCACCATCTCCTCGTTCACCCGCTGCATGTCCTTGGCGGGGATGTACACGGTGTGCGGGTCGAGGTCTTTGATGATTTGCGGGATGGCGTCCTCTTCGATTTGCCGGATGTCCACCGTGTCCACGTAGGAGTAGTTGATCATGTTCATAATCATGTCCAGCTTGCTCCCCTGCATCGGCAGGGCGTTGTCGGAGCCTAAGGGAAGGCGGAGCTGCTGCCGGCTCATCAGCGAATTGATGACCATCCCCAGCACCACGGCGAACGCCAGGATGACGGGGAAAAGAATCGTTCTCAATCTGTTGTTATACATAATGCTCGTTTTATTAAGATACAGGCTCATGAGGGTATTTCCACGTACTCCACGGCGATGCCGGCTTTCTCCAGCAGTTCGATGCCGTCCGTGCAGCGGTAGACCTCGGAATAGACCACCCGCACGATGCCCGCCTGGATAATCAGTTTGGCGCATTCGATGCAGGGGGAGGCGGTGACGTAAAGCGTCGCCCCGTCGCTGCTGTTGCCCGACTTCGCCACTTTGGTGATGGCGTTCGCCTCCGCATGGAGGACATAGGGTTTCGTGCGGTCCTCCTCGTCCTCGCAGATGTTCTCGAAGCCGGAGGGGGTGCCGTTGTAGCCGTCGGAGATGATGGATTTGTCCTTCACAATCAATGCTCCCACCTGGCGGCGCTTGCAGTAGGAGTTTTCCGCCCAGATGCGCGCCATGCGCAGGTAGCGGATGTCCAGAAGCCGTTGTTTTGCCGAGTCCTCCATCACTTTCTCCTTCCTCCGATGTATTCCGTCATTTCCCGGAAGCGTTCTTTGCGTTCCTCGGGCACGTTCACTTTCGCCAGTGCCTCCCGGCTCTTTTCCATGTAGTCGTCTATTTTCGCCATCGCCACCTCGCGGATGCCGGTGCGGTCGTAGATTTCCGTGACGGCGCGTATTTTCTCCGCCGGGTCGAACTCTTTCTTCTGCAGCCATTCCTGCAGGAGCGCCTTGTCGGCAGGGCTTGCCAGCTCCAGCGCCTTGATGAGCATATAGGTCTTCTTGTTGCTCAGGATGTCGCCTCCGATTTTCTTTCCGAACTCCGCCACATCCCCGTAAACGTCCAGGTAATCGTCCTGCAGCTGGAACACCAGCCCGAGATAGCCTCCGAAGTCGTAGAGGGCGTTGTACTCATTCTCCGGCGCTCCCGCCACCAGCGCGCCGTGGCGGATGCTTCCCGCAATCAGCACGGAGGTCTTCAGGTAAATCATGTGGAGGTATTCCTCCGCCGTCACGTCGTTGCGGGTTTCGAACTCCATGTCATACTGCTGTCCCTTGCAGACGTCCATTGCCACCTGGTTGAAGCCGTCGATGGTGCGCCGCAGGTAGATGTCGTCCACCGCTTCGATTTGCTTGTAGGCGGTGATGGCGGCGGCGTCCCCGCTGAGGATGGCGACGTTGTTGTTCCATTTCTTGTGTGCCGTCTGCCGTCCGCGGCGCAGTTCGGCATCGTCCATCACGTCGTCGTGCAGGAGGGTGTAATTGTGAAAGATTTCGATGCCGATGGCGGAGGTCATCACCTTCTCGATGTCATCCCGGTAGAGATTGTATGCCATCAGCGTCAGCACGGGGCGCAGGCGTTTGCCTCCGTCTTCCATGATATATTTTATCGGTTCGAACAGGGAATAAGGCTCCTCCACGTAAGCCTGCTTGTCTAATTCTGCCTTGACCCGGTCGCGCAGTTCTTGAATGGTGTACATCATGTCAGTTATTCGTTTATTTACAGTTTTCGAGAATCCGGCGCGCCACGGTGCCCGTCACATCCCGGTCTTCGCCGAAAGCCGCATTCCGTTCGTTGAATCGGCGTTCTATCTCCCGGATGGTGTCGTCGCCGATTTGCGCGTCCGCCAGGCGGGTGGGCAGCCCGAGGCTCCGGAAGAAAGCTTCCGTGCGGGCGATGGCTTCATCGGCGCGTTGTCCGTCGGTGCCTGCCGTGATGCCCCATACGCGCTCGCCGTATTGCACCAGCTTCGCCATTTTCTTCTCTTTCAGCGTCCGCCACAAACCCGGCATCACGATGGTCAGCGTGGCGCCGTGCGTCAGCCCGTGGAGGGCGGTCAGCTCGTGCCCGATGAGGTGGGTCGCCCAGTCCTCGCGCACGCCCATGCCGATGAAGTGATTCAGCCCCATGGTCGCGCAGAGCATGAAGTCCGCCATGCGTTCGTAGTTATCCTGCTTCTCGACAATCTCCGGTGCAATCTCGATGAGGGAGAGAAGAATACCCTCCGCCCAGCGGTCCATCAGGCGCGACTGCCCGGGAGCCGTCATATATTGTTCCATCACATGCACGAACGTGTCGGCAATCCCGCACGCCACCTGCCATTTCGGGAGCGAGAAGGTCACCGTAGGGTCCAGGATGGAGAATACGGGGTTGTTGGAGTAGAAAGCGAATTTCTCCGCCGTCTCTTTCCGGGAAATCACTGCTCCGTTGTTCATTTCCGAACCGGTGGCGGGAATCGTCAGCACGGCTGCCAGCGGCACGGTTTCCGTGCACATCCCTTTCCGCACCAATTCCCAGGCGTCGCCTTCGTAGAGGAGTCCGGCGGAAATCAGTTTGGTGCCGTCGATGACGGAACCGCCACCAACCGCAAGCAGGAAGTCGATGTTTTTCTCCTTGCCCAACCGGATGGCTTCGCGCAGGGTCTCCACCTTCGGGTTGGACTCGATGCCCCAGAATTCGGTCACCTCAAATCCTGCCAGGGCTTTCTTCACCTGGTCGTACACCCCGTTTTTCTTGACGCTCCCGCCGCCGAAAGTCACCATGACGCGCTTCCCGGCAGGAATCTCCTTTGCCAGTTGTGCAATCATCCCCTTGCCGAAAATCAGCTTCGTGGGATTCTGAAAGATAAAGTTTTCCATGATATTGTTCATTTACGGAGGACAAATATAGTAAAAACGTTTAATAATGAAAAACCGGATGATTTCTCTCGAAGTCATCCGGTCCGTGCGACTGCTTATTCGGCGTTTACCCTTTGGGATTGTAGGATGTCATGTTCGGCTCCAGTCCCCACTGCGGGTTGTACATGATGATGTTGTTGGGAATCGGGACGATGAAATACTCCGACTTAATCGGTGCGGAATAGGTTCGGTTGCCGATTTTATGCTCCAAGACGGTCTTGCACCACGGCTTCCCGGTGTCGAGCGCCAGGCGTTTCAGGTCCAGGAAGCGCTGGAAGGTGGCGATGGGCAGTTCCCGGCGCCGCTCTTTCAGAATCTCTTCCAGCAGTTCGTCTTCGCTCAGCGAGGCGCCGTTCTCCAAATCCGTCTCCCCGGCATTGCTGTAGCGGTATTTCCGCAGCGTGTTCAGGTCTGCCAGCGCCTTGGCGGTGTTGTGCGTGCGGGCGTAAGCCTCCGCGCGCATCAGCAGCAGTTCGGGATAGCTGAAACCCTGCGAGCCCTTGATTTTGTACTCGCGGTAATATTGGCGCATGATGCCGTCGTCGTATTTGGTGTCGCCCACCTCCTTGGAGTAGCCCAGGTCTCTCAACGCGAACAACTTGTAGCGCAGGTCTTTCTCCGCGTCGAACAGAGAGAGGAAGTCGGCGGAGGCATATCCGCCGCCACCGTATCCCCCGACGGGAGCGACCCGATAGAGCAACATCTCCCGGTGGTCGGTCTGGTTCAGCAGGTTATCCGGTCCCTTCAGTTCTAAGTTTACCTCCACATCGGTGCCCGGGGCGGGGTTGGCGGCGGGGTCCTCTTCATAGTAGAACGTGTTGTAGTCGTAAATCAGGTTGTCCGCCGATCCGCGCTGCGCGAGGGCGTTGCTCCATGCCAGGTCGGCGTACTCCAGCATCTTGCCGAAGTCGCGGGTGAACATATAGTAGTAAGCCATCAGCGCCTGCACCGCGCACAGGTTCATCCTCGACGGGTTGCCCACGCTCTTCGGGGCGTGCTGGAGGGCAAACTCGATGTCCTCTTTCGCTAACTTGAACACTTCGGCGGTCGTCGATAAATCCGGATTGGGAGTGGACGGAGAGGCGGCGGTGCGGTAGGGAATCGTCTGCGTGTCGTTCGCTGTGGCGGGGTCGTACACGGGACCGTAGACCATTGCCATCGTCAGGAATGCCCATGCCCGTGCCGCTTTGGCTTGCGCCGCCAGTTCGTCCGCCAGTGCCGCCGTCTTGTCGCTTTTCACGTCTCCCACTCCGTCGATGACATTGTTCAGCAGTCCGACCGCGCGGTAAGTGCCCCATTCCCAAAAGTAGTCCGGATTCTGCGGATTCCGGTAGGGGCGGTTGAACGTGAACGCCGCATAGCGGTCGATGTTGGGGTGGGTGACCACATAATTGTGGTTGGCGCTGTTCTCGCTGATTTCGAGGTTGTCCGTCAGCATGGAGAGAAACGTTCCCCTGTTGTTGTCCATGTAATACCAGTCCACCGTATTGGCGTTGTTCAGGATGTTCTCGAACTCTTCCACTTCGGTGGGAATCAGTTTTCCCACGGGCTTCACGTCTAAGAAGTCATGGCAACCCATGCACAGCGCCAAGCCCAGCGAAGCATATAATAATTTCAGTTTCATAAACGATGTTTTTTAGAATGAGAATGATAAACCGACATAGAACTCAGGACGCAAAGGCAGCGAGGTAAATCCCTGTTCCGTGAACTCATTATATCCGCCGGAGTGCACCTCGGAGACTTCCGGGTCGATGTCCACGCCTTTTGCCGTTACGGTCAGGAGGTTCCTCGCCTGGAAGTAGACACGGGCATTCGTCAGCCCGATGGGTGACATCCACCGCGTGGGCAGCGTGTACGACAGGGTCACGTCCCGCAGTTTCATGTAGTTGGCATTGCCTGTGAGGAAGTCGGTGTACGGGAAAGACCACATATCCGTGTTCCACGACAGCAGTTTCGGGTACATCTTGGTCGCCTCATCCCCCGGCTTCTGCCAGCGTTCGGACACGTGGCGGTTCTGGTAGTTGCTGCCGTAGAAACCGTCCTTGCGGTATTTGTGCCCCAATTTGGCAATCAGCATGAAAGAGA
This sequence comes from uncultured Odoribacter sp., assembly GCA_910578985.1. Classification (GTDB taxonomy): domain Bacteria; phylum Bacteroidota; class Bacteroidia; order Bacteroidales; family Marinifilaceae; genus Odoribacter. The sequence continues at coordinate 35,841 of CAJTSF010000013.1, read as the reverse complement.
GCTGGATGTCCTTGTACTTGAACGTGTTGGTGAACGACAAATCGTATTTCGGACGCACCGTTCCCAGCCAGATGATGTCGTCCGTTGTCAGGTTGTTTATCAGGTCTTTGTCTCCTTTCGCGTTGTATCCCATGGCTTCACCGTTCTCATTCAGCCCGGCATACCGGAGCCCGAACATGGAGTGGGCGGGATACCCTGCCGCCATAAGCGGCGCACCCATCCAACTGGAAGTGTATGCCCGGGTCACATTGTACTCCTTCACTTCGTTCTTGTTGAAACTGAAATTGAACAGGGCATTCCACGTGAACTCTTTCTTCCGGATGACGTCCGCGCCGATGGAGAATTCGACACCGTTGTTCACCATCTCCCCGGCGTTCTTGGTCAGGGCGGAGAAGCCGGTGGTCGGGTCGATGGCGTCCCGCGCCAGCAGGTCGGAACTGTTCTTCTTGTAGTAGTCTAAGGTCACGTTCAGGCGGCTGTCCAAAAGGGCGGCGTCGAACCCGACGTTCATCGTCTTCGTCTTTTCCCAGCGCAACTGGTCGTTGGGAGGAGAGGCAACGCCGTAGGAGACGCCTCCCGTCATGGACGAGTAAGAACCTGCCGACAGGATGAGGAACGGACCTTCGCTCAGCGAGATGTTCCCGTTGATGCCGTAGGATGCGCGCACGTTCAACCGGTCTATCCCGGCGACGTTGAAAAACTTCTCGTTCGACAGCTTCCAGGTGGCGCCCACCGACCACAACGGCTTGTAGCGGTACTTCGGGTCGGTGCCGAAGAAGTTGGTCAGGTCCAAGCGCACGCTCCCGCTGACGAGATAGCGGTCGTCATATTCATAGGAGCCGTTCCCGTACCAGGAGACGAAACGAACGTCGCGCATTTGGTATTCACCCGTCTTCAGCGAATAGACGGTGCTTTTCCCCATGAACATGTCCGCATCATAGAGCCCGGCGTTCCAGTCTTTGATATTGACCGGCACGAACGAACCCGCCGTTTCGTTGTAGCCCAGGCGGGTGGCCATGGTGTTGTTGTTGTAGGTGTTTCTTCTCACCTCGTTGCCTGCCAGGAAGGTCACCCGGTGTTTGTCGGCGGCGAAAGCGCGGTTGAAGTTCACCTGCGTGCGGATGGTCCAACTCTGGTTGATGTTCCGCGACTCGTCAATCATGGCGCCGTCCGGGAAATAGTGGCTGGCATTGTTCGCCTTGGAGGTGGCGTCGTTGTATTGGAGGCGGATGCGGTAGGCGTCGCGCTGGTACAGCGTCTGCCGCACCTCGTTCCCGCGCGTCCACATGCCTCCGGTCTCGATGTTCAGCCCTTCGATGATGTTCACCCGCAGCGTGCCCCCGATGCGCGACTGGATGTTTTCGGTGGTCACCATCTCCTTGTTCAGGTCCTCGATGGGATTGTAGGTCCAGTCCTTCATGCCGGACATCTGTTCGTAGTTGGCAATCTTATAGGTGCTTGTGGAGAATACCGTGGTCGGCTTGCCGGTCTCGGGATCCACGATGTTGTCATAGGGTTGGAGCAGCGAAGTGTTCGTGTAGCCCAGCAAGTCCTGCCATCCCCTTACCGGCGCCTCATCCTTCGTGTAGACCACATTGGCGATTACGCCCAACGACACATACTTGGAGGGGCTCCAGTCGTTCTTGATGTCGAAAATCAGGCGGGAATCCTTGGTGTGCACCATATTGCCGCGGTTGCCCATGTAGTTGATAGCGGCATTGAACCGGTTTTTCTCCGTTCCTCCGTTGATGGAGATGTTGTGTTGGTGGCTCAGTTCGGCGCGGTAGTATTCATCTTCCGCCTGCTTCAATCCGTCCACCTCCCGCAGGCGGTCGATTTCAGCCATGGCCTCCCCTTCGGTCATTTTTCCCTCGCGCGCCTGCATCATCAGCCAGGTCACGCGGCTCATGTTGCTTTTGCTCATGGTGTTGGGATCGTTCGGGTTCTGGCGGAAGAGGTCCAGTTCCGCATCGATGTAGTCCGACGTGGAGGCGCGGTTCAGCTTCGACAACTGCGGTTTCAGCACCGAGCCGAAAATCCCCTTGTACGACACGCTGAACGAATCCTCCCCGCCGCGCTTGGTGGTCACCACAATCACCCCGTTCGCCGCCCGGGAACCGTAGATGGAGGCTGCCACGCCGTCCTTCAGCACGGTGATGTTCTCGATGTTCTCGGGGTTGATGGACTCCAGCCCGCCCTCGATGGGGTAGCCGTCCAGCACCACCAACGGCTCGCTCTCCGCGTTGAACGTCGAGACACCGCGGATTTCGATTTTCCCGTCCTTGTCGAGCACCACGCCTGTCGCCTGCCCTTCCAGCAGGGAGTTCAGGTTGGATTGCAGTTTCGTTTCCAATGTTTTCGGCGTGATGATGCCGAACGAACCCGTGGCGCGGTCCTTGGAGATGGTCTGGTAGCCGGTGACGATGACCTCCTCCAGGTTCTTCGTGTCCGCCTCCATGGTCACCTTGTAAGTCGTTTGTCCCGGCTTCACCGCCACCTCTTTCGTCTTCATGCCGATGAAAGTGAAGACCAGCACCGGCTGCGCTCCCGCCGTCGGCACCCGGAAAGAGAACTTGCCGTCCATGCCCGTCGCCGTGCCGAAGGTGGTTCCTTTCACCAGGACCGTCACGCCCGGCATGGGCATGCCTTTCTCGTCCGTCACCACGCCGGTAAGCGTCACCGCTTCCGGCGCTTGGGTCACTGCTTCCCGGTTTTCGCCGGGTCGTTGATGCACTGCACGCATCTCTTTCGACACGCGTTCCAGGTACTGCCCCTGCCTCTCCGCATCCGACCGCCCGGCGGAATCGTCCGCCCGGAGCTGTCCCCCGAGAATGCCCAGCAGTACCGTCAAACCAATGAATCTGAACTTGTTCATGTGTTAATTAGGTTTAGAATTTATAAAAAATGTTTACTGTCGAGACAAAGATATGTAAAGAATTTTACATTTGAAAGCTCTTCGATAAAAAATTGATTCCGCATGTTGTTTTCCTGCCGGAAGGGGTTGGGTCGCACCTGAGTTGCGCCGTGGTTCCTTGCTCTTTTCTTCGCAGCTCGTTCGCTCCTCATTCGGTGCTCGTTCGCTCGGAAGCGAGCAAGCTCCGTCCCTGCCCCGACCGAACACCGACGGAAGGGGCAAGGAACCACGGCGCAACTTAGGTGCGATCCGGGTGTAACTTAGAAGGCGTTAGTCCAGTTTCAGCACGGCGAGGAAGGCTTTCTGGGGCACTTCGACGTTGCCGATTTGCTTCATGCGCTTTTTGCCGGCTTTCTGTTTCTCGAGCAGTTTGCGCTTGCGGGAGATGTCTCCGCCGTAGCATTTGGCGGTGACGTCCTTTCGGACGGCTTTGATGGTTTCGCGGGCGATGACCTTGGCGCCGATGGCGGCCTGCACGGCGATGTCGAATTGCTGGCGCGGAATCAGCTCTTTCAGTTTCTCGCAGATGCGGCGCCCGAACCCGTAGGCGTTGTCGAAGTGGATGAGGGCGGAGAGGGCGTCCACCGATTCCCCGTTGAGGAGGATGTCGAGTTTTACGAGGTTCGCTTTGCGGTAGCCGATTTGATAGTAGTCGAAAGAGGCGTATCCTTTGGTGATGCTCTTGAGTTTGTCGTAGAAGTCGAAGACGATTTCCCCGAGGGGCATCTCATAGGTGATTTCGATGCGGTTGCCCGTGTGGTATTGCTGGTTGAGGAGGATGCCGCGCTTGCCGAGGCAGAGGGTCATGATGGGACCGATGTAGTCGGCGGGGGTGATGATTTGCGCGCGGATGAAGGGCTCTTCGATGTAGTCGAGGGTGCTGGCGGGGGGCATGTCGGAGGGGTTGTGCATCTCGTAGGATTCGCCTTTGGTGGTGTGGGCGATGTACATCACGTTGGGGACGGTGGTGATGACATTCATGTTGAACTCGCGGTCGAGGCGTTCCTGGACGATTTCCATGTGGAGCATGCCGAGGAATCCGCAGCGGAACCCGAAGCCGAGGGCGGCGGAAGATTCCGGTTCGAAGGTGAGGGAGGCGTCGTTGAGCTGGAGTTTCTCGATGGAGGCGCGCAGGTCTTCGTAGTCTTCGGATTCGATGGGGTAGATGCCGGCGAAGACCATGGGCTTGACCTCCTCGAAGCCGTCGATGGCGGTGTCGCAGGGGCGTGCCACGTGGGTGATGGTGTCGCCGACTTTTACCTCGGAGGAGGTCTTGATGCCGGAGATGATGTAGCCCACGTCGCCGGTTTTCAGTTCGCCGCGCGGCTCCTGCTTGAGGCGGAGGACGCCGATTTCGTCGGCGGTGTATTCCTTGCCGGTGTTCACGAATTTCACGAGGTCACCGGTTTTCAGGCTTCCGTTGATGATGCGGCAGTAGGTGATGATGCCGCGGAAGGAGTTGAACTCGGAGTCGAAAATCAGGGCTTGCAGGGGTTGCGTGGGGGAGCCTTCGGGGTGGGGGACGCGTTCCACGATGGCGTGGAGGATGTCCTCGACGCCCAAGCCGGTCTTGCCGCTCGCCTCGATGATGTCCTCGCGGCGGCAGCCGATGAGTTCGATGATTTGGTCCTTGACCTCTTCGGGCATGGCGTTGGGCATGTCCATTTTATTCAGCACGGGGATGATTTCGAGGTTGTTCTCTACGGCGAGGTAGAGGTTGGAGATGGTCTGCGCCTGGATGCCCTGGGTGGCATCGACGATGAGGAGCGCCCCCTCGCAGGCGGCGATGGAGCGCGACACCTCGTAGGAAAAGTCCACGTGTCCCGGGGTGTCGATGAGGTTGAGGACGTATTTCGTGTCCTGGTAGGTGTAGTCCATCTGGATGGCATGGCTCTTGATGGTGATGCCCCGCTCGCGTTCGAGGTCCATGTCGTCGAGCACCTGTGCCTGGAGGTCTTTGCCGGTGACGGTGCCGGTGTATTCCAGCAGGCGGTCGGCAAGGGTGCTTTTGCCGTGGTCGATATGGGCGATGATGCAGAAATTGCGGATATTTTTCATGTGTCGTCGTATAGAATTAATGAGGGCGTAAAGATAAGAAAAAAAATTAGTAGTATCTTTACGACGTTTTTTGGAAATGTAAAATCGTAAAAAGAGATAACGCATGGTAAAGTCAATGACCGGTTTCGGCAAGACCACTGTCGAAATCAAGAACAAGAAGATTGTGATCGAAATCAAGAGTTTGAATTCCAAACAGCTGGACCTGAATCTCCGTATGCCCGCCCTCTACAAGGAGAAGGAGATGGAAATCCGCTCCATGGTGAAGGAGGGGCTGGACCGGGGGAAGGTGGACATGGCGGTTTATTTCGACAGCAGCGAGTCGGATAGGGCGGTCGCCATCAACCGGGCGGTGGTGGAACAGTATTTCGGGCAGCTCACGGAGATAGCGGCGCAGTTGGGCGTGGAGCCGGACAAGAATGCGCTGTTGCAGACCATCATGCGTTTCCCGGACACGTTGCAGGTGCAGGCGGAGCAGTTGGACGAGGAGGAGTGGCAGGCATTGCGGGCGGGCATCACGCAGGCGCTGGCGGAAATCGACAAGTTCCGCATCCAGGAAGGGCGGGCGCTCATCCGGGACATCGCCCACCGCATCGACCTCATCCGGGAACTGGCGTCCCAGGTGCCGCAGTTCGAGGGGCGCCGCGTGGAGGTGGTGCGGCAGAGGTTGCAGGAGCGCATCTGCGAGTGGACGGATGTGAAGTGCGTCGATCAGAACCGATTGGAGCAGGAAATCATCTACTATTTGGAAAAGCTCGACATCACCGAGGAGAAAGTGCGCCTCGCCAACCATTGCAATTACTTCATGGAGACCGTCGAGCAGGAGGAGGCGCCCGGGCGCAAAATCGGATTCATCGCCCAGGAAATCGGTCGTGAAATCAATACCATGGGCTCCAAAGCCAATGACCACGACATCCAGAAGCTGGTGGTTCGGATGAAGGATGAACTGGAGAAGATTAAAGAGCAGTCGTTGAACGTGTTATAAAACGGGGATGCCATGACAGGTAAAGTGATTATCTTTTCAGCGCCCAGCGGTGCGGGGAAAAGCACCATCGTGAATCATCTGCTGGGACGGGGCCTGGGACTGGAGTTTTCCGTGTCCGCCACCTGCCGCCTGCCGCGCGGGAAGGAGGTGCACGGGAAAGAGTACTATTTCTTTTCCGTCGAGGAGTTCAGGGAGCGCATCGCGGCGGGGGAGTTCCTGGAATACGAGGAGGTGTATCCCGGTTGTTTTTACGGGACGCTGTTGAGCGAGGTGGAGCGCATCTGGGCGAAGGGACACACGGTGCTCTTCGACGTGGATGTGGTCGGAGGGGTGAATATCAAGGAGAAGTTCGGCGCGCGGGCGCTGTCCGTTTTCGTGCAGCCTCCTTCGGTGGAGGAGCTGGAGCGGCGGCTGGTCGGACGTGGCACCGATGCTCCCGAAAAGATACGCGAGCGGGTGGAGAAAGCGGAGTATGAGATGAGTTTCGCCCCCCGTTTCGACACGGTCATCGTGAACGACGACCTTTCTGCCGCCCTCGCCGAAGCCGAGCGGAAAGTGAAAGCGTTCCTGGCGTCATGACCTCCCGTACGGTTCTCTTTTTCGGTTCTTTCAACCCCATTCACCGGGGGCATTTGCAGATTGCGCGCTATATGCTGGATGAGGGCTACGGGTCGCGGGTTTGGTTTGTCGTCTCGCCCCAAAATCCGTGGAAAGCGGATGCCGGCCTGCTGGAGGAGGGACGGCGTCTGGAGATGGTACGCCGGGCAATCGCCGGGGATGCCCGTATGGAAGCGTGCGACGTGGAATTTGCCATGCCCCGTCCCTCTTACACCTACCGCACCCTTTGCGTCCTCCGCAATCGCTATCCCGGCAGGGAGTTCGCCCTTGCCATCGGGGGCGATAACCTGGAGCGTTTCCCGGAGTGGCGGCAGGCGGAGGATATCCTGACGGAGTTCCCCGTGCTCGTCTATCCGCGTCCGGGCGCCCGTATCCCCTCTTGGGCGGAGGGGAGGGTGACCGTTGCCGACGCCCCGCAAACGGATGTCTCCTCCACCGAAATCCGCCGCAAGGTCCGCGCCGGCGAGCCGCTGACGGATGAAGTGCCCCCCGCCATCCTGCCGCTGGTGGAGAAATATTACCGCCGACAGTAAAAATTCCTCATATCTTTTTGGCCGTTTTCTATTTTTTCAATACATTTACAACTTGTAGAAAAACACCAATGTTAAACTTTAAAACACGATTGACATGAGAAAAATGATGATGTGGGTTTGTGCCCTCCTGGTGGGGGTGGCACTGACCGGTTGCAGCAAAGATGACAACGGCGGGGATGACGGGCAGGACGACACCGAAGTCAAAACCACCAAATGGGCGGATTTGTCGAAGAAGTATCCTTTCCTGAATGACTTTCCTTCCTATGACAAGGAAATTGACATGAACACCCATAACACCACGATGGGTATGGAATCCGTCGCCTTTTACGACTACAAATGCGACAAGGCGGAGTTTGCGACCTATTCCAAAAAGCTGGAAGACGCCGGTTTTGAAGGCGGTCCCGTGGCGGAAGGGCAGTTGAGTTCCTCCTACCGCAAGAAGACGGACAAGGCGGAATTGATTGTGACCATGGCTTATGCCACCGGTAACCTCGCCGTCACGTTGAGCAACGTGCCCAAGAATTGATTCCTCGCAGTCCCCGGAAGTTTTTCAAAAAAGACTTCCGGGGATTTATTGTATAAATTCCTGTTTTCCGAATAATATTTTGTTATTCGGAATTTTAGTCATATATTTGTGCCTGAAAGCGAAACGACAATGAGGATATTTACCGAGCAGCGGCTAAAAGAATATTCGGAGGAACATCCTGAATCAAAAACGGCATTACAGGAATGGGTCACTATCGTAAAAAAGAGCGATTGGAAATGTTTTGCCGATATAAAGAGGACGTTTAATAGTGCTGACAATGCAGGAAATCAGCATTATGTGTTCAATATAAGGGGTAATAGCTTCCGCCTCGTCGTTGTCATTAAGTTTACAATTCGATTTGTTTACGTGCGTTTCATCGGCACACATGCCGAGTATGACAAAATAGATTGTTCAACCATATAAGACAGAGTCATGGCAAAAATAGAGAATAAGGCACAATATGAGTGGGCATTGAAAAAGGTAGAGGAACTCCTTCCTTTAGTCAATGACGAAACGCCGCTCGATGACCCGAACAGCATTGAGCTTGAATTGCTTTCGAACATGGTGGCGGACTATTCCGAAGAGCATTTTGCCATGGGGACTCCTTCTCTTGCAGACATCCTCAAACTTCGTATGCACGAAATGGGACTTACCCAAATCAGTTTGTCCAAGATATTAGGGGTCAGTCCGTCGCGGATAAGCGAATATCTGTCAGGCAAGAGCGAGCCTACCTTAAAAGTAGGTAGGGTCATTTGTCATAAGTTGGGTATCGATGCCAACATCGTTTTAGGGGTATAAATATTTATGCTGCCACCACGAACGACAGCGCCAGCAGCACGCCGAACAGCAGCTGAAGCTGCGCGGTCCGTTCGTCCAGGCGGGCAATTCCGGAGGTGTTCCCCGCCGCGCTTTTCCGCATCATGCGTGCGTTGGCGACCGCCAACGGCAGGGTTGCCATCGGCAGGAGACTCCATGCCGGCAGGAGACCCGTCGCCACGCATGCCGGCAGGAACACGAACGGGCATATCACCCAGAACAGATACAGCCTCACCGAATGGCGGTGTCCTAATTTCATGGCGAGCGTCGTGATGTGGCTTCCTGCGTCCGTTGCCGCGTCGCGGGTGTTGTTGGCATGCAGGATGGCGAGCGTAATCATCCCCACGGGCACTGCCAGCACCCACGTCTCCGGATGGATGCTTCCCGTTGCCACGAACGCCGTGCCCCACATCGGCAGCCAGGCGTAGGTCACCGCAATGGCGACGTCCCCCAGCGCCCGGTATTTCAAATAAGGGTACAGCAGCGCGCACACCGTGCCTGCCGCGCCAATCCATAGCAGCGTCCATCCCGTGCATATCGTCAGCCCCAGTCCGCCTGCCACCGCCACGACCAGCAAACCCAAGGCAAGCCCCCGGATTTCTTTCACCGTGAACAGTCCGCTTGTGATGGTTTGGGAACCGTAGGTGTAGGGCGTATCCACGCCATACCGGTAATCCAGGACATCATTCCAGGTGTTGCCCACCGCGTGGAACACCACGATGTTGAGCAATGCCCATATCCCGTAGCCCCAATGGATATCCGCGCCTTGCCAGTGCAGATAGGCCAACGTGACGATTACAGGGATGGCGGATGCGGGAAACGACCACGGGCGTGTGGCTGCCAGCCAGTCTTTCCATGTACGTTTGCGGGTTAATGACGATGAAGCATTCATGCGTTTACTTGTTTTGGTTATTGATTTTTTCGGACGGCAAAGATACGAAATAGTATCAATTTGCATTCTTGTCGGATGATGATTTCCCGTCCCTGGATGCGTGAGGAACAAAAGAAAAGTCCGAAACATGACATTTCGGACTCTTCTTGTAAAAACTATGAATATTTTCAGGGGAATCACTCATTCCAATACGTCAGGTTGTCCATGCAGACGTATGTTGGAGTGTTCGGACCAAAATCACCCATGTCTGTGCCATCGAATGTGATGGTTACTTTATTCACTTTTCCCAATGGTTTCAAATCGACTTCCTTCCAGGTTTTGCAGATATCGGTTTTTCCATCCCGGAAGTCGGCAAGGTAGAATTCGACAGGCTTTTCGATTTTTGTACCGTCAGCTTTGTAGCCGGTAAAAATAACCTTGAACCAGTCGCCCTCTTTGAATATTTTGGCAGGGGCATCTTTGCCTTCAGTGATAGCCAATACAAGATAAGTACCGTTGGTAATCATAACGTTTTCAAGTAATTTTTCTTCTTGATTGGCAAATTGGAAGTGGGGTGTCGCTCCGTCAAGTAAAAAGTTGTAATGAGAGTAGTATGCCACTGCAAATTGTTTTGATTTATATCCCCCATCGCCAAATACACTGTATTGATTTATGTATCCATTGGTTGTTTTGTCTGTGCAATTGGAATATGCAAATCCGAACCAAGAACTATATTGTTCGTTAAAATTGTTGTAAAACGTAACACCTTCCAACGTCAGGGATTTGTTATTGATATACCCCTCTTCCGGCAGTTCGATGCTCTCAAAATCGATGACCGTCACATCGTCGTCGTCATCCTTGTTGCAGGAGGAGAAAGTAACCATTGCCGCAGCGGCAAACAGAAATGCAAATAATCTCAAATTTTTCATGTGATTTAATTTTTAAATGGTTAATAAAACGTTATATATCATTTCTATTCTTGTTTTTCATTTAAAAAACACCGGCAGGAGCGCCAAGCGGACCTATCCAAGCGGGAGCCGTTCGTCCCGGGCATCATGGCCACATGAAATGATGCCACGTCACGTAACTGTCCCCACTCCCGGTGTTTCTCACAGTACAGTAAATATATTCGCAGGTGCCCGTCTCTAAGTCCACGAGAGTACGGACGGTTGCTCGTATGGCAGGTCTTCTGACTTGCTTCTGTCCGGACGCCTTCCCGTCGAGCCTTTGCCGACAGTGGCAGGAGTATTGTCCGGACCGTTGCGTGAAGCTTACAGCAGCGTGTCCTGTTCGGGATTTGCACCCGATTCCCTTTTATTCCCCGTGCCGGATGGCAGCGGGAAAACCAATACGGGCGCAAAGGTAAAGAAATTGTCCGAATCCCAAAACTATTTTCATCTTTTCCTCGTATATTTGTCCGTTGAAAAAGAATAATGATTTTAAATGAGTAAGATATGAAGAAAAGAATTTTGTGGGTGGGAGGATTGGTGATGAGCGGACTGTTATTATGGGGGTGTGAATCGACTTGTGGAGGCGATGAGCCGGAGCCTCCCGTTGAAACTTGGAAAGAGGTCACCGTGGAGGCGACCGATTACGGTTCCTGGACCTGCTTCTCCTTTCAATCGGGGGAATCTTTCGTTGTGCCTATCGGGGAAGTGAAGGAAGGCGTGGCGGGGATATACACCGGCAAGCTGGCATTGGCACCTTTGATGGGAGTGCCCTTGGACGGGCAGGACAATCTCACGGTACTCGTGAACCGCGTGTCGGCGGATTCGGTGGAAGTCACCCTGAAGGATCTGACCCTCGCCATGCCGGATATGTCCGGCAAGCCCGCCAAGGCGGACGGCAAAATAGAGCCTTACTCCCTGACCGCCAAAGCCAAAGCCACCAAGAACGGCGACAAATGGATGCTTGAAGGGACAGCCGTGGAGAACACCGTGACGGGCGGCGAAGTGCCCTTCTACAAGCTGAAGGTGGACGGCTTTATCGGCGCCACCCTGAACTCCGACATCAAGCTGACCTGCGAGATTACCCCGGGCAAAATGCCCTTTCCGATTACGGGCACTTATACCGCCCGAAACGAGGAACGCGAAATCAAGGAAATCACTTTCAACGGGCAGACCGGCAAGTATGTGCCGGGAAGTACTTTCGAGGCGGACCCTGCCGCCCTGGAAGGGCGGACGTGGGACATCGCCTTCCACAAGTACGACGTGCGCACCAACGGCGGCAGCGTCATGCGCCTGGAATCCACGGACTGGAACGGGGCGGTCCTGCCCTCCGCGGAGGAGTTCGTGCCGGACGCCCGGGGCGTCGTCATCGCCAGCATGAAGGAGATGCTGCCCGACGGGAAAATGGGCTTCCAGTGCACCCCTCTCAACGAGGTGCTGGCAAGCTTTCTGACCGTCACCCCGACGGGCACGATGCCGCCGTTCAAATACGAGTTGAACAAAAACATCTTCCTCGTCCGCACGGCGACGGACAAGGTGTGGAAGATGCAATTCTCCGAATATACTTATGGCGGCAAGGCGTTGAATGCCAAATTCCGTTATAGAGAATTGAAATAAGAGTCGGCGGGGCATGAAGCGCGTAATCGGACTCCTGCTGCTGTGGCTTCTGCCCGTCCTTTTGGCCCGTGCGGACGGGGACGGGGGCGTGACGCTCCGCGGCGTGGTGACCGACAGCGAAGGCAGTCCCTTGCCGGGCGCCTCCGTGTGGGTCGAAGGCAGCACCCTCGGCGTCAGCACCGATGCCCGCGGGGAGTTCCTCCTCACCTTGGAGAAGCCTGAAAGACAGATGCTCCGCGTGAGTTTCACGGGCTACAAGCCCTTGGAATACGTATGGGACGGCACCCCCCGCGCCCCCTTGCGCTTCCGCCTGGAGAAGGCGGAACTGGCGCTGGAGGAGGTCGTCGTCACCGGCACCCGCACCCCCCGTCTGCTGAAGGAGGCGCCCATCCTCACGCGCGTCCTCTCCCGCGAAGAGATTGAGCGGGTGAACCCTCTCGACTTCCAGGACCTGCTGGAATCGGTGCTGCCGGGCTTGCAGTTCGGCATGGCGCACGGTTCCAACCTGCCGGCGCTCTCCTTCCAGGGCGTGGCGGGCGGCTACGTGCTCTTCCTCGTCGATGGGGAGCGCCTGGCAGGCGAAGGCGCGGGAGGCAACGTGGACTTCTCCCGCATCGACCTCGACGACATCGCCCGCGTGGAGGTCGTCAAAGGACCGATGTCCACCCTCTACGGCTCGCAGGCGATGGGCGGAGTCGTGAACATCATCACCCGCGATGCCGAATCCCCCCTCCGCGTGGCGCTCTCCACCCGATGGGGCACCCGCGACGAGATGAAACATGCCGCCTCCCTCGGCATCAAGGCGGGCGCCTTCTCCTCCTACACCTCCCTCGCCTACCGTTCCCGCCATGCCTACACCGTCCGCGACCGCCGCGGCGCCGTGACCGAGACGCACACCCCCGACACCGTCATCCGCGACACCCTCCTCCCCTCGCGCCTCTCCGTGCCGGGGTATGAAATCCTGCAAGGCGCCCAGCGCTTCGGCTACGACTTCGGAGGAGGCTGGAAAGCGAAACTCTCGGCTTCCGGCTACGCCAACCGCCTCCGCGACCCCTACGCCCACGCCACTGTGCAGAAAGTGTTCTCCACCTACACCCTCCACCCCCAAATCGACTACGCCTCCGACCGCCATCGCCTGACCGCCTCCTACCTCTTCGACGACTACGGCAAGCGCGAACGCTACACCGACGGCGCCCCCTCCCGCAAAATCTTCCGCGACCTCGTGCAGACCGCACGCCTGAACTACACCCTCTTCGCCGGCCGACACACCCTCACCGCCGGCGCCGAGGCGGACGCCCAGCGGATGGAGCACTACTGGTTCAACAACGGCAACGACACCTCTTTCTCACAGCGGAATTACGTGCTCTACCTGCAGGAAGAGTGGAAACCCGCCGACCGCCTCGACCTCGTCGCCGGCGTCCGTTCCGACGTCCATTCCGCCTACGGCTTCCACGCCAGCCCCAAGGTATCCGCCATGCTGCGCCTCGGCGACTTCGCCCTCCGCGGCAGCTACGGCATGGGCTTCCGCATCCCCACCCTCAAGGAACTCCACGCCGAGTATGACATGGGCGGGCTCGGCGCTTTCATGATTTACGGCAACCCCGACCTGAAGCCCGAGACCAGCCACCAGGGCACCCTCTCCCTGGAATACGCCCGCGGCGCCTTCAACGCCTCCGCCTCCGCCTACCACACCGTCATGCGCCATGCCATCGGGCTCACGCTCGCCCCCGACGGCAAGAACCAAATCTACTACAACGCCCCCCGCGGGCGGAAAAGCGGCGTGGACCTCCTCCTGCAGGTGCGTCCGGCGGACGGGCTCTCCCTCCGCGCCGCCTATGCTTATGTGAACAGCCATGACCGCGTGGACGGATACAACCTCTCCGCCTTCCGTCCCCACAGCCTCACCTACGCCATCGCCTATGTCCGTCCGGTCGGCGCGACGGTGCTTTCCGCCTCTTTCGACGGACGGTGGCTTTCCGCTGCGGATGTATGGAACAAAAAAAGCGAAGAGGTCTATCAAATGCACCGTAACGCGCCGTTCTCCTCCCTCGACTTGAATCTTGCCGCCCGCTTCCCGCGCGGCTTCCGACTGATTTTAGGAATAGACAACCTGCTCAACGCCCGTTCTCCCAATGTCTCCGCCGACCCATCCCTCATCCCGCAGCGGGGCATCGGCTTCACCGGCACCCTCAGCTATCATTTCACGAAACATTGAACCGCTTTTTCCGCAGGCATGCCAGATACAGCATCAGCTTCGGAACCTCCTGTTGCGCCCGCTCGCGCAGGAAAGCGTACGCTTTTTTGATGTGGTCTTTGACGGTGTTCACCGAGAGGTTCAGCAGGTCGGCGATTTCCCGGTAGGATTTCGATTCCACGACACTCATTTCCAGCACCTCCCGGCGCTTCGCCGGCAACTCCTCCAGCAACCGCTCCACCAGCTTCAGGTACTCCTCCGGGCTCTCCCCGTCCGCCTCCGCCTCCCGGACATATTCCCGGCAGAACTTTTCCTCCACCTCCAGGTGCTTCAAATGGTTCAGGCTGCTGTTCTTGACCGCCGTCATCAGGTAACTGCCGATATGCTCCGGCGGCGTCTTGTGGAGTTCCGCCTCCCAGAACCGCACGAACACATCCTGCACGATATCCTCCGCCGCCTGCAGGTTGCGGACATACATCAGGGCGACCCTCACCATTCCGGGATAGTGGGTTTGGAATATCTCCTTGAAATCGTGCCGTGCCGTCCTTTGCGATTGCATTCCTCGGGGCTTTACAGAGGGCGGTTCTTATACATATCCTCGAAATTCGAATAGGTCCCGTCCACGGGCAGGTGCTCTCCCCGCTCCGCATCCAGTTCCAGCGCCTTTTTCAGGTCGGCGGCGGCGCCCTCCTTGTCTCCCGCCAGGAGTCGTGCGCGCCCGCGTTCATGGTAGGCGCGGGCGAAATCGGGCTTCAGCTCCACCGCCTCGTCGAAGAGGGCGATGGCTTCCGCCGGTTGGTTGCGGGCGATGTGGAGATTGCCCAGCAGCAGGTAAGCCTGTTCGTTGAAGGGGTTCACCTCCATGGCATGGCGGTAGTCCTCCTCTGCCGCGCGGTCGTCGCGTAGCGCCTCGTGCAACTGTCCCCGGATGAGGAACGCCTGCTCCTCCTCGGGCATCAGTTCCGCCGCCTTGTCGGCGTCCTGCAGCCCGTCCGCGGCGTCCCCCGTAGCCAGCATCACCTCGGCGCGCAGCAGATAGGCGGCGGCATAATCCTCCTTTCGGGCGATGGCGTTCGAGAGGCTCACGATGGCGCCGATGGCGTCGCTGTTCTTGTGTTTGGCGCGTCCTGCCAGGTAATGCGCCCGCGCATCCGTCGCGTCGATTGCGATGGCGCGCTCGCAGTCGGCGATGACGTCGGCGTAGCGTTCAATCATATAATTCAGGTTCGCGCGCAGGAGCAGCACGCCGCCGTTTTCCGGCTCGATGTCCAGCAGCTGTCCCGCCGTCTCCACCGCCTCCTCCGTGCGGTCTTCCCGCGTGTATGCCGCCACGAGGTGTTCCAGCACCTCCGCGTCTTGCTCGATTTTCAGGGCTTCGTTGAAGCAGCGTATCGCGTAGGCGCCCTTGCCGATTTTCAGTGCCTTGATGCCGTCGTATTTCAGGACGTCGAAATCCTTCCGTGCTTTCTCCTCGGGGCTCTCCTCGCCGGAGCCGGAAAAGAGGGTTTTGAAAAAGTTTGCCATGTCGTGATTGAAATAATAGTCATGGACAAAGATAGGCATATCCCGCCAATTTCCGTGAAGTTCTTCCCGATTTCTTCCTTTCCGGTGCTTCGGAGGAGGTTTTCAGGACATTGTTCGGGTGTCGTCAGGGGTGAATGATGAGGGAACTACGGATTAATTACGGTTCTGTCACGATAAATCCATTTTTATAAGCATATTAAAAACCGATTAAAAGCTTATGTATAGAATAAGCTTTTAATAAAGGTATAATAAGCTTTTAATAAGCTTTTAACCGTAGAATCATCGTAGTTATTCCGTAATTCTTCCGTGATTGACTGCTGAAATCTCCCTTGGCAGACATAGTAAAGGGATTGAGTTGTGCCGGTTTTCCCCGTTTAACAAAAATAATTATACCAAAAGTTATATTGTAAAATAATTATTGTACTTTTGCGCCCGCATAAACTTATTTACTAATTTTAATTGAATCATAACATGTTGACAAAATTCAAAATGTTTGCAGTTGTCGCCGTTGCAGCAATGGCGCTCACGGGCTGCGCGAAGGAGGAGACTTCCATGTCTATTAATGACCTGCCGGGAAGGGCGAAAGTGAAAGGCGTTGTTTGTTACAGTGATAGGGAAGAGTACGATGATTATGAAGGAAAGCTGGAGCAAATCTATGCGCGGAAAGCCGAGGTGAAAGTATTGGCGAAAATCAGAAATTCATCTATTTCCAACGGACAGGGACACGGTTACACGATTTTCGAGACGGTGACAGATATCGCTGGACGTTATGAATTTGAGATTCCGGTGCCGGAGGATGGTGGAGTAACGGTTGAATTGGAGGCACTGTCTTTCGAAGGGGAAAGAAAAGTGTTTGACTATGACTATGATGCCAATTACGACCCGATATACAACAGGATAGAGGGTGTGTACGGATTTGCTACCGGAACTGTTCGGCTCGAGCCGAATGACATTAAGGATAAACTTCTCCGGTATTCTTTTACTGCAAACGATGAAATTTAAACACACGGGGTATCAATATTAAAGGAAAGAAGGAATGAAAAAGATATTACTGATTCTCCTGGTGGGCTGCATGTCTTTGATGGAGGTGCAGGCGCAGGAGAATCAAACGGAGAAGCCGGCGGAGAAACCGGCAAAGCAGTACCTGCCGAAGGCGGGCGATTGGTCAGTGGGCGTGGACGTGACTCCTTTGTTGAAGTATGCCGCGACGATATTCAACCGGAAGGAGGGCGATTTGAACTACCTCGGCGGTTCTCCTTTCACAAAGTACGGCAGGTTGAGTGAAATGTTCGATGACGACCAGAAGACGCTGATGCCGGATGTGTCGATCATGGGAAAATATTTCCTGTCGGATGAGTTTGCGTTGCGTGCGAACATCGGGTTGAAAGTCAGCTCGGAGACGAAACGTTTTTATGTGGATGACGATAAATCGCAATGGGAGAACACGCTGGATGAGGAGAAGGTGGTGGACCGTCTCCGGAACCGGAGAAGCGGGGTGAGCATCATGCTGGGCGGGGAGTACCGCAAGGGTCAGCGCCGGGTGCAGGGTGTTTTCGGAGCTGGTTTGCTGTTCGCTTTCATGAATGACAAGGTGACTTGCAAATACGGGAATGCCTTGACGGATGTGAACCAGTCTCCTACGGTTGATGGTTCGATGCCGTCGGCAGTGAACGGCTACCGTCCTTTGACGCGGTTCAATAATGGCGCTAACTGCTACCTGGGCTTGACGGGCAGCGCGGGCGTGGAGTGGTTCATGGCGCCGAAGGTTTCGTTGGGCGCGGAGGTGAACCTGAGCCTGTATTATATGCTCGGGAAGCAGACCTATTTGGAGAGCGAGGGGTACAATGAGAAGACGGGGCGGGTGGAGAAACGGGTTGATTTGGTTTCTCCGGGCGACCGCGGGTTCTATATGGCAACGGAATGTTTGGGCGGCTCGCTGAGCCTGAACTTCTATTTTTAAACATAAGGAGCGAGCGAAAATCATTGTTTTTCATGAGAAGGAGAGCGTCACTGCGGTGACGCTCTTTTTTGTGGAATTTCGTACATTTGCAGGCGACGGATTAATGGCACGGGATATGGAATAGTCGGTTTCAAATCCATCAAGGAGTGGCTGAACCGTTAAATTTTGTTCTCTCTTTCTATTTTGGCATGATTATTGCATAGGGAGAATCCATGGAAACGTTTTTTTTGCGAAACGTTTCCGTTAAAAAATGTAACGGAATCATGACAGTGAGTGAAAGCCATCGGATGAAAGAAGAATTATTGGAGAATATTTCGGACCTGTTCCTGAAATACGGATTGCGCAGCACCTCCATGGATGACATTTGCATGCACTTGAAAATCTCCAAGAAAACCCTTTACCAGTTTTTCAGCAACAAGGATGACGTGGTGGAGCAGGTGATGATACACCGGCGCAAGATGCATTGCACGCCGGAAGAGCTGGAGGAGTGGAAACGCAAGGATTCCATTGAAATCATGCTGGCGATTCGTGACCATATCATCCACACGTTTAAGAACCGGCAGCTGACCAATATGTTCGACTTGAAAAAGTATCATCCCGAAGTGCACCAGCGCCTCAACGAACAGAACCAACGTTTCGTCCATGGTTTTTTCAATGAAATGATCGATAAGGGCATTCAGGAGGGATATTTCCGGAAGGATTTGAACAAGGAGGTGCAGACGTATTTGTTCACCAAGCAGATGAGCCTTTTGGGCGAGCCGGAATTATTGACGGACATCGAATATCCGGTGGAGGTCATGGTATCGACGATCATGGAGAATACTATCCGGAGTTTCTTGACGAAGGAGGGGTTGGAGAAGTTGTTGAAAATCATCGAAAAGGAAGGAAAATAAATAACTATAAATCAAAGAGAATGAAAAAAGGAGTATTCATGACTTTTGTGGCGATTCTCGTTCCTTGGTTCTTGCAGGCACAGGTGTCGGAGGCGGTGAACGAAGCGCAAAACCTGACGCTTGAGCAGGCGGTGGCTTTCGCCGTGGAACACAACAAGGAGTTGCAGGCATCGCAATTGAACATTGAGTTGAGAAACAAGATGGTGACGGAGGCGATTTCCCAAGGGTTGCCGCAGATTAACGCTTCGTTGGCGTATAACACCAATTTCGGGCGGGAGCTTGATTTCGGGGGGATGGCGATGAAGATGAAGGATCAGATGAACTTGGGTGTGAGCGTATCGCAGTTGCTTTTCAGCGGGCAGTGGATTCTGGGTATCCAGACCAGCAAGATTGCCAAGCAGATTGCGGCACAGCAGGTGGATTTGACGGAGTTGGACATCAAGGAGACGGTGTACAATTCTTATTATACGGTTCTGGCGAGCGAGCGCCTGATGGAAATCATCCAGGAGAATCTGAAGAACATGAATGAAATCATGCGGCACACGGAAAACATGTATAAGGCGGGAGCCGCCGAGATTACGGATGTGGACCAGATCCGCGTGACTGTCGGGCAGTTGAAAAACAGCCATCTCGCCATGCAGCGGACGGTGGACGTGAACTATAACCTGTTGCGCCTTTATTTGGGATTGCAGGCGGGCACGCCGTTGAAACTGACCGACCCCATCGAGAAATTCCTGGAATTGGGTTCGTTCCTTTCGCTGGCGTCACAGACATTTGATGTGAACAATAACGCGCAGTTCCAGTTGATGCTGTCGCAGGAGCAGTTGCAGGAGAAGATGGTGGGGCTGAAAAAATGGGCGTTCGCCCCGACCCTTGCCGGTTCGTATTCTTACCAGTATCAAATCATGAAGGGCGGTTTCATGAACATGCCCCACACGGCAGGCATCACGCTGAGCGTGCCTATATTCTCCGGCTTGCAGCGGAAAGCGCAACTGGACCAGGAGAAAATCACCCTGGAGCAGACCAGAATCAACAAGAGCCTCCTGGAAGACCAGTTGAAATTGCAGGAGGAGCAGTATAAATTCGCCTTGAAGAATGCTTTGGAGGACTACAATTGGCAGGAGGAAAACATCAAGGTTGCCCGGAAAGTGTTGGAAAACTACCAGCACAAATATAATGCGGGCGCGATTTCGAGCCTTGACCTGACGCAGGCGAACACCAATTACCTGACGGCCGAAAATAATTTCACCGCTGCATGCCTGACTTTGTTGCAGGCGCAGACGCAGTTGGAAAAGCTGTATAATGAGTTGAAATAAATGAGAAACACACGAGTATAGAAAAACAAATTAAATGAAGAGAACCATGATAAAGAACATGATTTTATCCGCTTTGGCGGTGGCTCTCCTCGCCGGATGTTCCGGGAAAAAGGAGGAGTCGAAGGTGGCAACCGTTGATGCGATTCCGGTGAAGGTAAAGAAATTGGAAAAGAGTGACATTTCCCGCACGCTGGATTATGCCGCCAACCTGGAGGCTGACGAGCAGGTGTTCTATGCGCCGGCAGCCACGGGGCGCATTGCCAAGATTTATGTGGAAGTGGGCGACCGCATCAAGAAAGGGCAGCTGTTGGTGGAGATGGACCGCACGAACTTGGTGCAGGCGGAAGTGCAGTTGAAGAACTTAGAGGCGGAGTACAACCGTGCCAAACTGCTGAACGAGACGCAGAGCATCAGCAAGCAGGCATACGATGCGGCGGTTACCCAGTATGAAGCTGCAAAAGTGAATGTGGACTTCCTGAAAGAGAACACCAAGATGCTGGCTCCGTTCAACGGTGTCGTGACCGGCAAATATTTTGAAAGCGGCGAGGTGTACACCGGCGGTGCTTTCGGCGGTGCTTCAAAGCCTGCCATCATCGCCATCGAAAAGATTCATCCGTTGAAGGCATACGTGTCGCTGTCCGAGCAGTATTATCTGCAGGTGAAGAAAGGCACGAAGGTGGAGTTGCACAGTGAGCTTTATCCCGACCGCGTGTTCCACGGGGCGGTGAACATCGTTTACCCGACCATCGACCCGGCTTCCCGCACGTTCACGGTGGAAGTGGGCATTCCGAATGAAGACGAGGCATTGCGTCCGGGTATGTACGGCACCATCAACTTCGCCGTGGGTTCGACCGAGACCGTTGTGGCTCCCGCCATTGCCGTGTTGAAACTGCAAGGTTCCAATGACCGCTATGTGTTCCTCAACAAGAACGGCGTAGCCAAGCGTGTGGGCGTGAAAATCGGCAAGCGTTTCGACGACCAGGTGGAATTAATCAGCCATGAAATCCACGAAGGCGACGAATTGGTCGTAGTCGGACAGGCGCGTTTGGTGGACGGTTCCAAATTGAGTATCAAGAAATAAGTAATTCGGTAAATACAGAATAACATGAGTATATATAATTCAGCGGTAAACAAACCCATATCCACCTTGATGGTGTTCCTTGCCATTATGGTATTGGGTGTTGCCTCTTACATTCAGTTGCCGGTCGATCAATATCCCAAGATGGACCCGCCGTATCTGACTGTAATGGCTACGTATCCGGGAGCGAATGCTGCGGATATCGAGGAGAACGTGACGAAAATCCTGGAAGACCAGTTGAACTCGGTGGACGATTTGAAAGAACTGACTTCCACCTCTTATGATAACTTAGGTATCGTTTCCTTGGAGTTCGAGTGGGAAGCCAATCTGGATGAGGCTTCGAACGATGTGCGTGATGCGGTGGATAAGGCGATGTCGCAATTGCCGGATGATATCGACCGCCCGACCATCATGCGTTTCAATACCTCCATGATGCCTATTTTGATTTATGCCGTGCAGGCACAGGAGTCTTATTCCGGCTTGAACAAAATCATCGACGACAAGATTGTGACCCGCTTGAACCGTGTGGAGGGAGTGGCTTCCGTCACGTTGGCGGGTGCGCCGGAGCGTGTGGTTTATGTGGACCTGGATCCGAACCAGCTGTATGCCTACAACCTGACGCTTGAACAAATCAGCGGAAAGATTGCGGCGGAGAACCGCGACGTCGCTTCCGGCAGTGTGAAGATGGGGCAGATGGACTATTCTTTGCGCGTGGAGGGGGAATTCAATGAAAGCGACGACATCAAGAATATCGTGCTGGGCACCCAGAACGGTAAAACTATTTATCTGCGCGATGTGGCTACCGTGCGCGATACGCTGAAGGATATCACCCTCGAGCAGTTAATCAACCGCAAGGACGGCGGCGTGTTGCTGATTACGAAACAGACCGATGCCAACGCCGTTGCCGTTGCCAAAGAGTGCAAGAAGGAGTTGGAACAGGCGATGAAGGAGTTGCCGACGGATATTCATTTCGAAATCATTTCGGATAACTCGAAGTTCATCATCAACTCCATCAATAACTTGCAGGAGACGTTGATGTATGCCTTGATATTCGTGATTTTAGTGGTGTTCCTTTTCTTGGGACGCTGGAGAGCCACGTTCATTATTGCGCTGACCATCCCGATTTCGTTGATTGTGGCGTTCATTTACTTGTATGCCACCGGCGAATCGTTGAACATGATATCCTTGTCCTCTCTTTCAATTGCCATCGGTATGGTGGTGGACGACGCCATCGTGGTGCTGGAAAACATCACGAAGCACGTGGATCGCGGAAGCCGTCCGAGAGAGGCTGCCAAATACGGTACCAACGAGGTGTGGCTTTCCGTTATCGTCACTACGCTGGTGACGGTGGCTGTGTTCTTCCCGCTGACTTTGGTGTCTGGAATGACCGGTATCCTGTTCAAGCAGTTGGGGTGGATTGTCTGCATCACGGTATGTACCTCGACGGCGACGGCTATCTCCCTGACTCCGATGCTTTCCTCGCAGTTGTTGAAGATTCAGGAGAAAAAGGCGGAAGGGAAATTCAGTTTCTACCAGTTGGTGAACCGTTTGCTCGGCAAGTTGGATGCCGCCTACGAGAAATTGATCCGTTGGGTGCTCTGCCACAAGACCGTGGTCATCAGCGCCATGTTTCTGTTGTTCATCGGTTCGCTGTCACTGGCACGCTTCATCAAGAGCGACTTTATGCCCCAGAATGACCAGGATAACCTGAACGTTTACGTGAAGATGCAGTCCGGCCAGCGGGTGGAAATCACCAAAGACGTGGCACTGACCATTGACTCCGTCATCCGTTCCGAGGTGCCGGAAATCCGAATCATCAACTTGTCGTACGGTAGTGAGGAAGAGGCGTCTTTCGCCTCTATGATGAACTCTACGGGCAACAACGTGCTGAACATGCGTATGCGTACACTGGACCGCAAGGACCGCGACCGGAGCGTGTTTGTCATTGCCGACCAGGTGCGCGATATCCTGAAGCGTTTTCCTGATGTGCTGGAGTATACGGTGACCACCAGCAGCGGCGGTTCCATGAGCAGCAATAATGTGGAGGTCGAAATCATGGGACACGATTTCTCCGTCACTACCCGTCTGGCGCAATATGTGGCGCAACAGGCGCGTGATATCCCGGGAGCCGAAGATATTAAAATCAGCCGTGACGATGACAAACCGGAGTTGCAAATCGTTCTCGACCAGGATAAACTGGCACGCCACGGGCTGACCACTTCGGAGGTGGGACAGGCGATGCGTAACCGTATTTACGGTAACCGCAACACCAAATTCAAGGAGAGCGGCGAAGAGTACGACATCATCATCCGTCTGGACGAACAGTTCCGCAGTTCCCTGACCGAGGTGGAGAATATCATCATCACTGACGGCAAAGGACAGAAAGTCCGTTTGAAAGAGTTGGGAGAAATCAAAGAGTATTTCTCGCCTCCAAACATCGAGCGTAAGAGCAAACAGCGTCTCGTGAAAGTGTCCATCACTCCGGCTGCGGGTGTTGCCTTGGGAGATATTGCCATTGCCGCGCAAGGCATCATCGACAAAATCGAAGACCTGCCCAATGACGTCTCCATGTACATCGGCGGTAGCTATGAAGACCAGCAGGAGTCTTTCGGGTCCTTGATTGTGTTGTTGCTGTTGTCCGTGATGTTGGTTTACATTGTGATGGCAGCCCAGTTCGAATCGTTCAAGATGCCGTTCATCATCATGTTGTCTATTCCGTTCGCCTTTACGGGTGTGGTGCTCGCCTTGTTGCTCACCAACACCACGTTGAGTATCGTGGCGGCTTTGGGAGGAGTCCTCTTGATCGGTATCGTGACCAAGAACGGTATTGTGCTCATCGACTTCATCAACCTCATGCGTGAACGCGGCATCCGCCTGTACGATGCTGTTGCCCAGGCTTGCCGTTCCCGTCTGCGTCCGGTGTTGATGACTTCGCTGACGACCATTCTCGGTATGGTGCCGATGGCGGTAAGTACCGGTGAGGGTTCCGAAACCTGGCGGCCGATGGGTGTGGCGGTTATCGGCGGTATGATCTTCTCGACTATCATTACCATGATTATCGTTCCCGCCGTGTATGCCGCGATGGACAAGAGCGGCAGCCGCAACAAGAAAAAGGCGCTCGCCAAGCAGTTCAGGTTTATGAGCGACTTCGATCCGGAAAGGGATCTGCCGAAGAAATGACAGGAAGAACCATTTAAAAATTTGAAGACATGAAAAAAGCAGTATTTATCACATACAACCAGGCATTGACCGAGCGTGTTTCCTATATGCTGGAACAGTTGCAAGTGCGGGGGTTCACCCAGTGGCCCTTGGTCAATGGTGCCGGAACAACGGATGGAGAGCCCCGCATGGGATCACATACGTGGCCCGAAATGAACTCCGCCACCCTTTCCATCGTCGATGAGGAGATGGTGCCGCTGATTCTGAAATACGTCCAGAAGCTGGACGAGGTGAACAAGGAAAACGGTATCCGCGCTTTCGTCTGGGACATCACCGCGATGTATTGATGCCTGTTTCCCGGTAGGAGAGATAAGTAAATGAAAAGTCTCCCCCTCGCATGTTTTGCCATGTGAGGGGGAGACTTTTTTTTGTAGGAATTTATTTCTTTTTCTTTTCGCATTCCTCGGCGCAGCAGGCGTCTTTTTTGGCGGGAGTGGTGCCTTTCACCTCGATGTCCAGTTTCTCGATGGCTTTCTTGAGGTTCTCTTCCGTGTTTTTGTCGGTGCGGAAGGTGACGGTGATGGTCTGGGCATCCATGTCCACTTTCAGGTCTTTCACGCCTTTCTCGAAGGGGATGTTCTTTTCGATTTTGTTTACGCAGGATTTGCAATGCAGGTGGGCTTGGAATACAACAGTTTTCTCTCCCTTTTTCTCTGCGTTTACGTTCAGTGCCGCCAACAGGATTACGGCGCACATCATCATCCATTTCATGGTTTTCATCTTATTCTGTATTTAAGTTCAACATATTCTTTTTCAGTTGCGGTCCAGTCCGAAGCGCAACCCGAGGTAGAACTTGCGTCCGTGCACGGGTCCCCATATCCGGGAGGAGTCGAATCCGGCGCTCCAAGGGCTGTCGGCGTTCAGGATGGGGTGTTTTTGGGTGAAGTCGCCGATGTTCTCGCATCCGGCGTAGATGCTCCATCTGCGGAAAAATTTCGTAACCTGGGCATTCATCACGCGGAAAGAGTCGAACGAATCATGCTGTTGCTCCTGCGGGATGGCGGGATTGAGCGGGATGCGTCCGGGACCATTGAACTGGGTGGTGAAATCGAACTGCCATTTCTTCATGTTGGTGTAATAGGAAAGGTTTACCAATCCTTTGTATTTGCTTTGAAGGGCAGCCCGTTTGAGTTCGCCGCCGATGGTGCTTTTGACGTCGTTGTATCGGAAGGCGCCGGTGACGTCGAACCGGGGTATCAGTTCATATTTCACCTCCACCTGGTAACAGTTGGAGTAAGAGTCGCCGGCGAGATTATGAAAGTTCACTTGGTCGGCAGTGGTTTCGTTGTCCACCACGACTTGGTTGGTGAAATTCGTGCGGTAATAGTCAAGATTGATGTTCAGGATACGGTCGAACAGGAGGAACTTGCGGTTCAACTGTACGCCGAAGTTCCAGGCTTTTTCCATGTCCAGACGGTCCAGTTCCTCCGGATGTTCCGCCAGGAGTTCGCCATTGACGTAAATGGATGCGGCGGATGCGAGGAGGTAGCTGTTGTCTGCCAGGATATTGGCGGTACGTGAGCCGTGCCCTGCGGAGAACTTCAGCATGGTGAAGTCGTCGGGGGCGTATGCCAGGTGCAGGCGCGGGGTGAAGAATCCGCCGAAGAGGTTGTGGTAGTCATAGCGTATCCCTGCCATCACCGTCAGTTTTTCCCAAAAAGCGCCGGTATACTGGAAGAAGGCACCGATGGTCCGTTCCTTGCGCAGGAAGTCCACGGTTTTCGTCTTTTGCAGGGAGGCAACGAGGAAGTCGTTGAAGGATTCATCGAAGCGGTCATAGTTGAAAGTCAGTCCGGCGGAATATTGCTGGTTCTCGTTTTGTCCGAATATCGACTGATAGATATAGTTGGCGAACACGGTCTGCTGGCGGGCTTGGTAGTCGCGTGCGCCGTAATAGGAATCCTGGTCGTGGTCGGTGTAGTTCACAATCAGCGCCATGCTGGTGTTTTCATATTGCGGCATGAGATAGCCCACTTTGAGGAATCCCTCGTAGCGGCGGGAATCGATGCCGATGCCATAGAGCACGCCTTCGCCGAATTGTCCCCGGTTGCTTTTCTTGAATCCCTTCTGTCCGCCGAGACGCTTTTCATCCAAGAATTTACCGCCAAACTGCACGTTCCAGGCGTTCGTCTTGTATTGCCAGCGGTTCATCAGGTTATATTGCGTTTTCTGGGGCATGTCCAGGAAACCGTCATGGTTGTGGTCGAGTTCCGTCGGAAGCCAGTCGCCATGCGCGAGGATGGCGGTGCTCCATTTGTCGTTCAGGCGGATGCCGGCATTGGCGTTGAATTCCGCCATACCCTCGCTGCTGCCGAAGAGATTGAAGTAAATTTTCTCATCGGAGAGGGGTTTCTTGTAGTCCACGCTGATTTGACCGGCAATCGCCTCGTAGCCATTGATGACGGAGCCTGCACCCTTTGATACGGAGATGGCGCTCATCCAAGGACCTGGCACGTAGTTCAAGCCGTAGAGGGAGGAGATGCCCCGGAAGTTAGGCATGTTTTCGGTCATCATCTGCACATATTTTCCCGTCAGACCGAGGAGTTGGATTTGCTTGGCACCCGTCACGGCGTCCGCGTATGCGACATCTACGGAGGCGTTGGTGGTGAAACTCTCCCCGAGGTTGCAGCATGCCGCCTTGCACAGCTCTTCGCCGGTAATCACCTGCTCGATCATGGGACCGCGGGTGCTCATGATGGTGGTGTTGCCCCGTGTCATGACGCTCACTTCATCGAGCATCTCCCCCGCCACCAGTACGAACTCCACGTTCTTTGCCGATTTGCCGACTTGCAGCGTATCCGCCCGGTAGCCGATAAAACTGGCGACCAACCGTCCGGATTCGTTCCATTTGATTTTGAAGTTTCCTTTCTCATCCGTCACTTGTCCTTCTGTCGTTCCCGCCCAGAATACATTGGCGCCTGGAATACCGACCTTTTTTCCGTCCACCTCTTCCACCACCTTGCCTTTGATGTCCTGCGCCCAGCCGTTTGTACTGATTCCCAGGAGGATGAAAAGTAATATCTGTTTCATATTTTGCCGTTTTAATGGTATTTATCTGCGGCAAATATAAAAGCTATTCATGAAACAGACCTCTCTTCGGGAAGAGTTTGACATATATTTAACGAAATGCAAACCGGTTGCATTTCGAGAACGGAAAACCCAGGCTCGGATAACCCTTGAGGTCAAGTTTCTTTAATTCTTTTGCCTAATATAAAAATGCCCCTTGTCGACGGAATACGGTGCGTCGCTATGTGAGATGGTATCAGAACAGCGGTATACCCGCTGCTGAACGAACCGAAACCGCTGCTTCTGCCTCCTCCGAGTTCTCGGAAGAAGATAAAAGGGAACAGTCCATTGCCGTGGCTGTCGATGGTCTATCCGTGGCGCGGTCGATGTCGCGATAATGATTGCCTTGTTGGAATGTCGGGATGATTTTGTTGCGGAAACATGCGGATATTTCCGTATATTTTATATATTTGCCACCTAAACAATAATCAATATGGAGGATTCCGCCTTAGTAGAAGGCATCAATCGGAAGAGCGAGGCGGCTTTAAAAAGGCTGTACGACCGCTATTATTCCCCCTTGTGTGTCTATGCGGAAAAGTTATTGAACGATAACGGTTATGCGGAGGACGTAGTACAGTTGTGCCTGATTAAGGTTTGGGATGCAGACTTGACTTTTTCCGACATCCGGGCATTGTCGGCGTGGTTGTATAAGAGTGTTTACCATGCGGCTGTGGACATTATGCGGGAGCGGGCGGCATTCAAAGAGTTGGAGAATG
Organism: uncultured Odoribacter sp.; assembly: GCA_910578985.1. Lineage (GTDB taxonomy): Bacteria > Bacteroidota > Bacteroidia > Bacteroidales > Marinifilaceae > Odoribacter. The sequence goes on along the minus strand of CAJTSF010000013.1, from coordinate 7,993 downwards.
ACAGAGATTATCTGGCGGCGGTCCAGGAGGGGGAAGCGGTCGATATGGCTTTGCGTGAGGAGGTGATTACCTGTTTCCATGAAATATTGGACTGCCTGTCGCCGCAACAGCGGGAAATCCTGTTGTACACGTTGAAGGGGTGCAAGGTACGGGAAATCGCCACACTGCTCCATGTCAGCGAGAATGCCGTGAAGATGCAGAAAAAACGCGCCTATCAGTATGTGCGGGATCACTTCGACCCGGATAAACTACGTTTTCTATTGACTATATTTTTTCTTTCGAATCCTGTTACCCGTTTTTAAGATTTTCCCGTTTATGGTAAAAGCATAAACGATGAATTGGGAAAATATCGATACTTCGGCAAGGCGGATTGCGGCACGTGCGGTGTGCCGGTTATTCGGTGAGGAGATAAATGTAGAGGGACAGGAAGAAGGTTTGTTCCGGGAATTGACGGAAACGTCTCTTTTTGAAGAAGAGATGCAAAGGCGCAGCCGCTATAATGCCGGAAAGGCGTTCCGGAAGGCGAAAGGACGGAGGCGCCTGCATCTGGTGCGTTGGTACGGGGCGGCGGCTTGTGCCTTGGTAATGGCGTTGGGCGGTTGGTGGTTGCTTCGGACGGGGCAATCTGCCGATGGCGGCGCGTTGGTTGGGGAGTACGGTATCCATGGCAGCCGGCAGATATGTTTGCAGTTGAGCGACGGGAAGCGCGTTGCCTTGTGCAGCGAGGATACGCTGCAATTGCAGGAACAGGATAAAACGATAGAGGTGCGCGGCGGTGAGATTGCCTACTCGGGAGAGCGGAAAGCCGACAGCCGGGAAGAGGTATGGAATACTTTGACTGTTCCCAAAGGCGCGGAGTTCCGCATCAAACTGTCGGATGGGACGGTGGTGCACCTCAATGCGGACAGCCGTTTGCAATACCCGATGTTATTTTCCGGCAAGGAACGGCGCGTACGTTTGCAGGGGGAAGCCTGGTTCGAGGTGGCGAAAAGTGCTGAGATTCCTTTTTATGTCATGGCGGAGGATTTGGAAATCCGGGTGTACGGCACCTCTTTCAATGTCAATACCCACGGAATGCGGGCAGTCCAGACGGTACTGACGGAGGGGGAGGTCGGCGTGCGTTCCCTGCGTTCGGGCAAAGAGGTCCGTATGGTGCCGGGGCAATTGGCGGAATACGGACGTTCCGACCGGGAACTTCGGATACGTGAAGTCAATGTCCGGCAATACACGGCATGGAAAGAGGGGTATTTCTATTTTGACGACCGCTCTCTGGAAGAGATGATGGATGAATTGGCGCGTTGGTATGACATGGAAATCGTGTATCAGTCGAATCACGGAAAAATGCTTCATTTTTCCGGTTATGTGCAACGCTATAAAGATGTGCGGCGCATTCTAGCGACCCTGACGGAGGCTGTCGGCATCCGCTTTAAAGTGACGGGAAACCGAATTATTATAAACAATTAAAAACAAATGTATGAAAAGAAGAGAAAAAGTCCATCGGGTCGGAAGATTTCGTTGGCAAAAAATGGAACGTATGGCAAGATTATGCTTTATTTTAGTCTGTGCTTTTTCGTTCGGGCTGTCGGCAAAGACCTTAGCCCAGCAGGAACGTGTCAGCCTCCACTTGGAGAGGGTCGAATTGAAAACAGTCCTGGAAAAGATTCAGGAGCAGACACAAGTGAGTTTTATGCTCAACCGCGAACAGTCGGAGCGCTTGGGCATGGTCTCCGTGAAGGCGAAAAATGAGACCGTTGAAGCGGTACTCGACCGCTTGTTGGGAAATTCGCCGTTGATGTATGTGTTTATGGACCGTGTGATTGTTATTAAGGAACGTTCCGTGATGCGGCAAATCGACGGTAAAGAGGTGCGGGGAACGGTGACCGATGAAAAGGGCAATCCCCTTCCCGGTGTTACGGTGATGCTCAAGGGAACGTCATTGGGCGTAATTACGGATGTCGAAGGGAAATATACGCTTCGTTTGCCGCAGGAGTTTAAGGAATTGAAGCTGATCTTTTCCTTTGTCGGCATGAAGACGCAAGAGATGTCGTATGCCGGGCAGACGGAACTCAACGTCACCATGCACGAAGAAGCTGCCGAAATGGATGAGGTGGTCATCATCGGTTACGGAAGTTCCAAGAAGAAAGACCTGACCGGTTCGGTTGCCACCGTGAAAACCGAGGAATTGAAGAATCTGCCTGCCTTGACCGTCGATGATGCGATGGCAGGGAAGGCGGCGGGCGTACAGGTGACGAAAGCCGACGGTTCGCCGGGCGGTGCCGTGCGCATCCGTATTCGTGGCGGCTCTTCGTTAAAAGGGAATGTGGATCCGTTGTATGTCATCGACGGCATACCCCAGGAAATTAAGAACAACTACATTTCCTCCTCGGAAATCGTCAATCCGTTGGAAGCAGCCAACTATGGAGATGATTTTAACAATAGTGTTTCCGGTTCATTTATGAGAGGCTTGAACAGTTTGAGTGGATTGAGTGTCAGTGACATCGAGAGTATATCCATTTTGAAGGACGCTTCCGCAACGGCAATTTACGGTTCGAAAGCGGCTAACGGTGTGGTCATCATCACGACCAAACGGGGGCGTCGTGATATGAAACCGCAGTTCAATGTCAATTACAATGTGAGCGTGAGTACCCCGCAACGGGAAAAAGTGTTGAACGGCGAACAATACATCAATACTATGATTGCAGCTATCGAGCAGTCAAATGCCAATATGGCGGATAACATCGCACTCCAGCCGAATCTTGCCCAAAATTTTCAATCCAGACTAAATTCCAATGGTGAGCAAATCCAGTTCCTGAAAGGATTGGACAATGCCGATACGGATTGGGTGGACTTGGTGACCAAAACGGGCGTTTCGCACAATGTGGATTTTTCCGTGGCGGGTGGAAGCCGGCATTCCCGCTATTACACCTCCTTTTCGTACAGCAATCAGGAGGGTACATTGATTAACACCGATTTCGAGCGCTACACATTGAAAACCAATCTCGACAACGACATCGCCAAGCGTTTTCGTATGGGCACCAATCTGGCTTTCGGGTACAGCAAGAACAACATCACCAACGGCGTTTATTCCCAGGCGATGTCCGCACCTCCCGTGCTTTCTCCATACAATGCGGACGGCAGTTATGCCAATTACAGCCAGATTCCCGAATTGGCAAAATCCTACATGGGTTTCCAGAATCCCTTGGCAGTCGCTTCCGGCATCAATCAAGCCAAAACGTATGACTTCAAAGGCTCCATGTACGGCGAGTTGGATATTTGGGAAGGGTTGAAATTCAAAAGTACGATGTCGCTCAGTTATGTGAACTACAATCAGTTGAACTATGTGCCCAGTTATGTGATGGTGGGAGGATACTATGGAGTTTCCGATTCGGAAGGCGGACAGAATACGCAGTCGCAGAGCGTAGCGACCGGTACGTTCTTTGAAAATACGCTGACGTACAACAAGGTGTTCAATGAAAACCATCGCATCGACGCCATTCTCGGAACTTCATGGGAGAAACAGGGAAGCAGTTTCTTCTCGGCAACCGGGAAAGGCTTTCCCGATGACACACATCTGAACAACCTGGGCTCTGCGCAGGTGGCAACCTCTGTTGCGGGAGCGAATCCTTCCACGCAGAGTTCCCTGCTTTCATTCTATATTCGCGCCAATTATGTGTTGAAAGACCGCTACCTTTTCACTTTCACAGGGCGTAGCGACAACTCTTCCAAATTCTCCAAGGACAACCGTGTCGGTTATTTCCCTTCCGGAGCGATTGCCTGGCGCATATCGGAAGAATCCTTCCTGAAAGATGTGGCATGGATAGATGAACTCAAACTCCGTGCCAGCATGGGTAAAACGGGTACGCAAAGCATCGCCGACCACATGTTCCGCACGCTTTATTCTCCGGGTTCCTACGCCGGAAGCACGGCTCTGTATCCGTCCCAATTGGGGAACGAGGATATCAAGTGGGAAAGCACCGTGCAGAAAGACCTCGGTTTGGATTTCTCTTTCTTCGAGGGGCGTCTGGGCGGAACGATGGCTTATTACCACAAGGTGACCGACGGTGCTTTGTTGAGCATCACGCCGGCTCCGAGCAGCGGTTTCAACACCATAGTTTCCAACATTGCCAAGGTGAAGAACATCGGTGTGGAGTTTGAGTTGAACGGCGATTTCATCCGGACTAAAAACTGGAAATGGAGCGGAGCCCTGAATATTTCCCACAATTCCTCCAAAGTGTTGAAACTGCAAGGCGACAACTTCAGCAGCGACACCGGCCGTGGCGAATTGAATCTGGGTACGACGGTTTACCGTGAAGGGAAATCCCTGGGATTGCTTTGCGGACGTAAAGTGGAAAGAATCATCCGGACGCAGGAACAGTTGGAGGATTATAAATCGCGATTCTCTTCTTGGAGTCGTATGTATCCGGATTTGGGCATCGGTTCCGTGGAGTTGGCATTGGATGAAACCGGTTTTTATTACGAAGATGTCATCGGCAATTGCACGCCGGATTTCTACGGAGGTTTTACCACCACACTGCAATATAAAAACCTGGCCTTGTTGGCGAACTTCACCTTCTCTTACGGCAACGACCTGATTTATCAGAAAGACGTGACGGATATGAATTTCAATTCGTATGCCAACCGCGGTGTCCGCGTGCTGGAAGGCTCTACGCCGGAACACCCGACCGAGCGCCCAACCGTGTTGTACAATTCATTTAATTTCTTGACCAATCTGAATGTGTACGATGCGTCGTATCTGAAATTGCAGTCTCTTTCGTTGAGTTATTCCCTGCCGGACAGGTATGCGAAAAAGTTGCGCATGAGCGGACTTTCCGTTTACGGAACCGCTTCCAATGTGTTTGCCCTGACCTCCTATCCGGGACCGGATCCCGCCGTCAGCGATGACCCGTACAGCGTGGCAGGCGGTGGGCGCGACGTGACTTCCTATCCGACCGTCCGCAGTTACACGTTCGGTATCAGACTCAGTTTTTAATCCCTAACACAATCAAGACGTATGAAACTAAGAAATATATTTATTTTCGGCGGTTTACTTGCGGGCATGGCATTGACGACCGCCTGCGACGACCAGTTGAGCGCGTTGCCGACCCAGTCCAAAGTGGAAGGCAATGTGGTGGTAGACCAGAAAAGCGCCATCGCCGCATTGAACGGCATCTATTATCAGTTTGCACAATGCAAAGTGGACAATTATGGTGTGCACAGTACGGGATGTGCCCAATTGTATGAAATCTATCCGTCCGATATTTCGGGCGTGATTGCCTATTACCAAGGTCCTTATATGTTTGAAACGCACGGAGGGCAAGGTTTCGAAACGTACGGTTCATTTTTTTTGGGACCGTTTTATTCGCAGATGGCTGCCATCAACGGAGTAATCGGGCAGGTGGAAAATGCCGATGACTCCTGGTTTTCCGGAGACAAGAAAACGGAAATCCTGGCAGAAGCCCGCTGCATGCGTGCCATCGTGAATTACAACATCCTGCGGTATTTCGGGTATAGCTGGGATATCGACAGTCCTTGCGGCAACATCCTTCGGATGGTGCCGAGCACCAGCCGGAACCTGGCTTGCCCGCGCAGCAATGTGAAAGAGACGTATCAGGCTATCCTGGACGACTTGGATTATGCCATCCGGGAATGTGCCGAAACAAGCCCGAACCATTATGTCAACAAATGGGTGGCCATGGGTCAGAAAGTGCGTGTGCTGATGGCGCGCGGTCAGGAAGGCGATTATGCCGAGGCAGCCAAATTAGCAAAGGACATCATTGAACAGGGGCCCTATCAATTGGAGGCGCATACCACGGATATTTTCCATAGCGTCGGGTTGGCAAGCGAGGAAGTCATGTTCGGCGTCAAGCCGCAGAACCGGGGAGGACAACAGACGTCTGTTATGGAAGCCTATTATTACAGAAATTCCGCGCAATTTAATTATACTGATAATTTCTATGCCCTGTTTGAAGGCGACCCGCGGAAAGAAGAACTGGCTCTTGAAGAAAAGAGGCAAAAGCTTGTCTACGAATTTGATGATGCAGGAAATTTGGTCGGAAATCATTATGAGGATGTGGTTACGACTACCGTCTGCAAGCACTTCAAGCCGACTGCCATTGTTGCCAATGAGGTGTCGGAAAGCCAGTACATGATGCGTCTGGGTGAGATGTATCTGCTCCGTGCCGAGGCATTGGCACGTACCAACCAACTGGAAGACGCAAAAGGTTTGCTGAAGACCGTCATGGGACATGCCGGCATCACGGATTTCTCAGAACTGGAAGCTGTTGGAAATACGGATGAGTTCATGAAAGTCTATTTCGAGGAGTTCCTGAAAAATCTGTTCTGTGAGAACGGGGCGGATTTCGACCTCATGTTCCGCATGCCGAAAGAGTTGGTGGCTGCCTTCAATCCGGAATATTATGACGCTGCAGGAGAACAGTTGTTCGGAAAAGCTGTCTTTGCCATTCCTGCGGACGAGTTCAAAAACAACAGCCTGTTGCCGAAGAGCGCACAGAATCCGGGGTATGCAACTTATTAATTGTAGATAATTAATCAATATTTGGCAAATGAAAAAAGGTATGTTAATCGGAGTTGTGGGGCTGCTTTTTGCAGCCTGCAACTCTAACCCGAATGGGTACAGGATTCAGGGAAATGTAGCGAATGCCGGAAATGGTATCGCTGTATTGGGCAGGTCTGCCGGCAGAGGAGAAGCTGTGGTTTGGGACACGGTTTCCATGAAGAAAGGAATGTTTGTTTTTTGTGGCGAGCTGGAAGCTCCGGCAGCAATGACTATCCAGGTCATTCCCGAAGGGGAGGAACCTGCCAATGTTTCTTTGTTTGCCGAAAACAAGCCTATCCGGATAACGGCGGATTGGGACAACGTGCTTGACCGGTATGGCTATCGCAGTATCCGGGAGGTGAAAGTGGAAGGCAGCCGCAATCATGACGTGAATGAATTGCTTTCCGGAGTGTATGACGAGTTGAAGGGGAAACCCGAATTCAAAGCGTATGCCGAAGTGGAGGAGCGCCTTGGAAAATTGCGGGAAACAGACCGTGCGGCTTATGAAAAGCTGAAAGAAGAGTCGGAAGAGTTGACGGAACGTTTCCGTGCGGCCGTGCGCAGTCGGCAATTGCAACTCATCCGGGAAAACCGCGATGTGGAATCGGTGGCTCGCACGCTGCAGTTTCTGATGGGAGGCATGTCTTTAAAAGAGTTGGAAGAGGTGTTCAATTCCCTGGCTCCGAATGTGCAACAGAATCCGATGGCAGCCGATGTACGGAAAGAAATTGCCGCTTTGCAGCGGGTGCAGCCGGGACGGCCGGCTCCTGATATCAGGAAAAAGGATGTGAATGGGAAAATCGTTGCCATTTCCGATTTGCGGGGCAAATATGTGCTGGTGGACTTTTGGGCGTCGTGGTGCGTGCCGTGCCGAAAAAGCTTCCCGCATGTGAAGGCGCTTTACAAAAAGTACCACGCCAAAGGGTTCGAGGTATTCTGCGTGGCTGACAATGACAGTACGGAAGATGCCTGGAGGAAAGCGATTAAAGATGACGGCGTGGGCATGTTCTACCATGTGTTGCGCGGTTTGCGTTCCTACAGGGATGAAAACGGCAGGCACTGCTTTGACAGAAGCAATGATGTGAGCGACCTATATGCCGTCCATTCCCTGCCAACGAAATACCTCATTGACCTGCAAGGGAATATCGTGGGCAAATTCGATGATGCCGAACTGGACAGAAAATTGGCGGAAATCTTTTCTACCCGTAAATAGACGCTGATATATTAGATTGCCGGGGAGACGCTTGACCTCCCCGGTTTTGCGATTTCTCATTTATTCGCTATCTTTGCGAAAACACCTGTAATATCCATCGGTCATGAGCGAGAAGAAATATCCCATCGGCATCCAGAATTTCGAGAGTCTGCGTAAAGACGGCTATATATATGTAGATAAAACGGCTTGGGTTTATAAGTTGGTGAATACGGGACGATATTATT
>CAJTSF010000012.1 GCA_910578985.1 uncultured Odoribacter sp. | reverse complement strand
CAAGTAGGAGATATAATACGGTTCCGGCACCTGAATGCTTGGATCCTGCTCCTCATAGTCGATATGCCAGTCCGCATCGTTGGCGAACTTGTTGAATTTCAACGTCAGCTTGTAATGGTGGTTCCGCTCCGCATTATAATCCGTCGTCACATTCTTCCCGAGCATAAAGCGGTAAACGATATCCCCGTGACCGACCCGGTCCGGATGAACAGAGTTATAGTATGCCTCCACCTCGATATATGTTCCGCACGGCACCCCGTCTTTCGGACGGTATTTATCCGTCGGCTTCTGTGAAGTTCCGGGATGGTCGAGTTCTCCGTCCCCGTCCGCATCCTGCTGCTTATTGTTATTTTCGTGCACGCCCTGCATATTCTCGAAAAAGAACAGCGAACGTTCGGTCTCCGTGTGGAAGTCCGGCTTATAGGGGTCATCCTTCTTATACGGGAGGTACGGCTTCCCTCGGGCAATTCGTGCCAGATATTGCTCATCGAAAGGCACAGTGCCAACATTCCCCTCCCCGTCTTTTTGCAGGTCATACCGGATGGTATCGCCGTCCGCCAGCTCCTCCGCTCTTTCCGGCTTATTGACATCCCCCAAAAAACACTTCTTCGGAATATCCTTGATTTTGACAGACTTGATATAAATAAACACCCCCTCGTTCAGGTTCGAGCCGTCGAATGCCACCGTCACCTTCGAAGCCACCCGCTTCACCCCTGCCCGCAACGTCATGCCCGGCTTGTTGATTTTCACCACGTCATTGTCCGTGTACAGCCCTTCCGGCATAAAATACCCCAGCATCTGGTTGTTCTTCGCCACATCCGCCTGCCACGTCAGCGAAATGCCCTTCAACCCTTTCACCGTCTTGATTTCCTCCTCATACTCCTCCATATCTCCCATATTCGCCACCGCATAAATCCGGTAATACCCGTAAGGCATCTTCTCCAGCTTAAACTCCGCGCGGGGCGTCACCTTTTCGGCAATGTCTTTGTCGCTCCACTCCACACCTTTGTCCCCTTTATCCCTATTCTCATTTGTCAATGTGTAGTCCGTGGGCGTCAAGGGATATTTTTTCAACAGACGATTCCCGTCCACATCATACACCAGCACGCACAGGCTGTTGATGCTCTTGATCGCATCGCCCGCCGTTGCCCGCGTCCTCCCCGCCAAGGCTTCCGCCAGCGGATTGAACTCCACCGCCATGCGCACCGTCGTTTCGCCCTTCGGCACATCGTCGAAAGGACGTATCTCATCATCCGTGCAGGAGACCGCTCCCAGCAGCCACCCCATCCAAAGAACATATAAAATACTCCGTTTCATCGTCATCCTTTTTTAACGTTATATTCCGAATCCCGGCTCCAGAATCACCTCCCCGTAAGGCACCACATCCACCTTCCACAGAATATCCGCCGGGTCATTGATGGTTGCCCGGAGCACCACATGCGTATTCCGCGGCAGCACCGGCAAATTCGGCAAATACATGTAAGAAGTCGTATCCTGCTTTCCATCCCTTTCCAAAATAAGCGCCGTCTGATAATTGCAGATATTGTCCCCCTCTTTCACGCCATTCTTGTCCGTATATTTTCCCTCCAGCAAATAAATCGGCGGCAACACAAACGGCTTTCCTTTTTGCAACTCCTCGGTGGCGGAAAGATCATATTTAAACTCAAAATGCTTGTTATTTTCCATCGTCTCCACCGGCACGGCAAACTCCTTGATTTCATGCCCGTCCCGCTCCAACACCCGGGGCAGAAAATAAGCTTCACCCGCCATCTTTTGCATCCTCAATCCTTTCAACTTCACCCTACCCGCCGTCTGGTTGTTCGTCACCTCGCACGTGAACTTCACGGCCGTCCGCGTAATCCACAGCGTCTGCCGGTAGCCGAAAATCTCCTCATCCGCTCCCGGCGCGGGATTTATGATTTGGTCATTCTCATCCAGCAGGAAAAAACCGTCCCCCACCAACTCATCCCGTCCCGGGGCATCCGGAGGCACAACGGGAATCCGCACCCGGTGGCATTCGCTCATCGGCAGCCCCCCCTTCAACCCGTTCGACAAATGGTCGGAATTTTCATTCAGTTGCATTTTCAATTCAAACAATTCATCTATCGGGAATTTTCCACCAGCCTTAATCTTATTGAAATCATAATCCACCAAAGGTACATCTCCTACGCTGACGGGTGACTTTCGGGTAGCTTCCTCATTTGCAATCAAATAAATCATTTTCGTGTCGTTGCTCGCAATATTCCGCATCATCACGGTCTGCTCCTCCACAGGTGTCCCGCCATCCTTCATCAAATTAATATGCACATTCCCCTCCACCTCATTCCGCGAATTGACCACGATAACGCGCAACGTCTGTACTTTTTCATTATCATTTGCGGCAACGGCATACGGACTGTTGTCTCCTTCCGCCCGGGTCTTCGGCAACAAGTCGGACAACGATACCTTCACTTTCAGTACCACCGGCTCCGGCTTCGTCGCTATCTCCACGTCCTTCCCCTCATGACAGGAACTCATTCCGAGAACCGCCGCAAGCAGAAATACGATATATACCGACTTTCCCATAACGCTTACAAATCTGCTCTGTTATACTTGACTATCCAGTCCTGCACCTTAATCCAGACCTGCACCCATCTACCGTTATCGATGAAAAAAAGTAACTCCCATTCACTTTGCCGGTCCAGAAACTCTTGCTCGTCCATATCCGCGTAATAATCGCTTCGGGAGAGCATCAGCATATCCACCAAAGGCACATCGATGATTGCTCTGTCGTCTTCCTTATCAACCACTCTTAAACGCGCTTCCGTAGATTTCCGCCCGGCTTCGGCATCCGGTTTCATCAGACGGGAAACGGAAAATTCCGCATACGCCCCGGAAACCGACACATCACCGGAAATACCGTAATGAATATCTCCCTTTGCCCACGGTATATAAGTTACCTCTCCGTATGCACTTGGCAACAGATAATTATCCGCCCCGAAATAGGTATTGTCATCCGTCACCTCAAAGCTATAATCTTCCGGATTCAACGAACCACCCGCTAAATCCCGCATCACGATGCGCACATTGTTCGTGTTCTTCATCATCTCCACTTTCCCCTCCCGGAACAGGTCGGCGGTCTCCAACTTCAACTCTCCCCAATAGAACCCGTGCAGGTTCCGTCGGGTGGAATTCTCCGACGTCAGGCAATCCGCATCCAGCAAGGCACGCAAATCCTCCCGGCGCGTCCCCTGCGCAGGTTCTTCCTCCAAGGAAAACGAACTCTTCTCGCAAGCCAACCCGCCGTAAGCAACAAAATGATAATTCCCCTGCGGCAATTCCAACTGCATCCGCCAATCCTCGTCCGACAGCAGGGAATCCGCCGTCACCACATGCGTGGCGACATAATTGTCCTCCGCATCATACACATAAAGCGTCAGGCAATCCACCTTTTTCGGGAAAGCGTTGGCAAACTCCAGATTATAGTCATACACAAAACGCAAGGACACTCCGTGCGGGCATGCCTCCAAATCATCGAATCTTCTCGCACGAAGACAGGGCGACGAGCATTAGGAAGGCGACAGCCCTCCCCGTCCAACGTAACATCATATCTCGTTTCATCCCTCGCATCATTATTTAAAATTCAATATTATTTTCCCGAACAACCCACTCTCTCACCTTTACCGCTACCTCCAGATAGACCTTGGCATCCTCATTCGGGGTCTCCGGGGTAGGAGGCTCCGGATCGTTGTCGCTGCGGCGCGGATGCCCCAGATAATTGATTTTGTTCACAGACAACTTATAAATGTTGTTCCGCACCACCCCGAACTCCATCTGTCCCATTGTTCCCGGACGTCCGTTATCATTATGGCGGTTCCAATAATAATAATAACAATAGTAACCGGGACCGTAACTTATGTCGGCAGTGGTGTTTTCCACATCGACGCTCGCCTGATACAACGTGAATCCGGCTTCCGTCGCTGCCCGGCGAAATTCTTTCAGGGCATTCGTAAACTCATCGGTCTCCTCCTGCCCCTCGTTAGACAAGCGGACCACTTCCTGATACCAGTCGTCTGGTGATTTGGCATCCCCCTGCTTTTTATAGACAGCCGACCAAAGCGGTAAACCTTCATCAGTTCCGGCATCCTCCTTGACTTGATGGTTCCAACCCACATACAGCACATCATTAAACAGATACAGAATCGGATAGGATTTGGTTTCCTCCTTGCCTGCCGCATTCTTATAAGTCAGGGTCTGCACATAGCCGATTGGTTTTCCGTCCACTTGCTTGATCTCATACTCGCCGTTGAGTGCTTTCCAAAGATCCGGATTGACAGCATCGTCCCCGGTTCCTTCCGCCATAATCTTTCCCTTGAAAACAATGCCGGTGGAGGCACCGCTTCGCTGGTGCATTTCGCCCGGTATCGTATTTTCCGTCACATACCGCCATATACGATACCCACCCCCCAAATCTGCACCGCTCAATACCTGATCCACACGGTGGTTGTTCCATAACATACGGGTGCTCTCATCAATTTTCCCCTCGTCGTTGAACAAACAGAAATTATAATACGTTTCCAACGTCGTCGGATCCATTTGTCCTCCTTTTCCCAGGTTTTTGTGCGGTTTGTCCCAATCCGTATCAACCACCCAATTGTTCACGGTCTCTTCCCCGCAAAGAATCCGTTTCGAAGTTAATGAAGCATCCTCGGTCACCCGTTTCAAATAATAGAAAGATTTGCTCATATTGACCAGGGACATGCGCAACAACTGCACTTTCAATTTTCCATTGGATGCTCCGGTCGAGGTGATTTCATATGTATTGTTTCCCAATCCGCCATTGTCCGGATTCGTGCTGCCGTCCTTGAAATCAAAACGGGCTACGGAACGCTCGACAGGGATCGACTTTCCATCGGCATTCAGGTCTCCTCCCATAAATTTGAAAGGTTTCGACTGCGTGGCATACTCTTCCCAAGCATTATAGCTGATGGGCAGTTTTGCCTCATGGATTTCCGTATTGGACATCAGGAAAGAATTCCCCGTCCAGATGGATTGGTTTTTTCCATCCAATGCACCCTCCTCTTTTTCTTCGGTCTTGACCACCGTCTGTTTTTCTCCCACCTCGCACGAGAAGTCTGTCCATCTTGCTCTCTTTTCTTCCACTTTAAAACTGTCCAGCAAATCCTGCGGAGGATTGCAATAGGCATACAAGCGGATAACATCATTGCCTGCATTCAATTGTTCGCCGTTCCCGTACTTGTTGTAGTATTGTCCCAAATAGGATTTGCTGATTGAAGAGGTGACAGTCAAAGCATTATTATTTCCCGTCACGATTTTTCCGGTCGCACTGTGCGCGATATATTCATCATTCTTTGATGCCAGCACCAACAACACGTTCCGCACGGTATTCTCATAAGCTTGCCCGGGTTCGGTATCGGTTTCTCCTGTTGCGGTACGCGTACCCGGAGAAGCCATAGGCAATTGCAGATTCATGCTCACATATAACGGTTCGCCGTCATCCTCGATTTCCGGTCCATTCAAATTTTCGGGATGTTTGTTGCATCCTGTCGCCAGCGCAAGAGTAATCACTCCAAATCCAAACAAATTCCAAAGTTTCATCATGTTCTATTTTATATGTTTCTATTTTTTCATATTGCTTTTAGCGGATTTCCTGTATCTGCCTGATGGCAGCCTCCGCTTTTGTGATTCCCTTCTCCGCCGCCTCCTTGAACAGCGCCGTCGCGGCATCGTAATCCCGGAGCAGGGCGGCAAAAATACCGCGTGCATAGACCGCTTCCGGCAAACTGCCCGCCTTTTCCAGGTAGCGCACCGCATTCCGGAAATCCCGCAACTGCAACGCCGTGTTCGCCGCGTTCAGGTTCGCCGTCTCATCTTCGGGGAACATCCGCACCGCAATCGCAAACACCTCGTTATACTCGTCACTGCCCGGCTCACAATCCTGCGCGACGAGGAACAACTCCCGCAAACTGAGCTTCTGCGGCTCCGTCACCATGATGCGGCGGATTTCCTCCACATCGCTGTACGTCCGCACGCGATACTGCACCACATAATCCGAATGGCGCAAGCCCGGATACACATGCTTATACAGGAAATCGTAATCTTCCGGATAACGCAGCTTCAACTCGTATTCCTTGGCATCCGGAATCATATCGTTGTCGATGATTGCCAGGATGCCCGCCTTGTTCGCCATGGCGGAAGTATCCACGTAACGCCGCAAACCTTCCCAGTCCTCCGGCTGATAGGCGGTGGACATCAGGCTGTCGGGAAACTCGTAGAGCTTGCGCACATACTCTTTCAAGGCCTCCGTACGCCCTTTCGCCAGGCGCGTATTGGTCGCCCAGGAAGCCTCCGGCGAAGCATATCCCTTGATGAACACGGAAGTGATATACGTGTCGCTGTCGTTGCGGACAACGTCTATCGTATTCCGTATTTTCTGCAACTCCGCGGCATTATTGCGGTAATTCTCCCGGATATACGTGCGGTTCACCGGAAAATCGATATAAGCGGAACCCCTCATTTCTCGAATCTTTTCCGCTTCCGCCTCCGGACGCACATAAGCGAAATCCGGCACGAAAGCCTTCGGCTCCAGGCGCAACGTCATCAACGAATCGTCGCCTCCCGAAATGGAATCCCCGCAACATCCGCACGTCTCGTTCTGCGCCACCAGCATCGCCGTGTTCATCCACGACGCATAAGGCACCACCGTGCGGTATTCGATGACCGAATCCTCCCCGTGGCGGTACAATGTCATCGTCTCGTCCTGCAACCCGTTGCGCAGGTGGTGGTAATAGCGGTTCCTGCCCGCAATCAGCAGTGACGGCAACGCCAGGCTGTCCGTCCCTTTCCGCAACGAAGGCGTCAGAATCACCTCCCGGTTGGTCTTGACATCCAGCCCCGACACATCCACGTCCATCGCCACGAACAACACGCTGTCCGCCCGCGACACCGCCAGGTTCGACACCGTGACCTTCTCTTCCATGATCTTCTGGGCGCCCGCCTCCGGCACAACACCTGCCACCAACAGGGCGAAACACCATATTTTTACGATTTTATCCATACCCATATCCTGATGAATTAAAATGTATACACCAAATTGATTGCCGCCTTGGTGGGACCCACGTAGTTATGCGCCTTGTCCTCCTGCAGCTTCTTCCCGCAATTGGCACACGGATAAACGTCGTAGCGGGTGTAAATCCACCCGAATCCCAATTCCGCCTCCACATTCCAATGCTTACCCAAAATCCAGGCATATCCGTAAGCCACCCCCGCGCCGAGGAACCACCCCTGATAGCGCCGGCGGCTCAAATTGGAAAAATCCGTGCCCAGAAACTTGAAATGGTTCTTCAAGCCCCCCACATTGCACTTCCCTCCCAACAAATGCGCCCCCACGAAATGGCCCGCAAAGCGATCGCAAAACCAATAACGGGCTTCCGGCTGAAGAAGCCAGTGTTTCCATCTCCGGTCATGCGAAAGCGTCCAGGCGTTGTAATTGGCAGACAGGTCGAAAGTCCACCGAGGTGCCAAACCGATCTCTACGCCGGCATTGATCGTGTACAATGCATCGTAAAGCACGTTTGTCTTTACCACGACTTTTTGCCCCCTGGCACTGAGCCCGAGAAAAAAAATCGCTAAAAACAACACTGTTTTAACTCCTACTTTCATTTTCTTTTTTACATTTAAATCTTCTATATATCAATCTTTTACAATCAATTCACATCTGTTTTAACATAAAATACGCCACAAATATAAGAAATTTATTTCATTAAAATCGCTGTTTTCTCGATTTTTATACTATAATATAATCTCTTTAATAATGCACGATTGTTAACCGTCCGGAAAGAAAATTCCCATTCCCTTTTCGGAGTGATGCCGGGGGTTTGGCAGGGGTTTGCCGGGGGTTTTCCGGGGGCGAACCCCCGGCAGACCCCCGGAGAACCATAATTACCTCCGCGAGGAGCGGAATATGGAGAGCAGGGATGAGCAGAGGCGGCGTAAGAGCCAGGGGCGTGCCATTTGCCACCCGAGAGAGAGCCAGGGGTGCCGGTCGATGCCGTAGGAGGCATATTCGCTGGCGTGATGCCAGTCGGACTTGAGGCGGTTTTCCATTTCCCGGCAGGCACGCTTGAGGTCGTGCTTCTCCAAGAGGAGTTGCCCGAGGGGGGAGTTGAGGTTAATCTTTCTTTTCATCGTCGTCATCGTCTTTTGCCTGAAAAGCGTTAATCATCTTATTCATCAACTTCAGGCGGCACGTGCCCTGTGCAAGGATAAACAACAGCGTCAGCAACAGGTAGATGCCACCCACCAGGAGGAAGCCCAGCGCCATGCTTCCCAGCAGTTCTGCCAGGAAAAAACCGAGCGCCATGAAAAGGAACAACACCGAAAAAAATCCGAACAACACCAGTATCAAACCATGAGAGAGAGTCGCCAGAATCCCGGCGGCCCTCTCGATGGCGGTGAGTTTCAGAATACGGAGTCTCATTTCTGCATAAGTGGAAAGGTCTCCTTTCACTTGGTTCAATATGTTTTCTGCATTCTGATCCATGTCCGAAAATTTTAGTTTCTCATCTCTTTTTTCCAATCTTCGGGTTTCTCGCCGATTTTTTCTTTCAACTGTTCGGATTTTTCACCGACCTTTTCTTTCAACTGCCCGGCTTTTTCGGTGGCATAGGCTTTCACTTCGGCAGCCTGTTCCTTTACTTTTTCCAGGGCGGTGTGAACACCTTTGCTCACTTTTTTCCGATTGTCTTCCGTCAGCAAATAGCCGATGGCTGTTCCTACGAGGGCTCCGAGCCCGAATCCTAACAACAATTTTGAAGTCTCGCTTTTCATAACTCTTAAATTTTAATTGGTTTGTTTATGGTGTTTTACGCACAGGCAGGGAAAAGGTTACAGGGGCAGGGAAAAAATATCGGACAATTCTTCGGTGATGCTCTGTTGGCGGAGTTTGTTGTACTCCAATTGGAGAGTGTCGATGAGTTCCCGGGCGTTGTCGTTCGCCGCCTGCATGGCAAGGATGCGGGACGCCTCCTCGGAGGCTTTTCCGGAGAGGCACATTTCGAACAGGGCTGCCCGTATGATCATGGGATACAGGGTCGCCGCCACCTCTTCCGCGCCCGGCTCGAGGATATAGTCCGCCGGACGTCCCGGAGCCGCTTCCGGATGCGGGAGGGAAAGCGGTTCCGAAGAGGGGTCGTTCCCGGAGCCGGGAAGTCCCGATGTCTCGGGGTCGGGCATGAAGGGCAACAGGCAGCGCAAGCGGACGGTCTGGGAGCCCATGCTCTTGTAAGAGGTGTAGAGGACCTCCACGCGGTCATAGCGTCCGGCACGGAAATCCTCCATGAGGGCGTCCGCCAGACGGCGGGAGGAGGCGTATAAGTCCGCGGCATCCCAAGGGACGGGCAGTTCCGAGGGGTGCGCGCCCTTGGTCCTGGAAAGTTCGGCGAGGATTTTCTTGCCGACGGGAAACACTTCCACGTCGGAGATTCCCCGAGTGTGGAAGTCGTCCACGACCTCCCTCCATTTTTTGCCTACGTTGATGTTGAACGCCCCGCACATGCCCTCTTCGGCGGCAAAAACGACCAACGCCACCCGTTCCGCCCGCCGCTCTTCCAGCCAGGGAGAACCGGGCAGGAGCCCGGAAAGGCGCAAACGGAGATGCACCTCCAGGAGCTGCTGCCGGCAAGCGCGTGCCTGTAGCAGATCCTGTTCCGCTTTTCGCAAACGGGAGGTGGCTATCATCCGCATGGCTCCGGTAATCTTTTGGGAAGACTGTACGGAACGGATTCTTTCTTTCAGTTCGTGTATGGTGGTCATGACGTTTGATTTGAGAGATGAACCAATTGTTCCTCGACCTCCTTCGCCGCGGCGACAAGGAGTTTTTCCACTGATTTTTCCAGATGCCCGGCACGCAGTTCGTCCAGCACCTCTTTGCGGTAACGCGCGCGCAGGAGTTCAAGGTAGTGTTTCTCGAACTCTTCCACGAGTTCCAGCGGGATGTGCTTCAAGAGCCCTTTGGTGCCGGCATAAATCACGGCAATCTCCTCCTCCACCGGCATCGGCTCGTTGGGAGCCTGTATCAACAGGCGTGCATTTTTCTGCCCTTTGTCGATGACCGTGCGGGTGATGGGGTCCAGGTCGCTGCCGAACTTGGAGAAAGACTCCAGTTCGCGGAACTGCGCCTGGTCGATTTTCAGGGTACCGGCAATTTTTTTCATGGCTTTCACCTGGGCGTTTCCGCCCACCCGCGAAACGGAAAGCCCCACGTCGATGGCGGGACGCACGCCTTCGTTGAAGAGCTGCGTTTCGAGGAATATCTGCCCGTCGGTGATGGAGATGACGTTGGTGGGAATGTATGCCGCCACATCGCCCGCCTGGGTTTCGATGATGGGCAGTGCCGTGAGGGAACCTCCTCCTTTGGCGAGGGGTTTCAAGGCTTCGGGCAGGTCGTTCATGGAGGCAGCCACCTCGTCGTTGGAGATGATTTTGGCAGCGCGCTCGAGAAGGCGGGAATGAAGGTAGAATATGTCGCCCGGATACGCCTCCCGCCCGGAAGGACGGCGGAGAATCAGGGAAAGCTCGCGGTAAGCGACCGCCTGTTTGGAGAGGTCGTCGTACACCACCAGGGCATGCTGTCCCCTGTCCCTGAAATATTCCCCGATCGCCGCCCCGGCAAAG
This sequence comes from uncultured Odoribacter sp., assembly GCA_910578985.1. GTDB lineage: Bacteria > Bacteroidota > Bacteroidia > Bacteroidales > Marinifilaceae > Odoribacter. The sequence goes on along the minus strand of CAJTSF010000012.1, from coordinate 50,674 downwards.
GGGGCATAATAGCGCATCGAGGCGGCATCCGAAGCGTGGGCAGCCAGCACGACCGTGTATTCCATCGCGCCATGCTCCTGCAAAAGATTGACCAGCGCCGCCACGGAAGAGGCTTTCTGACCGACCGCCACGTATATGCAATAGACCGGTTTGCCCCGGCGGTAGTTTTCCCGCTGGTTCAGGATGATATCGACCGCCAGGGTGGTCTTCCCGGTCTGGCGGTCACCGATAATCAGTTCCCGCTGTCCCCGCCCGATGGGTATCATGGAGTCCACCGCCTTGATGCCGGTCTGCAATGGCTCTTTCACCGGCTGGCGGTAAACGACGCCCGGCGCTTTCCGCTCCAGGGGCAGGTAGATGACATCCCCCCGGATAGGTCCGTTGCCGTCGATGGGTTCGCCCAAGGGGTTGATGACCCGCCCGAGCAATCCGTCACTCACCCCGATGGAGGCAATGTGTCCCGTGCGCCGGGCGGTGAAGTTCTCTTTCACCTGCTCGCCGTCGTTCAGCAGAACGACGCCCACCTGGTCTTCCTCCAGATTCATCGCCACGCCGCGCGTCCCGTTTTCAAACTCAATCAACTCGCCCGAAAAGGCATGCTCCAAGCCGAAGACCTTCGCTACCCCGTCTCCCACCTCCAACACAGTACCCACCTCCTCGAATCCCGCCTTCAGGTCCACTTCCTCCAGTTTCCGCCGGAGGATATCCGATGTTTCACTCGGTTTCAATATCATCATGGTCTATCTGTTTTTTATGGTTATCATTCAAATCCAGTTCTTCCGCCAAGCGCCGCAGTTCCCCCCGGACGGAACAGTCCAGGCGGTGGGAGTCTATCTGCACGACGAAACCGCCGATGAGGGAGAGGTCCGTCTCCTCGAGCAGCTCCACTTCGCGGTAGCCGCTGCCGAGAACCAGCTTCTTCACCCGCTGCAAAGTCCCGGCATCCAGGGGTGCGACGGAAATAATCCGGACACGCCCGATGCCGTGCGCCTTGCGGTAGAGTTGTTGGTACATCAAACCGATGGAGCGGATGTACATCTCGCGATGGTTCCGCAACAGCAGGCGGACACCCCGCATGAACAGCTCCCCGCCCTCCACGCCGGCAGCCAATGCCACCAGCGCTTCTTTGTCCCGGGCTGGAACGAGCGGGTTCACCAACGCCTTGTGCAAATCGGGATGGCTCACGTAGTTCTCCTCGAAGCGTTTCATGCGTTCGTACACTTCGCCCGCCGCCCGGCGTTCCTCCGCCACTTTCAGCATTGCCGAGGCATAGCGTCTGGCTATCAATCCTTCATTCATCGGAGACCTCCTTCCTTGTCTTCCAGTTCATCCATCATCCGGTGAACCAACTCCGCCTGCCCGGCATCGCCGGAGAGGTCGGTGCGCAATACTTTGCCGGCAATGTCCAGCGCCAGGCGCTCCACCTCATGCCTCATCTCCCTCCGGGCCTCCTGCTTTTCCCGCTCGATTGCCCGGCGTACCGCCTCCATCTGCCGTTTCGCCTCTTCCGCCGCATCCCGGCGGGCTTCCTCCATCATGTCCTGTTTCATGCGCTCGGCGTCCCGCAAAAGCTCCAGTTGCCTGCGGTGCGCATCGTCCAGCATTTCCCGTACCTCCTCCCGCGCCGATTCCAGCTTGCCCCGCGCCTCTTCGGCATATTCCACTCCGCGGTCTATCAGTTCCGCACGCTGCTCGATGCCGCGGAGAATCACGGGCCAGGCATATTTCGCCAGGATGCCGAGCAGCAACAAAAAGACCACCAGCATCCAGAACATCAACCCGAAATCCGCTTGAAACAGTTCCATGACTCAGACGAATAAAGCCAGAATACACACAATAATCGCAAACAATGCCACGCCCTCAATCAGGGCGGCAATCACAATCATGTTGGTGCGGATGTTTCCCGTCTGTTCAGGCTGACGCGCTATGGCGTCCATCGCATTCGCACCGATTTTGCCGATGCCCAGGGCAGCCCCGATGACCGCCAACCCGGCACCGATCGCCGCCCCTACCTTGGCTAAGGAGAGACCGGCTGCCGCTTGTAATAAAATCATACTTACCATAGTTCTATTGTTTTAATTGTGAAATAAATATCGTGGATAACATGAAAAACACGTATGCCTGGATGAAGCAAATGAGCAGGTCTATCAATCCCATAAAGACCGCAAAGAGCACCGCTACCGCCGCCGTACCGCCTGCCACCGCCGCACCCCAGGCGGACATGATGAAGATGAGGGAAACGAGCACCAAAGTTATCAAATGACCGCCCAGCATGTTGGCAAACAGACGAATCATGAGCGCCACCGGTTTGGTGAGGATGCCGAACACCTCGATGACCGGCATCATGGGCACAGGCACTTTCAGCCAGGTCGGCACGTCGGGCCAGAAGACCTCTTTCCAATAACGGCGGTTGCCCGAAAAATTGACCACCACGAAGGTGCAGAGCGCCAGCACCAGCGTGACGGAGAGGTTGCCCGTCAGGTTGGCTCCGCCGGGGAAAACCACCATCAATCCCATGAGGTTCGCCACCAAAATAAAGAAAAAGAGCGTCAGGAGGTAAGGTGCGTAGCGCCGGGCATCTTTCCCGAGCATGGGCACCAGAACGACCCGGTAGAGCATCTCCACCACCGCCTCCAGCATGCCCCGCAAACGACGGGGGGCCGTGAGGGGTTTCCGCCTGTACCAGCGGACCAACGGAAACAGCAAAGCGCACAGCACGACGGCGCATATCATCAGGGCGAAAGCGTTCTTGGTCACGGAAAAATCCCACGGGCGGTATTCCGTCCCGTCCGCCGTCACCTCCACCACCTTGCCGGCATATTTTCCTTCGTGCGACAGGCGGAATCCCTCCCAGGCACCGTCGTTCAGCAGGCGGGCGGAACTGAAGAGATGCCAGCCGCCCCTCTCTCCCCGGACTATTACGGGAAGCGGAATATGGGCATGTCCCACGTTCCACCCGTACTCATCACCGAGGTGCTCGAAAATGACTTTTTTCGGTTCGAAGCGTGCGGATTCCTCCCCTCCCTCCCGCTCCGCCTTGCCGGAGCAGGAGACAGCCAAAAACGCCATCCAGAGCATTGTCACCCGATAAAAGCCTCTGTTTTTCATCCCGAGTTATTTTTTCCGTTCAATCGATACAAACCACCACCCGGTTGTCCCACACCTCCACCAATCCGGAATCGACCGTCATGTGCTGACGCCCGTCGCCCGTCAGGTAAACGATATCCCCGTGGGTCAGGGTGGATATCAGGGGGGCATGGCGTTCCAATACCGTGAATGTTCCCAAGGAACCGGGCAGGGTCACCCGTTGTACCTCCCCGTCGAACCACACTTTTTTCGGTGATATGATTTCCAATTTCATCTTATTTCGTTTTATATCCGTTTAACTTTCCGATTCTTCCATCATCGCCTTTCCCTTTTCCATGACGTCGTCTATCGTGCCGGCATTCATAAACGCCTGCTCGGGGTAATCGTCCATCTCGCCGTTCAAAATCATCTTGAAGCCGCGTATGGTCTCCTCCACAGGCACCATGACGCCCGGCAGTCCGGTGAACTGCTCCGCCACCCGGAAAGGTTGCGAGAGGAAACGCTGCGCGCGGCGTGCGCGGTGGACCACGAGTTTGTCGCTGTCCGACAGTTCGTCCACTCCGAGAATGGCAATCATGTCCTGCAACTCCCGGTAGTGCTGCAACAGCTCGATGACCTGTTGTGCCGTCCGGTAATGCTCTTCTCCCACGATATGCGGGTCGAGAATCCGGGACGAGGACTCCAGCGGGTCCACCGCCGGATAGATACCCAGTTCCGTAATCTTGCGGCTCAACACCGTCGTGGCATCAAGGAAGTTGAAGGTCGTCGCGGGCGCCGGGTCTGTCAAGTCATCCGCCGGGACGTAGATTGCCTGCACGGAGGTGATGGAACCGTATTTGGTGGAGGTGATGCGCTCCTGCAATTTTCCCATCTCGGACGCCAGCGTCGGCTGGTAGCCCACTGCCGAGGGCATGCGCCCCAGCAGGGCGGACACTTCCGAACCCGCCTGGATAAAACGGTAGATATTGTCGATGAAGAGCAATACTTCCTTTCCCGCATTATCCATGTCCCGGAACGCTTCCGCCACAGTCAAACCCGCCAATGCCACCCGCAGGCGGGCACCGGGAGGTTCGTTCATCTGCCCGAATATCAGCGTCGCCTGCGACTGTTCCAACTGTGCCCGATCGACGTTGTTCACGTCCCACTTGCCGGTTTCCATCGCTTCCCGGAAGGCATCGCCGTATTTCACCACCCCCGCGCCGATCATCTCCCGCAAGAGGTCGTTCCCCTCACGGGTACGTTCGCCGACACCGGTAAAGACGGAATAACCGTGGTGTTCCTTGGCGATATTATTCATCAATTCCATAATCAGCACCGTCTTGCCGACACCTGCCCCGCCGAAAAGCCCGATTTTTCCACCTTTCGAATAGGGAGCAAGCAAATCGATGACCTTGATGCCGGTGAAAAGCAGTTCCCGGGAAGCAGTCAAATCCTCGAACTTGGGCGGCTCACGGTGGATGGGCAGCGTGTCGGTGTAATCCAGCTTGCCCAACTTGTCGATGGCATCCCCGGTGACATTCAGAAGCCTTCCTTTCACCTGCGTGCCGGAAGGCATGGTCAGAGGGCGTTCCAAATCCCACGCCTTCATGCCCCGATGCAAGCCGTCGGTGGTGTCCATCGCCACACAGCGCACCGTGTCTTCCCCGATGTGCTGCTCCACCTCCACAATCAATTTTTCCCCATTCTCGCGCTCAATCTTCAACGCGGCATAAATCGGCGGCAAAGTTTCGCCGCCCCGTTCAAAAAATACGTCCACCACGGGACCGATGACTTGCGTCACATATCCGTATCTTTCTGCCATAGATTTTCTATTTTTGCTTGAAACTTAGAGGATATACGTCCGAAATACCTCCGATGTTTTATTTTCAAGCCGGAAAAAACGGAAGTAACGGCGGAATTTTATACCTTTGACCGCAAAATGTGATAAACGGCAGAGCATGAGATTCGACGAATTAGATTTAGAGGATGAGATATTGGACGGCATAGACGCCATGAATTTTAAAGAGATGACACCGGTGCAGGAACATACCATTCCGGTCATTCTGGAGGGGAGGGACATCATCGGATGCGCCCAGACCGGCACGGGAAAAACGGCGGCTTATACCCTTCCTTTGCTCAACCGCCTGCTGCTGGAGGGGAATCCCGACAATCAAATCCGCTCGGTCATCATGGTGCCCACCCGCGAGCTGGCACAGCAAATCGACATGCAGTTCGAGGGCTTTTCCTATTACCTGCCCATCTCCACGACCGTGGTGTACGGAGGGGGCGACGGCGCGGGATGGGACCAGCAGAAGAAAGGGCTGCTCATGGGTTCGGACGTGGTCATCGCCACCCCGGGGCGCCTCTTGTCGCACATCGCCAACAGCGGCATCGACCTGTCGCATGTGGGGTATTTCATCCTGGATGAAGCGGACCGGATGCTGGACATGGGTTTCTTCGACGACATCATGCAAATCGTGAAGCACCTGCCCGCCCAGCGTCAGACCATCATGTTTTCCGCCACCCTGCCGCCGAAAATCCGGCAGCTTGCCAAACAGATTCTCCATAATCCGGCGGAAATCAATATCGCCATCTCCAAGCCGAACGAAGCCATCGTGCAGTCCGCCTATGTGTGCTACGAAACGCAGAAGATGCCCATCGTGCAGGAACTGTTCGCCAAGAGCCCGGACAAGAAAGCCATTATCTTCTCCTCCTCGAAGCAGAAGGTGAAGGATTTGGCTTATACGCTGAAACGCCTGCGGCTGAACGTAGCCGCCATGCACTCCGACTTGGAGCAGGAACAGCGCGAAGCGGTGATGCTGGATTTCAAAAACGGGAAAATCAATATCCTGGTGGCGACGGATATCGTGGCCCGCGGCATCGACATCGACGATATCGTGCTGGTCATCAATTACGACGTGCCCCATGACCCCGAAGACTATATCCACCGCATCGGGCGTACCGCCCGCGCCAATGCCGACGGCGTCGCCATCACGTTCGTCTCGGAAGCGGAGCAGGGCAAGTTCCACCGCATCGAGGAGTTTATCGAGAAAGACATCTATAAAATACCCGTTCCGCCCGAACTCGGCGAGGCTCCCGCCTATGCCCCCAAAGATGCCGCAGCACGTCCACGGCACCGCGGCGGAGGCCACCGTAAAGGCGGAGGCAAATTCCGCCACGGGAAAGGAAGAAGAAAGGAATAAGGTTATCGGGGCTTCGAAAAATCACAAAATATCCATCCCGTAATCCATCATCTGGGACAGGAAATCATCGGGATATTCTATAGCCACATCCACGATTTCACCTTCTTTCCGGACAGGCACATAACGCGGATTGACAAATCCGGCATAAGGCGCTACCCCAAGGCGGCGGTAACGCTCCAGCACCTCTTCGTGCAAACGGCGGTCCACCCGTACCCCGTAAGTTTCCACCAGCCGGGCGGCAGCGGCATAGTCGCCTTCCGATTTAATACGCTGCACCTCGCCCAACAGTTCTCCGAAAAGGGCACGCAGGAGGTCGTAGCGACGAATCTCGAAGTACGTTTTCCCGTTCCGCTCCACCCGTTCGATAACCCCTTCGGCACGCCCTTTTTCATACACCCAGGCAGCAATCATCTGGCGGTTGCGCATGTGGGACTCTTCCAAATCATGACCGGGCACAATGCGGGTCAGCTGAACCATCAAGCCGTTGCGGATGTAACTGTTGTATTCCGCCTTGCCGACCTCCAAAGAGGGCATGATACCCAATTCCACCAATTTTTCATCCAGGATATAATAGAGCGCAAAGAGGTCGGCACGCGCCTCCTCGATCGTGGAGTAGTAATTGCGCAAGGCTTCCGTCGTCACCCCCGGCAACATCCTGCCCGAGCCGTGCCCGAGACATTCATGCAGGTCGGTATGCAGGCTGCCGGCCAAAGAGCCGTATGAGTGTGCCAGCCGTATCTCCTCTTCGGTGGCGGCAAATTCCTCAAGCACGCCGGAGGTCTCCGCCGCCCTGTCGTAGGCATAGGTGATATTGTCAAATGTCACCGACTTGCTTCCGTAACGTTCGCGAATCCACTCGGCATTCGGCAAATTGATGCCGATGGGCGTCGCAGGATGGCAGTCGCCTCCCAACATCGCCACCTGCATGACACGCGCCGTGACGCCTTTCACCTCCGTCTTCTTGAAACGGCCGTCCGTCGGGGCATGCTGCTCGAACCACAACGCATGGTCCGCCAATGCGCGGGTGCGCTCACACGCTTCGCGGTCTACAATCTGTACCACGGATTCCCAGCTTGCCTTGTAAGCCAAAGCATCCCCGTACACCTCTATGAAACCGTTGATGAAATCGATGGGGGATTCCGTATCTTTGAGCCATTCGATGGAATAGAGGTCGAACACATAGAGGCTGCCTGTGCGGTAATATTCCACCAGCAGGCGTATCACCTTCCGCTGTTGGGCATTGCAAGCGTAAGGGAGGGCTTGCTGCAACCAATATACCACCCGCTCCAGTTCCTTCCCGTACTGTCCGCCCACTTTCCATACCAGTTCTTGCAGTTGCCCTTCCTCATCCTTTATTAACGTGGTGTTCAATCCCCTCGAAACAGGCATGTCATCCTCCGCATCCCTCTCCCGGTAATAATCCTCCGCCTCCGCCTGCGTGACTCCGCGGTAGTAGTCGTTGGCAGAGCCTGCAATCAAATCTTTCCCTTCTTCCTGCAAAACCCTTTTCGCCATATACGATGCGTCGAACACGATTCGTTCCAGTTCCCGCCCCTCCTGTCCGCATCCGGCATCCCGAGTGAGCTTGCGCCAATAGTCAAGGGTAAAACGGGGAGCGAATTTATCCATGGAATAGTGGTGATGAATCCCGTTGGCAAAAAATACCTTCTTGGCATAAACGACAAACTCCCGGAATGCCGCATCGTCACGCTCGCCCGAAAAAGCGGCAAGCACACGTTCCAACACCCGGCGCAGTTTCAAGTTATACCGGTTGTTCTGCTGCCAAAGAATATCCCGCCCCGCACATGCGGCACGGCTCAGGTAGTAAACCAATATCCGTTCCCGAGGCGTCAATCGCTCAAATGCGGGTACTTGGTAACGCAATATTTTGATGTCGTCAAACTGCTCGGTCTGCCAACAAAAATCTTTCTGCTTTTTCATCGCCTATTTCACATTTTCCTTGTATTTCCATATCCCCCCCTCACACACCAACGCATCATAAGAGCCGTCTGGTCCATAAAACATAAAGTATCCGTCGTATTTCGTTTCGGAAGGAGCCAGGCGGTCGAAAATAATACGTTTCCCCTTCTTGTCCTGCTTCAACATCATGCTGCCGTCCAAGGCATATTCGAAACTCAACGAACCGCTACGGCTGTTTCCCCTCGCCATCAGACGATGGTCGAAGGTAATCCGTCCATCGGGTTCGAAACGGGCAATCCGGGCAATTTTCTGATTGGTGTTTCGTGTCCTGTTCCATCCCAACAACACAAAATATTCCTGCCTTTCATGTTGAAAAGCAACCAAATCATAGTAGAGCCAGCCGGGTTGCCTGTCGCGCAAGACCATCACATGCTTCAAACGGTAGGTCCGTCCCGTACCGAGGGAACGGAACCAATTATAATAAACTTGCCCGACAGTGATCGGCACCACCCAGGATACCAGTTCCATATCGGCATTCACGCATTTTTTGTAATTTAAATAAGGTATCGCTTCACGGGCAGACAGTTCCCCGAAAGCCGTTTTTTCCAAACAGCAGGGGATGCGCTCCGCCCAAGCCAGACGCACGGAATCCTCCGGTGCATTTTTTACCCGTTGCAACAGGATTGCCACGCTGTCCGCCTGTCCCCACACTTCCCAGCAGCCCCCCCACAACAGAAACCAAAAAACAAACTTGATTCTCATCGATTAAAACGTTCCAAAATTTCATCCGACGCCTTGATGGCATTCCGATACCACTGGAAAAGCACCTCATCCCTCTGTTCCTCGGGCAAATGCCAGTCCAACGTACTCTCCCGCAAGCGACGGGTCACGCTGTACATGACCAAAGCGGCACATACGCTGATATTCAAACTCTCCGTAAAACCGTACATCGGCACCTTGACAAACTCGTCCGCCTGCGCAATGACCGTATCCGACAAACCGGTCAATTCGGTTCCGAAAAAGAAAGCCATCGGCCCACGCGACAAATCGAGTTCTTCTATCGTCACATCGTCCGTATGGGGAGTCGTGGCAATAATCCGATAACCTTCCCGGCGTAACTCGTCCAGCGTTGCCTGGGTGTTGTTTTCCAACTCTTTGTGCCGGTGCAGCGTGAGCCATTCCCGCGCTCCCTGGGAAACCGTAGAGGTGGAATCATAACGGTTCCTGTTTTCTATCAGATGCACATGCTGTATTCCGTAACAATCCGCCGAACGCATCACGGCACTCTGATTGTGGGATTGATACAAGTCTTCCAACACCACCGTCACATAATGGGTACGCTCCCGTATCAAACGCTCAAACAAGCGGTTTTTATCATCCACCACAAAATTCCTTAAATACTCTACTTGCTCCTTTACAGTCTTCATCTTCGTTTTCTATGGGATATCTTTACTTCAAAAAAAGAAGGGGTGTCGAAAAAACACCCCTTCCTTTTACCTGAAACACCGATTAGCATTTTTCAGCCAATTCGGCACCAGCTTTGAATTTTACCGTTTTCTTTGCCGGAATGGTAATGGTTTTACCAGTCTGCGGATTTCTTCCGGTTCTTGCGCTTCTTTCAGTTACAGAAAAAGTTCCGAAACCAATCAGAGCCAGTTTGTCACCTGCTGCCAACGTTTCACCTACGGTAGCTACGAAAGCTTCCAAAGCTTTTTTAGAATCCGCTTTTGTCAAACCTGCTTTTTCAGCAATTGCATCGATTAATTGAGTTTTATTCATAACAAATAAATTTTAGTTAAAGATTAAAATTGCTCTCTGTTCGGGCAAATGTAGTCATTTTCTAAAGCCAAACAATACTTTCGTCCAAAAAACTTCATTTTTTCCCTCATTTTTTATATATTTTCTATTTCACGTCCTGAAAAAAAACATTTTCAGCGCACTTTTCCCCATCCATCGCTGCCGAAATAATACCTCCCGCATAACCGGCTCCCTCTCCGCACGGATATAATCCGTCGATCTCCGGATGGACGAAACCGGCATTGCGGGGAATCCGCAAAGGGGAAGAGGTCCGGGTTTCCACTCCCAACAACAAAGCCTGCGGAGAGATGAAACCGGGAGCCTTTTGACCGAAGGTCTGCAACCCTGCTGCCAGGCGCTTATATAATATGGCAGGAAACCATCCGCTAATCAACGAAGAATTTACCCCCGGCTTATAAGAGGTGGAAGGCAGCACATCGGTGAGGCGCCCCCCCAGAAAATCTTTCATCCCCTGCGCCGGAGCGACCAAACCGCCTCCTCCCTCCTGCCATGCCCGCCGTTCCAGCGCATCCTGAAATTCCAATCCGCCAAACAAGCCTTCAAAGTTCATCGCCTGCAGTTCCGTCCGCCCTACCGAAGTGACCATCGCGGAATTCGCCCAACGGGTATTTCGGGCAGAGGAGGACATGCCATTGACCACCTGTTGCCCGGACGCCGTCGCTGCCGGCACCACCACCCCGCCCGGACACATGCAAAAAGAATATACGCCCCGCCCGTCGATATTGGCAGTGAAACTATATTCCGCCGCCGGCAACCACTTGCCCCGCCCGTCAGGGGAATGATACTGGAGGCAATCGATATCATGCTGCGGGTGTTCCAAACGCAGACCTACGGCAAAATCTTTGGGTTCCAAAAGTATCGAATGCCGATGCAGCATGCGGTACACATCCCGTGCGGAATGCCCGGTAGCCAGAATAACGTGTTTCGCCTTATACTCCTTGCCGGCAACCGCCACCCCATGCACCCGACGCCGATAAAGCAAGAGGCCGTCCACCCGTTGCCCGAAATGAATTTCTCCCCCGCAGCGCTCGATGGTTTTCCGGATATTCACAATCACACCGGGCAGTTTATCAGTCCCGACATGGGGATGGGCATCCACCAGGATACGCGCATCGGCGCCATGGTACACCAATATTTCCATCGTCCGCCGCACATCCCCTCTTTTTTTCGAACGGGTAAACAACTTGCCGTCGGAAAACGTTCCGGCACCGCCTTCTCCGAAACCGAAATTAGAATCCTCATCCACGCATCCCGTCCTATATAAAAGGTTCAAATCCTTTTTTCTCTCCTCCACGGCTTTTCCCCTCTCCAAGATAATCGGACGGAATCCCCTTTCTATCAATCGCAAAGCTGCAAACAGACCGGCAGGACCCGCACCGACCACAATGACCGGCTCTCCTCCGCTGACATCCCGATAAGCGGGAACAAATACCCGTTCCGCCTCCTCCACCCGGTCGATATGCACCCCCAGTGTCAGGTTGAGCATCACCTCCCTGCGCCGGGCATCTATCGAACGGCGGATAACATCCACCTGCCGAATGCGCTCCGGCGCGACCTGCAAATCCCGGGCAGTCGCCGAAATCAATCTTCGTTCGTCCGCCGCTTCGGAAGGATGTACCCGCACCTGAACCTCTTTATACATAAGGCGCTTTTACTCAAAATTAAAACAAACGGTAAAAATCCGGGCTCTCAATTTACTCAAGGCATCGGTATAATGCTCATACCCAGGCATAGCGACATCCGGACGATGCACCAAGACATCCGTCATGCCTAAAGAAAAGCGCAACTCCAAGCCGAATTTAAAATAAGGCAGATAAAAATCGCTCCCTCCGCCCAGCTCCAAGAACCAATCCCCGCGCCGCGTTCTAAAATAAACCGACTTGTCCGGATCAACCCTGTCGTGGCGATGAAAGTCATATTTATAACTTCCCCCTCCCGTCAAAAAAGGGCGGAAATTATTGATTCTTTTCGCTTTGTATTTCAGCATCAACGGCAAAGAGATATACACCGACTCATTATAGGCATAGCGTTTGCCCTCCTCCGCATCCGGCACATGGGTAAAGACCAGGGAACGGGAAGCAAATTCCAAGCCCGGCAAAAAACGCAATCCCAAATCACTGCATATCCGCAATTCGGAAATGATGCCGACCAAAAAGCCCATGCTCAACTTGCCCGTCTCCGCACGCAAATCGTTCTTGCCCGACAATAAAGCCCTGTAATCCATGTAATTCACTCCTAAACTAAAACCGAAGTGCAACAAAGTGTTGTCTCCTCGCTGGTAATTCAGGATACTCGTATTGCGCATTGTTTTCTGGGCACTTGCGCCCCAGGAAATCAGCAGCAACAATATCATATAAAGCCCTCTTTGCATGAAGCGAAAGTAGTTATTTTCAATTAAAAATTATACTTTTGAGGCATTAAATATTTTAACGTCATGAATAAAACAGCACTCATCACCGGAGCGACCTCCGGAATAGGACAAGCGACCGCCCTGAAAGCCGCAGAAGCAGGGTTCGATATCATCATCACCGGACGCCGGGCGGAACGCCTGGCCAAGTTAGCGGAAGAAATACGTGCAAAAGGGGTGGAGGTCCTGCCTTTGCATTTCGATGTCCGCCAACCGCAGGAAGTACAAAACGCCATCGACAGCCTCTCGGGCAAATGGCGCAACATCGACGTATTGGTGAACAATGCCGGTCTGGCAGTCGGTGTCAGTCCCATCCAGGAGGGTATCCTCGACGACTGGGAACGCATGATCGACACCAATGTGAAAGGCTTGCTCTATATGACCCGCGCGGTCGCACCCCTGATGATCGCCCGGAACGGCGGGCATATCGTCAATCTGGCATCCATCGCCGGCAAAGAGGTATATCCCGGAGGAAATGTGTACTGCGCCACCAAACATGCCGTCGATGCTTTGTCGAAAGCCATGCGCACGGATATGCTCAAACACCACATCAAAGTGACGAATATCGCTCCCGGCATGGTGGAAACCGAATTTTCGATTGTCCGCTACAAAGGAGACGAAACAGCGGCAAAAAATGTCTATAAAGGAATGACCCCGCTCACCAATGAAGATATTGCCGACACGATTCTTTTCGCCATCACCCGTCCCGCCCATGTCTGCCTGAATGACATTGTCATCATGCCTACCGTGCAAGCCAATTCGAGGGACGTTTACCGGCAGTAAACTCAATCCAATTCCAAGCCGAAAATATTTTTCAAATCGGCGACCACCGAATTCAATTCGACGAAATGCGCAAATTTTTCACTGGCGGTGAATAATTTGCGCGTTTCATTCGTTGCCCCCGTTTCGAACAGGCGGAATTGAAAAGAAAGGAATCCGTTGTTCAACATCCTCATCAAGGCATGATGGAAATGTTGGCGTATCGTTTCCAGTTTGTCCAATTGTAACTGATTGTCCACCCAAAGCGTAATACGCTCCCCCTCCACAGACGGAGTGTGCGTCTCCAAGGCAATGGCGATCATCGATTCGGGATGATACCCTTCGATATACCGCCTGATGGCATTTTCCACCCGGGAGGCATCCACCTGTTCCCTCGACTTCACCTCTTCCTCTTGCTTCTCCGGACGTGCCGCCACTTTCACTTCCGTCCGGGCAAGGCGGGTGACTTCAGACAGCGTATTTTTGATTTTAAAGGAAGAATCGGGACGTGCTCCCACCGTTCCCCGCACGGGAGGAGCAGCAACAGGCGACGGCTTGGCAGGCGACGGCTGCGCCACAGCGCCGAACTTGCCGTCGTACCCGTCGATTTTCAATAAAGCCAGAAAATCAGAAGCTTTCAGGCTTTTTTTTTTAACTCATTGATCTGACAAAGACGAACAAAAGCGATCTCCACACACAGCCGCTTTTCCATGCGCACCTTATACTGCATCTCGCACTGCTCGACGACCTTCAACGCCTCATACAAAAAATCCACCGGGCATTCCTCCGCTTGTTTGGCGTAACGCGCCTTCAGGGTTGCGCTCACCTCCAACAACTGCACGGTCGCCGGATCTTTCGACACCAACACATCCCGGAAGTGCTTGCCCAATCCCATCAACAGGTTCCCCAAATCAAAACCTTTACCGATGATTTCATCCAACAACAGATAAGTCTCGGACACCCTGCCGTTAAAAAAGTGATCGGTCAGCCGGAAATAGTATTCGTAATCCAATACATTCAAGTTCTCTATCACTTTCTCGTAAGTCAGGTCCTTCCCGCAGAAACTGACCACCTGATCGAAAATCGACAGGGCATCACGCATCGCCCCGTCCGCTTTCTGGGCAATGATATCCAGTGCGGCATCCTCAGCCTTGATTCCTTCCTTGTCGGATATGTACTTCAGATGCTCGACCGTATCCCCTGCTTTCATCCGGTTGAAGTCGTAAATCTGGCAACGGGAAAGGATGGTCGGCAATATTTTGTGTTTCTCTGTCGTTGCCAAAATAAAAATGGCATGGGCAGGCGGTTCCTCCAAGGTTTTCAAAAAGGCGTTGAATGCGGAAGTACTCAACATGTGCACCTCATCGATGATATACACACTGTATTTCCCCACTTGCGGAAGGATACGCACCTGTTCCACCAACCCGCGGATATCGTCCACACTGTTATTGGAGGCGGCATCCAACTCGTGAATGTTCATGGAGCGTCCGGTATTAAATGCCTTGCAGGATTCGCACTCATTGCAAGGTTCGGCGTTGGGCTGCAAATTCATGCAGTTGATGGTCTTGGCAAAAATACGCGCGCAGGTCGTTTTGCCCACTCCCCGCGGTCCCGTAAAAAGATACGCCTGAGCCAACTGATGATTCATGATGGCATTCCGCAAAGTGGAAGTGATAGCCAATTGCCCTACCACAGTGTCAAAACTGGCAGGACGGTATTTCCGCGCCGAAACGATAAACTGCTCCATACTAAATTTTTTCAATGTCCGAGTTCTCCACCCACCCCTCATTGCCATCCGCCAAACGGATGTTGTACCAATCCCCCAATTTTTCCACGACCTGCACTTTCAACCCCTCGTGTATCAGAAAAAGGCTCGTTCCGCTTTCATTGGGTGCGCCTTTCACTGTCACGCTGGGGGTAACGACAATGGCATATTCACGGTTGGAAATCCGATGTTCTTGGCGGAACGCCCAAAAAACCGTTCCCAAAGTAAGGAAAAATGCGATGATTCCCACGATAAAACCGGTCTTTTTTACCACCACCGAATGGGAGTAAAAAAAGAGAGCCGCCATCACCAAAAACACAATAAAGCCTGCCACGGAAAGATACCCCCACTGGTCTGCCGAGAGAGAAGTTTCCAGCGCCTTATACCAGCGAACCAAAAAGAACTCCGGCAAGACCTCTATCTTATCCACAATCGACTGCTGAGCCATCTCCAGATTATAGCGAGCCATCGCATCCCCCGGACGCAAAAGCAAAGCCCGCTCATAATTCAGGATAGCCCGGGTATGATTTCCTGATTTATAATAACAATTTCCCAGATTATAATACAAATCCGCCGACTCCCACCCCTCATCCAATATCTGCCGATAGATGTCGGCAGCCTCTTCGTAGTTGCCCGCCGCATAAAACTGTTCCGCCTGCTCTGTAATCGTATCTTCAGCGGCAAAAACCGAGATGCCGACCAACGACAACCATAATAACAGCCATATCTTTTTCATATCATTTTATGCTTTTATCCAGTTTGGTGATGATATCTATGCTTTGCGCGTAAATCTGGTCCATCTTCTCGTCGGAATTGCTTCCGGGAGCATAACGGGCATACTCGCAGGTGTCCAACAAATCGATGAATCCTTTAATCAAATCCCCGCCGACCTGCCTGCGCTCCAGAATCTCGCTGATGTTATCGCGGTTCAACTCGGCACGGTCGATATTCAATTTATAGCTCATATATCCCCATAACGCTTTCAACACCTCATCATGGAACTGTTCGGAGTTATGGTTTTTCATCGCTCCGGATGCCGTCTTCAAGCGCTTGCGCGCCATCTTGGTCGCCGCACGGTTCTTTACCCGGACAACATCCGCATTGGCTTTGATGCGCCGGCGGTTGAACAGCATGCCCGCCACGAAAAGGAGCAAAGGAATCAACAATGCCAATCCATACTGAAGCGTACCGAAGAAACGGACTCCCGTTTCATGCAGATTCAAATCGCCGGTCTTCAAATAACGGATATCGGAACCGACCTGACGGATATCTTCTTTCTTGAACGACTGGACCGCATTGGACGGCATCCCCGCCTGCTGCCCTTTTTCCGCTCCTTTGCGCACATGGATTTTATACTCCTTGCCCAAAATCGTCTTGTACGTCCCGGACTTCGGATCGAAATAAGAGTAACGTACAGCCGGGATGGTATAATCACCGGAATAACGCGGTATCAATACATACTCGAAAGAAACGGAACCGGACATGCCCTGCGCGGTGGTATTGATATTCCGGGATTCCTTCGGATCATAAGCCTCGAAATCCAGGGGAAACTGAACCGCCGGCGCCTGCATGAGTTTCAAATTGCCCTTTCCTTGGAAAGTCACCTTGTACGTCATGGCATCATTGGGATTCACCGTATCCGCCGAAAGGACGGTCGCCATGGTGATGTTTCCCACCGCACCGGAATAACCTGCCGGTTTTCTGTCTTGAGGCACATCTTTCACCTGAACGGTTATCGGTTTACTGCGACGCACCACCCGCACATCCCGGTAATTGCCAAAGAAATCGTCGAAGAAACTGCGCCCGCCTCCCGCCAAATGCTGCCGGACAATGCACTCCAGTTCAAAAGGTTCGATCACGATATCGCCCGCATGCTGGGGGAAAAGCAACACTTTCCGGATAACGCCGACATTATAAATCTGTCCGTTGTACGTTTCACGCACCAGCTCGATTCGCTGCGGTGTAGGCACCTCCTCCGACAGGAAACCGTCGAATGCCGGAAATTTACTCCGTCCGAAATTGGTCAAATCCACCTTGGAATACACCTTGATAGTCGCCACCAGGCTCTCCCCCAGGTAAAGATTCCGGCGGGAAAGATCCACCCGCACGAACAGATTCTCCTCATTGACAGCAGCCGTAGCATCGGGTTGCACCGCCCGCTCCCTCCTGTTTCCGCCGGAAGAAGAACCGCTATTGCCGCCTCCCTTGACCACCTGGATGGTCAAGGCATTGGACTCGTATTTCTTGCCATCCACCAAAATAGTTGCCGGAGCTATGTGGTAAGTCCCTTCTTTCACTCCTTCCAATATATAGGTGTAAGTGAAAGAGACGCTCTGGGTGGCTTTCCCGTTAATGATGGAGAAAGAGGAGGACTGGCTGGTGCTGGGCCCCATCAGCAAATCGAATCCTTCCAAAGTCGGGATTTCCAGATTGGAACCCTTCTGGTTAATCGTATAAGAAAGCCGGAATTGCTCACCGGTAGCCACCACTGACGGCGCAGAGGCTTTGAACTCCACGGGTTCCGCATAGGCAATGGCAGTGATAAACAACAATATGATAACGCCGAGTCTTTTCATCTGTTTTCTGTTAAATGCGATTCACGGGCTGCAAATTTACCAATTTTTATCAATTTTCATTCTCTTGGCTTTTTGCTCCTGTGCTTTTTGTTTCTGAACTTTCTCCTGTACCTGCTTCTCGTCATGCTGCAAAGCCTCTAACAAACGCTGTGCCGCCTCCTTGGATATTTTCCCCGGCTGCTCCTGTTCTTTCGGCTGCTGCGGCTGCTTCTGCTTGTCTTGTTGGTTCTGTCCTTTATCCTGGTTTTGTTGGTCCTGTTTGTTCTGATCCTGTTTATCTTGATTTTTTTGGTCTTGTTGGTCTTGATTCTGGTTCTGGTCTTGGTTTTTATCCTGGTTTTTGTCTTGGTTCTGTTGTTGTTGGTCCTGCTGTTTTTTATGACGGGCAAATTCCAAATTATACTTCGTCGCTTCCGAAGTGGGATTGTTCCTCAAAGACTCCTTGTATGCCTCGATGCTTTCATCGGTTTTCTCCATGGCAAGCAACGTATTGCCGATATTATGGTACAACTCCCCCAGCCGCTGCTTGTCTTTCTCCCCGGCTGCCAATTGGGAAAACTGCTTCAATGCCTCCTCGTATTTCTTCTGCTTGTACAAGGCATCCGCCGTATTGAAAGCCGCCTCGAATGAATTTTCCTTTTTATCGGCGGCCTTCCTGTATTCCACCTCCGCCTTTTCAAAATCCTGCTTGTCGAACAAATCGTTCCCTTCGCGTATGTATTTCCGTTCCTGCTGCGCCACCGCCGGAAAAACCGTTCCCGCCAGCAGCACCATCATCATCCAAATCCTTGCCATAATCGCCTGTCATTTATCGTTATTATTCTCTTTCCGGAAGATGTGAATCTTCATGAGCCGTTTGTTTTTCCTGCCCAAAATCATAAATTCGAGGAAGATGAAAAACAAGCCCGCCAATAAAAAATACTGGTACTTCTCATCATAATCCGAATACACTTTCTCTTCCAGCAAACTCTTTTGCATGCTGTTGATTTCATCCAAAAGGGTGGACAAACCGACCTCCGTGTTGCTCGCCCGGATGTACAACCCGTTTCCTGCCCTCGCAATCTCTCCCAACGTCTCCGCATCCAGCTTGGAAACCACGATATTCCCGCTCCCGTCCTTCATGAATTGCCCCGGCTTCCCCTTTTCCGGAATCGGTGCGCCCTGCTCCAGACCCATGCCTATCGTGTGGATGGTGATGCCCTGCTCACGAGCCCTGCGGGCAGCTTCCACGGCATCATCCTGGTGGTTCTCTCCGTCGGTAATGATAATGATTGCCTTGGAGGTTTCCGTCTCCGGCGTGAAAGATTTGACCGCCAAGTCGATGGCTGCCCCGATAGCCGTTCCTTGCACGGGCACGATGTCCGTCGTGATATTGGAAAGGAACAGTTTGGCAGAAGAGTAGTCTGTCGTAATGGGCAACTGCACATAGGCATCCCCGGCAAACACAATCATGCCGACCTTGTCATTGGACAGCTTCTCCACCATACGGGCAATCGCCATTTTCGCCTTGTCCAGACGGCTCGGCTTGATATCCTGCGCCATCATGGAATTGGACACATCCAACACCACCATCAATTCCACTCCCTGTTTCTGGACCTGCTGCAACTTCGAACCGAACTGCGGACCCGCAACCCCCAAAATCACAAAGACAAGCGCCACCAACAGCATGACGAATTTCCAAGCCCCGCGCTTGAAAGACAAGAGAGGCATCAACGGTTTCAACAACTCGGGATTCCCGAATTCCGCTATCGCTTTTTTCTTCCTCCCCACCGCCACGACATAAAAGACCACCAGCAACGGTATGACAATCAAAAGATACAATAATTCGACATGTGCAAATCTAAACATGGTATTTCAATCTAAAATCATCAACAATCCATTTTACGGAATCTTCCGCAACAACGTATAACGCAACAACGCCTGAGCAATCAGCAGGCACATGCCCACCAGCCCGAAGATAAAGTAGTGTTCGTCCTTCTTGCTGAAATGCTTCACCTCAATCTTACTCTTCTCCAGCTGGTCGATTTCCTCATAAATCTGCCGGAGTTTATTGTTATCCGTCGCCCGGAAATATTTCCCTTCGGTCAGTTGGGCAATCTGCTGCAATACCTCTTCATCAATCTCCACCGGCACATTCTGCAATTGTATCCCGAAAGGAGTCTGAATCGGATAAGGAGCCTCCCCATACGTTCCCACGCCGATGGTGTACACACGGATACCGTACGTTTTCGCCAATTCGGCTGCCGTTGCAGGAGCAATCGCCCCCCGGTTGTTCACCCCGTCCGTCAGCAATATCGCCACCTTGGACTTTGCCTGACTGTCTTTCAGGCGGTTCACGGCGTTCGCCAAGCCCAGCCCGATGGCGGTACCGTCCTCGATCATCCCGCTTTTGACCTCGCGCAACAGATTCACCAACACCGCCTGGTCAGTCGTCAGCGGGCACTGCGTGAAACTCTCTCCCGCAAACGTCACCAACCCGATTTTATCCTGCGGGCGTTCCAGGATAAACTTGGTCGCCACCTCCTTCGCCGCCTCCAGGCGGTCGGGCGAAAAATCCCGCGCCAGCATACTGCCCGACACGTCCAGCGCCAACACGATATCTATCCCCTCGCTGGTATAGGTCTGCCAGCTGTTACTGGACTGGGGACGTGCCAAAGCGACAATTAGAAAGGCGATTGCCAGCACCTCCAGCGCAAACAACACATGCCGCATCCAAATACGTCCGGTATGCCTCATGCCCTTGAAAGGGCGCAGGGAAGAAAATTGCAGGTCGGCATGCGATCTCTTTTCACGAAAGACATACCACCCTATCATCGGCAGCAACAACACCGCCAACAGGAAATATTCCGGGTTTGCAAATTCGTATCCAAACATCTTGTTTTTATTATCGGTTATCACTACTCGGCTCACCCTCCGTCCTGTCCTCCTGCTTGGCGGCATCGGATTCCAGACGCTCGTGGGTGCCCCGCACGAAATCATACGCCGCATCCAGATAACGGGCATTCTCATCCTGCAACGGCTTCCATTTCGCAAACTTGACAAAATCCGCCGTCGTCAGCATATCCTCTAACTTTTCCCGTTCCGCCGGTAGAATCTTATCGCACCCTTTCAATGCCTGCAAAATCTCCGCAGACGTCTGCTCCATGGCGGCAATGTCAAACTCTCCGTCCAGATACGACCGCACCGCATCCGTCAGGCGCGTATAATACAACTTCTCCTGCCCGGGTTGCCACAACTTTTCTTCCTTGATGGAATCCAATGCCCGGATAGCCGTCACATAAGGCGGGACAGCCTCCTTCGGAGTAGCGGAAAACAAAGGCTTGTTCTTCTTATAGCGCCACCACAGATACCCTCCGCCGCCGAGAACCGCCACCGCCAGAAGACCCCAAAGCAAGTAAGGCAGAATCTCCAGCAGCGACCACGGTGCCTCGTAAGGCATCACAATATCGTAATTCCCCTGCTGCGGATCGATGACATACGTATTGACGACAATGCCTATCTCCTCCGTCCTCAGCACATTATTGAACTCGCCCGCCTCTATGGTTATCGGCAAGGAAGGGACCACATACAACCCCGTATCGAATGCCGTAATCACATACTGCTCCTGCAACAGCCATTGCCCGTCATCCTCCTGCACGGAATCCCGCACCGGACCGGAAATAATCTCCATCCCCTTCACCACCGTATCCTTCAACTGCGGAAAGACAACCCGCACCCCTTCCCGGCTTCTCACCTTGAAAGTCAGATGCTGCTGGTCCCCGATCAGCATGTAATTCGTATCGAGTTCCACCCCGTACTCTATCTGAGCCTGCAACGAACCGATGCCGCACACCAGCAAAAGAAATAGCAATATCTGTTTCCTCATAACTTTAAATTTACGCCCTTTTCTTAAACAACGTCATCAAGGCACGGACATAATCCTCATCCGAACGGATATGCGCCACATCCACCCCCGAACGCTTGAAAATCCCTTCCAGTTCCTTCTCCCACTCTGCCATATACCGCGCGTACTCCTCCCTCAATCGCTTGTCCGAGGTATCCACCCACATCTGCTCTCCCGTCTCCGCATCCGTCAGGAACATCATCCCCACCGGCGGCAGGGCATTCTCCCGCGGGTCGTACACCCGCAAAGCCACCACGTCATGCTTCCGGTTGGCAATCGCCAACGCATGCGAGAACGGCTGTTCGTCCATGAAGTCGGAAATCAGGAAACAGGTGCAACGCTTCTTGATGGAATTGGTCATATATTGCAACGCCTGCTCGATATTCGTCTGCTTGTCTTCCGGATAAAAATCAATCAACTCGCGGATGATATGCAGGATATGCGTCCTTCCCTTCTTCGGCGGGATAAACTTCTCAATCTTGTTCGAAAAGAAAATCACCCCGATTTTATCATTATTCTGAATCGCGGAAAAGGCAATCACGGCGGCAATCTCCGTAATCTGGTTCTTTTTCAGCTTGGAAACCGTGCCGAAATTACGCGAACCGCTCACGTCGATCATCAGCATCACCGTCAATTCCCGCTCCTCCTCGAACACCTTCACGTAAGGTTTGTTATGACGGGCGGTCACATTCCAGTCGATATTCCGGATATCATCGCCGTACTGGTACTCGCGCACCTCGCTGAAAGTCATTCCCCGCCCCTTGAACGCGGAATGGTACTCTCCCGCAAATATATTCTTCGACAGTCCCCGGGTTTTGATTTCAATCTTCCGGACCCGTTTCAACAATTCAGATGTTTCCATGCTCCGACGGTTTTTAAGGCACCTCCACCTGATTCAAAATCTCATTGATGATATCTTCCGCCACGATATTGTTGGCTTCCGCCTCATAGGTCAGCCCGATACGGTGGCGCAATACGTCATGGCACACGGCGCGCACATCCTCGGGGATGACATACCCTCTCCGCTTGATGAAAGCGTACGCTTTCGCCGCCTTCGCCAACGAGATGCTGGCACGCGGGGAGCCTCCGAAAGAAATCATATTGGTGAACTTCTCCAAACCTGCCTCCTGCGGGAAGCGGGTGGCAAACACGATATCGATGATATACTTCTCGATTTTCTCGTCCATATAGACATCTTTCACCACCTCACGCGCACGGACGATGTCGGCGGGCTTCAGGATGGTCGAAGCCTGAGGAAACGATTTCTCCATATTCTGCCGCACAATCAATTTCTCCTCCTCCTTCTTCGGGTAATCGATAACCACCTTCAGCATGAAACGGTCCACCTGCGCTTCCGGCAGCGGATACGTACCCTCCTGCTCCACGGGGTTCTGCGTCGCCATCACCAGGAAAGGCTCCTCCAGGCGGTAGGTCATATCCCCGATGGTCACCTGCCGCTCCTGCATCGCCTCAAGCAATGCCGACTGCACCTTCGCAGGGGCTCGGTTAATCTCGTCCGCCAGAATGAAATTGGCGAAAATAGGTCCCTGCTTCACCACAAACTCCTCTTTCTTCTGGGAATAAATCATCGTTCCGGTTACGTCGGCAGGCAACAGGTCCGGGGTAAACTGTATGCGGCTGAACTTGGCGTCTATCGTCGTCGCCAGCGTATTAATCGCCAGTGTCTTCGCCAATCCGGGAACACCTTCCAGCAAAATATGCCCGTTGGACAACATTCCGATTAAAAGACTTTCCACCAAATGCTTCTGCCCCACGATTACCTTGTTCATCTCCATGTTGATCATATCAACAAAAGAACTCTCTTGCTGTATGCGCTCATTCAATGCTTTGATATCCACCGTATCCATTTTTCTAATTTTATATTTATAATTTTTCTGCTCTATAAAAAACAATCTCTATGCCAAAAATAGTTACAATTATCGAAATGTTAAATGCCTGCGCGTTAAAAAAATACTAATAATCCGCCCCTTAAGGGTCCACATCACAAAATATTCTTAAAGCCCCTCCCCCCTTGTCCTCTTTCAGGCGTCCGATTTCCTCTTTCAGCCAGGCTTTTACGGCAGACACGGAGGTCTCCGGCTCAATTTTCAGCAACAGTACCACCCGGTTCATCCCTCCGATGCGTGCCACCTCGGGCTCTGCCGGACCGCACACCCGATTCCCCAGTTTCTCCCGCAACCCCCTCGCCAGCCGGTTCGCGGCATGCCGCACCGCAGCCGACTCCCGATGCCTCAGCTCCACCTGAATCAAACGCCCGAAAGGAGGATACGCGAACAGCTTCCTTTCATCCGCCAGCAAGCGGTAAAACGACGCATAATCCCCGTGCTGCAACTGCTCGTACACCCGGTTTCCCGCATCGGCAGCCTGGATGACCACCTTCCCCCGCTCCCCGCGCCGCCCGCTACGCCCGCTCACCTGCATCAGCATGCAATACGCCCGCTCCTCCGCCCGGAAGTCCGGAAAGTTCACCATGCTGTCCGCATCCATCACCCCCACCAGCTTCACCCGCTCGAAATCCAGCCCCTTCGTCACCATCTGCGTCCCGATTAAAATGTCCGTCTTTCCCTGCTCGAAATCCTGTATCACCCGCCGGAAACGCGCCTTGCTGCCCATCACGTCCAAGTCCATGCGCGCCACCCGGCTGCCCGGGAACAGGCGCTCCACCTCCTCCTCCACCCGCTCCGTCCCCGGAGTACGCTCCCGGTAGCACCCCTCCCCGCACGCCCCGCAACGCTCCTGCATCGGGACTACCGCCCCGCAGTAACGGCACACCAAGGCATTCCGCCGCTTATAATAGGTCAGGCTCACATCGCAGTGCCGGCACTTCGGTATCGAACCGCACCGGTCGCACTGGATATAGGAAGAATATCCCCGCCTGTTCTGGAATAAAATCACCTGCATCCCCTCCGCCAGCACCCGCCGCATCTCCTCCGCCAGCAAAGGGGTAAAACTCCCCTGCATCAGCTTCTTGCGCCGGAATTCCTTCAAATCCGCCATGACCGTCTCCGGCATCCGCACCCCGCCATATCGGACGTTCAGCTCCACCAACCCGTACTTTCCCGCCTGCGCATTCCGATAGGACTCGAACGAAGGCGTCGCGGAACCCAGCAACACCTTCGCCCCTGCCATCTTGGCAAGCATGATGGCGGCATCCCGCCCGTTATAACGCGGCGCAGGCTCTTTTTGCTTATAGGAAGCGTCGTGCTCCTCGTCCACAATGACCAGTCCCAACCGCGCAAACGGCAGAAAGACCGACGAACGCACCCCCAGTATCAGCCCGAAAGGCTCCTCGCTGCACTGCTTCCGCCACAGCTCCGCCCGCATCTGGTCGGACATGCCCGAATGATACACCCCCACCCGCTGCCCGAACACCCGCTGCAACCGGCGCACAATCTGCACCGTCAAAGCAATCTCCGGCAACATATACAGCACCTGCTTCCCCCGCTCCAGATATTCCCGTATCAAATGGATATACACCTCCGTCTTCCCCGAGGAGGTCACCCCTTGCAACAGCACGCAATCCCGCTCCGCAAACCCCTCCCGTATCCGCTGCAACGCCTCCCCCTGCTCCGCCGACAAACCGTTCGCCTCCCCTTGCTCCTCCTGCCCCCCGAACCGGCTCACCGCCCGCTCCTCCTGCGCCAGTATCCCCTTCTCGCACAACCCCTTCAACACCGCCGCCGACAACCCGCACGCCGCCAGGAACTCCCCCCGCTCCATCTCCTCCCGCTCCATCTCGATCCACCGGCACAGCATCCGGTACTGCCCCGCCGCCCGTTTCAACCCGTCCAGCACCCTGCCCAACTCCTCCTCCGTGAACGCCGACGCCCAGCGCACCACCGTCTCCCGCTTCTCCCGGAACAGCTCGTCCACCGTCTCCTTCACCCGCACTACCCCCTTCGCCATCAACGTCCTCACCACCGCCATCCCGTTCCGCAGATTCAGGCACTTCTCCGCATCCTTCACCGCCACATACTCCCCCGGCTTCAAAAACGCCGCCATCCTCCGTTCCCCCTCCGTCAGCGTCCCGTAATCCGGCTCCTCCTCCGTCCGCGTCACCGCCGTATAGCTCTCCAGCCGGAACACCACCGGCAACGCCGCCTTCATCACCTCCCCCGGGGTCGCCATATAATAAGCCGCCACCCACGACAAAAACCGCACATGCCCCTCCGACAGCCTCACCCGCTCCTCCGCCATTCCCTCCACCTCCTTCACCTCCACCCCCTCCGGCTTCCTGTCGTGCACGCGCACCACCAATGCCGTGTACCGCTTGTTCCCCGCAAACGCCACCAGCACCAACGCCCCCACCTCCACCTGCTCCCGCAGCGCCGCAGGGACGGCATAAGTGAACATCCCCTCCACCGCGAGGGGCACTATGACATCGGCATACCTTTCCAAACCTACACGGATAATATTCTCACCATCGACAGCAACTCCGGATTCAAATCCTTCGTGTGCTTGATGGTCTTGTTGAAGGGCACATGCACGATTTCCCGGTTCATGATGCCCACCATGACACTGTTCTGGTCATCCAGCAACGCATCCACCGCCGCCACCCCGAGCTGGCTCGCCAGCACCCGGTCGAACTGCGACGGCGAGCCGCCCCGCTGGATATACCCCAGCACCGACACCCGGATGTCGTAGTTCGGATGCACCTGCGCCACTTTCTCCGCGATGCTGTAAGCCCCTCCCGACTTCTCCCCCTCCGCCACGATGACGATGCCGCTCGAATCCTTCGGGTTGTAATCCTGCTCGATGAAATGGTACAGGTCCGTCAGGTCCGTCTCGATTTCCGGCACCAGCACCGCCTCCGCCCCTGTCGCAATCGCCGTGCGCAAAGCGATGAACCCCGCATCGCGCCCCATCACCTCGATGAAAAACAGGCGGTTGTGCGCGCTCGCCGTGTCCTTGATTTTATCCACCGCCTGCACCGCCGTATTCACCGCCGTGTCGTAGCCGATGGTCGAGTCCGTCCCGTACAAATCATTGTCGATCGTCCCCGGAATCCCCACCACCTGGATGCCGTGCTCCTGCACGAAATACTTGGCGCCCGTAAAAGAACCGTCCCCCCCGATCACCACCAGCGCGTATATCCCCCTCTCCTTCAACTGCTCCGCCGCCTTCGCACGCCCCTCCTCCGTCCTGAACTCCTGGCTACGCGCCGACTTCAGGATCGTCCCTCCCCGCTGGATGATATTCCCCACATCCCGCGACTCCAGCCGCCTGATATCCCCCTCGATCAACCCCTGGTATCCCCCGTAAATGCCATACGCCTCGCAACCGTTGAAAATAGCCGCACGGACCACCGCCCGTATCGCGGCATTCATTCCCGGGGCATCCCCCCCGGAAGTCAGCACACCGATTCTCTTAATCTTTCCCATATCGTATCCGAATTTTATTGTCTCTCAATCTTTCGCTGTATCTCCTCCATCACCCGCCTCGGCGTCGATGTCGCCCCGCTGATGCCCACGCTCTCCGCCCCCGCCGTCATCTCCGCCGTCACGTCCGCCGCCTCCTGCACGAAATAACTCCGCGGGTTCACCTCCTTGCATACGGAAAAAAGCTGCCTTCCGTTCGAACTTTTTTCCCCGCTCACGAAAATCACCACGTCATGCCGCCCTGCGAACTCCTTCAACTGCGGAATCCGGTTCGCCACCTTCCGGCAAATCGTGTCGTGCACCACCACCCGCTCCCCGCCCCGCTCCCTCATCCACTCCGCAATCCGCCGGAAGCCCTCCAGGTTCTGCGTCGTCTGCGAGAACAGCACCACCTTCCGCCCGAAATCCACCTGCTCCAAATCCTCCTCCTTCTCCACCACCACCGCCTTCCCCCCCGTCTGCCCCACCAGCCCCACCACCTCCGCATGCCCCCGCTTCCCGTAAATCACCACCTGCCCCTCCTCCGCGCTCACCGCCTCGTACGCCTCCCGTATCCTCCGCTGCAAATCCAGCACCACCGGGCACGACGCATCAATCACCTCCACCCCGTTCTCCCGCGCCGTCCGGTAAGACTCCGGCGGCTCCCCGTGCGCCCGGAACAGCACCCGGCAATCCCGCAACCCCGCGAACTCCCCGTGCTCGATGGTGCGCAACCCCTTCTCCTCCAACCTCCGCACCTCCAAATCGTTGTGCACGATGTCCCCGATGCAGTAAAGCTCCCCCCGCTCCAACTCCTGCTCCGCCTTCCGGATGGCATTCACCACCCCGAAGCAAAACCCCGAATGCTCGTCTATTTCCACCGTCATACGCGCCCTCCCTCCTTTTCACCCCTCCTGCCCGTCCGCTCGCGGATGATTCCCACCATCATCTCCACCACCTCCTCCACCGTCATATCGCTGTTGTCCACCACCACCGCATCCTCCGTCCGCCGCAGCGGACCCACCTCCCGGTGGCTGTCTATGTAATCCCGCTTCTCCACATTCGCCTTCACCTCCTCGTAGCTCACTTCCGTGCCCTTCGCCAGCAACTCCCGATACCTCCGTTCCGCCCTCACCTCCGGCGAAGCCGTCATGAAAAACTTCACCTCCGCCTCCGGGAACACCACGCTCCCGATGTCCCTCCCGTCCATAATCACATCCCCGCTCCGTGCCATCTCCCGCTGCTGCCCCACCAGGAACTCCCGCACAAACCCCAGCGCCGCCACCCCGCTCACCCGGTCCGCCACCCGCATCCCCCGAATCTCCTCCTCCACCGTCTCCCCGTTCAGGCACGTCTCACTCTGTCCCCTCTCCTCGTTATACCTGAACCCGACACGCACCTCCCCCAGACACCCCCTCAACCCCTCCTCATCGATACGTCCCTCCCCGTCAATCAGCCCCCTCCGCAGCGCCTCCAGCGTCACCGCCCGATACATCGCCCCCGTATCGATATAAGTCAATCCCAAACGCGCCGCAATCAACTTCGCGACCGTACTTTTTCCCGTGGATGAATATCCGTCTACTGCAACTATCATAATTTCTGCCTGTTTTTCACACTTCGCACAAAAATAAAAAGAATTCGTGAAACTATATCACGAATTCAAAAAATAATCGGTCGCCATCTTGCATTCCCCAAGATTTCACAGTGCCTGGATCACTTCTGGATCAATCTGGATCGCTTCTGGATCACCTGGGTTCCGTATGCCTGTCCGCTTCACTCCGTTCGCTCCCTGGCATACTCCATCATCCTGCGGCTTCCTCCTTGCTTAGTGCAAAGAGAACGGAAATCCGTAGACAACTCACGGAAGCAGGGCAACCCGGAACCCCAGAGAGTTGCTGCGGTGGCTCGGGTAGTTGAGGTACCGATACGACACCCGGCAGTTCCTCGCACTGCCGTTCCAACTGCCGCCGCGGTACACGCGGTCGGAGCCGCTTACAGGACCAACAGGATCGGTCTGCGCTGCATCAGAGTATTCTCCAAACCAGTCGCTGCACCACTCCCACACATTCCCGCTCATGTCGTAAATGCCCAACTCATTAGGGCTCTTCGTGCCAACGGGATGAGTAGAACTTTTTGCATTACCACTATACCACGCCACATCGTCAATCTCATTACTCCCGCTATATTTATACCCCTTGCTCTTCACTCCACCACGAGCAGCATACTCCCATTGTGCCTCCGTTGGCAATATGTAATTCCTGCCCGTCAAATCACTCAACTTCTTCACAAAAGCCTGCGCCTCTTCCCAATTCACATAATACATCGGATAATCCGACCCCTGACCACGAAGCGCCCCATCTTTATCCTTTTTATCACGCTGCTCCTCCAAAGTCGTGCCCATCACCGCCTCCCACAATTCCTGTGTCACTTCATACTTACCCATGTAATAATCAGACAAAGTAACCAAATGAACAGGCTTTTCCCTATCATAAACATCCTCCCCCTGCTCCTCAGTCGCTCCCATCCGGAACGTGCCGCCCTTCACATACACCATATCAAAAGAAAGACCGGAAACCTCTTTCTCCGTGAAATCTTTACCGACAACCAACTTATTGTCATCATCTTTGTTACACCCTATAAACAAGGCAAAACATAATCCCAAATAAAATAACTTTTTCATCATAACATTTTTAATGGCATTGGATTATTTTTGTTTTCAAATTGCTTGAAATTCATCAAACAATCTGAAAACAAAATTTTGATCCGATTAGTTATTGACAAGAAACATTACTGATTCTAATTTTATATTTTTCCCCTTTCTTGATATTACTATTACTAATTACCAAGCTGCCACCAGTCACCCCAACTGCAAATGTGTACGTGTCTGTTGCAACGATATTGTTCTCATTATCCAGAACATTAACTATAACGGTGACAGCTTTGTCATGTTTTTCTGTTAATTTAAGCACAACGCAAACACTACCAGAATTCCCATCTACTATCGGAGTTGTAACCGTAACAGCTTTATTTCCTATTACTTTACATGAAATCTTTCCTCCATCAGCAAACACGAATAAAGATGAAATCGCCATCAAACAAATAAATAATAATTTTTTCATAGTAATTTTATTTTACAATTAAGACTTTTAATAAATATTTTAATTATCATCCATGACATTTAGCTTTAAGACATATCGGGACATCATGGATAAATTAGCTACTCCCCATATGCTAAACAAGCATTTCTATTCCATAGGCATCTATTTTTTAATGAATAATTACTTTCTGCTATCAATCCATGACAACAATTTCCAATCTACGATTCCGACCTCGATTTATGTCCGAAGAATTGGGCACAAGCGGTTGGGTGTCCCCCTCGCTATCCGTTAGAATTCGTTCTGAAGCAATTCCTTTTTTCATAAGATATTCTTTACCCGACTCCGCACGCTGCAATCCGACTTTCTGGTTAATCTCTCCCCCTCCGATTTCACAAGTGTGCCCCACAAGACAAATTTTTATTCCCGGATTCTGATTCAAAATGTCAGCAACTCTATCCAATTTCAGTTTTTGTTCTTTTGTAAAAAAGACCCTATTAAAAATAAATTCGTCAATTCGTATTGATTCCAACTGTTTCACAACCTTTTCTTTCTCTATGGCTCTATATTCAACCTCAAGAGGCTGTTGTGCTGTTTCCAGACTTTCGGATACAGCTGTTTCCACCTCTTTAATATTATTAAAACCTAACTTACGCAAACAGGACGCCTTCTCTTCCTCCGACAAGTCTGTTGCTTCCTGGATAGCTATAATAGTTCCGGCAACTTCATCTGCCAATTGAACATCATCATAATCCTGTTCCAATAATTGATTCCGAAGAGCCAATTTCTCCGCTACAGCTTTCGCCCTACGTTCTTTGGCACATTGGTAAGCATCATAACCTACATCAAAATAAGCTTGGTTTCTTCTATTTACAAGTTCCTGTAACTCCTGTTTAGAAACAACAGTATTCATCTCTTTCGCACGGTCTGTAAGATTTTTCCGTGCACTTAAATAATTAAGCTGCTCAGATTTTATCTGTTTCAGCTGTCCCAACACCTCCGGTGTTCCCGAAACCTCTCCGACTGCATCCATGACATAATCCCCGATGATATTTTGCTTATCGTATTTATTTAATACGCCATCCCTCCATGCCATACCAATATCCGCCGATTGCCTGTCTAAACCGATAGTTTCAAAAACCTCACTCACCATCATTCTTGCTTCATCACCATCCATTCCGTCCTTTACTGCACTCTCACGTATAATAGCTGCACTACATCCCACCGCCGTATCTCTGACAACTTGTCTGAATACATCGCAAGAACCAAGGCTCAACAATAAACAAAAAACTATCGGGATGAACTTTATAACTCTTTTCATATTCTTACAATTTAAGGAAGTTGAACATCGGGCATTATATTAAATACGTTGGCAACAGAATCGGAAACCAAAATCATTGTCTTATCCTTTTGATACATACCTTGATATAAAATTGTATCCTTTTTCAATGTAATCGCTTCTATGGACAAATCAGTTCCTTGACGAGAACTTTCCAAGGTTGAATATTTGCCCTTTGCCCACATAAACGGTTTTACCAACACCATCGTATCAACGACAACGGAGCTATAAATATCCACCGTATTTTCTGAAGTAAAATACAAACTTGTGACAACACTACCTTTCTTACCATCTTTCTCTGCAGGAGAAAAATTAAACCAAATCGTTTTG
Organism: uncultured Odoribacter sp.; assembly: GCA_910578985.1. Classification (GTDB taxonomy): domain Bacteria; phylum Bacteroidota; class Bacteroidia; order Bacteroidales; family Marinifilaceae; genus Odoribacter. Next base: position 19,135 of record CAJTSF010000012.1, on the reverse strand, counting down.
CTCAAACTGTATTTCTGGCTACTGCAAGCACAGAATAACAATCCCACAAAACCTAATAAAACAGTCTTCTGTACAATTTTCATAGATGCTTTTTTTATATTTCATACCTAAATTCTCTACTATCACATTTTAATTTGAAAAGATTAAACAATTTTTATCCTTTCCAACGACAAAAGTAAGAATATATTTTTAGTTTTGAAAGTCTATCAATAAAAAAAATAAGACAGCAAGCAAAAGATGCCTTACGATCCTACACTCTTCCCACGCTCCTTGCAGGCTGTTATCACGGTGTTCTCATGGAACACCCCCCATTCACCTCCCATACTCCCCCCATATTCAGACCATCACCGTCGGAAGAGAATGGAACGTGAATCGACCATGCAACGGGAATATCCCATTTCAAGGCACTTTCCACCCCGTTTCAAGGCATCTCCCTGACCTGATGCACTCACTTCAAGGGGTATTTTTCCATAATCCCCCTTCATCCATCACTCACCTTTTGCCTAACCAATAGGTAACCAAAAGGTGATCAATAGATGATCAATAGGTGATCTTGAAGTGACCCCTCGGAAACCCTTGCGGGAGTAAGGGAGAAGAGGGATCGAAGAAAAAGCGTTATTTCAGGCGTCCGATGCGCGTTTTACTGCGGGTTGTCGGCGGAGAATTTGCACCAGGGGCGGATGCCGCATTCGGCGCATTTGGGCTTGCGGGCGGTGCAGACGTAGCGCCCGTGGAGGATGAACCAGTGGTGGGCGGTGGAGAGGATGGTGGCGGGGATGTGCCTGACGAGTTCCTTCTCGGTTTCGATGGGGGTTTTGGTATTGCGGACGAGCCCGATGCGGTTTGTGACGCGGAAGACGTGGGTGTCCACCGGCATGGCGGGCTTGTCGAACGCCACGGCCATCATCACGTTCGCCGTCTTGCGCCCCACGCCGGGGAGAGTTTGCAGCAGGTCCATGTCCTCGGGGACGATGCCGCCGAACTCTTCGGTGAGCTTGACCGCCATGGCATGGAGGTTGCGCGCCTTGTTGTTGGGGTAGGATATGGATTTAATCAGTTCGTAAATCTCCTCCACCGTGCCTGCCGCCATGGAGGCGGGGGTGGGGAAACGGTCGAAGATGGCGGGGGTGGTCATGTTCACGCGCTTGTCGGTGCACTGGGCGGAAAGGATGACCGCCACCAGGAGTTCATAGGGGTTGGTGTAATGGAGCTCCGTTTCGGAAAGCCCCATGTGTTCGGAGAACCAGCTTAATACGCCGTTGTATCTTTCTTTCTGTGTCATATCTCGGTTATTTTACTCGTTGCAGGAAACGTTCTTTCTTCGACGGGGGGCAAATCGTGATGGTGTACAGGAGCCCGCCGTCGCCGTCGCGCATCATCTTCTTCTCGGGCTTTTCCGTCCGCACGATTTCGTTGTATTCCTCATCGGAGGAGAGGGTGTAGAGGCTTTGATCGGAAAATTCGAAGTAGTACCACACTTTGTCGTCATAGACGTAGAGGAAGAGCTGGTTGCCGCCGCGGCTCCGCATCATCTCCATCTTGACATTCATGGTCTTTTCGACAGGCTTGCCGCGCAGGGCGACGATGTGCGCCTGCCCGTTGGCGACATAGGAGTGTGTCTTGGAAACCCACTCAAAACGGAGGGAGTCGAACACCCACAGGCGGTCGAGGGAGTCGGGGACGTTGTTGGAGGAGGCGCCCAGTTGCTTTTCGACATGAGGAAGGGCGGACTTGTCGTAGAAGGTGTAGAGTTTGAGTTTCAGACGGTTGCCGGCGTAGATGGTCTTCAGCTTTTTCTCGGTGAAGTCCCGCAAGAAGACGGTCTCCATGCGTCCCGTGAGAGGGAAGTCCAGGGTGAAGAGCAGGTCTTTCATCTCCAGGCGGTTGCCTTTGAGGTCGAAAGAGATGTCCCCTGCCATCTTCTGCCGCACGCCGGGGATGCCCAGGGAGCAGTCTATCTGCCCGGTGGCGGATATGGCGGAGTTCTCGGGGTCGTAACGGAAGCGGTAGTAGCCGTTCACCGCCGTGTCGGAAATCACGTACTGGCGCATGCCGCGCGACCATTCCAGCGTCCCCTTACCCCCGATGAGCAGGTCGTCCTTATAGAAACGGCGGTTGCCGAGGAAGGCGGCATAGGGGCGGAAAGCGCGGTCGGAGTAGAGGTAGATGCCGTTGTAGATGCGTTGGCGGGCGTCGTTGTGGTTTTCGACTTCCACCGGTATGCGGATGTGCGCGGCGTCCAAAAAGCTCTTGACCTCGACCCAGTTGTGTTTCAGGCAGGTGTCGGCAAGCGTCAAGCCCGCGTAGCCGGAAAAATGGAGGTGCGGCAGGCGGGAGAAGAGGGTGATGTCGCCCTTGAAGCGCAAAGCGTCGTTCAGCGCGAGCGCCTCCTCCTCCTTGAGCGCCGCCTTGGCGAAGATGAGGCGGGAGGTGTCCACGCCGATTTCGGAAAAGCGGATGGGGGTTTTCTTCTTCTCCTCGCTGACGTAGAGGTAGTCCCCCGAACCGCTGAAGCGGTTACGCCCGACGAGCTTCAAGGAGACGCCGGTGAGCACTTTGGAGAGATCGCCGCGATCGCACAGGAGTTTGCCCCCCTCCAGCTCGGCGATGGTGCCGTCCGTGGCGATGGAGAGGTCGCCGTCGGCGGGATAGAAGCGCCCGTTCGCGAGGTCGATGTGGTTAATCCAGCGGCATTCGATGTTGCCTTCCTTGAGGTCGTATTTCGCCAGGGGAACGATGAAGCGCAGGGAGTCCAGCGCGGGATTGGTGGAGATGAACATGTTGCGCCCGGCATGGGGGAGGAATTTCTCATCCTCGGTGCGCCACATTTCCGCGAGCATCGAGGGTTCCTCGACGCCAATGTTGAGGTATGCCTCCTGCATGTACCAGGTGGCGTGCATGAACGAACAGCTGTAACGGCAGGAGGTGAAGTCCACGCGGTTGTCCTTGGCGTTATTGACAAAGGTTCCTTTGTTGGCAGCCAGGTCGATGGTCGCGGCGACGTCGGAGGTGTTCATGTGGATGTCCTTGTTGAGGACGGAGGTGAAGTTCAGCGCTGTGCCGGCGGATTCCAGCAGGGAGTCGCGCAGATGGAACAGGCGGGAATCCAGAGTAGCCCCCTCGACCGTCAGCCGCCCGGAAGCGTCCATCATGCGGTCGGAGACCAGGAGGGAACCGGTGTGCTTGACGCGCCCGGCGTAGACGTCGAACGGCGTGCCCGTCGATTGGGCATGCAGGACGCCGTTGGCGGTCACGTATTCCACGCCGACCTCTTTCCCGCCTGCCGCCGGGCGTTTGCCGGGCACGGCATCGACGGCGATTTTCTTCGTCCGAGCAGTCATCCGGGCTGGCAGCAACAGTATCGTGTCGGAATCGAAATGGCTGCCGTTCATGTCCACCTGCCCGTCGGCAATGAATCCGCGGCGGTTAAGCGTCATCCGGCTGGTGATGCGTCCTTTCCCGTAGAGGCGCAAGCCGTCGGCAGGCGTTTCGTATTTCAAGCCCAGCGCGTTGTCCTCGAGGAGGCGCAGGGTGTCGCGTATCGGTTCCACGATGTTGGAATAGAGCGTCCCGTCGAAGGCATAGCGGATGCCGTCCGCGTTGTTGATGCCTTTGATGGTGTAGGGCGCGATGCAATAGTAGAAGCTGTCGCGGTGGTACTGTCCCCCCTGGATGGCAGGCTCGTCGAAATAGACGTAGGACTCCTTGGTGGAGTTGAAGACGGGGAAGCCTGCCTCCCGCTTCTTGCCGGCTTTATTGTCGGGCGAATCGATGAGGATTTCCCCTTCGATTTCCCGGATGAGGGAGTTGATGCGTTTCCCCCTGCCCTGCCCCTCGCGTCCTGCCATGAACATGGCGGCGGAGTCCACCTGGGGAAGGTTGATGGTGTATTTGTCATAGGAGAAGAACAGTTCCCGCCCGTACATGTTGAACACCCCGGCGTTCAGCTTGCCGTTGAACAGCATGTCGCGGTTCTTCATCATCACCACCTGCCCGTCGAACGGCTCCACGTAGATGTTATGCGCCCGGCTGATCAGGAAGTGCTCGACCCCGCTGATGTGCAGGTTGTAGTTCCGGACGTCGAAACGGGCAATCACCCTCGACCTGTCAGGAGAGGAGAGGAAACGGATGTTGTCGTAATCCTGCTTGCCGACCCGCGCCTTGGTGTAATCGAAAAGGCGCCGCTTCAAGGTCACCTCGTCCGCCGCCTCGTTGTAATCCACGAAATCATTGTAGGACAGGAGGACAATCTGCCGCCGCAGCTGATCCACCGGCTTGCGCATGAAACCGGCGTAGTCGCTAAGCGTGAAGGTGTTCTCGCCCAATGCCCGGGAGCACTTGAGGAGCCCGTTCAACGGATTCACCTCGTCCAGTCCCTGGATGTCATCATACACCTCGTCGCTGAAAAAGTTCATCGACTCGATGGACGCCTTGAACAAGCCGGATCGGCTGCTCATCCGCATCTCCATATAGGCGCTGTCCAGCTGCCAGTAAATCTCCTCCACCCCGAAAAGAATCTGGTGGTAGGTGTCCCGGAAAGGCGCCTGGAGGCTCTGCTCGCTGATGCGCTTGACGCTGACGGCCCGTTGCGGGATGGAATAGGAAAAGGTCACGTTCCGGTGGACAATCTGCCCCGAATCCATCGTAATCTCCATCGCCGTCTGCCCGCCGACCACCCGCAGGGAGTCGAAGTCGAAGCGCTTGGCGCGCAGTTCCATGCGTATCGTGTCGTTCGGGACGATATGCAACAACGCCGGATGCTCCGCCGTACCCGTCCCGAAAAACTTTCTCCCCCGGTACTCCACCCCGCCCCGGAAAGAAATCTGCTCGAATATGCCCAAAAGGGAAATGTCCAAATCGTAAGAGGCGAACTCGGGATAAGGTGTCTGCGCATTCCGCGCGTATTTCAGGGCGTTGTCCTTCAACTGCCCCGCCAGCGGGCGCCCGTATTTCTCCTCATGGTGGAAGAGTACGGAATCCGCCGCATAGCCCGACAGTTTCAACTGGATGACATAACGCGACAGGTCCGCCGTCACCTCCGCCTCCCCATTGTCCCACTGCACAAAACCGCCGCTCCCCTCCAACTCCGCCGCCCCCATCAGATAGGTGCCCGAGGTCTCCCGGATGCAAATGGTGTCCTTGCGCGTGGAACACATCAGGTTCCCTTTTTGGAAATCGATGCGCAACGGCACGCCCGCCTTCCACTCCAGCCTGCCGTCCACCCACCAGCGGTGGCTGCTCCCGTCCCACACCACCTGCTCCTCCGCCACCGTCACCGTCTCCTCCAGGTAAGCCTTCACCTCCACCCGTTTCCGTTCCGTCGAAGAGAGCAAACGCTGCAATCCCTCCAGCCACACCTCCAGATTCTCCCTCTCCCCCCGCCGGAAAAAACTGTTCACGCACACCACGAAATTCCGCAACTCCGGCGACACCGCCACGTGCAGCCCCTGCAATCCCCGGAATGCCGCCGCAATGCTGTCCCGCACGGCAGCGGGCCAATCCGGCGACGTCATCACCGCCGCATACCCCTCCGCCAACGCCTTCCGTTCCGCCGGGCGCAGACTCTTGAACACCGTCTCCATCTCCGCCGTCAGCATTTTCACATCCTGCGCATGCACCGCCGGTGCCAGCCCCAACCAACAACAAACCCATAAAACAAGCATTCCCCTTTTCATCTCTTCCTGAATCTCTGAATATTTGCACAAAAATAAAACTTCCATTCCAAAAATCTTCAAAAGAAATCGTTATTTTTGAACCCGTCAAACCATTCCAAAACATCACTTATGACCACCGACATCCAAACCTCCCGGGAAATCCGCCTGGAAATCGTCCGCAAATACGCCGCCGTACTCCGTTCCTGCCGCAATCTCATCACCCGCGAGGACACCCGCCTCATCCGCAGCGCCTTCGACATCACCCTCGAAAACGAACAGCTCCCCTCCGGCATCGACACCGGCGAGCTCCTCCGCATCCTCGACATCACCCTCATCCTCACCCGCGAAATCGGCCTGGGACGCACCTCCATCATCTGCGCCCTCATCCACAAGCCCGTCGAGAAAGGCCACCTCACCCTCCCCGAAGTGCAGGAACGCTTCGGCGCCAAAGTGTGGCAAATCGTCAAAGGGCTCCTGGACATCAGCCGCATTTACGCCACCCAGCGCATCGTCGATTCCGACAACTTCCGCAAGCTCCTCCTCGGCTTCGCCCAGGACATCCGCGTGCAGCTCATCTTCCTCGCCGAAAAACTCTACGCCCTGCGCCAGGCGGACGCCCTCCCCGAACCCGAACAGAAACAGCTCGCCCAGGAGACCGACTACATATACATCCCCTTTGCCCACCGCCTCGGGCTCTACAACATCAAATCGGAGATGGAAGACCGCTCCCTGCGCTACACTCACCCCCGCCTTTACGCCGAAATCGAGCATAAGCTCCGCGAATCCAAAAGCGCCCGCGAAGCCTACATCGCCGAATTCGCCGCCCCCATCACCGCCGAACTCGACCGCCGGGGCATCCGCTACAAAATGAAATACCGCACGAAAACCATCGCCTCCATCCTCAACAAGATGCGTAAGAGCCAGGTGGAATTCGAAGAGATATACGACATCTTCGCCCTCCGCTTCATCATCGACAGCACCGGCGACAACGAAAAACCCGACTGCTGGCGCGTCTACTCCATCGTCACCGACCGCTACACCCCCAACCCACAACGCCTCCGCGACTGGATATCCGTCCCCAAATCCAACGGCTACGAATCCCTCCAGACCACCGTCCTCGGTCCCCGCAACCGCTGGGTCGAGGTCCAGATACGCACCGAACGCATGGACGAGATTGCCGAAAAGGGATTCGCCGCCCACTGGAAATACAAAGGCGGCACCGCCGACTCCGTCATCGAGGACTGGCTCAACGAACTCCGCGAAATCCTCGAAAGCAGCGAAGACAACGCCATCGACCTCCTCGACGACATGAAAATCAACCTCCAGGACAAGGAGGTCCACGTCTTCACCCCAAAAGGCGACCTCATCACCCTCCAGGCAGGCGCCACCCTCCTCGACTTCGCCTACGCCATCCACTCCAACGTCGGCAACAAATGTATCGGCGGCATCGTGAACAACAAAAACGAAACCCTCCGCTACCTCCTCAAAAACGGCGACCAGATATCCGTCATCACCGCCGCCAACCAAACCCCCAAAGCCGACTGGCTCACCTTCACCGTCACCTCCAAAGCCCGCAACCGCATCCGCCAGTTCCTCAACGAGGAACTCAACCACCAGGCGGACATCGGCAAGGAGACCCTCATGCGCCGCCTCAAAAACTGGAAAATCGAGTTCACGGACGACATCATCCGCAAACTCATGCAGCACTACAAATATAAATTCGCCCTCGACCTCTACCACGGCATCGCCATCGGCAAGCACTCCCCCGCCGAAATCAAAGACATCCTCACCCGCCCCGACGACAAAGCCCCCGCCGTCCTCCCCCGCAAAGACGTCAAAGTCGAAGACACCCGCCAGACCGGCGAAGACGTCCTCCTCATCGACCGCCACGTCGATAACGTGGACTACAAATTCGCCCGCTGCTGCAACCCCGTCTACGGCGACGACATCATCGGCTTCGTCTCCATCGGCGAAGGCATCAAGGTGCACCGCAGCCAATGCAAAAACGCCATCGAACTCATGCACCGCTACCCCTACCGCATCGTCAATACCCAATGGACCAACGAAGGCGCCACCTCCTACCAGACCGTCCTCACCCTCATGGGCAAAGACGAGCCCGCCATCGTCACCAAAGTCACGGAAACCATCGGCAAAGACCCCCACGCCAAACTCCGCGGCATCTCCATCAACTCCGCCGAAGGCATCCTCGACGGCAGCATCACCGTCCTCATCGACACCACCGAGCACCTCGACCAACTCATCTCCCGCCTCAAGCACATCCCCGGCGTCATGAAAGTCACCCGCCACGATTCCATGTTGGAATAAATATTATCTTTGCACTGCGTAAAAATTCTCAGTCCACTGCGTAAAATGTAAAACCAAATGAACATCATATAATTACAATGCCCCGTGGAATGGTTCGACCAATCCCACGGGGCATCCCGTTTCATCCTCTCTCACCGGCTTCTGCCGATGCGGGAAATTATGCTTTCTTCACCAGCTCGCTCAATTTGGTAAACGCGCCGTCCACAGACACCATCACCTCCTTGCGTACCTCCTTGTAATGCGCTTTCTTTTCGGCAGCCTTCAGGCATTTCCCTGCATTCACTCTCTGCCGCAGCGTATTGCGCATCTCGACCACATTCTCCACCACCCCGCTGATATCATCTGTGTTCTTCCCATAAGACAAACAGTTCAGACTGTCGGCAATCACCGCAAATGTCAAATAGTCAATGTCTTTCTTCAATCTTCTAATACTTGCCATACTTGTTCGGTTTTAAATTTCTCCCCAAAGGTAGGCATTTAAAATCATTAAGCAAAGAATATACTCCGAAAATAGCCATTTCCGGGTCGGAAGAAGCATAGTTTGAACATGGATTTTTTGCTAATTGAGATTACCATCCTTCTTTTCGTTTAAATTCCTTATACAATTCTTTATTGGGTGCATCTTTATAGTCGGCAAGTATATCACAATGCCCCCGAATATATTCCGCTGTTTTCGTGTGAGGGTATTTTGTTGCAGCCGTTTTATACAAGCTCCAGTCGTAACAAGCTTTAGCGGCTCTTTCTGCATCGGTGAATGTCTTGAATGCTTTCCGTTTTATGTATTCAAATTTCTTCACCGCATTGTCATACAAATCGGTCTGGTATTGGCTATAAAACGGATAGGCATACCAATGCCCGCTATAATACCTTGTTAGATACCAATTAGACCCTATTGAATTTTGTAACTCTTTAGCGTATGCAAGCATACACTCCGCCCGATCATCCGGATTTTTCAATCTTCTTATGTTTTGCTCTAAAGCACTCATCTTTTGGGCAAAGTTCAATTTATAATCTTTCGGTTCTGTTCTATAATATAAAGATACATTGGTCGTTTGCATAAACTCGTCTGATACTTGACTCAAATAATAAATGGCATCTTCATATCTCATAGCCGCCAACAGTTGAGTCCCGATGATTTCATAGAAATATTCCATATTGACATAGCTGCGCTCGTTCAAGAAGCGGTCAAAATCGCATAACGGATTTCGCATGCGGATAATCAATCGCTCGATATGCTGCACTCCAAGTGAATCAAGATTGATGAAGAAATCGTTACCATAATCATAGTCGTTGTAAGGGAAGTAATCTAACCGCCATCTACTTCTATATGAAAGACAAATTCTTTGGGAATTTCCCCAATCTCTAATAGAATCCGAGCAATAATCATAGACCTTTCCCATAAGATTAAATAACCGATTGTCTGCCATATTCAACAATTGCAATGCCCGAACTTGATGACCGGAAGCGATACATTTGGGAACCACTTGTGAAAGGAGTATTTTACGCATCATGTCATCCCAATAATACAGACTGAGACCAAAATTGCGGTAGGTTATTCCATATCGGATTATGCGTTTTTTTGTTGCAGGGTCCAAATTCATAACGATTTTCTGATCCAGCCAACTCAATTCATTGTAAAGGTAATTCTCAAAATCAGCATCGTATTTTACAACAGATTTTGCTTTTAAATAAATATCAAATACACGGATGGCGTCTTTTAAATCTTGTCCGGCAGGCAATTCCCTTGCTTGTTGGATATATTTCAAAGCTTGTACCGTATCACACAATTTATCGGACAGATAAGAAGCTGTATAATACCAGCCGGCAAGATTTTTTGCTTTTCCTTCGTCCAATACGTTGAGTGTGAAATCGTATAATGTTTTCAAATGCTTTTGATCAAGTCCATATCCTTCTATGTCGTAATGTATCATATACTGTATCAAGTAAAACAGCCTTTTATCATTTGGGTCTCTTTGGTAAAGAATGGGTAACATATCATATCTGTCGTAAGTCTCCCCCTCTTTGTTCATACAGAAAACGTATGAACAGATATCTCCGGTTTCTGTAAACATTCTTTTAGCTTTTGCTATCTCACCAATATGATAGTATGCCCCTGCCGCATAGTTTTTAGCCATTTCCTCTATCACATCTTTATGAAAAGAATTCTTGCGGCTTAACCAAATGCTCAGGCATTCATTGTATTGATGCAAGGAAATAAGCGCACGCATCATTTGAAGCGTATAACGGTCAAACAAGCGTTTTCCCTTGTATTTCTTAGCTTTTTCCACAATTTCCACCAAAAGGGTATTTTCCTCATCTCCCTGTACGGGGTAATACCAGGCGGAACATTGTTTTGCCCGGGTCTGTTCGCATTTTTTTGCCAGAAGCAGGAATGACGTTATTTCCGTGTCCTTCTTTCGAATCAACCAATCGGCAAAAGCATTGTCATTTTTTTTCTTGCCAATCTTCGCATCAGCATGCAATTTTTCCAACCGGTCGTATTCCCAATGGTATACGACTTGTTGGATGTCTTCCAATGGAATACCAGTCGAAGTGATTTTTGCCCAACTACGGCAATTGTCCATTTGGGAATCTTCCCGCCAGGAACGATTATATCTTACACCGCCTCCTGACATATCTTCCCCACAGATACGAAATGTAAAGTATTCATCCGCCATGTATGACCTGTCATAAGGACCGCAAGCCAAAGAAAGATGACATGCCTGAATCAGTATAATAAGAATTGAAAAAAGATATCTCATGGAATTGGAGTATATATTTGTTTAATCTCTTTTTCTTCAAACATTGATAGATTCAATGAATCGAGGTGGTAAAGAACCGTATTGCCGGATTCTGATGCCATTTTAGATGCAATGAGCCGTTTGATACGCATGATTTCGCTGAATGTGGAATTTTCCAAACGAATGATATTTCCTTCACGAATATGATGGTTTTCCAAATAATGTTCCTGCAAAACCAAATAATTTCCACCGGTCATCTTTTTATACCGCAGTGTATCCGAGAAATCCACCTCGTGCAGAATTACCCTGAAATTCTTTTCCTCCATCAAAATTCCCCACGAATAGGTCGGGTATGCAAAATCGAGGGGCAATCCGTATGTTACGTTGGATTTCAGATAGGCTTCCACATCCTTGTAGCTGAGGATGGAATTTTCCGTTTTCGGATTGTAAAACGACCCCGTATTGTATAGCATCAAAACTCCCTTATCCACCGGAGGAACCTTTTTCTTTAACTGATGCAACCGTATGGTGGCGCTGAGCGATAAACTATCTGCATGCAACATGTCCCGCAAGTTCTGGCAAAACTCGAAAAACAAATCCCGGGTACTTGCCGTCCAATCGCAATCCACCTGGATTTCCTGTACATTCCAAATCTGATGACGCATTAGCATGTCATGTATTCTCGCGTACATCAACTCTGCAAAACCAGAATCATGCCTGATTGCTTTTGTGGTGATATAAACCGTGGGCACAATTTCTATTCCGGCAGGAATCGTGTCTTGAAATAAAGTCGTGGCAATAGGAATGACTTCTAACTCCCCCTCCGCATTTTCTACACGGTCTACATCAAACATCCGCAGATAGATTTTCCGGATATGGTGCTTTTGTAAAAATTGCCTGTCATGTTCCGTCAGGCGAAAAACGGTTTTCCAATAGTAAATGGCATTTTTCGCTCCTTGCAGGGAATCAGAAACGGCTTCCACACCTACCGAAGTATCTGTTTTACTTTGGGGCGTTTCAATACTTTCCGCACCAGAAGAATCCGCCTTTTTTTGTCTGACACATCCATATAGCATCCCAAAAACGATAATCAAAATAAAACTGTATTTCATATTCATACTAATTATATTTACTTGGTTTCATTTCCTCTTAATATTCATTTTCTTGACGTGTTTTGAATGGATGACGATCCAAAATACCAAAAATAAAAGGAGAATCCTTTACGTCGAATGTATAGTTTTTTTCCCATTTTTTAGAGTACACTATTTTTTTATCAAATGTCAACAGACAAAGCCGCTTCTTTGCTCTAGAGATAGCAACGTATAATTTACGTGCATCTTCCTTACATGCATCGGAATCATCTCTTGAAGAGTAGAATGGGTAAATGTCATTTACGCAACCATATACAATAACATTTTCGAATTCAAGACCTTTTGCTTTATGCACGGTGGTGATAAATATATTTTCCTTTACAATTGAGCTATCGCATATATCGGCTTCTTTCAATGTATTTAAATCCATGATATGATTATTTAATTGCTCATAAAGAGAGGGTTCAATAGCTTTATCAATAATCTTGGACTCTTCTAAAAAAGAACAGATATAATTGAATTTGTTGCGAAGTTTAAAAAAATCCTTATTGTAAAAGAACTCATAAGCCCGACGGAGTTCTTTGACAGTTGCAGACTCAGATTCATATAAACGAACATATAAAGAAAGTTGGGCATCTTTATATAATTGTCCGTACTTTTGACGGAAAAGTTCTGCAACGGTAGAGTTGTCTGCAAGTGCTAATACAATTTTATCTTTTAGTACCAATGTTTTATTGAAGCAGTATTCCGCAACTGAATAAGTGGCTTCAATATCTTCATCAGCAAGATGTGAATTTTTACCTGTCAAATTAAATATGACTAATAGATCTTTAAGTTTATACGATCTTAAAGAAGGACAAATTAACCGAGTCAGTTTAAGAGTATCAAAAACTATGGGGAAAAGGGTGGGAATATCAACATTTGGCAAGTCTCGTTTGCAATTATTGATAAGGATATTGTAATCATATTGAACGTTATGCCCAATAAGTACACAACCTTGAGCAAAATCAACAAATGATTTGAGCCCTTCCGTTCTCTCCAAATGAGGTTTGTTGGCATATTCCTCAATAAGGGGATTGACTATTTTCCCAAGCATCAGGGGAATTTTTTGATTGGTATGAAGAAGAATATTGAGTCGAGAATCCACATTACCATCAATATACTTGGTTGCGGCAATTTGAACAATATCATTATCGAATACGTTTAATCCAGTAGTTTCTGTATCAAAAATTACTATAGGATGAGAACGATAGTATTTGAGGAATTCCAGTAAATATGATGAGTTTTGATAAAGAAGAAAGTCCGAGGGATTGATCCCAATAGTTTTAAGGTCGGAAACAAATTGTCGAGCAATGCCATAATTTGGAAAAAGTTTTAGGGTAGAAAGAATTCTTGCCCAAGCAAGGAAGTTTATCTCAGAATTAACAACATTGAGATGTGAGAAAAGCAATTTTGTTTGTTTTAAAGAAAATAGATCAATACCTGAAATTTTAAAATGAGGAATATGGTGACAATAACGCGAAATAGCATCAGCCTGGTTGTTGGTGGCAACCAGAATGGCAGTGCGACCATTAGGATAATTTTGTGCAAGTTCAATTGCTTTTTTATAAGCGGTATCTTCAAATTGAGCACGATAAACAATCAAATCTTCATGTTCAGGCTTATCAAAATTATTTGGTTCAGGCAAAAAGTCTGTATCTGTTCCAAGTTCTGTATGAGCATAATCATTAAAGATATCAAGTAAATATTTGGGGGAACGATAGCATTTATTTAGGTGATGAATATTGCCTTTGCATCTTTCTTTAAGCCAGCTGATAGTATTGAGTTTAGCGCCAATGAAGGAGAATATCGCTTGTTGTTGATCGCCGAGATAAATTGTAACATTATCGGATTCTGTGAATGCATCAATAATGGCAAATTGAAGAGCATTTAAGTCTTGAACTTCATCAATTTGAATCCAACGATATTTATGTATATCATTTGGATGATTTCGCGCATATTCATAAGTAAGGAGAAGAAGATCATCAAAATCTATAATATTTTCTTTTTCCTTATAAGATTCGTACTTTTTAGCAACATCAAGAAGCCATAAGAGGTTTTGCATTTCAACAGAAAAATTATCAGAATCAAGATGATTTTCTGCATTATCATAGATAGAAAGAAGCGACTCAATAGAAACAGGGATTCCAGCCTCTTTACATAGTGTTGAAAACATTTGGGGAGAGTAGAATCTTTGAGTTTTATCATTATCTTCAAAATCGGATTCTTGAAAGATAATCACTGATTTAGGATGCCCCCAACGATATTGCACCATTAAATGCTGTATTTGAATCACAGCCTTCAAACGTTTACGTTCCTCAAAATTAAGTGAGGCTACATTTTTATCCTCTTTGTCTTTAGCATGTTCAATAACATCGTAGTCTTCGATGTCTTCAATGGCATAGTTTGAAACGTTATTGATAACAGATAATTCATCTTCTTCATCCATAATGGCACTTGACTGACTTATGATGTTGTTATCAAAAACAAATTTGGCGCAAAAACGATGAGTATTTCCAATGAATAACTCATTGGCGTTATCTCTTGCTACAGATTTGATACGGGAACGCATACCGCGAGATGCACGATTAGTGAAAGTAAGACAAAGCATGTCTTCAACTTTTACGCCATTGCATATTGCACGTTGAACACGTTCCGCAAGGATATCAGTCTTCCCACAACCTGCAGGAGCTAAAACCAAATGATAACCTTTGTCAAGACAAATAACTTCTTTTTGTTTTTCATCCCGACAAATATTCATGACATAGTCAACTTCTAATTTATGAGATTGTGAATTTTCCCAAGCCGAATCAGCTAAAGTTTGATTACTCATTGTTTTAGATTTTATCTATCGCTTTTACACTTGATTTGTAACATTAAAAGTTTGAGTATTACAGCCTGTCAAAACTATCAACAAGGCAATAAATTTAATCGTATGGGTAAATGTTATTTTCATATAGTTGTATTGTATTCATATCATTTATTAAGTTCACAGATATTATGTTTTGCCATCTCGTTGTGTGGGTCTATTTTTAGAGCATCCTGATAATCTTGCAATGCCAAATTCCATATTCTCAATTGACTATATTCATTTCCACGATTTACATAAGCATCTGTCATATACGCATCGAATTGAAGACAATTAGTATAAGCTTGTATTGCATCATTATGATGTTGCATCTTTGATAATATCACTCCTTTCCCAAAGTATAATTGTGCATTAGTTGGTTCTTTGACAATGGCATTTTCGTACATTAAAAGAGCTTCTCGAATAAAACCGAGTGCAAAAGCCCTATTTCCTATCCCCATATACCCCTCAACCGTAAAACCATTAGGCAAAGAATAATCACCTAATTTCTGCAAGACCATTTTTACCTGTAAAGGGTTGCATTTTGCTATCTCAAAATCTCTTTCTGACAAAAGAGTTTGACCAAGTTCTTTGTAACAACAAGCCCTCACTGTAAAAAACTTAGGCAACAATGCATCCTTTTGAAATGCATAACTTATCAATTCATTGCAATCTTTCAAAGCATCTTCATACAATTCCATACGAGCCTTTACCCAAGATATACCGTCCATACATTTTAACCAATGCAATTTATCATCTTTTTCTTCTTTGGAAATATATGATTTTGCTTTTTGATAAGCTTCCAAAGCTTTTTCATATGTGTTAAAATGCAGATAAATATTGGCTTTATGGATATATAATTCCCTAATTCGCTCCACAGATAATATGTCATTTAAAGAAAAAACATCATTCTGCTTCTCTATGAATTCTGTAATCTCCTCTAAAATCTGCAATACTTCATGTAAAAAATGGATATCAGTATTGCGATATACGGTTAATTGAAGTTCATGTTGGTTGAATTCATGCAATAGAGCTAAAATCTCAAATTTTTGTAAAGTGTTCTTTTCCATAATCAATTCCTTTTGACACACAACACTTTAAATTTCTTTGTCACTTGCATTCATATACTCGTTAAACGGTTTTAAACGTAATAATCTGTCTATAGACATGATGGAAGGGTCGTAATATAATTGTTTCCACATTCTTCCTGCATCGCGATCACCATGTGCTTCTGCTTTTTTCAACCAATCTATAGCTATTATTGTATCAGCTTGGACTCCTCTCCCTTTATAATAACATTCTCCTAAATGGAACATGGATAAAGAATTACCATTTTTGGCACTTTTTTCAAACCAATATACCGCTTTTTCTTCATCTTGTTTAACTCCAGTACCGTCAAGATAGTATTCTCCGATAATGTTTTGGGCTTCTGCATCACCTTGCAAAGCTGCTTGTTCATGCCAATAAAAACTTTTTTCATTTTGGTGCGTGTTGTGATAATACGCACCTAAAGAATATTGGGCATCAACATTTCCTTGTTTGGCACTTAATGTGTACCATTCTACAGCACGTTCATAATTGTTGCGCTCCCACCAAAAACCTCCCAATTCAAATTGCGCGTCACGGTCTCCTTGTTGTGCTGCTGCGCATAATTCATCAAATGTCATAATCGTAAAATTAAAATTTATATTCAATATCAACATTCTTGTCAAACATATGCAAAGTGATTTTTTGAATCACTCCGCCCGGATGATATATGGTCAATCCATAATTAGAATAAGGAATCTGAATGCCGACAAACGGATGTGTATATATACCCCACCCCCGCATGGTTGTTTCATCCGAAGCAGAAGAAACAATCTTCATCGGTTTGGTTGACATGGAAACTCTGTCCGCCATCAACACTTCACTTTCTTCCGTATCGTATATGGTAACGGAATAACCTTCATTTCCGGAAATACTGTCCTGTATCCGAATGGCGCGTTTGGCAGCCCCACCGCCAACTTCTATACCACTCTCAAAGCGGTAATGATGACCGCTGTAAAAAACTAAATCGTGAAAATTCATAATTGTCAGGTATTTAAAACATTCTCCTTAAAAAATTTGCAGTAAACATTGAAATAGGATCTGCTTCTTTAATTTTAGAACCGGCTTGCAGTATTATCCAATCTGAATATAAATCTACATCTATTCCGTTTAGCTCTTCTGGATTATATTCACTTAACAAGTTATTAACAATAAGTTGTTTTATGTTTATTGTGTATGATATATCTAAAACTGCTGCATTAAATGGTGCCCCTGCTTGAATTTTGTTATTTATCATAATTCTAAACATGTGAACTAATCGATAAGTACAGGGATCCAATGTTTCTTCATCACCAACAAAACCTCCTTCTTGTGCGATGCGCATTACTCTTTGTAAATCATTCATAGTGTTATTGTTTCAATATTATGTTTCTATAAAGTTTTCTTACTCGTTGATATTTCCCCTTATGCCCAATATTTCATCTGCCTTTTGTTCAAGTCCTACTGTGACCGATTCAAAATATTTACTATGCCAGAATCTATACATTTCCATATTCGCCTTTGTTCCTTTCCCTTCCCGATAGCATTCTGCAAGATAATAACAAGCGTCACGATTATAGAGGGCAGCTTTTTCAAAGTAATCGAATGCTTTGGTGAAATCCTGCTCCACGATAAAACCTCTATAATAACACACTCCGACAAGCAGTTGTGCTTCGCTACCCTCATCACCCTGCGTTGATACACGACTGTCATTTGCCGCTTTTAATAAATGCTCCATTGCCTTTGCTTCATCCCGCTGTTCAATTTTCAAATAACATTTCCCCATCCATAAATTAGCGGCTTGTTGCTGTGCATGGCATTTGGACAGTTTTGTAAAATATCGCAATGCTTTTTCAAAATCTTGCGGAATACCCTCACCATTGTAATAACAGATGCCGGTTCGCCACTGTGCCCCTTCATGACCGAAATCGGCTGCCTCTTTGAAATATGAAAAGGCTGCCCGCTTGTCCTCCGTGGCACCCATGCCATACCAAAGGCGCCGGGCATATTCATAACGAGGATCCGTATGACATTTGCCACACGCACAAGGACAACGTTCAATCTCCGTCACCAATTCGTCAATACTCATTTTTCGATATTCATTCATGATTCCAAATGTTTTACATACCCGCTCCCGAAAAATTCGGGAGCGGGTATGATTAAATTAATACACCACTTCCCATCCCTTCTTTTCCGCTATGCTTTTGTCGCATGTGTCCTTTCCGGGATTGCCATATATCCTGATTGTTGATTGCTTGGTATTGCCATATTTATCTTCAAATGTTTTCCTTTGTGGCAAATCCTTGAAAATCTGATTGAGTGCCTCTGCCGAAAGGTCGTTGTATATGCAATCCAAATACTCCAACGCTGCCAAGCCGGAAACATCCAACGTTGTCAAGTCGTTGCTCAAACAATTAAGTTCTTTCAACGCTGAACATCCTTTGAGGTTCAAAGTGGAAAGGTCATTGGAGTTGCAATCCAAATACTCCAACGCTGCCAAGCCGGAAACATCCAAAGAAGTCAAGTCATTGCCAGGTAAATCTATTCCCACCAAACTGTTGCAGTCCTTTACATCGATTTGCTGGAGTCTATCGCTATAATCAGAATACCCAAACCATTTCAAATTCTTGGCTTGAATAGTCACATTGTATGTACCCTTGACAGAGTAGGCGTGCGAATTGGAACTTGTTGTGCTCCCATCGCCCCAATCGATATACAAATCCGTAGGGAATGAGACATTGTGGTCGCGATTTGATAAGTCGAATTCGATGGTTCTGGCTTCCACGCTCAACTTAATCGTCCTGAGCGCATTCGGGTCGTCCGGGCTGACCCCGTCGTCTTTGCTGCATCCGGCAAAAAGTGCCATGCCGGCTATCAATATCAGTAAATTTAAAAACTTCGTTTTCATCATTCAAATTTTTACGGTCCAAATTAAAAATTAAATCCGACGGAGATATGGAGATTGCGGTTTCTGCATTTCACCTGGTCGGTATCCCAAATCTCATCGTTCAAGATATTTGCCAGTCCCAGGTCATATCCCAAGCCGAAATAAAATTTATTGATACCGATGCCTGCGCCGAAACTCAATCCCCAGTCAAAACGATCCAATCCGCCCTCATCGCTGAACGCATTGACTTTAATGCCTTCGGCTTTCTGTTTCCCAGCCAATCCGATAGACACATAAGGTCCCGCATTCAAATGCACTTTCACCCGGTCGCTCAACGCAATCCGAAAGGACGCCAGAACAGGAAGCTGCAAATAGTGAAGATTTACGGTTGCCGTGACATCCTCAACGTCCAACTTTGCTCCCAGAGAGGTAAAATACAGCCCCGGCTGAAGATAGAAACTCCGGCTAAGACCCGCATCACAGAT
>CAJTSF010000011.1 GCA_910578985.1 uncultured Odoribacter sp. | reverse complement strand
GACGAGGTGACGGTAGCCTGGCGGAACAGCCTGGAGATGGAGGGCGAACGGGCGCACGACCGTCTGTGTGCGGTGGTGCTGTTCGAGGGACGGATGTACACGCCGCTCTGGATAGAAGGTATCAGGGCTTGCCGCCGGAACCGTTCGGCGACGTTCGGGCTGGGGGAAGGGTGGTGCCGCCGGGCGCACCTTTACTGCTTCTTCGCTTCGCCGGACGGCGGGGCGTATTCTCCGAGCGATTACCTGTGTGTCACCCCGAAAGCCTCGGCGGCATGAAGGGGGTGGTGGAAACGGTGGCGGGCGTCGTGGAACGCCTGTCGCTCTCCTCGGCGGAGAAGAAGCGGCTGCAGCAGGAGCTGGAGATGAAGCTGCTGGAGTACGAGCATGAGCGGATGGCGGCGCAGTCGGTGGTGGTGCGGGAGGAGTCCGGGGGAAACTGGCTGCAGCGTTCGTGGCGCCCGCTGGTGATGCTGGCGTTCGCGGCGGTCATCCTCGCGGGGATGTTCATCGACCTGCCGCTGCTGTCGGACGGCTCGCGGTTCTGGGACCTGCTGGAAATCGGGCTGGGCGGGTATATCGTCGGGCGCTTCCGGTGGAGGAAATGAAATGTTGAACTTTAAAACATGAGATGATGGAAATTTTGAAACATCGCCTGGTGGACGGCGGGGTGGAGCACTTCGTCTGCCCGAAGAACAGGCGCAAACTGGAGGGCCCGGACACGGTGGTGGTGCATTACACCGCCGGGGTGAGCGCCCGCAGTTCGGCGGAGTTCCTGGCGCGGGAGGAGGTGAAGGCGTCGGCGCACGTGGTGATCGGCCGGGACGGGAAGGTGTTCCAGCTGGTGCCCTTCGACACGGAGGCGTGGCATGCGGGACGTAGCCGGCATGAGGGCCGTTCGAACCTGAACCGTTATTCCGTGGGCATCGAGCTGGACAATCTGGGACGGCTGGAGTACCGGGACGGTCGGTTCATGGCGGAGTGCGGCGTGGCGGTGGACCCGCGGGAGGTGTATGTGGACGAGACGGGAGAGGAGGCGACGTTCTGGCACCGCTACACGGAGCGGCAGCGGGCGGCGCTGCGTGAGGTGTGCGGGTTGTTGTGCCGGCATTATCCCGTCCGGCACGTCGTGGGCCACGCGGACATCACGGAGCGGAAACAGGACCCCGGTCCCGCCTTGGACATGGGGGAGTTGAGAAAGAGTATGAACCTTTAAAAGAGTATGAACCTTTAAATTTAAACAGTTATGGCAGAATTCAATTCAGTATTGTTAGGGAAAGCATTCAAATCGGTCGGCAACCTGACTTTGGTGTACACGCGAAGCAAGAACATCGTGAGGTCGAAGGTGTTCAAACGGAAGAACACGGAGACTCCGGAAATCCTGACGCAGCGGGCGAAGATACGCGTGCTGGGACATTTCGGGCGGCGCGTGCTGCCGGTCATCCGGAAGGGATTCGTGGGCGTGGGACGCGGGACGACGTCGAATGCTTTCGTGGCGGCGAACTTAGGGAGCGTGACGGTGGATGAACGGTATGCGGGAAGCATCGATTACAGCCGTCTGCGCCTGGCGGAGGGTTTGCTGGTTCCGCCGCAGGTGTCGGCGGCGTATGACGGGACGGAGCGGCTTTACACCTTCGTGCGGACGGGGCAGGAGGATGAGGCAGGGTTTTCCTCGCCGGACGACCGGGTGTGGGCGGTGCTGCTGGAGACGGAGCTGGAGCGGGTGCGTATGGTGGCGCTGGATACGCGCGGGGAGTCGGGTTCCTTGACTTTCCCGCTGCCGGCGGAGTGGAATGCGGAGCGGGTGCGGGTGTATGCGTTCGCGGTGTCGAAGAACGGGCGGATGGCGTCGGACAGCGTGCATCTGGCTGTGGGAGCGTAAGCGGGGAATGTGAGTGAACGGGGAAAGGCGCCTTTGCAGGCGCCTTTCTTTTTTTGACACCTATACGTTGGGGTTCCCGAACCGGGAGGTGGAGGAGGGTGTTGTGAAGTTCCTGATGCCTTACTATACGAGTGCGGAGGAACGCCAGACGGGGTTCGAGATACGGCATTTATCCTCCCAATAAAAGACCTTATTTTTCCTGATGTTGCCAGCAATAGAGGCTGCCGGAGACGGCATTCCTTTTGCAACGGGTTCCCTTTTGGGTAATGGCGGCACATCTGCCGGAATCGTCACCGTCCATATCACCGTCCCCTACGTTTCCCCCCACATTTTCGTCCTCTTCATCTTCCTGGTCGGACGGCGGTACGACGGAGGGCTTTCCGCTCTGAATGATGGTGATGGTGTCACTCACATGGCAGTTCTCGTTCAACACTAAGAAACGGCATGAACGCGGTTGGGCGGAGTCATTCCCCTCTACTTTAAAATAAAGGTCATTCCCCTCTTTTTGGTAGGATATCCAAGAGCAACGCCCAATCAGGCGGAAAAGGAAATCCATGTTGGTTTCAATGTGAAGTTCCAGTTCGTCCGCCAGATGCGACAGGTGGTTTTCCTTCTGCGGAAGGAAGATATAAGGCTCATGTCCATGCTCGTTCCGACAAGCGAAAACGAGCGTGAAGAGCAACGGAAGGAAGAGGTACTTTTTCATCCTTATTTCTTTTTGAAGAATTTTTCCAAGCCCTGCAAAAGATTTCCTTTGAGGGCTTTTTCCGCCTCTTTGGCAACCGCTTTGACCGCTTTGGAAAGGTCAGGGGTGATGACAGGGTTCGCCAGAGTACCGCCGATATGGGCATCCAGTTCCATCTGCCGGATTCCGTCGGCACCGGGAATGGCGCGGAGGAGTTTATCCACCTCTTTCCCGAAAAACTGACGTTGGAGGGTCAGGGAAAGGTCGTAGTCCAAAGCTCCTTCCACCGACTGGTTCCCGTGGAAGGTCACAGGATTGCCCGCCAGGGAGGTGCGGAAAGGCGGAACGGTAATGTTGCCGTCCTTCATCACAAAATCGATTTTCAGGGCACTGATATCGAGGCGGTTCAAAGCATCGTTCTTGAATACGGCAGCCAATTGCCTCATGGCGGGATTGTCATGTATGACAATGCCTTCGGAGAGCAGAGTGCCACGCCCGTCAGCAGTGTGCATCAGGGGACTCATCTTGTCGTCCAGCACCGCCGCAAAATTCATGGCGGCGGAAATGCGCCCGTCACAATAGGCTGCCACGGGAAGACTTTTGCGAACGAAAGTAAAGGCACGGTAAGCGGATTGCAGGTCGAAACCGGATGCGTCGATGTCAAAATCGACTGTCGGCTTCTGCGGGTCGGCAGTGCTATACCGACCGCCAAGAGACATCTTGCCCTGCAACAAATCCATATGCAGGTGGTCAAGGGTAGCCACGGCATCCGCCAGGCGGACTTTTCCCGTGAGGTTTTCCACCCGCAAACGGTCCAAGAGAAGGGTGCGGACAGTCGTCGCAAGCCGCACATCGACATGGCGGGGCACTTCCAATACACCCTCCGCCCCTCCAGGTTCCCCGCCCTTCGGACGAGCAGCGCCTCGTTTCCCGGCAAGGATGAACTCATTCAGGTTCAGCAAGCGGGAATTGAGGGTGAAATCGCCCCGGAGAGTCCCGTTCCGGAGCAGATAGGGCAGGTAGTCGTATATCCTGCCTTGCAGGGCAAAGTCAGAGGAATGTATTTTCCCTTGCAGGTGTTCCAGTTTCAGGAAAGAAGGCGTCACGGCAAGGTTCGCCCGAGGCACGGACAGACCTTGGGCGAAACGGGGAGTGACACAAAGGAAGTCCCGGAGGGTGATGTTCCCCACGGCAATGAAACGGTCATACTGCTCCTTTTCAATGTAACGGTATTCCCCTTGAAAACGGACATCCGCCCCCAGAGTCCCCCGCAGTTCCATCTCCTGCAAAGGAAAAACGCGCTCCAAAGCCGCCAAATCGATATGCCCCTTCAAGCCTCCCTCCAACAGCGGCTGTCCGGGGTTCGTGACATCAAGAAAGAGTTCGAAAGGAGCCCCCGCCAAATCGAAAGAGGCTTTCCGGAGGAGGAAACGGGTGGAATCCGTATGACCTCCGGGATTGTCGATTTGCAGGTCGAAACGGATATGCCGAAGGGCTTCGGGCAATTCGGGATGTTTGAGGAAAGCATCCCCGACGGAGAGTCCGGCATGAAAAGCCGGGCAACGCCCTCCGCCGACTTCTCCCTTGACCGTCGCCTCCAATCCAAAGTCGCCTCCGCTCTCCCACCCTTCCAGCTTTTCCGCCCAATGACGGGGAAGCAGGGAAAGCAGGCTTTCAAAGCGGTTGTCCGGGGCATTCAACCCCAAGTCCACCTGCCAGTGCGTATCCTCCACGGCAAGGCTGCCCGTCAAATCAAGCTGCAAATCGTTGATGCTCAAATCATTTTTAGCGACATGAAAAGATTTTCTTCCCCCATTACCGGTGATAAGCGCCTGCCAGGACACATCGGTGCGGTTTATCCACGAGGTGTTCTGTGTCCTGTATGAAATGCCGTTCAGCAGCACGGACAACTCGAACACGTTGTTATCTTCCGAAAAATTGCCTGCCAACTGCATATCCGCACGCTCGATGCCGGCATAGGTTGAAGTATGGTAATCGGCGTATGTCACCTGTAAATTCCCGACCGACAGGTCATTCCACTCCAATATCCGGTTTCGGCGTCCCTGCTCCGGCAAACCCGGAGAGGATTTCTCCGTCCGGGGGAAAATATCCCAGTTCCGGCGTCCTCCGGCGTCCACTTTCAGGCGGAGGCTCCCGTCCCTCAACAACATCCGGCCGATGACCAGACGATTCCCGGCAAGCAGAGATTTCCAGTTCATCGAAGCCTCGATATAAGGCACATACAGCAACGTATCCTCCACTCCGGCATGTTCACGGGCTATCGTAACCTCTTTCAATTCCACATGACAATCGGGAAAACTCCTGAACATACTTAATTCCACAGCACCGACATGCAATTCGGATTCCATCCGCGCCGCCACCTGACGCTCTATCAACCGGACAACCTTCCCCTTGAAAAAAAGCGGGGCAAACCATAATACCGCAAAAACAAGGACTATGATAACGGAGAGAATAACGACTGTCTTTTTCATATCGGATGTTATTTAAAGTAAGGTGCTATTTTTTTCAATCGATGCGCAGGCAATACGCCGTGTTCTTTCAAAACGGCACAGGAAACCTTCCCGTATTTCCGTTTGGCGTTGAATATCAGTTGCACGTCCGGATACTCCAGATACGGATGGCGCAACACCGCCTTGAAACTCATGGTATCCAAGTCCGCTTTCCGGATACGCGTGGAGTCCACCGTAAACGAGGAAGTATTCGAGTCTACATCAAAGTATTTCATGTTCAATTCTTTCAACTGCTTCACCGAGTAATATCCTCCCAGACGCTCCCGGTAACGGATAATGCGCGAAGCATAGTACGGACCAATACCCCGCACGGCAACCAGCGCCACGCTGTCCGCCCCGTTCAGTTCCAACGGCTGTCGGCGCCCGGAGGTTGCCGTCCGCTTCGCCGGAGCAGGCGAGGGAACGGGAATCGAGTCCATCACCGCCTCTTCCAAGGGGGTGAATACAAACATGTGCTGCCGATTCGGCAGCACATAACGCGGAATCAACAGCACCCCGATCAATAAAACCAGCAGTACAATCGTCCCTTTTCTTTGCCCGGTTAAAAATAACATGGCGGATTATCCCTTGTATTTCTTTTTCCCGAAACGGCCGCGTTTCCCTTTTTCGTCACGTTTCCCCTTCTCCTCACGCTTTCCTTTTTCGTCGCGTTTCTTCCCGCGCCATTTATCGTTGGACGCGGAACGACGACGCTTGTCGGACGGGAAACTGCGGAATCCGCCCTTCTCCCGGGAACGGCGCTCCGATTTGTCATTCCAATCTCCTTTTTTGCCGGCATGCCCCTCTTTCCGGTCGGATTCGGAAAGGTTCAGGTCTTCCACCGCCGCATATTTCTTCAACAATTTACCGAATTCGTAAGAGATGATTTTTTGTATCAAATCCTCTTTGCTCAAGGCATCGAATTTTTCAAACAATTCGGATTGGTATTTGTCCAACGTCTCTTTGGGTTCCGCCGTCAGAATCTTATCGGCGTAATAAAGTAACTGGGCACGGCATACCTCCTCACCGCCGGGTACCTCCCGATACTGGAACTCTTTTTTCAGAATTTTCTCTATGCGGCGGAGTTTTCCTTTCTCCTTGGAGTTGATGATAGCCACCGATACCCCTTCCCGTCCGGCACGTCCCGTACGACCGCTGCGGTGGGTGTAGCTTTCGACATCTTCCGGCAGGTTGTAATTGATGACGTGGGTCAAGTTGTCCACATCCAGTCCCCGTGCCGCCACATCCGTAGCCACCAATACCTTCAAGCGCTTGGAACGGAAACGTTCCATCACATCGTCGCGTTGCGCCTGGCTCAAATCGCCGTGCAAGGCGTCGCAGTCGATACCGTCTTTTTGCAGTTTGCGGGATATGTCGCGGGCATCGATCTTGGTTCGGGTAAAAATAATGGCATACATGTCCGGAGCGCAATCGATCAGGCGGTGCAGGGTTTCATAGCAATCTTTCGCCAATACCTGGTAATATTCGTGGCGAACGGTGTCCGCCCCCTGATTTTTCTTTCCGACCGAGATTTCCTGCGGATGGGAAAGATAGTTCCGGGCTATGCGTTCCACTCCTTTCGGCATGGTGGCTGAAAAGAGATAGGTGTTGCGGCTTTCGGGAGTTTCATCCAATATGAAATTCAAATCCTCTTTGAATCCCATGTTCAGCATTTCATCCGCTTCGTCAAGCACAACGGCACGTATATGGTCGATATCGACAGCTCCCCGCTTCATCAAATCGCACAGTCGCCCGGGAGTTGCCACGAGCACATGCACGGGGTGCTGGAGTGCCTTGATCTGGCGGCGGATATCCGTTCCGCCGTAAACGCATTCCACTTGTATGTCGGGACGGTATTTGGCATAATTCTGCAAATCTTTCCCGATTTGCATGCACAATTCGCGGGTGGGGCTTAATATCAATACCTGGATTTCTTCCAATGCGGTATCCAGTTTCTGCAACAAAGGCAATCCGAAAGCGGCTGTTTTTCCCGTACCCGTCTGGGCAAGGGCGACTAAATCATTTCCTTCTTCCAAAATGACAGGAATGACTTTTTCCTGTATGGGACTGGGGGTTTCAAACCCTAAATCTTCAATTCCTTTTAAGATTTTTCC
Organism: uncultured Odoribacter sp.; assembly: GCA_910578985.1. GTDB lineage: Bacteria > Bacteroidota > Bacteroidia > Bacteroidales > Marinifilaceae > Odoribacter. The sequence goes on along the minus strand of CAJTSF010000011.1, from coordinate 56,871 downwards.
TTGTAAACCTAATTCTTTAAATTTTTCCATTTAGTTATTCATGTAGCCGAGCGGCTACGTTCGTTATCAATTCATTCTCAAATTTCTTCTTTCATAAGCAGGTGTAGCTTCCAGTTTGCGGATTTGCGCATCCGTCAGATCGGGTTTCACAACGACTTCCTCTTCCGTGAGGACAATCCGGTCAGTCCCCCGTTGTCCCGTATTCTTCTGTGCCAGCAGATCCACTTCCGTTTCCGGGAAACCTGTGGCAATGACCGTCACGGATATGGCATCTTCGAGTTTCTCATCCGTCCCGACACCCCAAATCACCGCCGCGCTGTTGCCGACTTTGCGGAGGATGTAGGAGGTAATCTCTTTCATCTCATCGGTTCTGATTTCCTCTTTCCCAGAAGTAATGTTCAGAAGGATATTCTGCGCTCCCAGTATGTCGCTATTATTCAACAAAGGGCTTTCCAAGGCATCGGCAATGACCTGCCTTGCCCGATCTTCCCCGGAAGCTTTTGCCGAACCCATAATGGCTACTCCGCTATCGGTCATGACGGTTTTCACATCGGCAAAATCCACATTGACGTATCCGGGCAGGGTGATGATTTCAGCAATTCCCTTGGCAGCGATATTCAATACTTCGTTCGCCTTGTTGAACCCATCCGAGATAGGCAGGTCGTCGTATATCCGGCTAATATTTTCATTGTCAATGACAATCAGGCTGTCCACATGTTCTTTCAGCAACTGCAGTCCGTTCATCGCCTGCATGACGCGTTTTTCCCCCTCCGTCCGTTCCGGCACAGCCACAATACCCACTGTCAGTATGCCCATCTCCTTCGCCATCCGCGCCACCACCGGAGCCGCACCCGTTCCCGTACCTCCGCCTAACGTCGCCGTGATGAAAGCCATCTTCGTGTCTTTGTTCAGCATGGCTTTTATCTCCTCCTTGCTGTCTTCCGCCGCCTGCCGCCCGACTTCAGGGTCATTCCCCGCGCCCAATCCGAGCTCCAAACCAATAGTCTGTTCGTTGCCCAACCTTATCCTGTTCGGTATGGGAGTGTTTTTCAAGACCTGATCATCCGTATTGCAAATCACGAAGTCCACGTCATGAATACCTTGGGTGTACATGTACTCCACCGCATTGCCGCCGCCACCGCCTATGCCTATCACTTTTATGATATTCGGAGTCCGTTCGTCAAGATTAAAATTTATCATGGTCCTGCATTTACTATGTTCAATTATTCGTCGAATATGCTATCCATCTTACCGATGGTTTTGCCGATTTTCCGTCCCAACCAGGTATTCATGTTCGGCATCTCATTCACTCCCAAGGTACCTTCCGAATCCCCCCCCTGCATTTTATTCACTTTCTTCATCTTCCTCACCGGTTCCTCTTTTTGCTTTTGACGACGGATGCGCGCCTCGTTCTCCAACGCTTCCGCATCGAGCATCTCCAGCTGTAAATCGTCCGCCATGGGCTCTACTTTAAACTTCGTCTTTCCCTCGCCCTCTCCGGACATATCCTCTCCGGGAACCCTTGTCTTCCGGTTAAAACCGGTGGCAATGACCGACACGCGCAACTTGTCCCCCAAGCCGTCCACTTTTCCCACACCCCAAATCAGGTCTACATTCTGACCGATTTTCTGCCGCAAGGTGTCCGTTATCAATTTTCGTTCACGTCCCAGGATTTCCTTGTTTTCATACAGCATATTCAACAGGATATTGGATGCTCCGCGAATCTCGTTGTTGTTCAGCAAAGGCGAAACCAAAGCCTCCTCCAGGGCTTCCAGCGCCCGGTTTTCCCCCTCGGCTTCCCCTGCCCCCATCAATGCGACGCCGCTATCCTTCATCACGCTCTTGACATCGGCAAAGTCCACATTCACATGCCCCCGGATGGTAATGATCTCCGCAATGCTTTTGGCTGCAATGGTTAGTATGTTATCCGCTTTGGCAAACGCCTCGGAAAGGGGCAGATTGCCGTACATATCCAATAAACGGTCATTAATGATGATCAAGAGGGCATCCACCTGGCTTTCCAGTTCGTCGATTCCCGCCATCGCCTGGTCCACTTTCCGCTTCCCTTCGAAAGTAAAAGGAACGGTCACAATACCGATGGTCAGAATGCCCAACTCCCTCGCCCTGCTGGCAATCACCGGCGCTGCCCCCGTGCCTGTTCCTCCCCCCATGCCGGCAGTGATGAAAATCATTTTGGTGTTATGCTTCAATATGTCATCGATATACTCGATGCTTTCGAGAGCCGCCTGCTTCCCCTGTTCCCGCAAAGAGCCCGCACCACGTCCTTCGGTCAGGCGTTTTCCCAATTGGATTCTATTCCGCACCCGACTATGCCGCAGAGCCTGGATGTCGGTGTTGCAAACAACAAACTCCACTCCGCAAATCCCCTGCGCAAACATGTGGTTTACGGCATTGCTCCCTCCGCCTCCCACTCCGATCACTTTTATAATAGACTCCTCCTGCGGTACAACCGAAAAATTCAAAGAAGGCATATTGTCATCTATTTCCATCATAGCAAAAACGTTATTAAATGAACCCGGGCTGCATCATATCCCGAATATATTTTTCAAAGTTTTCCCCACCGTCGTTTTCCAGTCTTTCCTGCATTTTTCATCTCCCGAAGAGTGGCACATCAGCAATCCCAATACGACCAAATATTCCGGAGTCGCCAATATTTCCGCCTTGGAACTTTGCAAGCGTTTCACCTCCGCTTTTCCAATGGGATGTCCCGTATAATGTCCCAGCAAGCATTCGATATCCTGCAAACGGCTTCCTCCTCCCGCAAGCAGAATGGCATCCTCGGGTTGGTCGAATTTCCAGCCCTGCAACAGATAGACCACTCCTTCCAAAAGTTCTTCCGCCCGACTTTGAACGACCGTGGACAAATCCCGGCTCTCTAAAGTAAGGCGCGTATCCGGAATGGTCACTTTCTTGTTTTTGCAATTGTACCTCAAGGCTTGCCCGTACTCATGCTTCAATTTACGCGCCTGCTGGGCGTTTACTCCGAAAGCGCGCATAATATCCATATCTATCGTACGGACTCCCAGAGGTAAACGGGCATCATATTCCAACATCCCGTCCCGGAAGAGCGTCACCTGAATACCCATCGCGCCCATATCCACCACGGCAAAACTGGGAGAAGAAGCGGCATCCAACGCCTCCGCATAAGCACGTGCCGGCGGATAAAAACAGATATGGGCGATGTCGTACTCGTCAAACAGGCTGCGGACAAGCTCCAGATAGTTTGCTTTGGCAACATACACCTGATAGGTCACCTCCACATTCTGAGCCGTCCTGCCCAACGGATCGGCAATTCCCATGCCACGGTCCAAAGAATAAGCGACAGGTATCAAATCGACCAGTTCGTCATCCCCCTCATTCCAATACTTCCGGCAACGCTCCTCCGCACGCTGCAAATCCCCCTGCTCCACCACCTTTCTCTGGACAGGTACGGTCACCCGGCGCTCGGTCATTCCCAATGCCTTGCCCGATAAAGCGATATTCAATACATCAATGCTCCTCTCCTTTACCAATTCGGAAATCAAAGTACGCAAACATCCCCGCACCTTCTCCACATCCTTCACCCTTCCCCCGGACATCCCTTGCGAAGCGATTCTTTTCACTCCCGTCAAATGATAATTTTCGTTCTCCACGGAAGCCAAAGCCATGACCATCTGCTCAGCCCCCATATCTATTGATGCAGTCACCATAATCTGCTACATTTTATCTTTTAACACAAACAATCTGGTTATCGAACTTCAGATTGATTTCCTTGTATGTATTCCAACCTTTCAACGCGATACCCTCTTCAAAAAACAACCGTAGATTTGCCATTTTACGGTCTATTCCCTCCAATGTTCCCAAAACAATCCGAAAGTTTCCGACTTTGGGAATCAAAATGATTTCATCGCCTCGCTCGACAACGATTTGCTCCACCAAGGCATCCCAGAATTTATCCTTTCTCAACCCCATCACAAAACGGTACAAACCGCCGCAGGCAAACTCCTTGGAAACATGACCGGTAGCCACCACCACCCGCGAGGTGTACTTCCCCGACAGCGACATCACCCTACCCTCCTCGTCCACATAATACCCTCTGTCCGCCATCACCCTCAACACCGGCCTGCGCTGCACGATATCTATATGAAGATATCCGTTCAAATCATAATAGACCTCTGCCGACTTCACTCCTGCATTCCGGGCTAACACGTGCTCCATGCTATCCTTGTCCACCAAAGCCACATGCAGGTCCTGCAACTCCCCGTAATGACGGTTCATCACCTTTCGGATGTCCTCTTCCTCCACGAACGCATTCTCCCGCTTATTATCGACCGTCACCTGCAATCCCTTGCATTTCACCGTCTGTAACTTTGTCTTTGCAAAGGTAAGGACAATTATCAAGTATGCAAGTAAACTGAAAGATAATATGTAAGGCAATGCTCTTTTCATTTCGATGATGCTATTCTTTCCACATGTCAGTTATATCTCCGACCAGCCGGTCGATATCTCCCGCCCCCATCGTGATTAAAATGCCATCCGCGACTTCCGCTTTCAGGCATGGCAACAACTCCTCCTTGCTTTTTATCGTGCCGGGCACCGTCAGTTCCTTCAAGATGATTTCCGAAGTCACGCCCGGAATCGGTAACTCACGCGCCGGATAAATATCCAGCAATATCACCCGGTCGGCAAGGCTCAGACTCCGGGCAAAATCACGATAAAAGTCCTGGGTTCTGGAAAACAGATGGGGCTGGAAGACTACCGTCACGGGCATATCTTTCCACATTTCCCGGACAGACCGCAACGTGGCTTCGATTTCGCGGGGATGATGGGCATAATCGTCGATGTAAATCCGTCTTTCTCCACGTGCATGGATATGGAAACGACGCACAACACCCCTGAATTCCGGCAAAGCTTCCCGAATCTCCTCCGGACACACTCCCGCCTCCAGCGCTAAGGTAATCGCCGCCACCGCGTTCTCCACATTCAATTTCCCGGGAATACCGAGCACCAGGTCTCGGATAAAAACATCCCGCCCATGATAATCGAACACATAACGCCCTTGTTCTATCCGCAAATTCTCCGCCCGGCACTCCGCATCCGTCTCCACTCCGTAAGAGGCTGTCACATGAGCCTGCCGCAATTCCAGTCCCTGCTTCAAAAAAAGACGTCCGCCGGGAACAACCCTTTGTGCGAATGCCTCAAAAGCCTCCGCCAATCGGGCTTTATCCCCGTAGATATCCAAATGGTCTTCGTCCATTGAGGTAATCACTGCCAATTCGGGTGTCAAATGCAAAAACGAACGGTCGAATTCATCCGCTTCAATCACCACATACGGCGAATCGCCCAGCAATAGGTTACTCCCGAAATTCACCGATATTCCCCCCAGAAAAGCGCAACAACCGACATGGGAACGATGCAACAGGAAAGCAGTCATCGTGGACACTGTCGTTTTCCCGTGTGTGCCTGCCACACAAACGGCTCTCCCCTTTCGGGATATCATCCCCAACACCTCTGCCCGCTTATGCAACTCAAAGCCGATATTTCTGAAACAAGTCATCTGGCAATTGTCGGAAGGAACTGCCGGCGTATAAACGACCAATGTGGTCTGCACATCCCGGAATTCTTCCGGAATATCCGCCTCATCATCCCGATAGCCGATAATCATCCCCTCTTCCTGCCGCATTTTCTCCGTCAGGGCGGAGGGAGTCCGGTCATAACCGGCAACCCGGTAACCGCCCGCCTTGAAGTAACGCGCCAAGGCGCTCATTCCGATACCGCCGATGCCCAAAAAATAAACGTTCTTTATGCTTTCATCCATGATTTTCTCCATAAGCGTCATGATTTATGGGCAGCCATCACATCCAAAATCTCCCGGGCTATCTTCACATCCGAATCATGAACCGCCAAAGCGGCGATATTCTTCCGCAACCCGTCCGCCTTCTCCTCATCCTGAAGCAAAACCTCCAAAGTATCCCCCAATTTTTCCACTCCCTCCGCATCTTTAATCATCACAGCAGCCTCCTTGTTCACAAGCGCAAGAGCATTCTTGGTTTGATGGTCTTCCGCCACGTTGGGAGAAGGTATCAGAATGGCAGCCTTTCCCAACAGGCATAACTCCGAAATAGTTCCCGCACCCGCACGCGCCACCACAATATCGGCACAGGCATACGCCAAATCCATCCGCTTTAAAAAAGCGGTCAAATGGATATGGGCGGGCAATTCATCCCCCAACTCCTTTTTCAGATTTTCAAAATAATAACTCCCGCACTGCCAAAGCACCTGCACATCCTCCCGCGCGGCAATACGTTTCCGGTATTCCCGCAAGGCACGGTTCAACGTCCCCGCTCCCAGACTGCCTCCCGTAACAAGGATTGTTTTCCTCCGGGCATCCAACCCGTAGAAAGCGATTCCTTCCTCCCGCTTCCCGGCAGACTGCAATAAATCCTTGCGCACCGGATTACCGGTAAATACCAGTTTCCCTTTCCCGAAAAACCGCTCCATTCCCTCATAAGCCACACAGATACGGCTCGCATATTTCGCCAACAGTTTATTCGTCACTCCGGCATAGGAATTCTGTTCCTGCAGCACCAACGGGATACCCGCCTTGGCAGCCACCCGTCCGATAGGACCGCTGGCATACCCTCCTACACCAACCACGGCATCCGGACGGAACTCTTTCACGATGCGCTTGGCCCTCCGTAAACTCTTCCAAAGGTTCACCAACACTTTGACGTTTTCAAAGGTCAATTTTCTTTGCAGCCCCCGCACCGGCAATCCGACAATCCGGAAACCGGCTTCCGGCACTTTCTCCATCTCCATCTTTCCCTCGGCGCCGACAAACAGGATTTCCACTTCAGGCTCCAGCCTTTTTAAAGCATGGGCAATCGACAAAGCCGGGAATATATGTCCTCCCGTACCTCCTCCGCTGATAATCACCTTTTTCATATCTTAATCCGTTTATTGATTCTACATCCCGCGCCGTCCTCTTCGACCCAATTCCTCCAATGCCCTGCGTCCCTCCTGTTCGAACTCCTCTTCAAATCCCCGCAAATCATCCCCCGGCAAATCAAAATCTTCTTCCGGCATCGGTACAGGCTCGGTAAACACCCTCTCCGTGCGTTCCCGCTTGGATGCCACCGTCCTTTTCTTTACAAACAAACCTGCTGCATTTTTCTGTTTCTCCGCCTCTTCAGCCAGCCCCTCAGGCGAAAAAGAATAAGCGATATTCAAAATAATACCCAAAGCCGCACCGACAAACACCAACGACGTTCCTCCCATACTGACCAGCGGCAACGTCTGCCCCGTCACCGGAAAAACACCGACATTCACCCCCATGTGGAAAATGGCTTGCAATACCAGGGAAAAACCCAGTCCGATAACCACGAGTGCCGGAAAAATATCCGGTCCCCCTCGGGAATTGAGATACCCGGCTTTCAATGTTTTTTGGGCAATCGCCCCCACGCGCACCAATATAATCGAATACAGCAAGAGGACTATGACGCCCCCCACCAATCCGTACTCCTCGATAATAATCGCATACACGAAATCCGAATAAGGATGAGGCAAGAAATTACGCTGCACGCTGTTCCCGGGACCGCAACCGGTCACCTGCCCCAACGCCACGGCGATATGCGCCTGGTCCGACTGGTAATTATAATTCTTGCTGTTATCGGAGCGGTCGCTCGGCGTGAAAAATGCCGTAAAACGCCCGATAATCGTTCCGATACGCCCGGCATCCTTGATTTTAGGGAAAGCGATGCCCAGCAAAATCAGAAACGCCAAAGCCCCCGCCGCCACACCGAACCACTTTGCCAGCAGTCTCAACTTCACCCGACCCACCCAGCACAGAACCAAACACACCACCGCCACCAACGCCGAAGTGGAAAAATTATCCAGAAATATCAAACCGATCAACACGATGGGAGGCCAGAAATACCTCAACACCTCCGGCAGACATTCGTGCTCCACCTGGTAATCGGACAACAATTTAGCCACATAGAGTACAATCACGATTTTAGCCAGTTCCGACGGCTGGAAAGTCACCCCAAGACCAGGAACGGTAATCCATCGTCCCGCGCCATTGATATTCTGCCCGCCGAAAGCCGCAATCATCACCAACCCCGCCGCCGCCAACAACAGCCACCCCACACGCTGATACAGCCAGCGCCATGAAAAAAACTTCATTCCCCCCATCGCCACCAATGCCAACACACTCAACGCCAGATGCCGCAGGAAATAATACCACATATTCCCTCCCCGCTCCACCTGCGCCAGCCGTCCCGTCGAAGAATAAATCAACAACAGGGAAAACAACATCAACAGCATCACCACCGTCACCAACACCGGATCGCTCTTATAAAGCCTTTTCACAAACCGAATCATAGCTTCTTCTCTTAAAGCCTGTTCACCGCTTCCTTAAACAAGGAACCGCGCTCTTCATAATTCTTAAACAAATCGAAACTGGCACAGCACGGCGAAAGCAACACCGTATCGCCGGGCTCCGCATATTTCCGGGCAGCCCTCATGGCATCCGCCAGATTATCCGTATCCACCACCTCGCAAAAAGGGGAAAAATCACGAATCAATTTCCTGTTGTCCAATCCCATGCACACCAACACCTTCACCTTCTCCCGGACCAAATCGGATAAAACGCTGTAATCATTCCCCTTGTCCGTTCCCCCCGCAATCCACACCACCGGCGTCGCCATACTGTCGAGGGCATACCAGGCGGAATCCACATTCGTCGCCTTGGAATCATTGATATAAGTCACCCCCTCTTTCACCGCCACGGTCTCCAGGCGATGCTCTACCTGCGGGAAGGTGCGCAACCCCTCAGCAATCTGCTCATCCGTCAGTCCCATGCGCATGCACGCCAATATCGCCCCCATGGCATTATAGACATTATGCCGCCCCCGGATACTGATTTGCTCCCTGTCCACCCTGAATTCCCGTCCGTCCAACAGCGCCACCGCCTGCTCTCCCTCCATCCGGGCGGCAACTCCCGACACCCCTTCCCGGTACGTAAAAGCCGCCTGCTCCGGAATTGGGTTCACGCCTTTCAAATATTCCGTCACCGCCTCACTGTCGCATCCGTAAACAAACAGGTCTTCCGGACGCATATTGTTTAAAATACGGAACTTGGACGCCACATAATTCTCGAACTTATGGCCATACCGGTCCAAATGGTCGGGAGTGATATTCGTCAAAATCGCCACATCGCTCCGGAAACGGAACATCCCGTCCAACTGGAAACTCGACAGCTCCACCACATACAGCCCGTGCGCCTCTTCCGCCACCTGGTCCGCCAGGCTCCGCCCGACATTCCCTGCCAATCCGACATCCACTCCCGCCCGCACCAGAATATGATGAGTCAGCAACGTGGTCGTGGTCTTTCCGTTGCTGCCGGTGATGCAGATATACTTCGCCGAGGAATGCCTCCCCGCAAATTCGATTTCGGAAATCACCTCCACTCCTTTCCCACGCAATGCCACGACTATCGGCGCCGTATCCGGTATGCCGGGGCTCTTCACTGCCAGGTCGGCTTGCAGGATACGTCCCTCCGTATGACATCCCTCTTCAAAATCGAATCCCTCCTCCACCAGCACCTTCCGATACTTCTCCGCGAGCCTCCCCTTATCCGACAAGAACACCTCATACCCCAACTTCCTTCCGAGCCGGGCAGCCCCCACACCGCTCTCCCCTCCGCCTAAAATCACCAGTTTCATCTCGTTTATCTTATTTTCAAAGTCACAATCGTCAATACTGCCAGGATAATCCCCACAATCCAAAAACGGGTCACAATCTTCGCCTCCGGAATCCCTTTCTTCTGATAATGGTGGTGCAGAGGCGACATCAGGAAAATGCGCCTGCCCTCCCCGTATTTCTTCTTGGTGTATTTAAAATAACTCACCTGCATCACCACCGACAGATTTTCCATCAAAAAGATACCGCACAAAATAGGTATCAACAACTCCTTATGGATGATAATGGCAAACACCGCGATGATGCCTCCCAGGGACAAACTTCCCGTATCCCCCATAAAGACTTGCGCCGGATAGGAATTATACCACAGGAATCCGATGGTCGCCCCGATGAACGCCGCCCCGTAAACCACCAGTTCGCCCGAATGCGGGATATACATGATATTCAAATAATCGGCATAGACCATATTTCCGGACACATAGGCGAGAATCACCAGGGTCGCCCCGCTGATAGCGGACGTTCCCGTCGCCAGACCGTCCACCCCGTCCGTCAGATTAGCTCCGTTGGACACGGCGGTAATGATGAAAATCGTCACAATCACGAACAGCAGCCATCCCAACGGCTCCGCATACTTCCCCGCCCAAGAGGTGAACCAGGCATAATCCATCTCATTATTCTTAAAAAACGGAATTGTCGTCTTCGTTGATTTCACATCCTTTGTCAGCACCCGGGGCATGCCATCCTGCTCGAACCCTTCATCCACAATGACAGTCTCCACCCCGACATCCATGATAGTCGCCCGCTCCCGAACAACCGCATCGTCGCTCAAATAAAGCGTCATCCCCACAATCACACCCAGCCCCACCTGTCCGACCACCTTGAATTTCCCTTTCAACCCCTCTTTGTGCTTGCGGAACACTTTGATATAATCATCCGCAAAACCGATACCCCCCAACCAAACCGTGGTAATCAGCATCAACTGGACATACACATTATCCAACCGTGCGAACAACAGCACCGGCACCAATATCGCCAGCAGAATCAACACTCCGCCCATTGTCGGCGTTCCCTTCTTCTCCATCTGCCCTGCCAACCCCAAATCACGGATTTCTTCCCCGATCTGCTGTTTCTGCAACATACGGATTACTTTCTTTCCGAATACCATCGAAATAATCAACGACAAAATAATCGCGCACGCCGAGCGGAAAGTGATATACTGGAACATACCCGCTCCCGGAAAATCCAAACGATCCAAATACTGAAATAAATGATACAACATAACTTCAAAGATTAACAGTTACTATTTCATTCCCCGAACATCTCCCGCACCACCTCTTTGTCATCGAAATGGTGCTTCACGCCTTTCACCTCCTGATAATTCTCATGTCCTTTACCCGCCACCAGCACGATATCCCCCTTCCCCGCTCCGGCAATCGCCTCCCGTATCGCTTCCCTCCGGTCCGTGATGGAACGCACCCGGGCAGCATACTCCTCTTTCACCCCGGACTCCATGTCGCGGATAATCTCCTCCGGCTCCTCGAACCTCGGATTGTCCGACGTCAGAATCACCCGGTCGCTGTATCGGCAGGCGGCATCTGCCATCTCCGGGCGCTTCGTCTTGTCCCGGTTTCCTCCCGCTCCCACGACCGTCACCACGATATTTCCGCCCCTCACCAACCCGCGGATCGTCGAAAGCACATTCTCCAACGCATCCGGCGTATGGGCATAATCCACCACCACCATCACCCCCTCCTTGGAAATCAAGGTCTCGAACCGTCCCGACACCGGCACCAACCGGCTCACGCACTCCAACACCTTCTCCCGGTCGAATCCCAACAGGCAAGCGGCAGCATACACCGCCAACAGATTATACGCATTGAAATCCCCCGTGAACTTCGTCCACACCTCCTGCCCGTCCAGCTTCAACAACATCCCGTCCAAATGCTTCTCGACAATCCTCCCGTTGAAATCCGCCAGGCTGCGGCAGGAATACACCGCCTTCCGCGCCGCCGTATTCTGCAACATCACCTTCCCGTTCCTGTCATCCCCGTTCGTCAGCGCAAAGGCATGAGCGGGCAAACCGTCGAAAAACGCCTTCTTCGCCTCGATATAAGCGCGGAAAGTCTTATGGTAATCCAAATGGTCATGCGTGATATTGGAGAAAATCCCTCCGTCGAAATCCAGCCCTGCAATCCGCCGCTGGTGAATCGAATGCGAACTCACCTCCATAAAACAATAGGTACACCCCGCATCCGCCATCCGCCGCAAATAGGCATTGATGGCCAACGCGTCCGGCGTGGTATGGGTCGCCGGCTCCTGTTCGTTCCCGATATAATTGCACACCGTCGAAAGCAACCCCGCTTTGAACCCCAGCATCCCCGCCAGCTCATACAACAGCGTGGCGGTCGTCGTCTTCCCGTTCGTTCCCGTCACCCCCACCAGCGTCAAAGCCTCCGAAGGACGTCCGTAATAATTGGAAGCAATCCGTCCCAACGCCTCCGAAGAATCCCCCGTCACCACATACGTCACCCCCTCCGTCGGCACCGACGGCAACTCCTCACACACCACCGCCCGGCATCCCGCACCGGTCGCCTTTTCAATAAAGGCATGCCCGTCCGCACTCACCCCCCGCTGGGCGACAAACAAATCCCCCTCTCCCGCCTGCCTGGAGTCGAAACACACCTTCCCTATCTCCCGCTCCGTTGTTCCGCATATTCGGATAACCTCCACCCCTTCCAATAATTCATTCAACTTTTTCATCTCAATTCGATTTGTATATAAGTTCCTGCCGGCACCTCATCCCCTGCCCTCAACGACTGCTTCTGCACCATCCCCGCTCCCGACACCCCTACTTTCAACCCAGAATTCTCCAACACATACAAAGCATCCCGCAATCCCATTCCCTTCACGTTCGGCACCGATGAAAAATTAATCTTCCGCGGTTTCACCACCATCTTCTCCCCCTCGTTGCTCGCCGTAATGACCCAATCCGTTCCCTCCGTATCCTGCCATCCCTCCGACTTCAAATCCAGGCAACCGAAAATCGTCCTGAAATCACCCTTCAACCCCTCCTTGCAGACCGGCAATTCATCATGTTCCGTATACTCCGGTTTGCCATATTGCACATACGCCATCGAGTAAACCTTGTCCGCAATCTCCCGGAACACCGGCGCCGCCACCGTTGTCGCATAATACCCGTTCCTTGGGTTGTCGATAACCACGATACAGGAAAACAGAGGCACATCCGCCGGAAAATACCCCACGAAGCTCGCCCGATAACTCCCGTCAATATACTTTCCGTTCGCCCCCGCGATACGCGCCGTTCCCGTCTTCCCCGCAATCCGGTACTTCCCGGTATAAATATTCTTCCCCGTGCCGTTCTTCACCACACACTCCAGCATATCCTGGATATCCTGCAACGTCTTCCGGCTGCAAATCCGTCCCCCCACTTCCTCCGGCTCGAACGTGCGCACCACGCTCCCGTGGTTGCGTATCTCCTTGACCAGCCGCGGACGCATCCGCTGTCCCCCGTTCGCTATCGCATTATAGAAAGCCAGCACCTGCAAAGGTGTCAGCTTCAATTCATACCCGAAAGACATCCACGGCAGTGTGATGCCCGACCAGCTCTTGTCCCCCGGCACTTTAATCAAAGGCTCCGCCTCGCCCGGCAGGCAGATGCCCGTCTTGTTGTCCAACCCCATGGCATGCCAGCGGTTCACGAACTTCTCCGGGCGGTCTTTATAATTGTCGAACACCAGTTTCGTGATCCCGTTCAACGACTTCTCCATCATCTCCCGAACAGTCACCTCCCGCGGCTTTTCCCAATCCTCCGGATGCGCCTCTTTCAGCGTCCGTTCAGGAAAGCGGTATTCTCCCCTTCCCAAATTAATGGTATCATCCGGCGTCACAATCCCATCCTCCAGCAACGCCATATACGACGCCGCCTTGATGACCGAACCCGGCTCCCCCGCCCCGTTGATGGCAAAATTCTCCCCTTCGTAATACTCTCCGTCTTTCCCCCGTCTCATGTTCGCAATCGCCTTGATATCCCCCGTCCTCACCTCCATCAACACCGCTGTCCCGTGCGACGCCATGCTCTTCTCCAACTGCGCCTTCAACGCATGCTGCACGATATCCTGATAATCCACATCGATGGTCGTCACCACGTCATGCCCGTCCACCGGCTCCTGCTCCGGCACCACCATCCAGGTCCCCGACATCATCCGCTTCACCCCCACGCCGTTCTCCCCCCGCAACTCATTCTCGAACGCCGCCTCCAGCCCCACACGTCCTTCCCTGCCTCCCGTCTCCGACTCGTTCAGGTATCCGATAGTTCGCACCGCCAAGTTCACATGCGGCTGCAACCTCCTGTCCGACACCACCGCCTGTAATCCTCCCCGGTTCCGTCCCAGACGGAAAATCGGGAACTGCCGGATTTCTTTCAACTCCGTATGGTTCACCTGCCGCTTGTTCACCAGCAGATACCGGTTCGGATGCTTCCCGCTCCGCGCACGGACTAAATAATCGCGGTACTGCGCCCGCGTACGGTCCTTGAAAAACGCCGCCAGGCAATACGCCAGGCTGTCCACCTCCTCCTGAAACACCCGCTTGTCCACCGCTATCGGGTCGAAGCGCAACTCGTAAAAAGGCACCGATGTCGCCAACACCCTCCCGTCCGCCGCACAGATATCCCCCCGGTTCGGCGCGATATCCACCGGCTGCACCGGCACATTCGCCTTCGCCAGCGTACGCCACTCCTCCCCCTGCACCGTCATCACGCGGAACGCCTGTACGAGGATGGTTATTCCCATCAAAATAACCCCCACATACACTATAAACGTGCGTCTTTTGATTATCCCTTTTACCGTCACCATACCCCGCGCTATCTATAAATTTTCACCGGAGGCTCCTTGCTCTCCTCCAACGCCATCCCCTCCCGCTTAATCCGCTTGATGACCTCCGACTGCTTGCACATAAACATCAAATCCGCCGCCGTCGTAATCGACTCGAAGCGCAAATCTTTTACCTCCCGCTCCAGTGCCGTCCGTTCACGGTGTAGCCGCTCCACGGCATACCCGTTATAAATATAATAAATTCCCAGTCCCGCCACCAACAGCAAAAACCAGAAATTCTTCCTCCATTTCTCCGCAATCAATCCCCCCGCCAACACCTTCCTCATCAGACCGCCCCCTTCCGCCTCCCTCGCCGGCTGCGCATCATATCCGTACTCTTCCATCACCGCCTCCTTTCCTTTGATTCACCCTCTCCCGTCTTCTCCGCAATCCGCAACTTCGCACTCCTCGCCCGCGGGTTAGCCGCCACCTCCGCCTCTCCCGGCACGATCACCTTCCGGTTCACCGCCTCGAACACCCGCCACACCCCGCCATACACCTCATCCCGCTCCTCTTTCCCCTCCACATTCCCCGTCCTCAAAAAATTCTTCACAATCCGGTCCTCCAACGAATGGTACGTAATCACCACCAACCGTCCTCCCACGCCCAGCACCTCCGAAGCCTGCGCCAGCATCTCCTTCAACGCGTCCAACTCCCCGTTCACCTCGATGCGCAGCGCCTGGTAGACCTTCGCCAGATACTTCTTCTCTTTCCCCCGCGGCACGCAAGGCTCCATTGCCCGGTAAAAATCCTCCGACGTCCGGATTTCCTTCACCCCCCTCGCCCGCACCACACAATCCGCCAGACGCCCCGCCTGCTCCA
This sequence comes from uncultured Odoribacter sp., assembly GCA_910578985.1. GTDB lineage: Bacteria > Bacteroidota > Bacteroidia > Bacteroidales > Marinifilaceae > Odoribacter. The sequence continues at coordinate 41,455 of CAJTSF010000011.1, read as the reverse complement.
CCTCACCATACTCCCGGAACAACGCCGCCAGACGCTCCCCCTCATACCCGTTCAGCACCTCCCGCGCCGTCAGCCCCTTCCGCCGGTTCATCCGCATGTCCAGCTCCGCATCGAAACGGAACGAAAACCCCCGCTCCGCCTCATCGAACTCATGCGACGACACCCCCAAATCCGCCAAAATCCCGTCCACTGCCCCACATCCGTGGTAGCGTATGAAATTCCGCATATACCTGAAATTATGATTGACAAACACAAAACGCCCGTCCTCCGGCACATTCCTCCCCGCATCCTCATCCTGGTCGAACCCCAACAACTTCCCTCCGCTTCCCAACCGCCGCAAAATCTCCGCAGAATGCCCCCCTCCGCCGAACGTTAAATCCAAATACACCCCATCCGGACGGATATTCAACCCGTCCACCGACTCCTGCAACAAAACCGGAACGTGATACTCCGACATAACTACCTCCCGTTACAACATTCAACCTTCCGTTCTGAACACCTCTCCCGCCAGCCTTCCCAACTCCTCCGCCCCCATCGCCACCTCCTCATACTTCCCTGCATCCCACACCTGCAACACCTTGTCCTGCGCCGCCATCACCATCTCCTTCCCGATGCCCGCCTCCTCCATCACCCGCCGCGGAAGCAACACCCGTCCGTTGGCATCCATCTCCACCTCCTGCGTCCCCCGGAAAAACTCCCGCAGGAACGCCGCATGCTTTGCGTCGAACGGATTCAACCGCTCCCGCAACCGCTCCACCATCCGCTCCCACTCGCTCAACGGATACATATCCACGCATTTATCGAACATATTCCGCCGCAACACGAACACCGCCTGACCCGCAACCGTCATCGCCTTCCGAAAGGAAGACGGCACGACCACCCGCCATTTGCTGTCCGCCTTGCACGCATAATCGCCGATAAACGTAACTCCCATAATCCTCATTTTTGGTGAGGTAAAATTATAAAATATTTCCCACTTCCAACCACTTTCCCCCACTTTTTATCAAAAATTATCCCCAATCCCCCTAAAACCACCAAAAACACGCCACAAACAAAGGGGTCGCCCATACGGACAACCCCTTAAAAAACAACTCCCTCTCGTCGCTACTCCCGCTCCGAATTAATACTAATCTATACTTTCTCCATCCATATTTAATTTGATAATCTTTTGCTCCTTGGTTCCGTCATAATTTGTACAATCAAATGTGCAGGTAATGTAGTTTTCTGACGTTTCTATTTTGTAGTCTATTTTAGGCTGATTCCCGTTAATTTCTGTTCCAATATTCCCCACGATATAAGTCCATGCAGTTTCATTTGTTTCGGCGTTCATTTTCCTTATTCTCCACTTATATTCGTAACGATTATTCTCATAGTAAGAATCATAATCACATTTTATGTATTCATACATATTAATGAATTTCAATCCATCAATATTTAGATATTCGGTCATATATAATAAGTCCCCATATTCATTGTAAATATGTATGTCCTTATTATTATAATAATCATCCGCATCATAATATCCATTCAACAATGGCTTCAACCATCCTTGTATGTCTATTATCTTGTCATTACATATAACCCATGATATTGTTCCTCCAGTTACGCTTTTTGATATAGCAAAATGTTCATAATCATGGAAAGATATGCTATATAAACCTAACAACATGTCATACTCATCTAATTCTAAATATTTTATGGTATCTATTACAGACTCTCCATATCCTAATTCAACTTTTCGTATATCATTGAATTGAGATTGAATTTCCAATTGTTTGATTTCTTTGCAAATAATATCAGATACGCCATCCTTGTCATATGGCATAGATTCGACAAATTTTATCCATAGATGTCCTTTTTTGTTACCCAGCAAAACAAGAACATTAGTGTCAGGCATTGCATATAGACCAAACATCCTTAAATCAATTGTGTCTGATGCGCTTAAATCATATTTATTCATATAATAAGACACTGGGTCAAATTCTGGTGGAAAATTTTTGGTTTCATTTTGAGGACTTGTGCAAGATGCACATACTGCTAACATCAATCCTAATAATAACTTTTTCATTTCAATTATATTTAAAACCAACCTTATTTTTAATAAATCCGTGCAACTTGTTTGCATTTTTTTATTCTTACAGTTCCGCCACACTTGTCCTGCACCATTCGTCTTTATCTTGCATCTCAAAGACGAATCCCAAAAAATTATTTTACTGATTACAGTGACAAAGGTATGAAAAATATTTTACATTTAATTTATGGTGTAATTATTTTCGTAAAATAGAAGAAACAACTCCTTCACAGGAACCTTAACCCGCCAGCAAAGGAGATGCTCAGCAATCAACCACGTAAGAATTACGGTGGAACTACAGTAGTTCTACAGTCAATATATTTTTCTAAACCAATTAAAAGACGGTTAAAAGCTTATACATAGAATAAGCTTTTAATAAGTGTATAATAAGCTTTTAATAAGCTTTTAGCCGTAGAATCACCGTAAGAGAACCGTAAATTAACCGTAATTCACTCCTGACGTCACACAAAAAATGGCAGTAATACCCTATTAAATAATGCGATATTTTTCAAACTCGGTCACCATTGGCGGAACTGAGTCGTTCGTACGGAATTAGCTCGATAACCAACGGAAATGACTGCGTTTAAGTTATCATACTTTCGAGCACAATGATTAAATATATCCTACCGGGTAACCGTCAGGTCATCCGCCTCCATTCGTTCGCGATAGGACTGAAGGATGGCTTTCAGGTGGTTCGTATAAAGTTCCTGTTCCTGGATTTCGTTTTTCAGGTTGTAACGCAACAAGGGGTCGGTGCGGTAAGCATAGACACCGGTCACTTCATTGAGGTCGAAACGGATGAGGTAGTTTCCCCGGATGTACTGGGGTACCTGCACCCAGTTCATCGCCCAGGTTTCTTCGGGAGCGGTGTGGAGCAGGTCTTGCCCGAAAGCGATGTAGGGGCGGTCGTAGCCCAAGTATCCGAGCAGGGTGGGCATGATGTCGATCTGTTGGGCGATGCCGTCCCGGCAGCCGACGGGCATTTCGCCGGAGGGGTCGAAGAAGAGGATGGGGATGCGGAACTGTCCGAGAGAGGTCTTGTATTCGGCGTGGGTGGTGCGGCTGCTGGCGTGGTCGGCGGTGAGCACGAAGATGGTGTTTTTGTACCATGGCTGGCGGGAGGCGGTTTCAAAGAAACGGCGGAGCGCATGGTCCGTGTAACGGATGCATTTGTGCAGGGGATACAGCCCCTCGTCGGGGAAGGTGTCCCTGTATTGCTCGGGAAGGGCAAAAGGGTGATGCGAGGAAGCGGTGAAGACGGAGGTGAAGAAAGGCTCTTTCATTTCATTCATCTTCAAGCAGAAGTGTTGCAGGTAGGGTTCATCCCAAATCGCCCAGGTGCCGTCGAAGTCCTCTTCACCGCGGAAGCGGGGGTCTTTGTCGTATTCCGTGCGCCCGAAATAGTCGTCGAAGCCGATGGAGCGGGCGAACGCCTGGAAGCCCATGGATTTGTTTTCGGCACCATGGAAAAAGGCGGTGTAATAGCCCCAGTTTTTCAATTCGGTCGCCAGGCTGTTGAGCCGGTTAAGGGAGAAGGGGGTGACGACATAGGGCTTGTTCATGCGGGGAATGGATGCCAGCACGGCGGGCATGGCGTCGATGGAAAAATCACTGTTGCTGAAGGTGCCGCTGAATGTGAGGCTGCGTTGCAGCAGAGAGTCGGTGAAAGGGGTGTAACCGGCATACGTGCCACTGTCGAGGTGAGTGTTGAGAGAGCCGACAAATTCCCGGGCAAAGCTTTCCACGATGAGAATCACCACGTTTTTCTTGCGCACGGGGAGGGTGTCGGAGGGAATGTGGAGAGGCGAATAAAGGAGGTCGAGCTGTGTGCGGTCTTCGAAGTAAGTGGGGGTGGAAAGAGGTTTGGTGGTCAGGGTACGCAGGATGGCGAAGGGGGTATTGAGGACAATGCCGGTCTCAATGGGACGCCGCACATATTGATGGGCGTCATTGACGGAGACAGGGCGGGTGGCGGTGGTGAACGTACAGCCGCGCATACCGAAAACGGTCAAAAGAACAAAGACGACCAACCAAAGGGTGCGGGAGAGGTAGTATCTCCCGAGGGAGTGCCCCGGGGTTAGGGGACGGGCATGGCGGTAGCACCGGACAAGGAAAAATACCATGAGCGCCGCCAGCAGGACGAAGTACCAATGGCGGAAGACTTCCACGCCGAAGATTTTCAATAGGTTGGTCTCGTTTTTAAATTCATCGAATACCGTGGCGGTCGTACGCGCCTGACGGAAAGGGAAATAAACGGCATCCATCAGGTTGGAAACGAGACAAACGGCATTGACCGTGACAAACACCCATTTGGTTATCTGGCGGAACAGTGGCGTTTCTTTCCAATGCAACGGGAAGAGCACCAGGAGGAGATAAAGGGCGTTGGTGTAGGCAATGGCGGAGGTGTCGAAAATGAATCCCCCGGAGAGCCAGTCGAAAGCGGTTGCCCGGGTGAGGGGGTCCTGAAAGAGTTCGAGGTTTTCAAAGTAGAACGCAATGCGGCACACCCCGTAGCAGAGGTATACCCACAAGAGGTTGAGGAGAACGCACCAGGGAACGGCGCTGTATTTCTTACCGGCAGCGAAGCCGTTGAATATCCGGTTGATTTTCATAACGGTTAAAATTTATCTACGGTCCATATCGTCATAAAGGGTTTGCAGAATGGCTTTCCCCCGCTGTTCGCGCCGGAGAGCATCCGGGGTGAGGTCTTCGGAACCGTCGGGACGGACGTTGAAGAGGGCGCGGGAAGCGGTGTTGTCGTAAACGGTGCATCCGGTGGTGTCGCGGAAGTTGAATCCGTTGTTGAACGTGTTGAAGGAGAAAGGATAGGTGTAGGTCTCCGACAAGACGTCGCGGCTGAAGGTGAACGAGTCGTGCGGGATGCCGAGCTGTCCGAGCAGGGTGGCGGGGATGTCAGTCTGGCAAACGATGCGGTCTATCGTACGGGCATTCCCGACGGCGCCGCCCAGCAGGAAGAAAGGGATGTGCGGGAATGAGGGCGAGGCGACTTCCTGCTGGTTGAAGCCGTGGTCTGCAGTCACGACCACGAGTAAATTATCCCAGGCGGGAGAGGCTTTCAGGCGGTCGATGAAGTCGCCGACACATTGGTCCACATAAGCGAAGGCATTGAGTTTATCGTCTTCCAGACGACGGTAGGGCACATCCCACGGGGCATGGGAACTGATGGTGAGGAAGGTGGTGTACCACGGGCGGGCATCCGCCTGGCGGGCCCGGATGTCCTCGTAGAGCCATTCGAAAGCTTTGTGGTCGGGGACTCCCCATTTGGTCGTGCGGTCGGACGAGGGGAAGTCGTCCTGGCTGACGAGTTTGTCGTGTCCGACGGCAATGAAGTAGTCGGACATGTTGAAAAAGGTCATGTCGCTGGCATAAAGCACTTGGGTGTCATAGCCGTGTTCGCGCAGGGTCTTGGGCAGTCCGGGGAGCGCCTGTATCTTGTGGGAGTAGCGCATGATGCTGCTCGTGGGCTGTCCCGGATAACCGCTCAGCACGCAGACAATGCCGCGGTCGGTGCGGAAGCTGCTGCAATCGCAACGGGAAAAGTTGATGCTTTCGCGCAGGAGGCGGCTCATGTTGGGCGCCACCTCTTTCATGCCTCCCAACTCTTCGATGAAGACAGCACCGAAGCCTTCCAGGACAAGCAAGAGGATGTTCGGTTTCTCTTTGGTCAGCAGTTTTTCGGTATGGACGCTCCCGGCGGGAAACAGCGGGGCGTAGAGTTCCCGTCGCTTTTCCTCGTCGAAGAAGTTGAACTGCTCGGCGAAGCCCTTTTTCTGCATGGAGGTGTAAGCTAAGTTGAACACGGGATTCAAGGCGGCATGGTTGTGGAACGCCGTCTTGGAATAGAATGCCCTGCCGGGGGTGTTGGGCCATATCCGCAATCCCCGGATGGTTGCAAATACCAAGCCTCCCGCAAGCAGCACCACCAATACGCCGAGAATACGGTTGCCGCGCCGGGCATCCCGAAGATTCAGCAGCCGCCGCACAGGCAGTTGCAAAAGCAGCCAGTAGGCCGCAGTCAATGCAAGCAGGGCAAGCAGGCGCACGATAAGATAACCGAAAGAGACGCTGGCAAAGGCGTTTTTGGGATCGTTCAGATAGAAGAAGACCGTGCGGTCCAGTTTAAATTCCCAAAATTCATACAACGCCGCATCCGCCAGAGTGACAAGCGCCAGGAAGAACGCAATGACGCCGTTATAGACGGCTAATGCCGGATGCCGACCGGTGGGGGGGGGAGGTAAAATATTGTATATCAATATTATTAAAACAGGAACGACCGTAAAATAACCTGCCGTGGCAAAGTCCAGCGAGATGCCGTGGGAATAAATCCGTGCCCAGTCGGCAAACGAACAGGCGGAAGCTCCGTGTCCCCAGTTGTAGAACATAAACAAGGGCTTCTGGATGCACAAGAAAATGAATGTACAAATAAAAAAATGGGATGCCAGATAAAGAATGCTTTTCTTAATCATAAACTTTGTGTGATGAATAGTATTCGCCGGTACAACAACTCAAAATCCAAACGTTTCATACAATCGAAATGCCCCAAGGGACAAGCGGGACTGCCGGCAATCGTGCAAGGCTGGCACGGCAAATGCAGGCACACCGCGTTTTCCTCCCGCTGCCCCCAACCGAGAAAGCCGCAGGCGGGCGTCGTGCTCCCCCAGACGGATACGACCGTCGCACCTGCCAGGGACGCCATGTGCATGTTGGCGGAATCCATACTGACCATCGCGTCCAGCCGGGACATGAGGGAGAGTTCCTGCGGCATGGTGAGTTTGCCGGGCAAGGCATGCGTCATCGGGCAAGCGTTTTCCCACGCCCCGAGCACAGCCGCCTCCCGCTTGCCTCCGCCAAAAAGAAAGATGCGGAAACCGTCAGCAGAGAGACGCCGGACAAGCTGTTCCATGGACTCCAGCGGATAGGTCTTGGTTTCATAGCGGGCGAAAGGGGCGATGCCTACCCACCGTTCGACGCCTTTGTCGGGAATCCAGTCGGGCAAAGGAGGCCTCTCCCCGCCCGAAGCAAAGAGGGAGGTGAAGTCAGGCGTCACGGCAAAGCCCAAACGATGAAGCACGTCCACATAGCGGAGGACGAAATTGCGTTGCGGAGAGAGGTCTTTGTTCTGTCGGCGCGTCAGTTTACGGCGTTGCCGGCGGGCTTTCCTGACCACGCGCACCCGCTTCCCGCACAATCTAAAAAAAGCGTCGATGAGCCGGGAACGGAAGATGTCGTGAAAGTCCGCCACGCGGTCGATGTGTTCCTTCCGCAAATCGCACAGCAGGCGGAGCAATCCCCGGAAACCTTTATGCCGTCCTTTCAGGTCGGCGGGTATCACGGATACATTGTCGGGATGATGGAGAAAAAGAGCGGCAAAAGGAGCGCGGGTCAATACTTTGACATCCCACTCCGGATATTTCCTTGCCAGAGAATAGACCGCAGGAATGGTCATAGCCACATCCCCCAACGCCGAGGTGCGTATAATCAGAAGGGTCGGACGCTTTTTCATTTCATCTTCGGATGACGTTTAGGGCAGCAAAGATAATATTATTTTGAAAATGATGTCACAAATATATCACCTCTTGATAAACAGCCTGCATGTCATCCGCCAGACGTTTCTCGTCGAAGCGTCGGGCATAGCGCCTGCCCGCTTCAATGATTTCCGCACGCCGGTCGGGATGGTCATACAAATACCGGATGTATTCCGCCACGCGATGATGGTCGTAAGGAGCGCAATAGAGCGAGTCCGGACCTCCCGCCTCTTCCAGGCATGAACCGGTCGCCGCAATGACCGGCGTGCCGGACACCAAGGCTTCCAGCACCGGTATGCCGAATCCCTCGAAGCAGGAAAGGTAAAGGAAAGCATGGCTGCCGCGGTACAGGGCGGGCAAATCGCCGTTGGGCACATCATTCAAGACGTGCACCCGCTGCTGCAAACCGAGGTCGGCAATCTCCTTTTCCAGCACCGCCTGGTAGGCGGTGCGCTTGCTCACCAGCACCAGACGGATATCGTCGGCATCAAGCTGCGCCAATGCCCGCAAAGCCGTCAGCTGGTTCTTGCGCGGTTCGAAGGTACCCACGCAAAGGAGATAACGGGAAGGGAGGGCGTATCTTACCTGCACGTCATGAAGTTCATCGTCGGAAACCGGGCGGTAGAATATACGGTCGCACCCCTGATAGACGATGCTGATTTTCTCTTCCGTAATGCCGTAAAAAGCCATGATGTCCTGCTTGGTCTGCCGGCTGATGGCTATAATGCGGTCCGCATGGCGGCAGGCATAGCGGGTTTTCGCCTTGAGAATGGCACGCGCCAGGAAACCGTACGTTTCCGGAAGGCGCAGGAATATCAAGTCATGGATGGTCACCACGGACTTGCATCCGGCTTTGCGGATGCCGAAAGGCAACTCATTGCTCAATCCGTGAAACAGGTCTATGCCCGCCCGCCTGATGTCTTTCACCATTCCCCTGCACCGCCACCACTCCCGCAACAAAGAAGAGGAATGCGGGGAGTAGACAAACGAAACGTTCGGAGAGGGACGCAAACGGGAGGTGCATTCCTCGCGCCCTTTGCCGGGGGCAAACAACAGGTATTTGTTTTCAGGGAAACATCCGGACAACATCGTCACCACACCCCGGCTGTAATTGCCGATTCCGGTCAGGTTGGCAACTATCTTTTTGGCATCGAAACCTATTTGCATGATTCATGACTATTGAACCATGCAAATATATAGGTATTATTTCAAAGTAAAATAAGTTTTACTCCATTTGTCCCGTCAGACGGAAATATTTTTCCACCACTGCCAAGGAAACGAGTTTCTCCATCCGCGTGTCCTTGAACTGACGGATATATTCGTGGGCATGCCGGATGATGGCTTCCGCTTCGTCGGGACGGGCGATGTAGTACTCCATCTTTTCAATCAGGTCGGAATAATCCTCCTTGATTTCCACGTAATGGTAACCGGGTATCAGCGAGCCTTCCATAAACCACGTTTCGTATTTCGGGCGCGGCATGACCGCCAGGGAATTGGAGGACATCACCCATTTGAGATTGGTAGCCACGTCATTCCCCTCGATGCAGCAGATGAACTTGTATTTCAACTGCTGCGGGATGGTCATATACTCCTTGAGCCACTCCTGATGCCCGTCCTGTACATCCGGATTGATTTGCCCCACATTGCACATCGGATGCCCGTGGTACATCTCCAGCCACCTTTTCCGATGAGGCTGCCGGACACAATTCCGGCTGACAATCATATCCTTCTTCTCGCGGAAAGAGAGGGAGTCTTTGATAAAAAGATAGTGACGCGCTTTATTCAATTTCAGGATGACGGAATTGGAATGCGCACCCTCTGCCGGTATGGGCCGGCTCTTCACGAAAGCCGGCATCTCCGGCTCCTCCGTAACATCCCCGAAAAGATAGGAAAAACGGTAATGTTCCGGGAAATATTTCAAACTGCCGTAAAGGTCGAAAAAATAGGTCGAGAACTTCTTTTTCTTTCCATGCGGATACTTAAAATCCTGTACAGATGTTAAATTATACAAATCGGGGGGGGTAGGCAACATCCGGTTATAATAAGCCGCCCGGGCATCCACCGCTTTCCGTTCATTTTCGGAAAGGCGGTTCGTCAAAGAGGCATACCTCGCCCGATAATAGGCTTTCGGAACGTAATAGGTGCAAAAACCCCTCACGTAAAAAGCGATTTTACGCACCGGTTTCATCCATTGGGTATAGTACCGGAAATTACTCATGCCCTTTCAGATATTTCTCTACTCCCTCGATGTCTTTCTTGTTGTCCACCGACAACGATTTGCAATGGCAATTGTAATAATAGATCGGCACATGATTCTCGATGAAGCGGAAAGAATCGTTCTCCTCGATTTTCTCAATCGGTCCGCGGGGCGTGGTGTGGTAATATTCCAGCGCTTTCCGGTTGAACGCCCCCACTCCGACAAACTTATGATACACGTAGTCCATGTTGCCTTTGGGATAGGGTATCGGACTGCGGGAAATGAAAAGGCAGCGATGGTCGGCGGCAGTCACGATTTTCAGGTTGGTGCTGTCCACCACCTCCACCGGATTGCTGAAATCGGTCATCAGATTGGAGACGTATATCTCTTCCGTATTCAGTTCCGCAGGGATACACTGCACGATGGACTCTTTCGTCAGCAGGGGTTCGTCGCCATTGACCATCACATACAAATCGGCAGGGATACGGGTAGATACCTCATAGAGGCGTTCCGTCGCCGTGTCGTGGTCAGACGAGGTCATCACCACCTTGCCGCCGAAAGCGGCGCAAGCCTTTTCAATTTTCTCGCTGTCGGTGGCGACATACACCTCCTCAAAGCATTCCACCTCTTTACAATGTTCATACACCCACTGAATCATGGGTTTGCCGCAAATCAAAGCCAGCGGTTTTTCGAAAAACCGGGTAGATTCGGCACGTGCCGGTATCACACAAATGATTTTCATATCTCTGATTTTTTATATTCTCACCATTAAAACAGCCATCTCCTATGCGACCACAACCAATAAGGAGGAGCGGTCCGAATCGTCTTTTCCAGCAACTGCATATAGCGCCGGGTGTACGGGTAAGGTTCGCCGTCCTGCAAGGGTTCCACCTTGTGGAAAATCATCCGGTAGTGCCCCCGGCTCTGTTTCAGCACCTCGAAATAAAGATACCCCGCCTGGATGCGTTCGCCGATTTCCTCCCCTCCCACGCTGTAAGTGGTCGGCTGATGAAGGAAAGTCATGGAGTGGTTCACCTTTCCGTTGGGACGGTGGTCCGCCACGAAACCCACCAAGAAAGTCTTGTAATCGCGCCTCATTTCCAGCAACGTGCGGAACGCCCGCTTCTGTGCCACGGACACCGTGTTGAAACGGGAACGTATCTTCAGGATAATCCGGTCGAAAGCCTTGTCATGAGGGGGTTTGTAAATCTGTATCGTCAGTTCGGGAATGGCATACGTGCCCGAGCCTGCAGGCACCCACTCCCAATTGCCGTAGTGCCCCAAAAAGAGGACAATCGGACGCTCCTCGCGGGCAATCTCTTCCACGAACTCACTGTTGATGACCTCGATGCGGCTGGTAATCCCCTTATCGGAAACACACAGGAGCTTCACGGTCTCCACGATATTATCGCAAAACTGGCGGTAAAACTCTTTCTCGATGGCGCGCCGTTCAGCCTCCGTTTTCTCGGGAAACGCCATGGACAGGTTCTGCCTCACCACATGCAACCGGTAGCGCAACACCTTATAAAACAACAGGTACAAACCGTCGCTCAACAGGTATAACGCCCAAAAAGGCAAAACGGCAACCGGCATAAATAGCGCCAGATAAAGGTAATATTTCCATTTCATACTAATACGGTTTTATCATGGCTACAATCCGTTCGGTAGCCCCGACATTCTTTGACACATATCCGGCAGCTGTCTCTTTCACCCGCGCCAGTTCCGCCTCATTCCGCTTCAAAGCAGCAAACCACTGTTGAATCTCCTCCGAGTTTTTCACCACCTGCCCGATATGCAAGTCCGTCAATTGCTGAGGGGTAACCTTCCGATGGATTTCGGGGCCGAAAGAGACCGGAATACCGTACACCGTGGCCTCGATTACACTGTGCAGCAAAGGAGTGAATCCCCCTCCGACGTATGCCCAACGCGCATACCGATACAGGGACGCCAACGCCCCCACGAAATCGATGACCAACACCTGCACGCCCGAAAAGTCGGTCCCCGCATCGCATGCCGAATGGAACGCCACGCCTCCTTCCACCGCTTCCCGGATATGGGCAAACTCTTCCGGATTGATTTCATGCGGCACGAACAAAAAACGGATGTCCCGATGCCGGTTGGCAAGGGAAGCGACCAATTCCAAGTCCGTCCGATCGCTGATGCTCCCCGCGATAAACACATCCCCCCCCCCGGCAAAGCGTTCCACGACGGCATCACTCCAAGGCGTACGGGCAATAAGAGCGGCATTATCGAACAACGGGTCCCCGCAAACGGTCACCCGGTCACACCCCAACGCACGCAGATTGCCACGCGAGGCTTCATCCAGCACGAAAACATGTGTATAAGCGGCAAGGCAACGCCGGTAGATACCCCCGTACCATTTGAAAAAAGGCGCCTGCCGGTGTATCAAGGCAGACACCAGATAGGTCGGGATTCCCCGTCCTTTCAACTCCTCCAAATAATTACACCAATATTCGGAAATCATGAACACCGCCCTATCGGGACGCACCGCATCCAGAAAAGCACGCGCATTCTTCCGCGTATCGAGCGGCAGATAAAAGACATGGTCGATAAAAGCAGGGCGTCTCTTCAACGCCTCATATCCCGTCGGCGAAAAAAACGTCACCACCACGACACACTCACACTCCTCCTTCAAACGTTTAATCAGGGGACGCGCCACAGCAAACTCCCCCAACGAAGCGGCGTGGAACCACACCGTGTATCTCCCCCTCCCGTCGCCCATTTCCGTGCGGATACGGGAAAGCAAATCCCTTTGCCCGCGGGCAAACAACACCGTTTTGGAACGGCTGTCCTTACCCGCCAACCTCGCCCGGACTCCCAGCAAAAGGTTCGACGCCCCGATGACCGTATTATAAAGGAACTTCGCCGTCATGCCACCCGGGATATTACTCCTGCCCGCCGAATTCCATCAAATAGGCTTTGATGAAGTCATCGATTTTGCCGTCCATCACACCTCCCACATCCGAGGTCTGGTAATTCGTGCGATGGTCCTTCACCCGGCGGTCGTCGAACACATAACTGCGTATCTGCGACCCCCATTCGATTTTCTTCTTCCCCGCCTCGACCTTTGCCTGCTCCGCCATCCGGTGTTGCAACTCCTTGTCGTAAAGGATGGAACGCAACTGGCGCAAGGCATTTTCCTTATTCTTCGGCTGGTCGCGGGTTTCCGTATTCTCAATCAGAATCTCCTCCTCCTCTCCGGTATAGGGGTCCTTATACTGGTAGCGCAAACGCACCCCGGACTCCACCTTGTTCACATTCTGCCCTCCGGCACCTCCCGAGCGGAAAGTATCCCAACTGATAGCCGCCTGATTGATGACCACGTCAATGGTATCGTCCACCAACGGGGTGGCAAACACGGACGCAAAAGAGGTCATCCGTTTCCCCTGCGCATTGTAGGGCGACACCCGCACCAGGCGGTGCACCCCGTTCTCCCCTTTCAGGTAACCGTAAGCGAAATCCCCCTCAATCTGCAACGTGACAGTCTTGATACCTGCCTCATCCCCATCCTGCAAGTTGCTCACGGCACACTTGTAATGGTTGTTCTCCGCCCAGCGGATATACATGCGCATCAACATCGACGCCCAGTCCTGACTCTCCGTTCCTCCCGCGCCCGAGTTGATTTTCAACACGCAACTCATCTCGTCCGCCTCTCCCTGCAGCATATTCTTCAACTCCAGGTTCTCCACCAGCCGCACCGTCTCCGCGTAGTGGGCATCCACCTCCTCTTCTGTCGCCTCCCCCTCCTTGGCAAACTCGAACAGCACGTTCAAGTCCTCCACCGAACGGGTAACGGCATCGCACCCCTCGATCCACCCTTTCAGTTCCCTCACCTGCTTCATCACCCGCTCCGCATTCTTCGCATCGTTCCAAAAATCGGGCGCCTGCGTGCGCATCTCGATTTCTTCCAGTTCTATCTTCTTCCGGTCGATGTCAAAGATACCTCCTCAGAGCGCCGCCGCGTTCTTCAACTGCCTTCAGTTGATCTATTGTAACCATAATCGATTCGTTTTATTTTTTATAAATACCTTCCACCTTATCCTTGATTTCCTGCGCCAGCTCCCGCTGTCCGGACCGAGACGCCATGTCCACCAGCATCGACACCACATGCACGCTGATATTCTCCTCCTGCTGGATATTCGGGCTGTTGGCAAACCTCGGCTCCAAGGAATAAATGTACTTCAGCATCTGGTAATTATTCTCCGCCAACTCCTTCAACAGGCTGTTCCCTTTCTCCGTCGCCCCCAGCGCGTAATACATCGGGATATAATTCAACAGCGTATTGTCCGCCGGAATCTGCGACAACGGCAACTCTTCCATGATTTTATCCAACACCTCCAGCGCCTTCCCGTTCTTCCCTTCCGAACGCAATTGCTCCGCCAGACGGAGGCAGGTGTTCCGGTACTTCATCACCGCCACGATATTGTCATGGAAATAATCGATGTTCACCCCGGGATCCTTGATATTGCCCCATTCGAAACGATTCATGATATTGTCATAGAGTATGTCCGAGTCGATGCGCCCGTAGTCGTAATACTGCACATCCTTCGTCTCAATGGGCACCAGGCGGTAAGCCGCTCCCTCCAGCTGGAAATACTTCTCGAATCCCATATAAGCGTCGGTCCCCATCCCGATGCCGAAATAAATGGGACGCTCCCAATTGCTTTCGGCAATGATGTCGAGCACCATGAGGGAGGACTTCAACAGATAATTACCCTTCAAATTGATTTCCAACTCCTTCACAATCTTGTCCGCATCCTCCGGCTTGACGGTTCCCGTCGCCAGCACCTGTGTGGCATCCACCGGCAGGAAGATATTGCGGGTCGGAATATAGTCCAACGGTTCGCCGTAGCCCGTCAATTTGGTCTGGGGCAGGTCGCTGGCAACAAACTCCATCACCTCCTTCAAATTCGCCCGCGGGTAACGCTCCATGACAAACACCTGGTCCCGCTTCCCGTCGCGATACTGGCTCCGCTTGAAGGAGATGGGCACGGCAGGCGTGTCGTACGCCTTCCGCTTGATTTGGTCGATGTACCACGGACCCGCCAGCAGGCTCAGGTTCACCACCCGGATATCCCGACGCACCCCTTCCACCTCCTGCGCATACCACAACGGGAACGTATCATTGTCCCCATAGGTAAACAGAATGGCGTTCGGCGCGCACGAATTCAAATAATTCTTGGCATGCGCCAAAGTCGCATAACGGCCGGAACGGTCATGGTCATCCCAGTTCTGCGCCGCCATATTCACCGGCACCGCCAACAGGCACACCCCCGTCACGGCAACCGCCGAAACCGCCGGGCTCAACCGCTTCACCTTCCTGTTCACGAACTCCCAAAGCGAAAGAATCCCCAAACCAATCCAAATGGAATACGCATAAAACGAACCCGCATACCCATAATCCCGCTCGCGCGGCTCCATCGGCGCCTGGTTCAAGAACACGATAATGGCGATGCCCGTCAGGATAAACAGCATCATCACCACCAAAAAATCCTGCTTCCCCGTGCGCCCCTGCCGGTATTGGTAACACATCCCCAAAATCCCCAGCAGGAAAGGCAGCATATAATACTTGTTACACCCCTTCTCCGCCTTCAGCGTGTCCGGCAGTTCATCCAGGTTCCCCAGCCGCATCTCATCCAGGAACTTGATGCCCGTAATCCAATTTCCGTGCGTAATCTCCCCGTTGCCCTGGATGTCGTTCTGACGCCCGGAAAAATTCCACATGAAATAACGCCAATACATGTGTCCCAGCTGGTAGCGGAAAAAATACTTCAGGTTATTCCCGAAACTGGGACGCGTCACCCGCTCGTTGTTCACCGTGTAGGTCGGACCGTTGTTCTTGCCGCCCCACACCTGATACTGCGACGCATAATACGAACGCGCGTTGCTGTGCATGCGGGGGAAGAACGTACAGAAACGCTTGTCATACTCCAGCTTCTGCTTATGCCCGATGACCTCATACTTCCCCGTCTCCTTGTTCTGGTAATAAATCGCCTTCCCGTCCTTCTGTGCCGTCACCGGCGCATTGTAATAAGGACCGTACAGCAACGGGGAATCCCCATACTGGTCGCGGTTGATGTAAGACAACAGCGAAAACACATTGTCCGGGCTGTTCTCATCAATGGGAGGATCGCTCAACGAACGGATAACCACCATCGCATAAGACGAATATCCGATAAGAATCACCATAAAACACGTCAGAATCGTATTCCAAATGGCCATCCCTTTCCTTAACGTGTAGCGGATACCCCACACCAGCGCCCCGATAATCAGCGCCACATACACCACCACTCCCGTATTGAACGGCAACCCCATCCCATTCACGAACACCAACTCAAACCACCCCGCAATCTCGATAACCCCCGGAATCAGCATGAAATTGACAAACCCCAGAATCACCATCGACAACAGCGCCGTCTTCACAATCCCGCGGAACGTAGGGGTGTACTTCTTGAAATAATACACGAACACAATCGCCGGTATCGCCAGCAAATTCAACAAGTGCACCCCGATGGACAACCCGATTAAAAAGGCAATCAGTACCAGCCACCGGTTGGCATACGGCTCAAACGCCACATTCTCCCACTTCAGTATCGCCCAGAAAACCACCGCCGTGAACAGCGACGACATCGCATACACCTCTCCCTCCACCGCCGAGAACCAGAACGTATCCGTGAACGTGTACGTCAGCGCCCCCACCGACGACGCGCCCAGAATCGCCAGCATCTGCCCCATCGTCATCTCCTCCCCCTCCTTCACCACGAGTTTCCGCGCCAGGTGGGTAATCGACCAGAACAGGAACAGCACCGTGAACCCCGAGCACAACGCCGACATGCAATTGATCATCAGCGCCTGCGTCTCCTTCGACGGCGCGAAAATGGCGAACAGCCGGGAAATAATCATGAACAACGGCGCTCCGGGAGGGTGCCCCACCTGCAAACCCACAGAAGTCGTGATAAACTCCCCGCAATCCCACAGGCTTGCCGTCGGCTCCGCCGTCAGGATATACGTAAGGCTGGCGATGAGAAAAACGACCCAACCCGCCAAGCGGTTCACCAACCTGAAATCCAATTTCGGATAATCTTTAATCTTATACATATTCATTCATTAAATTATTCCCAAGCAAAAAACTGACATAAATGCCGCCAAAGATACACATGTTTTTTCATTCAAGCCACGAAAATAATTATTTTACCTGAATTTTCCCCGTTTTTTTTGTTGGGAAGAAAAAACA
Organism: uncultured Odoribacter sp.; assembly: GCA_910578985.1. Lineage (GTDB taxonomy): Bacteria > Bacteroidota > Bacteroidia > Bacteroidales > Marinifilaceae > Odoribacter. Next base: position 24,386 of record CAJTSF010000011.1, on the reverse strand, counting down.
TTCTATCTTTGCACCCGTCAAAGAAAAAGACAGAGGTCGATTGTCCCATTGTGTAATGGCAGCACAGCAGGTTTTGGTTCTGTCAGTCTAGGTTCGAATCCTAGTGGGACAACTTCTGAGACGCCCAAGTGGTGAAATTGGTATACACGCTAGTTTCAGGTACTAGTGGCTTCACGGCCGTGTAGGTTCGAGTCCTATCTTGGGCACCCGGTGTAAACCGCAAGTTCTTTCATTGATTGAAAAAGATACATCTGCCCGAATGGTGAAATTGGTATACACGCTAGTTTCAGGTACTAGTGGCTTCACGGCCGTGTAGGTTCGAGTCCTATTTCGGGCACAGGGTATCGCCCAGGTGGTGAAATTGGTATACACGCTACTTTGAGGTGGTAGTGGTCGAAAGGCTGTGCAAGTTCGAGTCTTGTCCTGGGCACTGATACGGAAAAGGGTGAGCAAAAAGTCAACATGATGACTGATTGGTCACCTTTTTTTTATTCCATATCCCATTTAAAAAGCCTAATATGAAAAAAATATTCCGGTTATTCATGATATTCGCCTGCCTGTCGGGAAGCGGCGTGCAGGCACAACCGCGGGAGGCGATTAAGCGTTCGACGGACATCCTGATGTTCGCCCCGGCGGCAGCGGGATTGGCGACCACGCTGGTCAAACAGGACTACAAAGGGACGTTGCAACTGGCATTGGGGACAGCGACAAGCATCGCTGTGTCCTACGGGTTGAAATATAGCGTGAAGAAACGGCGCCCGGACGGGAGCGACCTGCATTCCTTCCCCTCGAACCACGCGGGAGTGGCATTTGCAGGCGCCACCTTCATCCAGCAGCGCTACGGGTGGAAATACTCCGTCCCGGCATACGTGACGGCGGTCTATGTGGCGTGGGGACGGGTATATGCCAAGAGGCATGATATGTGGGATGTATTGGCGGGAGCGGCCATCGGCGTGGGGTGCAGCTACATTTTCACGCGCCCGTTTGCAAAGAAACACCAATTGAACGTGGCACCCGTGGCCTTCAACGGGAAGCAATTCGGACTCCATGCAAGCATGACATTTTAGCGCGGCGGGATAGTAAAACCCAACCACATGGATACTCTCTTTCTGCGCCCAGGCGGTCCTCAAAAGTCAACTTATTTAGGATAATCCCAATATATCCCCGGGCAAAGTCTATATCTGCGCAATACCAACGCTATCAAAGATTGCGCAAACATAGGGAAAATATCGAACAGGGATTGTGCAGAGATAGATTTGAATTAGAATTGAATGGAGGGTTGGGCGTGGCGTGATATAAAGAGATTGCATTTTAGAACTCTTTCAAAGATAAGCGACCTTTTGAATAGATAATTCAATTATTTATATATTAACACATTGAAATGAAAGACTATGATCCACTCGTTGATGGCGCGCTATTGGGCGAAACACAGTGAGGAGTTGGGCATCGAAAAAGAGGGGAAAGGGAAAAGAAGCGGGAAAGGAAACCCGACCGTTTACGGCAATGAAACCAATGGGCAGGGATGGAAATACAATTTGGGGGGTATACTACTCCGAAGGTAATCGCATTGAGCAAAGTCATCGGAAAGCAATGGAATGGTATCGGAAGGCGGCGGGACAAGGATATAAAACACTAAACTAATGTTAAAATCAATAGCAGATTCCATTCCCCACAAAAGCAAAGAAAGCATCCCCGCTCGGAGATGCTTTCTTCCTTAGTTTATATAGCCTATTGCCTCATCACTTGATGACATTCAATTTTTTGCCAATCTTGATGAAAGCGGCAATCGCACGGTCCAGTTGCTCGCGGGTGTGCGCTGCGGAGAGCTGGATGCGGATGCGCGCCTGGCCCTTCGGCACGACGGGATAGTAGAACCCGGTGACGTAAATATTCTCTTTCTGCAGCTCGGCAGCAAACTGCTGGGAGAGGACGGCATCATAGAGCATCAGGGCGGCGATGGCCGATTCGGACGGTTTGATGTCGAAGCCCGCCTCTTTCAGTTTGCCACGGAAATAAACGGCGTTGTCCATCACACGGTCGCGCAGCTCGGTGCTCTCCATCAGCATGTCGAACACGGCGATGGAGGCGCCGCAAATTGCCGGAGAGAGGGAGTTGGAGAACAGATAAGGTCTGGAACGCTGGCGCAGCATTTCGATGATTTCCTTCTTGCCGGTGGTGTAGCCTCCCATGGCGCCGCCCAACGCTTTGCCGAGGGTGCCGGTGAAGATGTCGATGCGATCCATCACATCGTTGTATTCGGCGGAGCCGCGACCGGTCTTGCCGATGAATCCGGCGGCATGGCTGTCGTCCACCATGACGAGGGCGTTATATTTGTCTGCCAGGTCGCAAATCTCTTTCAGACGGGCGATGTCACCGTCCATGGAGAATACGCCGTCGGTGACAATGATGCGGAAACGCTGTGCCTGGGAGATTTTCAGCTGCTCTTCGAGGTCTTCCATGTTGGCATGCTTGTAGCGGTAGCGTACCGCCTTGCAGAGGCGCACACCGTCGATGATGGAGGCGTGGTTCAGCTCATCGGAGATGATGGCGTCTTCCTGTCCGAAAAGGGGTTCGAAGACACCGCCGTTGGCGTCGAAACAAGCGGCATAGAGGATGGTGTCCTCAGTACCGAAGAATTTGGAAATCTTGGCTTCCAGTTCTTTGTGGATGTCCTGCGTACCGCAGATGAAGCGCACGGAAGACATGCCGTAGCCGCGGGCATCCAGCGCTTTCTTGGCGCCTTCGATGACACGAGGGTGGGAAGAAAGCCCGAGGTAGTTGTTCGCACAGAAGTTCAACACTGTTTCACCCGTCGTCAATTTGATCTCTGCATCCTGCGGAGTGGCGATCAGCCGTTCGCTTTTATATAAGCCGGCTTCTTTAATAGACTGGATTTCAGCCTTCAAGAAATCTTGAAATTTACCGTACATAGTTATTGGTGTTAATTAATCATTTCGAAGCCAAAAGTATAACTTTTTCGCGAAAATGCAGCGGAAATAAAAAATAATTCCTATTTTTGCCCGTGTAATAAGAATTTCTTCGGGGCAGGGTGCAATTCCCTACCGGCGGTGACAGCCCGCGACTCCCTCGGTGAGGGACTGAATCGGTGGAACTCCGATGCCGACGGTGAAAGTCCGGATGATAGAAGAATACGGTTGCCGGATAATGAGCCTAATTATCTCCGCATATTTGCCCTGAAGTCATTCGGGGCATTTTTTTTACGCATGATAACAGAAACCGACATAGCGTTTATGCGCCGCGCCATTGAGCTCGCCGGGAAAGGCGCGGGGTGGGTGAACCCCAATCCGCTGGTGGGCGCGGTGGTTGTCCGCGAAGGGCGCATCATCGGGCAGGGGTGGCACGAACGTTGCGGCGGGCCGCATGCCGAACGGAACGCTTTCGCCGCCTGCCGAGAGTCCGCCCGGGGCGCCACGCTGTACGTGACGCTGGAACCCTGTTGCCACCACGGCAAAACCCCGCCCTGCACGGACGCCGTCATCGAAGAGGGCATCGCGCGGGTAGTGGTGGGCATCGCCGACCCCAATCCCCTGGTGGCGGGACAGGGCATCGCCCGCCTGCGCGAGGCGGGCATCGAGGTGGAGTGCGGGGTTTGCGGGGAGGAGATACGCCACCTGAACCGGGTGTTCCTGAAATATATCACCACCCGCATGCCGTGGGTGACCTTCAAGACGGCGATGACGCTGGACGGGAAGATAGCGACGCACACCGGAGATTCCCGCTGGGTGACGGGCGAGCCTGCCCGCGCCCTCGTGCAGGAGCTGCGGCAGCTCCACCCCGCCATCCTCGCGGGTAGCGGCACCGTCGCCGCCGACAATCCCATGCTGAACTGCCGCCTGCCGGGCAACGTGCGGCAGCCCATGCGCATCGTCGCGGACAGCCGCGCATCGATGGCGCCGGACGCCAATCTGGTGACGACGGCAAAGCGCTACCCCACACTGCTCGCCCACACCCCGGACGCCCCCGCGGAACGCCTGCGCGCCCTCGCGGAGCAAGGGGTGGAACTCCTCGCCTGCCCCGCACGGGAGGGGCACGTGGACTGCGCCGCCATGCTCCGCGCCCTCGGAGAGCGCAGCATCGACGCCCTCCTGCTCGAAGGGGGAGGGGGACTCGCCGCATCTTTCATGGAAGAGCGGCTCATCGACGAGGTGTATGCTTTCATCGCCCCGAAGTTCGTGGGCGGGCGCGACGCCAAAACCCCCATCGAGGGCACCGGGTTCTGCCGCATGGCGGAAGCCCTTGCCCTCCACCACACGGAAGTCCAACGCGTGGGCGATGATATTCTCGTCCACGGCTTAATCCAATAGTATCACCATGTTCACAGGTATTATAGAAACCATCGGAACCATCCGCTCCATCCGCCGCGGCGCCCGCAGCATCACGCTGCACATCGCCGCCCCCGGCATCCTCGAGGGCACGGCAGTGGGCGACAGCATCGCCACCAACGGCGTGTGCCTCACGGTCACCTCCATTGAACGCGACGCGTTCACGGCGGACGCCATGCCGGAAACCATGCAGCGCACCGCGCTGGGCAGCCTGCAAGCCGGCTCGCGCGTGAACCTTGAGCGCGCTCTGCGCCTCGATAGCCGCCTGGGCGGGCACATGGTCTCCGGGCACATTGACGGCACGGGCACGCTCGCCGCACTGAAACGCGACGACAATGCCATTCGCCTCACCGTTACCGCCTCCCCCGACATCACGCGGTACATCATCCCGAAAGGCTCGGTCGCCCTCGACGGCGTGAGCCTCACGGTCACCGGCGTCACCTCCGGCAGTTTCGAGGTGTCGGTCATTCCCCACACCCAGCACGCCACGACCCTCACCTCCCTAGTGCCCGGCACGCCCGTGAACATCGAGAACGACCTCATCGCGAAATACATCGAGAAACTGCTCCCATCCGCCCCGCAGGGACTGACGCTGGAGAAACTCATAGAAAACGGATTTTAAATAAAATAACATCATTCATGGAAGATTTCAAATTCAATACCATCGAAGAAGCCATCGCCGACCTACGCGCCGGCAAGATTATCATCGCGACGGACGACCCCGACCGCGAGAACGAAGGTGACCTGATTTGCGCCGCGGAGTTCGCCACGCTGGAAAACGTCAATTTCATGGCATCCTACGCCAAAGGGCTCATCTGCATGCCCATGAGCCGCGAACTGACGGACAAACTGGGACTCCAGCAAATGGTGGCGAACAATACGGACAACCACTGCACCGCATTCACTGTGTCCATCGACCACATTTCGACCACGACGGGCATCTCCGCCCTCGAACGCTCGGTGACCGCCATGAAAGCGGTGGAGGAAAACGCCAAACCGACCGATTTCCGCCGTCCGGGACACATGTTCCCCCTGGAGGCGAAGCGCGGCGGCGTGCTGGAACGGATGGGACACACGGAAGCGACCGTTGATCTGATGCGCATCGCAGGATTAAAGGAGTGCGGGCTGTGCTGCGAAATCATGCGCGAGGACGGCACGATGATGCGCACGCCGGAGTTGATTGAATTCGCACGCCGGCACAACCTCAAGATGATTACCGTCGCCGACCTCATCAATTACCGCCGGCGCACGGAAATTCTCATCGAGCGTGTCACGGAAGCCGACATGCCCACCCGCTACGGCCATTTCAAAGCCTACGGGTACATCAACAAAATCAGTGGCGAACATCATCTGGCGCTGGTCAAAGGCGATGTGTCCACCCCGGAACCGGTCCTCTGCCGGGTACATTCCGAATGCCTCACCGGCGACGCCTTCGGCTCTCTCCGCTGCGACTGCGGCGAACAACTCGCCGAAGCCCTCCGGCGCATCGAAAAGGCAGGGCGCGGCGTCCTCCTCTATATGCGACAGGAAGGACGGGGCATCGGACTCATCAATAAACTGAAAGCCTACCACCTGCAGGACGAAGGGATGGACACCGTGGAAGCCAATCTCGCCCTCGGTTTCAAAGCCGACCTCCGCGAATACGGAACCGGTGCCGAAATACTCGCCGACCTCGGGGTGCGCAAGATGATTCTGATGACAAACAACCCGCTTAAAATCAAAGGATTGGACGGATTCGGACTGGAAATCGTCGGCAGGGAACCCATCGAGATGACTTGCAACGAGAAAAACGAGTTCTACATGTACACCAAGTACAAAAAAATGGGACACCTCCTCCACATGCGCACGGAAGAGGAAATCAAAGCAGAACAGGAAAAATTGAACCAATAAATCAGACATCATGAACACATTAGAAGGAAAACTCACCGCACAGGGACAACGCGTCGGCATCGTGGCTGCCCGTTTCAACGAATTCATCACCTCCAAACTCCTCGGAGGCGCACTCGACTCTTTCCGTCGGCATGGCGGCGACGAGTCGACGCTCGACGTGGCATGGGTGCCCGGCTCGTTCGAAGTGCCGCTCGTTGCCAAGAAAATGGCGGAAAGCGGACGCTATGACGCCGTGGTATGCCTCGGTGCCGTCATCCGCGGCGCCACCCCCCACTTCGACATGGTGGCGAACGAAGCCACCAAAGGCATCGCCAACGTGAGCCTGCAAACCGGAGTCCCTGTCATCTTCGGCATCCTGACGACCGACTCCATCGAACAGGCGGTGGAGCGCGCCGGAACAAAAGCCGGCAACAAAGGATTCGACGCCATGACCACTGCCATCGAGATGGTCAATTTGTTGAAGAAAATATAAGAGGGAACTACCTCATAGACGACAACATGGCTGATGGACGTTATAATCTGTCAGCCATGTTTCTTTGCAGTCGTTTTTACATAAATTCCTACTTCCGTCGCCAAACGATATAATTGACATTTACGGGTAATATCTCCCAAGGATTGCCGAACCCTATCTGCTTGTTATCTTCATTCACATACCAGCCATAGGTCACGTCAGTGCCCACCAAATAAATGGCATGCTCCACGCCAAAGTCCACCAACGCCTGCGCAAAATCATAGAAAGATTCACGGGTAAGGCTTTCGATAACCACAATCTCCCCACTCCATTCGCACAAAGCGCGCCGAATGGCTTTCCCTTTAGGACGGTTCTCTATCAGATGCCCTTCACTCACCAAAGCATACTGACGGAAGAAGTATCCTTCCCGCTGTGTCGCCTCCTCGAAGAGAGAGGTGTTCTCTGCCATTCCTAATGTCACCTGCCCGTCAATAATAGCGCAGTATCCTTTCTTGGCCTTTCCCCATGCCAAAGGCTCTCCCTTCAGGACAAAAGCTCCGACAATCTTTTGGTTATCCGCCCGAATATCGGCAGCCTGCGTGGCATAAACAATGGATGTGTCCCGCCTGTCAAGTGCCCCGACTTGCAAGGTCGGCTCGGCATTCAAAGGGCGGTAAATTCTCAATGCCACATCATTCACCACCGAATCCTTCACTTCAGTATACCCCTGCTTTGAACTGTCCACGGCATTCTTTACCCGATATTCCTGCACTTGTCCATCAGACATATCTTTCCGGAAGTCAGCAGCCCCATTACTATTCTTTTGCCCTAAAAGCCACCAGCCCAACACCACAAAAGCAAGTACCGCACCTCCCCATACACAATATTTCCACATCCGCCGTCCGTCCTTCCCCGTTTGCTGTACTTCATGCCTAATCACACGAATCTCATCATCTTTTATGTCTGTTATCTCTTTCATAGTGCGATTATTTAAGTTCCTGTTCCAATAGTTCTTTCAATTGTTTCAATGCCTCCCGCGAAGCGCTAAGCGTATGTTTGGCAGCCACCCCGTCCGAGAGGGTCAGCTGTTGCTTGGATATGTGGATGTAATGGATGTGATTTTTGTTTATAATCAAACTCTTACCGATACGAATAAAGTCATCCGCCTCATGCTTCAACTGCGCAGCTATCAACTTTTCAATCTGCCCCAATTGCAAAGTCACCACCCGCGCCTCCCCATCCGCCTGCACAATGGTCGAGTAATTGCCGTCCGAGGAGATGTAAATGATGGTCTCGCAGGCAACCCGCAATAAATCAATGGAGGTGGATAGGATTAGAAATTCTTTCATGTTATGGTTATTATGCAATTACTCTTACCCTACAACACCCCCAACGAATAGTCATCATGCGCAATCAGTTTCTTGCGCCGCAAGGCAGCGATATAGTCCCCAAAACTTTGGGGAGTCCCCATCGTGTTAAGCAATTTCTCCAACACTTTGTCATACCAATAAATCTTCCTTATCTCCAACGCATTTTTCACCCATTGCCCGTTTTTGGCATGCGAAGCCATCACTTCCTTCAATTCGTCCCCATACCTGTCCCTATTCACCGCCTCATACATCATCAGGATATAGTGCGCCAAAGCATCGCTTGCCACGAAAACCACCGAATGCTCATCCGTCCGGAAGGTCCCGTACCGAAACGTACTTTATCTATCTTCATAATGCCATTCTACTTAATTTATCCGACAAATATAATCATTTATCTCTTTTCCCCTCCCACCTGCCCAAATTATCGCATCCCCCACGTAACATCCCCATCGCCCTCGTCTTCGCAAAACGGCGATAAAAAGGGTAAATTTCTCCCCAATCAACAATCTCTATCTGCGACAACTCGGAAAGCACACAAAAACCAAACATCTCATTTTCAACATTATTAAGCAATTCCTTCAAGGCTCGTCTGGCGTACTCTTCCCCTTCGAGTTCATCATTCCATTCATACCGCGTCAATGCCCAATTCTCCACTCCCGCCTCATAGCGCCCCAAAGCATACCGGAACATTGCCTCTTCCCTCACCTTCGCATCTTCCGACTGCATCTCCTCTTGGTATCGCAGCATCCTCACAGCAAACCCAAACCTCCCATCCCTATCCAAATAAGGGGTAACATTCATCCGTTCCTGATAGTCCAAAGGCACTTTGGAAAAATACTCGCAAGCCCGCACATATTCCCTGTTCCGCAAATACCGCGTCCCAATGATTTCATTCAGGTAATCCGCATTCCGGTAACACCGCTCCCGCAAGAAGCACACCAACTCCCCACCTCCTGTTCCATTCAGCACTTGCCTATAAGACAGTACTTTTTCTAACGCCATGGTATCCAATAAGGCAAAATAATCATTGGAAAAATCAAATTCATTCACATAGCGAGAGGAATCTCTCCAATCCTTGATCCACACATACCGCTCCCCGTCCAACTTTTCAAACCCATACGGATGCTCTGCTTTCCCTCTTTGTCCCTCCAACAGCAACAAACGGTTGTCCGCATAATTCGCCAACAGCAATGCCAACTCCACTTCTCCCTCTTCCACACAACGCGGCACACCAACTTCGAGCACCACCTTGCGCATCATGTCATGAACATAACAAAAGGAAATATTGCATTTTATATTCCACAAATTAACCGACACCGATTGCGCTACGATTCGGGTGTCCAACCACTGCAACTCTCTTAGAAAAATTCGTTTATATTCCTCCCCCCATCTCTGTGTCTTGGCAGACAAGTAAAAGTTAAAAATCCGGCTACTCTCCTTCACCAATCCCCCTTGGCACCTCATCTCTTTTGCCTCTGTCATCAAACGCATAGCCTCCGCTGAATCACCCAATATATCCGCAATAAAAGCTGCGCTATACATCCAGGTCGCCGGACTGATGACCTTGCCCTCCCGAGCAACACGCATGGCAAATTGCTTTAACCGATAATATTGTATCGTATCTATAACCATTCCACCGCCCATCTCTAATTCTATGTGCTCCACTGCATTTTCCAATTCCGTAATCTGCGTCTGCAAAAGCCTTTCCAACTCATCCGCCTGCGGATAATACCAATAGATGCACTCCATTCGGACCACGGGTTCCTGGGGAAACTCCTCCTTCAGGCACCACATTACCTGCTCCAAATCATCGCATTCAGCATACAAAGCCACCGCCCTGTCCTGCTGTTTCAAACGGTAATAGGCACCCGCCGCATAACTCCCCGTCATGTTTCGAATCACACTCTTTGCCATGCGCGGAGACTCGTTCTCCCACAAGGTGACACACTCTTCATAGCGTCCGAGCGAAAACAACGCACGCATCGCCTGCAACAGATAACGGTCACCATAACGCACTCTCTTCCGAACACGTTCGGAAGCCACTCGGTGAATGCTGTCCAACAACAGATGCCACCCATCCCCTTCCTCCTCGTAATACCACGGGTCATTATGCAATCTCAAACGCACCCGCTCACACCTCTTCGCCAATATCAATAAATCTACCAAATCCCTGTCTTTATGGGTGATTATCCACTCCACAAAGGCGTTTTTCACACCTCCCCACCCCCTACCCCACTCCAAACATTTCCCCACCTCTTCTATCTTCTCCACCGAAAATCCCAACACCACGCGTGAAATGTCCGGCAAGGGTATATCCAAAGAGGTTTGCCGCTGCCATAACTCACAATTATAGATATTCACCGTTTTACGGAACACATCAACACCGGTCTGAAAAACGGTCGTATCCTTCCCGAAATCGGCTATTCGGAACATTCGGTAATACTTAGGCGAATAAGTCGGCCCCCAACACCCGTAAACTGCCTGCCAACCACAAGCAAGACAAACACTAACGCATATACAACGAATCAATTTCATAATCGGCATATTTCTTCAAATTACTTTCATCCCAATGATATAACACCACCTCAGCCGATCGCTCACGAGTAAAGGATTCGCTTCTCTCTCTCAAACGCTCCTCCACAGCTTGTTTCACTGCCCGAACAGCCGCATAATCGGACACCTCGCACCGCAATATATCCCCTGCCTGCAAGCATTTCCCCACAATAAAATGGTCTTTAAGCACCTGATAGGTATTTTTCTTTTCCTGCCGGTAAAGCGTCGTGTCGCTCCAATCCATGCCCCGCAACAACGCCTTAAACTGACTATCCCGGAACCATACCGTCCACCCGAAAGTCGGATAAGCCACATCCAAGGGCAAAGCATAGCTTGGCAAATCCTTCAAATAGGGTTGCACATCCTTCAAATCCACTATCGAATTATTTGTGGCGGAGTTCAATACCTCACCTGTGTTGTAGCACATCAGCACCCCTCTGTCCACCGGCGGCACCTCCCTCCTCAACTGCCAAAAGCGGATGGTTGCCGAAATCCTCCATTCCTCTCGCTTCAACAACCTCCGCATCGCCTTCAATAACTCGAAATACCCCTTCTCCGTCGATACCGTCCAATCGCAATCCACCTGCACTTCCCGCACATTCCGCACACCATTGACACGTACCATTTGACACACCCTGGTCACTATTTTTCCAGCATAAATACCCAAATCAGAAGCCATCATCTGTTTTAATCCCTCCAACGTAATGAATACCACCGGAACGACCTCGTAGGCTTCATCCGTTTTTGAACGGAACACCGTCGTTGCTATCGGCACCGCTTCCCCAGTTTCCTGATTCACGCTCACATCGAAGAAACGAAGATATAACCTGTTAATCCGATGTCGTTCCATTAACACCTTTTCTTCTTTAGAGGGCTGAAACACCATCTTCCAATGATAAATGGAACGAAATACAAAATCATCCCCATGGGAACCATCTCCGATATTCCGGCATCCCGTCAGGAAAAAGCATAACAACAAAAAACAATAAAAGCATCGCATGGCATCTGTTTTCAAGTTCAACTTCACAAATGTACACTCCCTCCCCTACATCCCATCTCACTTTCCCCCGCAATGTACCAACCCAAACACAGAGTGTACAAAATCCTTTCCTACACGCCATTCTATACTTTTCTCAAGAAGATGTATGACACGCCCGCCATACCAAAAAAGCGGTGCATTTTAATGCACCGCTAAACTGTAAAGTTCATGACCGAACTTTAAAAACCTTATGAAATTTAGAAACTTTACAAACTTATTTCCCTCTCTTCTTATACTCATCCAATCCCTGTTTCAGGAAAGCCACGAAAGCATCCTTGTCCAGGTTGTGTCCACGTGCCGGCGCCAACACATGCTGTTGCAGGTTGTCGTCATTTCCGCCGCGGCTGTCGAGCAGGATATAGTTCGGCTGTGCATTGGAAGCAAACTTCTTGATTTGGAAGTCGGCATTCTTTTTAGCCAGAGTCTTCTTCTTCTTTCCGTCATACTCGGACACATACCACTCCTCTTTCGGCAGAGTCGTCTTGTCGTCCACATACAATGCCACCACCACATAATCCTCCTTCAACATCTTCAACACGCGCGGATCCGCCCACACCGTCTGCTCCATTTCACGGCAGTTCACGCATCCGTGTCCGGTGAAGTCGATGAACAGAGGCTTGTTCTGCGCCTGTGCGCACTTCAACGCCTGCTCATAGTCGAAATACCCGTCCAATCCGTGTGCCAGATGGAGGAAATCGGCATATTTCGGCGTTTCGCATGCCTCAGGACGGGCAGCCGCAACCCCTGTGCCGCCGCTGACGGAAATCTGCTTCACGTTCTCACGCACGATGCGGTTAATGTCGAAGTCGATGGTCTCCTGCGGCGGGAAATAGCCTGCCAACGCTTTCAACGGAGCTCCGAACATACCCGGAATCAAATAAACCACAAAAGTAAAGGTGGCAATGATAAACATCAGGCGGGGTACGCCGATATGCGTCAGTTCGCTGTCATGCGCGAATTTGATTTTGCCCATCAGGTACAAGCCCTGGAGCGTGAAGATTGTCACCCAAAGAGCGATGTACACCTCACGGTCGAGCAATCCCCAGTGGTAAGTCTGGTCTGCCACCATCAAGAACTTGAATCCGAGAGCCACCTCAATGAATCCCAACACCACCTTCACCGAATTCAACCAACCGCCCGATTTCGGAAGATTGTTGAGCTTGGAGGGGAAGAAAGCGAAGAACCCGAAAGGAAGAGCCACCGCGATGGAGAATCCCAACATACCGATGATGGGACGCAGCACGGAACCGCGGGCAGCCTCCACCAACACGGTACCCACGATCGGAGCCGTACAGGAGAAAGAAACCAACACCAGGGTAAACGCCATGAAGAAAGCGCCGATATAACCGCCCTTGTCCGCCTGGGCATCCGATTTGTTCACAATCCACGAAGGCAATACGATTTCGAAAGCACCGAAGAAAGAAGCGGCAAAAATCATGAAAATCACGAAAAAGAATACATTCGGCACCCAGTTCGTGCTCAGCCAGTTGATGAAGTCAGGACCGAGCAGCATGGAAATGATAAGCCCCAGCGCCGTGTAAATCGCGATGATGGAGAAAGAGAAGAACAGCGCCTTCGCCTTTGCCTTCGCCTTGTTCGTATCTCCGTGCATGAAGAAAGAAACGGTCATCGGAATCATCGGGAACACGCAAGGCATCACGACTGCCGCCAGACCTGCGGCGAAAGCACCCCAGAAGAACAGCCACAACGACTCGTCCTTCTTTTCCTCGGACGACTTGTCGGACGCAGCCTGAACATTGGTCTTGGCTGCCGCCTTCTCGCCCACCTGGATATTGAATTCCTCGTCGAACATCACGCACTGTCCCTCGCGGCACACCTGAAACTCCAGCGTACCTTTAATCACGGGCAGGGTTTTCGTATCCGCCACTTTCACTTTTTGAGTAATGACATACTCTTTTTCGAACGACCACACCTCTACGCCGAACACCTTGTCCATTTCCTTGTGAGGCTTGTTCTCGGTCGCTTTGCCCAACAGTTCCAGTCCTTTGCCTGCCTGCTCGAAATGCAGCACCGTCGCCATAGGACCTCCTTCGGGCGTGTACATGGAATAAATATGCCAAGACGGTTCGATCTCGGCTTTGAGAGTCAGTTCATACTCATTGTTCCCCAAAGACTTCTGGGAGAACGACCATCTTGTAGGATTACCTACCTGCGCAGACACCGTGAAAACACCCACGATGCAAGTCAGTAAAAAAGCAATGAATCCTCTTTTCATAAATTTACTTTGTGAATTGTTATTAATGTAATCTGGGTGCAAAAGTAGGATTTATTTTTTTGCCAGCCCCGTAAAAGAAAAGTTTAACATATAATTAAGTCAGGGGCGTTTCCGCCCCCGACCTTTAACTCTCTAAATCCCTGTTATATCGATTACAAAAGTGATATTCGTAGATATAATAGGAAGGCACATCCACGATACGCAGCCCGATGCGGAAGCGGAACATCCAGCGCCACCGCTGGGAAAACAGTCCCCGCCTCAGGTAAGCCCCCACGAAAGGATGCACTTTCAACACCACATGCCGCTGCTTCTTATCCCGCACATAATATTCCAGCATGTCTTCTATCTTGTCGATGACCAGGATGGCAGGCTCCGCCTTGCCCGTGCCGTGGCAGACGGGACAGGTCTCCATCGTGTCCACCGTCATCGCGGGACGCACGCGCTGGCGCGTAATCTGCATCAGCCCGAACTTGCTCAACGGCAGGATAGTATGTTTCGCCCGGTCTATGCTCATGCACTCCTTCATCTTGTCGAACAGCCGCTGACGGTGTTCCGCCTTGCCCATGTCGATGAAGTCGATGACGATGATGCCGCCCATATCGCGCAACTGAAGCTGCCGCGCCACCTCCTCGGCAGCCGCCAGGTTCACCTCCAGGGCATTGGTCTCCTGGTCATCCCCCAATTTGGTTCGGTTGCCGCTGTTCACATCGATGACATGGAAAGCCTCCGTATGCTCGATAATCAGGTAAGCGCCGTTCTTGAAAGAGACCGTCTTTCCCAACGACGACTTGATTTGCCGATCCACCCCGAAATGGTCCAGGATGGGTATCTCCGGCGCCACATACTTCACGATATCCTGCTTCTCCGGCGCTATCGTGCTCAGAAAATGCCGGATTTCCTTGCTCAACGTAATATCATTGACATAAATATTCTCAAACGAGGGATTAAGAATATCGCGCAGAATAGCGCTTGTCCGGTCGATTTCCCCCAAAATCAGCTTCGGGGGCTCCATCTCACGGATATGCTTGAAAGCCGACTCGAAACGCTCCACCAGCTCTTTCAATTCGGCATCGAACGTCGCCACCTTCTTCCCCTCCGCCACCGTACGCACGATGACCCCGTAATTCTTCGGCTTCACGCTCTCAATCAGGCGCTTCAGGCGCTTCCGCTCCTCCTGCGAACGGATTTTCTGCGAAACCGACACCTTGTCCGTAAAGGGTATCAGCACCAGGTTACGCCCCGCAATGCTCAACTCGGAAGTCAAACGGGGCCCCTTCGTCGAAATGGGCTCTTTCGCCACCTGCACCGCCACCCACTGCCCCACGGTCAGCACCTCCGCCACTTTGCCGTTCTTGGCAATCTCCGGCTCCAGCTTCATCTTCGACACAGGCATCCCTTTGCGCGCAATGCACTGCTTGATGTAAGCATCCACCGTATGGAACTGCGGACTTAAATCGAGGTAATGCAAAAACGCATCCTTCTCGTACCCCACATTCACAAAAGCGGCATTCAACCCCGGCATGATTTTCTTCACCTTTCCCAAATACATATCCCCAACGGCAAACTGCATGCTCGTTTTCTCCTTGGTCAGTTCCACCAGCTTTTTCTCCCGCAACAAGGCGATGATGATTTCATCCGCCTTCACATCTATTACTAACTCACAACTCACGATTCCTATTGATTAAAAGTCCTTATGTGTTTAACCAAATAAACCTAAAGACAACTGCCTTTAGGTTTATAAATTGACTCACAAACGTGAAGCATTACTTCTTCTTATGACGGTTCTTTCTCAGTCTTTTTTTCCGTTTGTGGGTTGCCATCTTATGTCTTTTTCTTTTTTTTCCGCTTGGCATAACTTCCTCCTTTCTTATTTTTTTACTTTAACCTTAACCTCATTGACAAAACTCTTCGCCGGCTTGAAAGAAGGTATGTTATGGGCAGGTATCTTGATGGTTACATTCTTGGAAATGTTGCGTGCCGTCTTCTCGGCTCTTTTCTTCACAACAAAACTGCCGAATCCTCTCAAGTAAACATTCTTTCCGTCGATAATGGAACCTTTGATAGTCTCCATGAACGCTTCCACTGTCGCCTGCACGGCCACCTTTTCAATACCGGTCGTTCTCGAAATCTCGTTAACAATATCCGCTTTCGTCATTTTCTTAAATATTTAATTATCTATTATTCATTGTTCATTTTCAGCCTGCAAATATATATCTTTTCTGTGAAGTTTGAAAAAAACAAGACTTTTTTTACTTGAGTTCGCTTTTTTTCTCTAACTTCGCTCTCCCTAATAACAAGTAAAAACAGATTAAACAGAAACGGATTATGGTAAATAAAGTCATATTGATCGGAAATGTCGGCGCGGATCCCGACGTCAAATACCTCGAAGGAGGAGTCGCAGTAGCCTCCTTGCGGCTCGCCACCACGGAAAGATACCGGAACCGCAACGGCGAAAACGTCGAACAGACCGAATGGCACAACATCGTGCTCTGGCGAGGACTCGCGGAAGTCGTGGAAAAATACGTCAAAAAAGGCATGCGACTGTACATCGAAGGACGCCTCCGCACCCGCGCCTGGGAAGACCAGACCGGCGCCAAGCGCTACACCACCGAAATCTATGCCGACAACATGCAGATGCTCTCCCGCAGCGATGACGCCGCAGGCATGCCCCGCGCCGCTGCCCCCACATCCCCCGCATCCCCGGCGGCCGCACCGCAGACCGCATCCCCCATGCCGGCGGACGAAGGAGACGACCTCCCTTTCTGATACCGACGCAAAGATTGCATTGTTTAACTAATTCGCATCATTTTGGAAACAGAGATATACCACGCGACAGAGAGCCTTTTACGCGGTACATTCGACTTTTTTGACCTCATCCTCCTTATTGTACTTCTATTCTTGCTGATGTGTTCGGCGCTCGCTTCCGGCTCGGAAGTCGCCTACTTCGCCCTCACTCCAAGCGACATCGACTCCCTCAAGGAACGCGGCTACCGGAAAGCTGTCGGGCTGCTGAAGAAACCGGACCTGCTGCTCTCCACGATTTTGATCACCAACAACTTCGTCAATGTAGGCATCGTCATCATCTCCAGCTACCTCGTGAGCGTCGTCTTCAACTTCTCGGCTTATCCCCTGCTGGGCTTCATCGTACAGGTCATCCTGGTCACCTTCATCATCCTCCTTGTCGGGGAAATCATGCCCAAGCTGTACGCCAACCGTTCCCGCCTCAAAGTAGCCATCTTCATGGCGGGACCCCTCACCCTGCTCACCTATGTTTTCCGCCCCCTCTCCACCCTGCTCATCACCTCCACCTCAGTCATCAGCAAACGCATCGCCAAGAAGGATAGCATCTCCATCGACCAGTTGTCCAAGGCATTGGAACTGACCGAAGATGCCGAAATCAACAGCGAGAAAGAGATATTGGAAGGCATCGTGCGCTTCAGCAACATCAGCGCCATCGACATCATCCAGCCCCGCATCAACATCACGGCGATAGACATCGAAGACCATTTCCGTCAGGTGAAGGAGATTGTCATCCAGTCGGGCTACTCCCGCCTTCCCGTCTTCCGCGAGAACCTGGACAACATCGAAGGCATCCTCTACGTGAAAGACCTCCTGGCACACCTCCACGAACCGGAAGACTTCCGCTGGCAGGCGCTCCTGCGCCCCGCCTACTTCGTCCCCGGAACAAAAAAAATCAGCGACCTCCTCGAAGAGTTCCAAATCAAGAAAGTCCACATGGCGATTGTCGTCGATGAATACGGCGGCACGTCGGGCATCGTGACCATGGAAGACGTCCTCGAAGAAATCGTCGGCGACATCAACGACGAATACGACGAAAAGGAAGAGTGCTTCATCCGCCTCAAAAACAACGCCTACATCTTCGAAGCCAGCACCCTCCTCAACGACTTCCTGAAAATCATCGACGCCGACAGCGACGCCTTCAAGGACATCGAGGGCGAAGCCGACACGCTCGCCGGGCTGATTCTCGAAATCAAGGGCGAAATGCCGCACCGGAGCGAAACCATCACCTACCGGGAACACAAATTCACCGTCCTCGAAGTGGACAACCGACGAATCAAAAAAATCAAATACGAAGTATGCGCCGCCTCCTGACCCTGCTTCTCCCCGTCCTGCTGTTCGGGGCATGCGAGGAGAGCTACACCCCGAAGCCTTACGGATATTTCCGCATAGACTTCCCCGCCAAGGAGTGGGCGTCCACCCCGGACACCCTCCCCTACCGTTTCCAGATGGCGCGCGAGGCGGTCCTCGAAGCCGACCCCGCCCCCGACGCGGAATACGCATGGACAAACCTCCGCTATCCCCGCTACAACGCCAAAATACACCTCTCCTACAAGCCCGTCCTCACGGACACCTCCCTCGCCAACTACCTCAACGACTGCCACCACCTGGCATACACCCACACCATCAAAGCCGAATCCATCAACGAACGCGACTTCCACAGGAAAAACATCTTCGGCATCATCTACTTCATCGAAGGCAACACCGCCTCCTCCACCCAGTTCTTCGTCACCGACTCCACCCGCCACTTCCTGCGCGGCGCACTATATTTCAACCAACATCCCGACAAGGACTCCCTCGCCCCGGTCATCGACCACCTGCGGCACGACATCATCCGGCTGATGGAAACCCTCCGTTTTCAATAAAACAAAGCACGACATGGAAACAAGACACCTGACTCAAGACGAAATCAACCGCCTCGCGGCACAGGGCTGCACGGCGGACGACTGGCATAATATAACCGTAGTGCCCGGATTCACCCTGGACCGCATCGCGAACGTCCGTTTCTCCGGCGACATCCGCCTCGGCGCATTCCGCCACACATTCACCCTCCCCGGAGGCGTATCCATCCGCTCCGGCATCCGGAACGCCACCCTGCACAACGTCTCCGTGGGAGACGACACCCTCATCGAAAACATCCAGAACTACATCGCCAACTACCACATCGGCTCGCGGTGTTTCATCCAGAACGCCAACCTCATCGTCACCGAAGGGCGCAGCACCTTCGGCAACGGCACACGCGTCAGCGTGCTCAACGAAACAGGGGGACGCGAAGTCCCCATCTTCACCCGCCTGTCCGCCCATCTCGCCTACATCATCGCCCTCTACCGCCACCACCCCGCACTCATCGACCGCCTCATCGCGCTCATCGACCGCTACGCCGGAAGCCTCGCTTCCGACCGCGGCACCATCGGCGACGACGCCCGCATCATGAACACCGGCACCCTCCGCAACGTCTCCGTCGGCAAAGCCGCCACCATCGACGCCGCCTCACGGCTCAAAAACGGCACCATCGACAGCTGCGCGGAAGCCCCCGTCACCATCGGGCACAACGTCGTCGCCGAAGACTTCATCATCGCCTCCGGCGCCAGCGTCACCGACGGCGCCGCCCTCATACGCTGCTTCGTCGGGCAGGCGTGCCACCTCGGCCACCTCTTCTCCGCCCACGACTCCCTCTTCTTCAGCAACTGCCAGGGAGAAAACGGGGAAGCATGTGCGGTATTCGCAGGACCCTACACGGTCACCATGCACAAATCCAGCCTCCTCATCGCCGGCATGTTCTCCTTCCTGAACGCCGGTTCGGGCTCCAACCAGAGCAACCACCTCTACAAACTGGGGCCCATCCACCAAGGCATCATCGAGAGAGGCTCCAAAACCACAAGCGACTCCTACATCCTCTGGCCCGCCAAAATCGGCGCCTTCTCCCTCATCATGGGACGCCACGTCAGCCACCCCGACACCTCGGACCTGCCCTTCTCCTACCTGCTGGAGCAAAACAACCAGACCTATCTCGTCCCCGCCGTGAACCTCCGCAGCGTAGGGACCATCCGCGACGCCCAGAAATGGCCCCGCCGAGACAAACGCACCGACCCCCGACGCCTCGACTGCATCAACTTCAACCTCCTCAGCCCCTACACCATCCGCAAAATGCTGGCAGGCATCGAACTGCTGGACAACCTGCGCCGCGTCTCCGGCGAAACCTCCGAAGAATACGCCTACCAAAGCGCCCGCATCAAAAGCGGCGCCCTCCGCAAAGGCATCGAATACTATACCCTCGCCATCCACAAATTCCTCGGCAACTCCATCATCGCCCGCCTCGGCGACACCCCCCTCCGCTCCGACGAGGACATCCGCGACCGCCTGCTTCCCGACACTCCCGCCGGCAGCGGAAAATGGCTCGACCTCTGCGGGCTGATAGCCCCGCGCAACGCCATCGCGGAACTCCTGGAAAAAGTGATCGACGGCACCATCGACAACATCGAAGACATCAACGCCGGATTCAGCGACCTCCACCGGAACTACTACAGCCTCGAATGGACCTGGGCATGGGAAGTCATGCAGAAATGGTACGGGATAACCCTTTCCGGCGTCACCGCCGCCGACGTCATCCGCATCGTGCGCACCTGGAAAGAATCGGTGGTAGCCATCGACCGGATGCTCTACGAAGACGCCAAAAAAGAATTCTCCCTCTCCGCCCAGACAGGCTTCGGAGCCGACGGCGACAACCGCTGCAAGGCAGTTGATTTCGAACGGGTGCGAGGCGCCTTCGAAAACAACCCATTCGTGGAAACCGTCACCCGCCACATCGCCGACAAGAGCGCCCTCGGCGACGCCCTCATCGCCCGCCTCGAAGCCATCGCCACATCCCCAAGCGGCACGCCATGCAAATGACCCCCGCACTCAAACGGTTCATCCGCGACCACGCCGCCGAGGACACCGCCAAACTCCTCCTGGCATCCTCCCGCTACCCGGGAATCGATATCCCTTTCGCCGTCGAACAGATACTCGCCCGCCGACAAATCCGCGACAAACTGCCCGAATGGTACGCCAACGACGACCTCATCTACCCCTCCCGCCTCGCCGCCGAACAATGCTCCTCCGAACCCACCGCCCGCTACAAACAGCGCCTCCTCCTCGGCACCGCCTGCTGCGACCTCACCGGAGGGCTCGGCGTGGACAGCTACTACTTCTCCCGCCGTCCCGGCACCGCCGTCACCTACATAGAACGCCACCCCCTCTACTGCGAAGCCGCCCGCCACAACTTCGCCGCCCTCCGCGCCCCCGACATCCGCATCCTCAACGCCGACGCCCGCAACCTCCTCCGCGACCTCCGCACCGACACCTGCTACGCTGACCCCGCCCGCCGCGCCGACAGCAACCGCCGCGTCTTCGCCCTCGCCGACTGCGAACCCGACATCCTCCAACTGAACCCCCTCCTCCTGGAAAACACCCGCCGCCTCATCGTCAAAATCTCCCCCATGGCGGACATCGGGGAAACCCTCCGCCTGCTCCCCGAAACCCGCGAAGTGCACGTCATCTCCGCCCGCAACGAATGCAAGGAACTCCTCTTCCTCCTCGAAGGCGACTCCCCCTCCCCTTCCGCCCCCCTCATCCACGCCATCGACCTCCACCCCGGAACCCCCGACTCCCCGAAGAAAAAGAAGCCCCCCTCTCCACCGCCGACACCGTCGGCGCCTACCTCTACGAACCCCACGCCGCCCTCCTCAAAAGCGGCGCCTTCAAACTCACCGCCCTGCGCCACGACACCCCCAAACTCCACCGCCACAGCCACCTCTACACCTCCGACACCCTCATCGCCGACTTCCCCGGGCGCCGCTTCCGCGTCACCGACACCCTCGACTTCTCCGGCAAACTCCTCAAACAACTCGCCACCCGCCTCCCCCAAGCCAACCTCACCGTCCGCAACTTCCCCCTCACCGTCGCCGAACTCCGCGCCCGCTCCCGCATCCGCGAGGGCGGCACCCTCTACCTCTTCGCTACCACCCTCGCCGACGAACGCAAAGTCCTCATCTTCACCGAAAAAGCATGACACAAAAAAAGGTGACGGCAAAACGCCGTCACCTCCGTTCCATTCCGGTCCCCGATCACAGGGTACCGCCTGTCACTCCTCCATCTGCTTCGTATAAGCCGAAAACTCGCAACCGAAGCGCTCCACCATCATATTGTCCATCTCGTCCGCCTTCTCCGCAAGCTGCACCAGATTCGCCAGGATACGCTCCTCCGACTCCTCCGTCAGGTCGCTCAAGTGAATCCGGTAGCACATATAAATCTGCCGTCCCTCGATGCCCAACTTATAAGGCGCGAAATCCGTGTCCAACATATAATCCAGCACCTTCTCCACCTCCTTCTTCGGCAACAGATTGATGGGCGACACGGCAAACAGGTAAGCGCGGTCATACACAAACAGCCGGATCTCCGAACTGCCCTTGTGGAACAGCCACGACTCATAGCCGTCTCGCGCCAGCACCGGATTGATGCCCATCGCCCCGATGGCACGCTCGCAAAACTCGCTCAACGGCGAAATATGCCGCTGCTCGAACACCCCTTCCGGCAACTTCTCCCCGCACGAAGGACAATACTCCTCCTCGTCCGCTATCAACTCCTCGCAACTGTCGCACTGCACATGGAAACAATCCCGCTCCATCCCCTCCGCCGCCTCCAACAACTTCCGCAGCGACTCCATCCGGATACCGAACCCCATATTATCTGCCGACGAATCCGTAAACTTGCTCACCGTGATACCCACCACCTCATTCCGGTCATTGATAATCGGACCGCCCGAATTCCCCGGATTCACCGCGGCATCAATCTGGATATAATACCTCCCGTTCATCAACTGCTTCGGCGAAGACAGCGACCCCTCCGTCAAAGTAAACGGCATCCCGTACGGATAGCCCGCCACATGCACCTTCCCCCCGATCGCCAACGCGTCGTCCTCCGCCAGGCACAATTCCGGCAGCGCCGAAAAATCATGCTCCACCGCCATCAACGCAATGTCCAGCTGCGGATTCACCAAAATGACCTTCGCCTCATACGGATTGCGCTCATTGTCATGCACCGCCACCGTACGGTATCCCTCCACCACATGGTAATTCGTCACGAAAAAATTGTGCGACTTCAAGTAAAAACAACTCCCGGAACCTCCGGCATGCGTCACTTTAAAAACCAGATTACTAATATTCTGTTCCATGAAAATCCTCTTTAACGTTTAAACATTCCCTCCCATAATCTTCTGCTGAATCTCCAGCGCCTTCTTCTGAATCTCCTGCGCCAGCCTCATATACTCCGCCATATCCCCGCGCCCCATCGCCGCCATCAACTCCTGCTGCATCTTCTGGATGACCGCCGTCACATCCTCCCCCTCTTCTTCGTCCTCCTCCTCCTCATCATCATCATCATCATCATCGTCGTCATCGTCGTCGTCATCATCGTCATCGTCATCATCGTCATCCCCCTCCAGCTTCCCGTCCATAATCTTATCCAGCGCAATCCACAATATCGCCGCCGCATCCTCCATCGAACTGTCCGCCGCCCGCTCCAGCGCATCCACCAGCAACGCATTCAAATCGTCCTGCATGTCATTATAGAAATACGCCTCGTAGAACTTATAGGCAATCCGCACCGCCACCCGCTCATAATCCTTCGCCTGAATCGCTTCCGTCACCTCCTCATACACATCCTTCATATTCTCCTGCACATTCTGCAACGACGACGGCCGCTTCATCGACACCAGCGTATCCACGAAATACAGGTCCCGTTCCATCTCCTCCTTCGGCATCGCCAGCAACTTCTCCAGGAAAGACCTCCCCCGCGCCACCAGCTCCGCCACCGGCAACTCCTCGTCCAACCCGTCGATGGCCTTCTCCAAATCATTGATCAACTGCCCCTGCGGATGGGCGAAATAAGCAATCTGATAGAACACCGTCCCCAGCAGATTCCACGAATACCCGTAGCGCCGCTGCGCGTCATACTCCTTGACCGCCGCCAGCGCCGCATGCCCCACCGTCTGCACCGCACCATAGACACGGGCGGACAAATCGGCGGAATAATAAGTCACCTTCGGCTCATAACACCGCGTCGCCCCGAACTTCGTGCAAAACTCATCGTCATAGCGGTCCCCCACATAACACATATTCCGGAGCACCCCGTAAATCTTATACGGATGGCTCTCCGACAACAGGCACGAATACTCCATCTTCAGGCGGTCCCCCTCCTTCACAAACCGCGGCAACAGCAACCGGTTGATATTCATGTCCGCCACCTGCCTCAACATCGCCACCCTCCCTTTCTCCGGCAGGTTCAGGAAATCCGCTTCGATATGCAGCCGCTCCTTCTCCAGGCGGATATGCACCACGATGGAACCGTGCGGAATATCAAACTCCGTACCCTTCTTATTCCCGTACTTCTTGCGGAATCCGGGATTCAGATAATCCAACAACAGATGGAAAGCACCGGCATACTGTTTTTTCTCGTACTGCTCGATGCTTCGGTCGTACGCATCCCTTGACATCCCGCTCTGCGTGGAGTCGATGACCGAAGGGACAAAAGGCAATGTTCGTTTCATAACTTCATTTCGATTAACTACCCGCAAAGTTATAAATAAAAACCATACGCCATTACCCGAAAAAGGAGATGTTTTATTGTCTACTATACATACGCCCCATTATGAGAACGTGCCGTTTGA
>CAJTSF010000010.1 GCA_910578985.1 uncultured Odoribacter sp. | reverse complement strand
GGGTAATAACAAAGCCCGGGCTTGCGAAAGTCTGGGCTTTGGGCATAAAAAAGGTTGTGTCAGAGTTTTGACACAACCTCCTTTTTGCGAATGAATTACAATTATTTTTTGTCAAAAGAAGAAATTTCCATCCTCTCCCTCTCTGTTTTTGTTTCCGGAGAGCTTCTGAAGTTGAACAACCAGTTCCTTGACACGCTTCCTTAACCTCATAAAGATCCGAATGGTTGCCTTTTTGCGGTTCAGACATCGCCAAAGGCAAGCCCTGACGGTCGGAAATATAGAGAGAATTGGATATCTTTCGCTTTTTACGTCCCTGGTATTCAACACACTATCCACCTTTTACGGCAGGCGTATGGGAACCGTCAATGTGAGTTACGGACATATCAAGCAAATGTCTGTATTTCTTAATAATGGATGCGAACATCGTCTGCTATTCACCAAGTCTGCACCATTCCCTGAAATGATGATATACAGCATTCCAACTCAGCACGACTTTACCGAAGAGATGACCGACCGGCAACTGATGCCATTGGCAACCACTTTTAAGTTTGTGAAGAATCGCGTTGACGACCTCTATCAAACAATCTTGGGAAACATATCCTCTTTTCGCAACGCTGAGATAGGGCATAATTTCAGTTTTTCTATAAGTCTGGAATAAATTTTTATCGCCTTATTCTAAAGGTTTTGGGAGGATTACCCGATTTTGAGGTAACGATTTGCCAACCGTTCTTGTTGCTGTATTCTGCTCAGCTATGCTTTCTTAGCAACTCGTTGTGTATGCAAAAATACAAATAAACCTGAGATTAGGTGTGCTTCAATAAAAAAATCTGTTGGCGATTCTATTCCAACAGATTTTTATTCATGAATTTCTTAATCACTGATATTGTGATACAAAATCAATCTGAATCCTACGTTGAAAAGCTGGCGCATATTGTGCTTTTAGCAACCAATACGAAGCGAATATCGGTCGTACATTAAACTCTTCTGCCAACAAGTTTGCAGTCATAGGCAACCCAGCACGTTTTCGGTCAAATACGGCTTTTCGCAAATTATCTCCATTGAACAAGTATTCATTGGCAAACTTATTGGCTTCCTTTTCCCGTTTGTTTTGCTTGGCTTTCGATTCGTTTATCTCGCCTTCGTAAATTTCAACATTCTTATGTTTGATAGCATGCCCTAATTCATGAAAGAGAGTAAACCAACAAGATATAAGGTCGTGTCCACGATCCGAAATTTGAATGAGAGGTTTGTTTTCAATCCAACGAATTGCTCCGTAAACAGTTTTAGGCAGAGAGGGAACAAAAACCAAACCTACACCAAAGCGTGAAAATATTGAAGGTAAAGATTTGAAATACTCAACATCTTCAATATGAGCCATCCATTCTCTTGATTCAATCCAATTCATTAATTCTGATTCATTGTAATCAGGGAGATTGAGGGCATTAAAATCAAGTTCACCACGACGCAACCAAGCATGAAGATTTATTGAGTCAACCTCAATTTTATTTTGGGAACGGAATAATGCAGCTTGTTTTTCGGAAGTTTCAAAAATTTCCGTGTCGGAATTCACACCAAAGAAATCTAAAATATCATCAAGAATATCATACCCTTCCGTGAATTCACCACGCAGCAAAGGCAATACTTTTTTTAGCTTGGTATATGTCTTTTTTGCCTGATTGTAATTAGCCACATACCGTGGCTTTTCTTCCAAATACTCCTTCTGAAAATCAGCCAAATATTCACACACATTAGAATCGTCCAATATTTCAGCAGCTTTTCGTAATGCTTTATTTGATAGTTGTTCCTTACTCCTTAAATCTTTAATGCCGATAAGTTCTTCGAAATTCTTAATGCCGCGAGCCTCGAATATATCAGCAAGTTCCCCTCCGACTGTATTGCGCAGCGTCAAAGGGTTTAATACAGGTATTTTTTCAAGTGCAGCCATTTTATATATTGTTATAATCGTGATTATTTACAGCAATAACATATATTGTCATTATTGAGTTGAAATCTCCTTGCCAATCTTGTGCCAATAATAAATTCTTTTCTTCATCAATGATATGATTAAAGAATTTTCTTGGTCCTCGTCCAACACGAACTTTCAAAATCAAGGGGTCTTTTTTAGCACATCCTTGTTTTATTTCTATTCGATTATCTGTTTGACCAAACATGGCATTATAGGCTCCAGCTGAAACATATTTCCTCAATCGGTCATGCAACTTTTTTGCTGGTTCCATTAGGTTAGCACCAAAAATCTTTGAAAACGCTCTTGAGGCATTACGATTATCGGGATTTAATACAAAATCTCGATAACATTTAACTTCTTTGGAACTACCATATTCAATGTTCATTTCTACTCTAACTGTTGTTTTGACTGCAAAGATACAACTTTTCTTTCAGAACTCATTCATTACCAAATAAAATTGTTCACCTTTGCATTCGTAAAGGCAAAATGTCGGGTATGAATAAGATAAAAGAGGTTTTGGAAACAAAAGGGTTAAGTCAGACGGAATTAGCTGGCTTGCTTGGAAAAAGTTTCAATATGGTAAATCTATATGCAACTAATAAAATACAACCTCCGATTCCTGTCTTGTATCAAATTGCAGATATTTTGAATGTTGATGTACGGGATTTACTTGTCCAAAATCTAATTAAAGAACGTTCACCGTATGGCGAAAAAAAGGTTAAGACAGACCTTTGGGTTTATGAATTATTGCAAGAAGCAAATATTCATCTAACTCCACAAGGGTGTGATATAAAGGAAATAGATGAAGCGTTAAGAACTGCATCTAAGTCAAAAACAAGTAATGCAGCATAGGATTACACCGATATTTGTCAATGAACGTGGCGATTATCAAGAATTATCGGATGTTGAAACATTCATCTCTTTCAATGAAGCCAATGTTGATGAGTATTATCTGAAAGAAATACTACGTGAAGAAACAGATGTAGAAAAGACAACGGCAGAAATCTTGAAAGATGCTGAAAAACTGCATAATGACCTGCGTAACTATGGAAATTTGACAACAGAGCAAAAACCGTTGGTTGTGTCAGGAATAATGCTTGCTTTACGTGAGATTGAATATAAGACATTCTCCATAGAATCCCTTATAGGTGACTCAATAAAAACTGATGGACAAAAGATTTACGAAGCAATCAAGAGTAATTTGGCCAGAGCCAATGTTACTCCCGATACAAAACGAGATAAATTGCTCAGTCAATTCTCAGTCATAAAAGACACTACAAAAATTAACGAGAAAGACGATACATTGGGCAAAACGCCATTAAAGCATCATGTTGCGACACAGCTGGCTTTCTAATTGCCGCGATGCACAAAATGGTAAAAATGACAGAAAGCGAAAGTCAAAGGAGGAGTATCAAACGTGACCAATTATTCGGTATTGAGTTGCAATCCTATATGTTCACTATCGCCACTACTAATATGATTTTGCGTGGCGATGGCAAAAGTAACTTGCATAATATGGACTTCCTACGGCAAAACCCAAAACAGATACAACTGAAAGGCTGTACCGTAGGAATGATGAACCCTCCATACTCACAAGGTTCTAAAGCTAATCCTGATTTGTATGAGATTAGTTTTACCGAACATTTACTCGATTCATTGACAGAGGGGGCAAGAGCTATCGTTATTATACCTCAATCTTCGGTTACAGGTGAGAGTAAAGAAGAACAGAATATAAAGAATAGTATTCTAAAAAACCATACATTAGAGGGTGTTATAACCCTCAATAAAAACACATTCTATGGAGTGGGTACAAATTCCATGCATTGCCGTATTTACTGCAGGAATCCCACATGATAAGAGCCATTTATGCAAATTCATTAATTTTGAAGATGATGGATTTGTAGTGAGTAAACATATTGGTTTGGAAGAAACAGCAAGTGCCAAAGATAAACGGCAACATTTGCTTGATGTATGATTTGGACGAATTGAAGCCGAAACCAAGTTCTGTGTAGAAACGACTATTAAGGCAGAAGACGAGTGGCTACATGCATTCTACTACTTCAATGACGATATACCATCAGAAAAGGATTTTGAGAATACAATGGCTGATTATCTAACATTTGAGTCTAATATGATAACTCATGGCAGGAAGTATCTTTTTGATGAAAAAGGAGGAAGTGATGCTTAGTTTGAAGAACGTCAAATGGTCAGTTTTCCGCATTGGGGAATTATTTACTATTGAAAATTGTAAATATTCGAAAGTAAGTTCTTTGGTTGATGGTACTATTCCATATATTGGAGCAACTACCAATAACAATAAAGTTCTTCGTTTTGTAGAAAATAAGCAAGCATTGATAACAAAAGGTAATTGTATCGTGTTTGTGGCAGATGGAGAAGGCTGTGGATAAGATGCCCGCGACATTTGGCAAAAGGCCGTGAAGGAGGACGGGATGACATGGACGCAGATTTTGAATAATGAGGGACAAGAGCAGTGTGATGTCGTGAAGGAGTATGGCATTACGGCTTTCCCAACTAAGGTGTTGATTGACCCGGACGGAAAGATTGTGGTGCGTGCTGTGGGTGAATCCGAACCGATTGACGCAAAGTTGCGGGAGGTATACGGAAAATAAAAGCATTTTCCCTTTCCGCTGCCTTTTTATACGCCTTCCATCTTCACCCTCATCTCTTTAGAGTCGAAGGAGACGGTGGCGTTGCGGAAGAGACGTTCGATGTGGCCGCCGGCAATCATTTGGGGGGTGGGGAGGTAGAGGAGACCGGGGGTATCGATGAGGGCAATAGAGTCGCAGAGGGTAAGGGCAATGTCGAGTTCATGGGTGGAAAAGAGGATGCACTTGCGGCGGTCATGCGCCAGGCGGCGGAGCAACACGCCCAGTTCGTAACGGTTGGGAAGGTCGAGGAAAGAGGTCGGTTCGTCGAGCAGGATAATCGGGGTGTCCTGCGCCAGGGCGCGGGCAATCATGATGCGCTGGCACTCGCCGTCCGACATACGGTCGAGGGTGCGGTCGGCATAACCGGACATCCCCAGCCAATCCAACGCCTCCTCCACCATCCGGTGGTCGTGCGGTTGCAGACGTCCCGTCCAACCGGTGTAAGGCGCCCTGCCCAAGGCGACGACATCGCGGCATTTCAGGTCAGGCACCCGCACCCGCTCCGTAGTCACGAAGGCAACGGTGCGCGCCAGTTCCTCCGGACGCAGATCCGTGAGCACTTTCCCGTCAAGCAGGATGCGCCCGCCCTGCAGGCTACCCAATCCCGCCATTGCCCGCAACAAGGTGCTTTTGCCGGTGCCGTTCCGCCCGAGCAGTGCCATCAAACCGCCCCCGTCCAAATCGGCATTCACTTCGCGGAGCAGTATTTTCCGCCCATAGCCCAAGGTCAAAGATTCCAAGCGTATCATGAGAAGCGAAGATTTTTATACACCACCCAGACAATCACGGGTATGCCGAGCAGGGCGGTGATGCTGTTAATCGGAAGCACCCAGGTCTTGGCGATGATGTCGCACACCAGCATCGCCACGATGCCCAACAACATCGAACCGGGAAGCAGGACGCGGTGGTCGGCGTTATGAAAGAACATCCGCGCGACGTGGGGCACTGCCAGCCCGAGGAATCCCACCGGACCGCAAAATGCCGTGACGGTGCCCGTCAGGAGGGTGGTGGAGACAAATATCAAGGTACGTGCCCGCCGCACGTCGATACCCATGGTGCGGGCATACTGTTCGCCCAGCAGCAAAAGGTTCAGCGGCTTCATGCAATAAACCGCCAACAGCAGCCCGAGCGCCACCATCGGCCACATAATCCACAACTTCACCGAAGTGACGTGCCCGAGGGAACCCATAGACCACAGATAGAACATTTTCAACTGCTCGGCGGAACTCAGGTATTGCAGTATCTGGATGACGGCGCCGGCAATGTAGCCGATCATCACTCCCATAATCAGCACGCCGAGGATGTTTTTCACATAACGGCTGATGACAGCCACCAACAGCAGCACCGCCACCGCCCCGACCCATCCGGCTCCCACGATACCTATCGACTGCCAGAAAGGAGAATGCCCCAATCCCAGCAGGGGTGCCCCCAGGATAAAGAACGCCACGCCCAATCCCGCCCCGGAGCTGACGCCGAGCAGGTAAGGATCCGCCAAGGGATTCCGGAACACGGTCTGCATCTGCAACCCGCTCACCGAAAGCGCCATCCCGATAAGCACCGCCACCACCACCCGCACCAGCCGGATGGAGAGGACAATGTTCCGGACGGTCTCATCCGTTTCCCTGCCGGCAAACACGCCCCACACCTCCCCCGGCGAGAGCGCCGAATCCCCCGCCAGCACATCCGCCACAAAGAGCAGAAGTGCCGCCAGCCCCAAGCCGGCAAAGCGTATCGCTGTCCGTTTCCCGCCGTTCATTTCTATTCCAAATGCCTGTAATAATACAAATCCCCCTCTTCCAACAGTTCGGGATGCAAGATACGAATTAAATCGCGAAGCACCACATCGGGCCGCACGCACCCCGACTCCCAATAATCATTGCCCCCGCCGGGCGTCAGGCGGAGGTTATTGTTGTACACTTTTTTCTCGCGTACCGCCTTGGCATCGGAGAACTTCTCATCCACGGCAAGAAGCTCCGCCAGGGAAGTCACCCTGCCCGTATTGAGCCAGACATCCGCTTCGCGAATCAAGCCGTAAGCCGTCTCCAGTCCGATAGCCACGGAGCTATGGGAGGTGTTCTTCGGGTAAATGTAGTCCCCGCCGGCATCCCGGATGAGGCGCACCACGAAGTTATTCACCGAAGGCATCATCCAACTGTCGTTCCACGGCGTATTCAGCATGACGGCGGGACGCCGGGTAACCCCGGAAACCAACCGCTTCAAGGCGTCGTAACGTTCGGGGACGGCACCGAAAACCCGTTCACCTGCCGCCCGGCAGTCCGTCAATTCGGACAAAACCACCATCCATTCCGCTTTCCCGAGCGGCGACTCTTCCAGGTAGTCGCCCACATACATATAGGGAATCCCCAACTCGTTCATCTTGTCGGTGGTCGCCGCCAGCGCGTCGCTGACGCCGTAAAGCAACACCAAATCCGGCTTCAGCCCCACGATCGACTCATAGTTGATTTCCGCCCCCACATCCTTGATTTCGTCCCGGCGGGCAAGAACATGAGGGTTCGAAATGTACTCCATGCCGGATACCCCGACCACACGCCCGACCTGCCCCAACGCGTCCAACATGGCAATGTAGGTCGATGACATGCAGACAATCCGCTCCGCTCCCGCCCGAATCACACCGCCCCGGAAGTCCCGCGGCGGCTTCTCCCCGTTGCGGGCGATGAAATACGCCATCTCCACCTCCTTCGCCCCCTGCCACGGATTGCGCACGCGAATGACCGTGCTCTGCCACCCCTCCGCCCCCAGGATATCGAACCCCGAAGCGTATTGCGGCGTGTAAACCGCCCGGGTAAAGACAGCGCTCGAAGCCGCCTTCCCGCGGCAACCGGACAACACCCCGGCAAGCAGTATGAAAAGCAGTATCCGTTTCATATCGTTCTATTGTTTATGCGACCACCTCGGTCGGATTTCCAAAAACACCTCATAATTCCGCCCCGGCATCGGACGCGACAGCACCGTCACATACTCCGAACCGAGCAGGTTGTTCACCACCCCTTTCACAGACAGGTCCAGCCAGCGGAACGCCATGCGCTTCTCGAGGGAGAGGTCGCTCATGTAGTAAGGCTTCAACCGTCCCGTGATATGGGACACTTCGTTGCTCGTGGTGGTGAAGCGTTCGCTGTAATAGCACCATTTGTAGAGCAGCGTCCAGTTCCTCCATGCCACCCGTGGGGTAAGCGCCGCCGAGTAAAGCGGGATATAACACAACTGCTTTCCGTAGGAGGCATCGTTCGAATTGGCTTGCTCGCCGTAGTTCAGCGAAGGCGTCCAGGAGAAATTGCCGTCCGCGTGCAGGACCACCCCCTTCGGGAAACGGTATTCCGCACCCGCCGACAACTCCACGCCGTAATTATGCACCCTTTTCACGTTGGACGGCTGCCAGAAGCCTTTCGTGTTGGGCACCCACAGAATCCAGTCGTCGATATACGAGTCGAAAGCGGTGGCATTCCCCTGCACCGAGTATCGTTTCCCTGTCTTCCTCCACTCGATGCCCCCGTCGTAGGTGAAACCGTGCTCCGGCTTCAGGTCGGGATTCCCGCCCGGTCGGAAATACAAATCATCCAGCGACGGGCAACGGTAATTCCGTGCTATCGAACCCTTCGCCACGATATTCCACCGTTTGGACAGCACCACATCCCAAAAAAGCGCCGGAATGGGCGGCACGCCCTTGCCGCCGTAAACCTCTTCCCGCAGGCAGGCAGCCACGGCAAAACGCTCCGTCGGCTTCCACCGTGCCGACAGGCAGGCGGAAAACTCCCAACGCCCCTCGTCATAGTTGTCACCCGCATGGTAAGGACTGTTATCGCTGCTTTTCACCCCGTTCCGGTACACCGATGCCTGCGCCGACAGCATCCAGCGGGAAGAGGGCATATATTCCGCCTCCAACTGCCCGTAGAACGTATTCGCATACGAACGCGAATGCGTGATGTCCGACAACACCGTCTCCTGCCGTTTCGTAAAATAATCGTAAGCCAGGTCCGAATAGATATAGCCTGCCCGCATCGCCCACTTGAAACGCTCCCGCAGGTAGTCCCACGAAAGGACGGCGCGCGCGGTATTGTTTTTCTGCTCATTGGTGAACTCCGTATCCTCCTTGTAATCCACGCTCAGAAAAGGCAGTCCCCGCTTCGACACCGTCTGCCAGAACGCCACCCCGAACCGGTGTCCTCCGGAGGTGCGGCAATACAACTCCTGCAACACGTGGAAATCATCGAAATAACCGCTCTTGTTGCGCTCCACGGGGTGGTAGGAATCCACCCAGACCCCGTCCTCATAGACGTCCGTTTTCTTATCGTAATTGGTGTACCTGTAGTTGTTCTTCGACGTGGAGTAAACCACCCGCGTCGCCCCTTGCCAGCACTCGCCGCCGTAGTTGAGGTGCAGGAACTGGTCATACGTGGAGAAGGAGCCGATGCCCTGCACGTATTTCAAACCGAAGCCCCGCACGTCCTGCGGCTTGGTGCACAACTCGACCGCCCCGCCCAGTCCTCCCCCCGTCAGGGCAATGGAGGAAGCTCCGTGGTACAGCGAGACGTCATCGATAAAATAGGAGGGTATCATGGAAAAATCCACCGTCCCCAACATGGGCGAATTGATTTTCATCCCGTTCCACGTCACCTGCGTATGGGAAGCGGAAGTGCCCCGGAACTCGGCGGTCGCCAATGTCGCCCGCCCGTAGCTCTTGACAAAGAGGGTGGAATGCTGCAGCAACACATCCGCCATGGAGAGCGCCGGCGACTCATGCAACACCACCGTGTCGAGCCGCGTCTTCTGGATGCCGATATGCTTCAACGGACGTTTGGCAAGCACCGGCACCTCCTCCAGGTCCAATTCGTAATCCACCTTCCCCTCCTGGGCAAAAGCCCCGGAAGCAAACCACAAAATCCATATCAGCAAACCGTAACGGGCCATCCTGAATCACTCTATTTTTCCAAATGGTAATCGGAAATATAATGCACCTCGGTGGAAACCTCTCCCAAATTAGGCGCATACCCCACTTGGGCAGTCTGTATCTTCACGAAATCGATGTATTGCAGGTTCGCCGGCTTACCGTCGAACGTCACGGCATTCGCAATCTTGAAATGCCCTGCCATGCCCGCCTTGCCTTCGAAGTAATCTTCGCCTAAGTTGTCCGTATATCCCCACGCCGACGGCAACAGGGAGGACATGCCGCCCTCATACGAAATCCGGTCATCGAGCCGGCTGCCGTAATAGGTGAAAGAATCGCCCGGCACCCACGGCTGGTAATACGACTCCGATGGATTCCAGTAAGCCATGTGCGGCACGATACCGCTCTTCCCCCGGCTGTCCGTCCAGCGGACATCCGACTGCGGGCGGGCAGGCTTGTAATAGGTGACGGCATATTCCTGCTCGGCGCGTTCCGTCCCGTAATCGGAGCCTTTCAGCTCATACCACGTGTCGTTGGGCAGACCGTCTCCGTTCTCATCCTGGCTCACCCAGATGACACCCGGTTCCGATTGGGAAGCAATGGGATTGCCGCATATCGCCAAATCGTAGTCCCCGCCGCTGTTCTCCACGCTGTGGTCGAAACCTGCAATGACATATCCTCCCCACGCGCCGAGGGAAACGTACCATCTTTTCTTCCACCGCGCCATCACCGTGTCGCACGCCGACTGCATGTCGGTCGTTTCCGGCAGGGTGAAGCCGTACATATAGCCGTTCACCAACAGCCCGGGCGCCGGCATATACTCATACACCTTGTTCACCATGGCTTGGGAAGCCGCCGTGACCGCCCTCCGGTAGGTGCCCTCCGGCGGGCATACCTCCATCGTAAAGGCCTGCTCCACCTCCTCGAACTCGTTCTTCATGGTCAAGACCAGGGTATGCGTCCCTTGCTCCTTCCCGTGGAAAACGTACTCCGTCTGCTCGCCCGTCGCCACCACCCGCCCATCCAGCGTCCAGGTATAAACGGCGTCGAAAGCATTCTCCAGCAGGTAAGCCTTCACTTTTACCGCCCGTCCCTGCGACAAATGGAACTCCGTCTGCGGGAACCGCCACGCAAACGGCATCTCCTCCGGTGTGCACACCCGCACCTTAAACTCCACGGCATCCTCCCCTTCCCCGCTCACCGCCTGAAAACGGAAACAGTGGTCGCCAAGTTCCGTTCCCTCGTAAACCAACTCCCGCTCAACGGAAACCGGCTGCCCGTCCACGTTCCACGCCAAGGTTGCCCCCTCCCCGTTCTTCACCGTGGGGCTCAACACCAGTTTTCGCCCCTGCAACACCTGGAAACCTCCCTCCGGCACATACAGGGAAATCCTCGGCGCCCGGGAGGGCAACACCGTCACCTTCAGCTCCTCCTCCGCCTTCCCGTACTCGTTCGCCACCCGCAGCATCAGGAAATATTCCCCCTCCACCGAATCGCAAAACGTATATGCCAGCTCGCGGCAAACCACCTCTCCGCTCCTCTCCCACTCATAGGTCGTCGCAGGCGTCACATGCTCATACCCCGGCGCAATCACCAGCTCCTCCCCCGCATTCACCCGGTAACGGGCGGATGCCTCATCCAACACAATCACGGGGCTTTCCCCCTCCTTGTCGCGACACGCCGCCAAAAGCGACAGCACCACCCATCCTATGCCAATCCATCGTTTCATGGTCTTCTCCTTTTTCCGTTATTTGAATGCCAGCGCCCGCGGGTTGATGCCCACCCGGAACTCATGCACCGGTTTCCCGTCGGCGGAATAGCGGTAGACCACCCCCGCCTGCGAATAGTCCACGGCATCCGCCACATACAGCTCCGAATTCACGGGGTTGATGCTCAACCCATACAACTTATGCCTTTTGCCGTCGGCATCCTTTTTCGCCTCGATAAAGGGGCGCACCGGCAGATGCGTATCCGTCACCGCCATGCGGTAAATGTCATTGTTAATCAGATAAAGCGTATCCCCCCGCCCGTTCAGCGCTATCTGCACGTTCGCCTCATCCGCATCCAACGCCTGCTTCTGTTCGATTTTCCGCGTGTCGGCATCGATGCGGAACAGGCAAGGGATATTGTCCCCGAATGAACCGCCGTCCGTGGAATATCCCCCGTCGGTGATCACCCATATCTTCCCGTTCCGGTCCAGCTTCATCGACTTCGGCTGCGGGCTGTCCAGGCAGATACTGTCGCACACCGCGTGCTTTTCCGTGTCGATGACCAGTATCTTGTCATTGTACGACCAGCAATTGGTGAACACATACTTTCCGCGCTGCACCATCTCCTCCGTGGAACTGTGCCCGTTCAACGCCTTCTGTCCGGTAGGTATCGCACCCCGATAGACAAAAGTCTTCGGATTGAATATGTTCACATAGGGCGAAATCAAATCCGTCACGTACGCCGTCGTGTCGTCCACAAAATGAATATGCCGCGGATGGATGATTTTCGTCCCTTTCGTCAGAAGCTGCCCGCGCACCTTGAAAGTCCGCACGTCGATGCCCCAGATGACGCCCGAGTTCTCCATTGCCAGGTAAGCCATCCCGTCGCGGACGGCTATCGACTGCCCCGTGTCCCCCAGCTTGCGGTCGTTGGCACGGTGGAACACCCCGTTCTCCACCTCCCGCGTCTCCGGATTATAATACGACAGCGTCGAATTGCCCGCATTGAGGTTGCCCTCATTCAACACGAACACCCCGTCGCCCGCCACATCGAACTCCTCCTCCTCTTCTCCCCCCACATTGTCACATCCGCACAGGCAGACACTCCCCGCCAGGACGGCATACATCCAAAATCTTTTCAAACCATTCATCGCATTTTACATTTACATATCATGCAACCGCCCTTTCCGGCAGCCATTCATCGTTTATCACCTCGAAACGTGAAATCATTGCATCTTGGCAGGTCTTCTGACTTGCTCCATCTCCGAACTCCCTTCCCATTTCGTGCCGAAACAGTGGATGTGAGTCTTGTTCGCAGACTGTCGCAGAGCTTACAGCAGCGGGTACTGTCCAGGATTCTCACCTGATTCCCTTTTCATCACACGCCCGCCCGGGCATGCAACACCAAAACGCCACAAAGATACGACATTTTTTCATTCCCCCAAATCCTCCCCTCCTGTTCCGTTTTTTGAAAAACGGGAAAATAAGACTATATTTGTACGGAAAATATGAAATCACCACACGGTCTAAAGAAAAATACCATGGAAAAACAAGCAGCATTGGATTTATTGGAGTTCATCCACGAAAGCCCGACGGCTTTTCATGCCGTACAGCAAATCAAACAGCGGTTGCTGGCAAACGGGTTCAAACAGTTGTTCTCGGGAGAGGCATGGCACATCGAGCACGGAGGGAAATACTTCGTGACCAAAAACCACTCCTCCCTGTACGCTTTCGTGCCGGGCAACGGCAACATCGCCGAAGAGGGATTCAAACTGATTTGCGCGCACAGCGACTCGCCGACGTTTAAAATCAAACCGCAGGCGGAGATGCTCGTGGAAGGCAAATACCTGAAACTGAACACCGAAGTCTACGGCGGACCCATCATGTACACCTGGTTCGACCGTCCCCTGTCGCTGGCAGGACGCGTGATGCTGAAAAGCGACAAGCCGCTGAAACCCACCACGCAGTTCGTGAACTTCAAGCGCCCGCTGCTGGAAATTCCGCACATCGCCATCCACTTCAACCGCGCGGTGAACGATCAGGGCAACCCCCTGAGCAAGCAACGCGACATGCTCCCCGTCATCGGCATGGTAAATGACGCGCTGGAGAAAGACAACTTCCTCCTGAAACTGCTCGCCAAGGAAATGAACGTCGCGGAAGAGGACATCCTGGACTTCGACCTCACGCTCTACGAATACGCCCAAGGCACCCTCGTCGGCGCCAACGAGGAGTTCATCTCCTCGGGACGCCTGGACGACCTCGCCATGGCGCACGCCGGCATGACGGCGCTCCTGGACTCCGAGCCCTGCAGCCGGACGAAAGTGCTCGCCATCTTCGACAACGAGGAGGTCGGCAGCGGCACCAAGCAGGGAGCGGCATCCCCCACCCTGCGCACCATCCTGGAACGCATCGTCTTCGGACAGGACGGCAAGCCGGAAGACCTCTACCGTGCCATCCACAACTCCTTCATGATTTCCGCGGACATGGCGCACGCCGTGCATCCCAACTATCCGGAAAAGCACGACCCGACCAACCACCCCGTCATGAACGGCGGACCCGTCATCAAAATCAACGCCAATCAGAAATACGTCACCGACGGCGACTCCGCAGCCGTGTTCAAGACCATCTGCCGCATGGCGGGCGTCCCCTTCCAGACCTTCGTGAACCACTCCGACATGGCAGGCGGCTCCACCCTCGGCAACATCCTCCTCACCCAGATGGAGATGCGCGGCGTAGACATCGGCAACCCCATGTGGGCGATGCACTCCATCCGCGAAACCGCCGGCGTGCAGGACCACCACTATGTCATCCGGGCGTTCACCACATTCTACAACATCTGACGCCTTCAGGCAGAAAAAACAACCGGGGTGCCGTTTCAGAACGGCACCCCGGTTATTTAATACAATTGCCTCATACTAATTTAGCAATCTTCACATCATCCCGGGTCACATAATTGCCCTTAAAATTCGTCATTCCCACAAACGGCTTTCCGTTATTCTCTACCAGTCGGAAAATCTGAAGTCCCTCCCAGCAGTCCTCTTCCAGCAAAATTCCTCAAATATACATATCTTTTTCGTAATTTTGCAAACGAATGGAAATCAACTCATCTTCAAGAGTTGGCAATGGCAGTAAATATGAAGTCGAAGTTTGTCGCATCCTTATGGCTCTTTATCGGTGGCATTTCTTTCCTTGCCGGTTCGTATGGCCTTTACAGGCTATATGACCAAGCAGGCAAAATGGAGCATACGGTAGGGGTGGTCACGCATCTGAAAACAGAAAAAATATACCGCCACCGAAAGCAGAGATACAAACACACGGCACGCATCCGATACAAAACAAAGCTCCATGACACCCATATCAGAAAGGAATTGCACAACCCTTTCATTTTCCAGGGGAGCGAAATCTCCCTATGGTATAATCCGGAACGCCCGGAGGAGGTCATCATTCCTTTGGAAGACGGGCTGGTGTGGGGAAGCGTTTGGATATTCGGCGTGTTTTGCCTTTTTACGGGTGCAGGCATTGCCACATTCAAAAAGAAGCATTTCCCATAATCGACATATCCGGCACAGCTGCCTTAACCGGATAACATCAAGGCATATAAGCCGCCATTCAGTGGAAAATTTCGGATATACTACGGATGAATTACGGTTTAACTACGGTTTGTACATTTTTAATCGTCTATCCAAAAGTTATTAAAAGCTTATATTAAGTATAAGCTTTTAAAAGGATATAATAAGCTTTTAATAAGCTTTTAGCCGTATATAAACCGTAATTCATCCGTAGTATATCCGAAATTCAACACTGACGAATTGCTTCATCAACGCTTACAAGCCCGGAAATAAACAAAAAAACCGCCTCACGGCGGCTTTTTTCATACTGATATGAACCCCTTGTTTAAAACGAAAACTTCACCCCGGCGAAATAGCTGCGGGGAAGGGAAGGACCGTAGACGTAAGCGGGGTCGCGGTCAGGACCGCGGTCCAGGTCGGACTGGAAGGCATCGAACAGGTTCTTGACGCCGGCGTTCAGCTGGAGCACCATTTCCTTATAAATCTTAAAGTCGTAGGCGGCTTTGATTTCCATATCGAAGAAAGCGGGAGTGATGACTGCCACATCGCGGTCGATGACGCCTTTGAGGTGTTGCACCGGCATCTTACCGGTGCAGGTGCCCGACACCCATGCCGTCCAGCCCGTGTGCGGCTTGAGCGTGGCGGTGAAATAACCGTAGGCGTCGGGGGCGCGGAACATGCGGCGCACGGGAGGGACATCCCCGTCCTCGCTCCATGCCTCGGGATTGTCGTAGCGGCTGCGCTGCCACGTGCCGCCCGCCTGCATCTCGAACCAGCGGGTGAAGACGGCACGCCCCTCCACGTTGATTCCCCCCACCCGGGCACCGGAACCGTTGTAGCGCTCGCGGATGAGCACACCGTCCTCCTGTTCCCGGTCGCGCAGGGCAAAGACGTCTTGCAGGCGGGTGTAGAACCCTTCCGCCAAAAGATTGACCTGCACTTTCCCGAAAGTGTGGAAAACCTCGCCCGAAAGGCTGAGGCTGTGGGATTTCTCTTTCTTCAACCCCTCTATATTACGGACGATCGCCAGACGCCCCTCGCCCACCATGTCCACATGCAGGTCCTCATCGTAGGTCTGGGGTGCCCGGAAACCGGCGGAGTAGCTCGCCCGGAAATTCAGGTTTTCGGAGGGATTGAAGCGGATGTTCACCCGCGGGCTGAATACGGGGGCATCGAGCAGGTTGTGTTTGTCGAGGCGCGCGCCGATGAGGAAGCTCCACCGGTTGTTTTTCCACTCGTTCTGCAAAAAGGCACTGATGACCCGCGTGGTCTGCCGCAGGTCGCGGCGGTAGCCTTTCGCCACGTCGTGCAGGCGGTCGTAGCTGTACTCGACGCCCGCAGTGAGGTCCGCCGGCATAAAGAGCAGGTGTGTGAAACGCCCGGCATACTGCACGCCGGAAACGGAGGTGCCGTTCGACGTGTGGCCGTAAGCATCGGGGTTGTGACCGGTGCCGTAATAGCTCTCCCGGTCGATGTGCTGCAAGGAAGAGAAAGCGCTCACGTGGTGGCGTTCGTCGGGGGAATACCAGTCGTATTTCAGGCTTCCCGTATGGATGTTGTGCTCCGTCTGTTCGGCAATCATCACTTCGTGGGGCGGCAAGGAGAGGCTGTCGCCCCCGCGGCGGTATTCCCGGATGGCATGGTATTCGGCGGTGAGACGGGAATAGATGCCGGTGCGTATGAAAGTGCGCATGCCCGCCGTCTTGGCGTCTATTTCCGCGAGTTCGGTGAATCCGTCGCCATCGTGGTCATAGCTGTCCCGGTGGCGGCTCTGGGCAAAGATATACATGCCTGCGGCGTGGTTGTCCGTCACCAGGGAGGCGTTCAGGGAGGTGACGTTGTCCAGGCTTCCCGTGCCGCCGGCGGAGAGGAGGTTGTGGGACGCCTGCGCGGAGTTCCGCCGGGGTTCCTTGGTGATGATGTTGATGGTGCCCGCAATCGCCGATGCTCCGAACAGGGCGCTTCCTCCCCCGCGCATGACCTCCACCCGCTCGATCATGTTTGCCGGAATCTGCTCCAAGCCGTACACTCCGCTCAAGGCGCTGAAGACGGGACGCGAGTCGATGAGCAACTGGGTGTAGGGTCCGTCCAGCCCGTTTATGCGCACTTGGGAGGAACCGCAATTCTGGCAATTGTTTTCCACCCGGACGCCCGGCTGGAAAGTCAATCCTTCCGCCAGGCAGGCGGCACTGCGCGCTTCGAAGAGTCCCCCGTCCAGCACTTTCACGAGGGTAGGCGCCATGCGCCGGCTCGTTTCATTGCGGTTGGCGGAGACCACGACCTCATCCAGCGCCACCCGGTCTTCCTCGAGTTCGAAATTCACCTCTTCCGAACTTCCGCTTTTCGTGACGACCTCTTTCGACACCTCTTTATAACCTACCATTTTGACCGTCACGGTAAACTTCCCTTCCGGAAGATTTTTCAGAAAATAGTGCCCGGTGGCATCCGTCACCGTCCCGATGGCGGTGCCTTTCAACACGACCGTCACATAAGGCAGGTGCTCGCCCGTGGCGGCATCCGTCACGTGTCCGAACAGATTGGCGTCCGTGGGTTTTCCCAATGCCGTTTCAGTTTGCCAGGCAAGCGTTGCCAGGCATATAAACAACCATACGTATCTTTTCATCATTCATCGAATTAAATTACTTTTTGCGGCAAAAATATGATTTGACAACTTTCTCTACAATACCTATATACAGATATTTTTTTTCATTCAAAACCATCATCGCATATTAGTTTTTCATACCTTTGCCGCGAAATACCTTAGTATTATGAGAAACAAAACCAAACGGTTGCTGACCATACGGCAATTGATCCAGTCGGAATTGATTTCCTCCCAGGAAGAGTTGTTGTTCCGGTTGAGGGAATTGGATGTGGAAGCCACGCAAAGCACGCTGTCCCGCGATTTGAAGTTCATGAAAGTCGCCAAGATTCCCCACAAGGAAAAGGGATATATCTATGTCGTGCCGGAAAGCATCATGAACGAACAGCGGGAGGAGAAAGTGTCCGCCATCATCACCGACACCATCCTGAGCATCGATTTCTCGGGAAACATGGCGGTCATCAAAACCCTGCCGGGGTATGCCAACGCGGTGACGGTGCTCATCGACAGCGAGAACTATTTCGAGATTCTGGGAACCATTGCCGGAGACGACACGATTTTCATCGTGATGCGCGAGGGCGTCAGCCGCAGCGAACTGGTGGAGGCGCTGACTTCCGTGCATCCCGGCATTCATTTGCTGTATAAATAAAAAAGGCTTGGAAATATCATTTATATGCCGTAAACTTGCACCCCGTATTTCATATCAATGTTATGCAGGTCTTACATACTAAAAATGAATTGATTAGTCTCATCGACAGCTTCAAAAAAGAGGGCAAGTCGATCGGATTCGTACCCACCATGGGCGCATTGCACGAAGGGCATTTGTCTTTGGTGAAGGAATCGAAGAAAAACAGCGATGTTACGGTAGTCAGCATATTCGTCAATCCGACCCAATTCAACGATGCGGAGGATTTGAAACGGTATCCCCGCACGCTGGACAAGGATGTGGAGTTGTTGGAAAAAACGGGATGCGATGTGGTGTTCGCGCCGGCGGTGGAGGAGATTTATCCGGAACCGGACACGCGGAAATTCGATTTCGGTTATCTGGAAAGCGTGATGGAAGGCGCGAAGCGCCCGGGACATTTCAACGGAGTGGGACAGGTGGTGAGCCGGCTGTTCGACATCGTACGTCCGGAAAAGGCGTTTTTCGGCATGAAAGATTTCCAGCAGGTGGCTATCATCAAACAGATGGTGAAGCAATTGAACAGTCCGGTGCAAATCATCCCCTGCCCGATTGTGCGGGAGGAAAGCGGTCTGGCGCTGAGTTCGCGCAACACGCTTCTGGACGATGAACACCGGAAAAATGCCCCCCATATCCACGCCACGCTGAAAAAAGCCCGCGGGATGGCTTCTTCTTTAAGCGTGAACGAACTGAAAAAGTGGATTGGCGATGAAATCAACCGTAACCCTTATCTGGAAACGGAATATGTGGAAATCGTGGACGATACCACATTGAAAATCACGGAGGACTGGAAAGAACCGGGCACCAAAGTGGCTTGCGTGGC
Organism: uncultured Odoribacter sp.; assembly: GCA_910578985.1. GTDB lineage: Bacteria > Bacteroidota > Bacteroidia > Bacteroidales > Marinifilaceae > Odoribacter. The sequence goes on along the minus strand of CAJTSF010000010.1, from coordinate 57,389 downwards.
GGTGTATGCCGGGAAAATCAGACTTATCGACAATATGGTATTTTAAGGAGATGTATATAGAAGTTGTAAAATCGAAGATTCACAAGGTGAAGGTGACGGAAGCCAATCTTCAGTATGTGGGAAGCATCACCATCGACGCGGCACTGATGGAAGCCGCCAATATCATCGAGCACGAGAAAGTGCAAATCGTGAATGTGAACAACGGGGAACGGCTGGACACTTATGTCATCAAGGGAGAACGGGATTCCGGAGTGATTTGCCTGAACGGTCCCGCCGCCCGCAAATGCGCCGTGGGGGATGTGGTCATCATCATTTCCTATGCCTCCATGGATTTCGAGGAGGCCAAGAGGCACACGCCCACGTTGGTGTTTCCGGACACCAGCACGAACCGGCTGATATAGGCATCAAACCATAAACAGAAAATCCGAAAGTATGTTCTTTCGGATTTTTTTTTTGCGCGGCAAATTCCGGGTGTTTATAAAACCGGAGAAAAATGTTGAAAACTTCCCAATTAAAAAAGGATGGTTTATTTGGAAAAACAAACTGTGCACGGGGATTAAAATACTTTTGACATCTCCAAAAACAAAAACGGTTTTTATCCATTTCCGTAAGAATTTTTTCCCAACAGTTTTCAGAAACAAAAACAGGACTATTTTTAAACGGCGACGATATTCGACATCTGTTTATAAGTATTATTTCCCACTGACAATCAATCAGAAATACCACCATTATCCTGTTGATAATACCGGGTATTAAATCAATAATCTGAAAAACAAATCTTCCGAAAAATCTTTTTCCAAGGAACTAACAAATCATAATCATCCTCATTTTTTCTCTTAATAAAAAAATAAGATATTATTATCAGGAAATGATAGTTGAAAATCCGGAAAAAATTCGTATGTTTGGGAGTTATATTAGAATAGGTATATTATGAAGATAAAGATTGTCAATCAATCGAAGCATCCGCTTCCGGAATATAAGACAAAATCGTCGGCAGGCATGGATATCCGTGCCAATTTGAGCGGTATGGTCACGTTGAGTCCGCTGGAGCGGAAATTGATTCCCACGGGTCTTTTCATCGAATTGCCGGAAGGGTATGAAGCGCAAATCCGCCCGCGCAGCGGGTTGGCATTGAATGAAGGATTGGGTATTCTGAACAGTCCCGGGACCATCGACGCGGATTACCGGGGGGAAATCGGGGTGATTGCGGTGAATCTGTCGAACCGTGTCATCACCATCGAAGACGGGGAACGGATTTGCCAGATGGTCATCAATCGGGTGGAGCAGGCGGAATGGATTCCGGTGGAGACGCTGGAGGATTCCGAACGCGGCGCCGGAGGATTCGGACATACAGGTAAGCAATGAGGTTATGTGGACAAGGTGGATCAGTCTGATATTGATTCTTTTTGCCAGCGGAAGTATTTTTGCCGACCGTCAGAAGAAGAGCGTGGAAACGGTGCGGGAGTTGAGTGAAGAGAAACGTCTGGAGTTCGATTATTCCTTTATGGAGGGGGTGAAGTGTAAGATTCTGGGGAATTTTCAGGAGGCGTTGGGATGGTTCGACAATTGTTTGAAGTTGTTGCCTTCCAGTCCGGTGGTCAAATACGAGGTGGCTGCTTTGCTGCTGGCTGCCAAGGACTACAACGGGGCTTTGGAACTGACCCGTGAGGCGGTGGCGGGGAATCCCGAAAATGTGTGGTATCGGATTTTGCTTGCCAATGTGTTGCAGGAGAAGTCCATGATCGAGGAGGCTTGTGAGGTGTATGCCGATATTATCGCCAAATATCCGGACCGGGAGGAATTTTATCTGTTGGAGGCGGGGTTGTACGCTTCCGTGGAGAAGTGGCAGAAAGCCATCGACGTGTGCGATAAATACGAGGAGCATTACGGCATTACGGAACCGGTGTCCATTGAAAAAATCAAGCTTTATACCAAATTGGGGGATGTGAAGGGAGCTTCCAACGAGTTGATGAAACTAATCCGTAAGTTTCCCGACCGAAGCGATTATCTCAACCTCTTGGCGGAACTTTATTTCAATTACAACCAGGACAAAAAGGGATTGCAGATTCTGGATCGGCTGCTGAAAGCGGAACCGGATAACGGTTTTGTGCACTTTTACCTGGCGGATTACTATCTGAGCAAGAAGCGGACGGATGAGGCGGACGCCCATATCCGGAGCGCTTTGACGAGCGATAAAGTCGAGGGCGGTTATAAGGTGCAATATATCCTGCGGTTGATTTTGAATGCGGATACCGTCAGTATGCCGGAGAGCCGGTTGGATGATTATATGGCATTGCTGATGGAAAAGTACAGTGACGATTTGTCCATCCGTGCCTTGCATTCTGATTTTTTGAAGAAAGACGGTAAACTGGAGGAGTCGAAGAAAGAGTTGGAGTATATCCTTTCCAAAGAGAAAAACAATTATTTGATTTGGGAGGAACTGCTGCTGTTGTGCAATGAGTTGCAGGATACAGCCGGGATGTATGCGTTCAGCCTGGAGGCGATGACTTATTTTCCCGACCAACCCCTGCCTTATGCGCTGGCGGGGTTGAAGTTCATGATGGATGACGATTTCGAGCGGGCTTTGCCGTTTTTTGAGAAAGGGGTGGTTTTGGCGGATGAAAATCCTGCGTTGAAAGCCCAGTTTTATTCTTATTTAGGAGACTGTCATTACCGTTCGGGCAGAGTGGAAAAGGCTTTCGGTATGTTCGACGAAGTGTTGAAAATCAATCCGAACGACGCATTGGTATTGAATAATTACGCTTATTATCTGGCATTGCGGAAAGAGAATCTGAGCCGGGCGGAACAGATGATTTCCCAAGCGGTGAAATTAGAGTCGGATAATGCGGTTTATTTGGATACTTATGCTTGGGTACTGTATGTGCGGGGAAATTATTCCCAGGCTAAATTCTATATGAAATTGGCAATAGAGAAAGCGAAGGAGGAGTCAGGCGTGTACCTTGACCATTACGGCGATATTTTATACCGGAACGGAGAGAAAGCCGAAGCGGCGGAGATGTGGAAAAAGGCGGCGGAGTTGGGAATAGAAGACAAGGAGATGTCCGAAATATTGGAAAAGAAATTGAAAACGGGTGTTTTATCCGAGTAAACGATGGGAAGATGAAAGGGAGAGCGATATTGTTTTTAAGTTTTGTTCTTTTGGCGGTTTCTTGCCGTACCGTCCAACAGATCGTAGTCAAAAAGGACATTCCTTTGACTATCGAAGGGCGATTGCTGAAAAATATCGAGGAACACAAACCGGAATACAATACGCTGTTTGCCAAGCGCATCGAAGGCTCTTTAAGGAGTGAGAAGGGAAAAAGCAATTTCAAGGCTTCCTTGAAAATCCGTCGGGACAGTTTCGTGCAGGTTTCGGTGACGGCTCCCTTGGGCATTGAGGTGGCGAGGGTATTGCTGACGCCGGACAGCGTGAAAATCGTGGATATGTATCATAAAAAATACTTTCTGTCCGATTACGATTTTTTCTATGACCGACTGGAAATAAAAGTGAGTTTCGACCATATCCAGCGTATTTTGACCAATACGTTCATGCATGTCGATTTTGCTTCCGTCAATGGAAACAAACGGTACAAAATGGAGCGGTCGGATGACGGGTACGAACTTTCGACCATACAGGAAAAGACGTTGGGGCGGAAGTTGAAAAGACTGTATAAGAAAAAGCGGAAAAATAAGAATGTGATGCTGATTCAGCAAAAGACTTTGGTGGATGCGGTGCATTTCAGACCGTTGTATTTTTCTTTGGAGGATATAGAGGAAAATATGGGGGTGCGCGTCAGCTATGAGGAGTTCCGTGATTTTTCGGAAAAGTATTTTCCGACCAAGATTTTATTCGAGTTGTTTGACGGAGAGGAACGGACGAATCTGGATTTACGGTTTCAGAAGCTGGAATTCGATGTTCCGGTAGAAGCCAATATACGTATTTTGCCCAAGTATAAAAAGATGGAATTGAAGACGAATGGGAATTAACCGGTTTCACATATTATTCACAGCCTTGCTGCTGTCCTTCCATTTTTCGGTTTTTTCCCAATCGATAACGGATATCCGTAAGCAAAAAGAAAAAGCCGAAAAAGAGATTACTTATTTGAACAAGCTGTTGAAGGACGCAGCCAAAAATAAATCGGCTTCTACGGAAAAGGTGAATATCCTGCAAGAGAAAATCGTACAGAGCCAACGGGTGCTGACTTCCTTGAATCAGGAAGTTTCCTATCTGCAAAAGAGTATCGCGGGCAATGAGAAACGGATCGGAGAGTTGCAAGAGAACCGGAAAACCATGTTGGACATGTATGCGCGACTGGTTTACGGAAATTGGAAAAAGCGAAACAAGACGGACAAACTGATGTTTATTCTTTCCGCTTCGGATTTCAACCAGGCTTACAATCGGTTCAAATACTTCCAGCAAATCCAGTCCTATTCCGGCAGGCAGCTGGATTTGATCCGGCAAACCAACGATTCTTTGGAAATAAAGAATCGGGAGTTGAAAGAGATGATAGCGAGAAAGAACAGTGTGTTGAGCGAAATCCAGGTAAAAAATAAAGAGCTGGAATCTGAAAAGCATCGGGAAAACCGTTACGTGTCCGAGTTGCAAAAGAAAGAAAAGGAACTGAAAAAGAAATTGGACGAACAGACCAAAAACAGGCAGCGGCTGGCAAAAGAGTTGAACCGTTTGATTACCGCCCAAACGAAAAAGGCTTCTACTTCCGGTTCCAAGGGGAAATTGACGCCGGACCAGCAGTTGGTGTCGAACGATTTCGCCAAGAATAAAGGAAAATTACCTTGGCCTGTGGAGGAAGGTTTTATTTCCGAACGCTTCGGGGTGAGTGTGCATTCCCTGCATAAATACCTCAAGATAGCCAATGACGGCATCGATATTACCACTTCCAAGGATGCTACGGTGCGTGCGGTGTTCAAGGGAGTGGTGCTGGATGTCTGCTTTGTGCCGGGATTGAATTATATGATTTTGATCCAGCATGGTAATTATTTTACCGCTTATCCCAATTTGTTGGACGTGAAGGTGAAAAGGGGCGACCAGGTGAACACGAAACAGGCATTGGGGAGAATCGGGTATGATAGTGAAAAAGGCAGTGTATTGAATTTTCAAATATGGCAAAATGTGGGCAAAGCGCAACCGGTGAAATTGAATCCGGAGCTTTGGTTGGCGAAATGAAGACATGGCGGAAGAGGTTGAAACTCTTCCGGGGTGCGTCGCTTTTATCGGCTCTTTTGAGCGGGATAGCGGTGACGGCATTGACATTTCTGTGTCTTGTCCTTTGCCACTTTGCCGTTCTTTCCTGTTTTGAATTGACTGTCGGGTGGAAGACGGGATATTATTATTTTTTCCAGGCGGTTTTGGGTGGGGAAATCCTTTATTTTATTCTTTATCCTTTATTTCATGCCCTCTTTTGCTTTCGGTTGGGAAGCAGGGAATTGTTGAAGAGAGTCGTTCTTTTTGTGCCGGAAGAGCTGAAAGATGTATTCATTTCCGTTTATCATCTGGCTTTCCATCGGGATAAGGTTACCGGAAGCGAAGAATTGAAAAGGGCGGCATGGGTACAGAAATACGTTTTTTTGCAGGAGCACGGTTTTGTGTTGGCGTATCCTTTCCGGAGGCTGGCGGTGAAAATGGCGTGCGTGATGATTCTTTTCCTCATTTTTTTGGGAAGCAGGAATTTTATCGGGGAGGTTTATGACGATTTGCGTGATTACCGGACCGTATATCCGAGATATACCTTTGAGTTCGAGGTGTTGAACGATTGTTTGGAGGTGGAGTCGGGGAAAGATTTCGAGTTGCGGATGCGAATCCATGCGAAAGGATATTCTGTGGAGAATGCTTTTGTTTGTTTCGGTGGCGGGGAATTTCTGATGGAGAGAAAAGATTCCGTGTTTGTTTATCATTTTGAATCATTACATAACGATTTGCGTTTTCATTTCAAAGCCGAGGGGACTGAAAGCGGATATTGGGAATTGAAAGTGTTGCCGGTTCCTGTTTTGACGGACTACCGGGTGGTGGTGAATCCTCCCGCCTATACGGGATTGAAACCCGAAGTGCAGAAGAACACGGTGGATTTCCAAGTGTTATACGGTTCACGGCTGCAATTCCAGGTGCGCGGAGTCGATATCGATTCGCTTTGCTTGTCGGCCAAGACCGGTAAGAAGCGTTTCCTGGACTTGAAAAAAGGAGGTACGGAGACGGATTTCACTTTGGATATACGGAAGTCCGAGCACTATACTTTGTACGGTTCGAACGCCTATTTTTGCGAAAAGCCTTTGCTTGATTTTACCGTGACATGCGTGGCGGACCTGTATCCGGGTATTCAAGTGACCGTGGTGCAGGATTCCATGCGGAGTTCCCTCTACTATTTTTATGGGGTGATTACCGATGATTACGGTTTTTCGGATTTGCGTTTCAATTATGCACTTGACGGAGAACGGTTTGTGGTAATGCCTGTCCGCTTTGTGAAAAATCAGCCTGCGCAGGAGTTTTATTTCAGTTTTGATTTTGCGGAATTTTCCGGGATGGACTATTCTTCAGTGGACTACTATTTCGAAGTATTCGACAATGATGTGCTTTCCGGTCCGAAAAGCACCCGTTCGGACAGTCGGCAATATGCCATTCTGGATTTGAACACTGTTTTCGGTTATAATCAGGAGGTCAATCAAACGGTCAATTCTTCCTTGAGCGAAGTGGAGAAACTGGCGCGGGATATTGTTTCCGGAGTGAAGGAGTTGCAGCATAAAATGTTGGATGACAATGTGGACAATTGGGAAAAACAGCAATTATCCAAAGATATCATGGAAAAAAAAGAGGCGCTGGATAAATTACTGGAACGGGTGAAAGAGCAAAATTTGAAGAAATCGGATATAAACAAGAGCTACACCCGGCAAGACAGTCTGTTGTTGTCCAAACAACAGCAGATTCAAGATTTGCTGGACCAAGTGGTGGATGACGACATGAAACGTTTGATGGAGGAGTTCTCTAAGCTGTCCAAAGAGTTTTCGAAAGATAATTTCAGGAATATCGATACTGAAATGAAACTGACCTTTGATCAGATGAGTGAGGAACTGGACCGGAATATCGAGCTTTTGAAACGTTTTCAAATCGAGGAGCAGCATGATTTAATCGGCAAGCAGTTGGAACATCTAAAATCGCTTCAGGAGAAATTCGAAGATGCCCGGGAGAACAGTTCCCTTTCATCGGATTCTTTGGCCGCTAAAAGCCGGGAATTACAGGAAGAGGCGGAAAACATTCAAAAGAACTACGAGAAGCTTTTGGAAAACAATGAGGCTTTATCGGAGCCTTATGACTTGAAAAACCTGAAACCGGAGTTCGATGCTTTAAAGAAAGACCTGGAGCAACAGACGGACCGCCAATCGTCCGGGAAAAAAGATGATTCCTTGTCCGAAGAAATCAAAGAGGAGCTCGAAGAACTGGCGGAGGAGTTGTCCCGCCAACAGGAACAACAATTCGGCAAGCAGGGTTTGCCCGAGAACGACATCGAACTGATCATCCAGAATATTTTGATTCTTTCCCTGTCCCAAGAGGAACTTTTGCAAGAGTTTCCCCGGGTGGAATCCCAGAGTCTGCGCTATAATGAATTAGGGCGGTTGCAGGACTTGAAACGGCAGGAGTATAAAATCGTGAAAGACAGTCTGTCCGTTTTGGCACGTTCCAATCTGATGTTGGCTTCTTTGTTGAGCGATAAATTTTATGAGTTGGAAATCAAGTTCGGGCTTTTGCCTCATTTGATTCAAGACAATAAACGGGGTGAATTGTCCAAAGAGCAACAATATATCGTGACCTATCTGAACGACATGGCGTTGTCGCTGACCGAGGCTTTGCAGCAGAGCCGGGAGGAATCGGGAAAGAAAGATTCTCCGTCCGGAAAGGATAATCGGAAGCCTTCCGACGGCAAAGGAAAAGGCTATGAGCAGCTTAAAAAACGACAGCAGGGCATGAAGCAGCAGTTAGAGGATTTGATTTCAAAGATGAAAAATGGGGAAAAAGGCAAACCTTTTCAACGGGAAATCAGTAATATGATACGTGAGCATGAGTTATTTCGGGAAAGTCTGAATGATTTCTTTTCCGAGTCGGGTTCTTTGACTCCTGTGGAAAAGCAGCTTTTGAATGAAATGAACCGTCTGTTGGAAGATAACCTCAGGGATTTGTCGAATTATTCGGTTTCGCGGCAACTTATTCAAAGGAATAATTTACTTTACAACAAATTGATGATGTCGGAGAAGGCCTTGAAGGAGCGGGAAGAGTTTGAAGAGAAGCGGAAATCCGAATCGGCGAAAGACCGGGAGTTTGAACGTCCGGAAACCATTTTCGACAGTCAGCGGAAACGGGGTTTGATGAAAACGGATTTTCGCAAATATGATTTGAAACTGAACGATTATTTTAAATCAATGTACAATAATTACTATATAAAGCTTGGATATGAGTAAATTAGCGATTAGAATTTCATCGGATATCCACAATATTATGGTGGTTGAAAAGTTTATCGAGGCTTTTTCGGAGCGTTTTAAAGTGCCTGAGAAATTGAATGCCCGAATTAGTTTGTCGGTGATAGAGGCGGTGAATAATGCTATTTTAGCCGGTAATAAGATGCAAGCTGATAAGAACGTCGATCTGGAGGCCGAATTGTGCGGGGATGTCTTGAAAGTGACCGTTCGTGACGAGGGTGACGGGTTCGATTACACGAATATTCCCGACCCGACATTGCCGGACAATCTGGGCAAATCCACAGGGCGTGGTCTTTATCTGATGAAGAGTCTTTCGGATGAGTTGATTTTTTCGAATAAGGGTACTTCTGTCACATTGATTTATAAATTGGGATAATTTATGGAGGAAGAGATTCTTTTTTTTAAAGAGGGGAAGGCTGATTTTCCTTCTTTTTTTTCCAATGCGCTTATTTTGGAATGGTTGCATGTGATTGCCGCACATTATTCGCGAAAATTAGGGGCTTTGAACTTTATTTTTTGCGATGACGAGTATATCCTGTCGGTCAATCGGCAATATTTGCAGCATGATTATTATACGGATGTCATCACGTTCGACTATTGCGAGGGGGATGTTTTGTCCGGCGATGTATTTATCAGCCTTGATACGGTAAAATCAAACTCCGAGGAGTATCAGAGCGGATATGAGAATGAATTCCATCGGGTGATATGCCATTCTGTACTTCATTTAATCGGTTTTAAGGACAAAACGGATGCAGACAGTGTTATGATGCGGGAGAATGAAGATATTTGCTTAGAACTCCTTAAAACGCTTTAGAGTGATGGGATTGCTACCTGATTATGATGTAATCGTCGTGGGTGCGGGACACGCAGGTTGTGAGGCGGCTTGTGCGGCTGCTCATTTAGGTTCCCGTACTTTGCTGATTACGCTTGACATGAATAAGATAGCCCAGATGTCTTGCAATCCGGCAATCGGAGGGATTGCCAAGGGGCAGATTGTCCGGGAAATCGATGCTTTGGGGGGGATGACCGGTATTGTGACGGATCGCACTTCCATTCAGTTCCGCATGCTGAACCTTTCCAAAGGTCCTGCCATGTGGAGTCCTCGCTCACAGTGCGACCGGATGAAGTTTTCCGCTTGCTGGCGGGATATTTTGGAGCATACGGAGGGTTTGGATATGTTTCAGGATGACGTGGTGGAGTTATTAGTGGAGGAGAATCGGGTGTCGGGAGTCAGAACTGCTTTGGGTGTTTCTTTTCATGCTCCGCGTGTGGTTCTGACCAACGGGACTTTTTTGAACGGGCTGTTACATGTCGGGCGGGTGAGTTTTGAAGGGGGGCGTATTTCCGAGCCTGCTTCCCACGGTTTGACCGGACAGTTGGTGCGCTTAGGGTTTGAGACGGGACGGATGAAGACCGGTACTCCGGTGCGTATTGACGGACGGAGCATTGACTTTTCCAGATTGACAGAGCAATCGGGGGACGATGATTTTCATCGTTTTTCTTTTATCCATTTCGATTATACCAATACGCTGGTGCATCGACCTTGTTACTTGGCTTATACTAACGAGAAAGTACATGAGGCGTTGCGGGAAGGGTTTGCCGACAGTCCGCTGTTTAACGGTACGATTCAGAGCATAGGACCGCGTTATTGTCCCAGTATAGAGACAAAATTGGATACTTTTGCGGATAAGACCAGTCACCATCTGTTTTTGGAGCCGGAGGGCGAGCATACGACGGAATATTATCTGAACGGTTTTTCTTCTTCTTTGCCTTGGGATGTGCAATTGAGGGCGTTGCGTTTGATAGAAGGTTTTGAACAGGTGCGTATTTTTCGTCCCGGTTATGCAATCGAATATGATTATTTTCCTCCCGTGCAGTTGTATCATACGTTAGAAACCAAGTTAGTCAGCGGTTTGTATTTTGCAGGGCAGATAAACGGTACTACGGGGTATGAGGAGGCTGCTGCCCAGGGATTAATTGCCGGTATTAACGCGCATTTTTCTTTACATGGGGAGGAGGATTTCATTCTGAAGCGGGATGAAGCTTATATCGGTGTGCTAATTGATGATTTGGTGACGAAAGGAGTGGACGAGCCTTATCGGATGTTTACTTCGCGAGCGGAATATCGTATTTTATTGCGTCAAGATGATGCAGACATCCGATTGACTCCCAAAGGGTATAAATTTGGATTAGTTAATCAATATAGACATAATATTTTGATTGATAAATTACAGAAACGGGATTTATTGATTGATTATATTCGAAATAGCAGTGTCAAGCCGGAAGCCATTCATGATTACTTATTATCTTTGGGCACAGCGCCTTTGCGACAGAGTGTGAAGTTGGGAGATGTGGTGACACGTCCTCAAATTCGTTTGCATGAATTGGCACAGGTTTTACCTTCCTTGCATGCTTTTATTGATGAGCATGCTATCCGTGCAGAGATTGTGGAGGCAGCTGAGATTTCTATCAAGTATTCCGGTTATATTGAGCGGGAGAGGTTTTTGGCTGATAAATTGTCCCGTTTGGAAGATTTGATAATTGCAGGCAAATTTGATTATAATGAGTTGTCAAACCTCTCCATTGAGGCCCGTCAAAAGTTGTCGAAAATACAACCTCGAACAATTGGGCAGGCTTCTCGAATCAGCGGAGTATCTCCAGCAGACATCAATGTGCTTTTGATTTTGATGGGTCGTTAATCAATTGTTTCACGTGAAACACCAAATGTGCGAATGGTTATTTTGAATACCGATGAAAGTGATAGAAGGAAATATTGTAGATATTCATAACAGAAGAATTTTTCCCGGAGCAGTCGTAATAGAAGAAGGGAAAATAGAATCTGTTACTCCTAATCAAGGAATCTATCATCATTATATTGCCCCTGGATTTATTGATGCGCATGTACACATAGAAAGTTCTATGCTGACGCCGGTTGAATTTTCAAGATTAGTTATTAAAAGGGGAACGGTGGCTGTTGTAAGCGATCCGCACGAAATTGCCAATGTTTTAGGGAAACGTGGTATAGAGTTCATGATAGCGGATAGTAGAAATGCGTTGATAAAAATATTCTTCACCATTCCATCCTGTGTACCTGCCACCCCGTTTGATTGTTCGGGCGGATGTATCACATCGGATGACGTACACGATTTTTTAAAGACTGGGAATTTTGTCGGATTGTCGGAAGTCATGAATGTGCCGGGAGTATTGAATGGAGATGCAGAGTTGATGCGTAAAATAGAGCATGCCCGTCAATATCACTTAGCCATTGACGGGCATGCACCGGGTTTGAGCGGAGAAGATCTGCAAAAGTACGTACAGGCGGGCATTTCTACCGATCATGAATGTACGGAACTGAAAGAGGCTTTGGAAAAAATCGGAGCGGGCATGAAGATTTTAGTTCGAGAAGGAAGTGCTGCCCGGAATTATGAAAATTTGAAATCTTTGATTGTCGAGCATTCGAAAGAACTCATGTTTTGTACGGATGACTCTCATCCGGATGAATTAATAGAAGTAGGGCATATCGACAAATTGGTCAAGCGGGCGATAAAAGACGGATTTGATTTGTTTGACGTTTGGAGAATCGCTTGCATGAATCCCATAAAACATTATGGATTGAATGTCGGAATGCTTCGGGAAGGCGATCCGGCAGATTTCGTCATATTTGAAGACTTGGAGGATTTAACAGTAAAATCTGTTTATATCGGTGGTGTAGAAAAATGGGATGCCGATTCCTTGAATAAATTCGAATGCAAAGAAATCCATATACAGGATTTGTCCCGGATGGTTCAAAAGGAGTTAATTTGTATTGAGGTCGCTGACGGTGAAATCGTCACCCAGAAAAGAACTTTTTCTATCCAAGAAACTCGTTTCAATTTCGAATCCGACATACAAAGAGATATTTTAAAAATCGTCTATTTGAATCGTTATGCCGATAAGCCGCCTCAAGTGGGTTATATCCATGGGGTTGGATTACAACGTGGAGCATTTGCCTCCAGTGTATCTCACGATTCTCATAATATCATAGCCGTAGGTTGCAGTGACGAAGAGATTGCTTCTGCGATAAATCGTCTGATTGCAGAAAAAGGAGGTTTGGTCGTCATAGATTCTGCTGAACAGGAAATGATGCCATTGCCTATTGCAGGGATTATAAGTGACAGAGACGGGTATTATGTTGCCGGAATGTGGAAAAGACTGATGAACCGTTTAGTAAATATGGGTTGTCGGTTGAGTTCCCCTTTTATGACACTTTCTTTTATGGCGTTGATTGTGATTCCGGAATTGAAAATAGGAGAAGAAGGACTTTTTGAATACAGTAACTTCCGTTTTATTTCTTCGAAGGAGTGAGTCATGGCATTGTATGATAAAAATTTGAGAGAAAAAATCAGCGAATTGCCCCGTCGGCCAGGAGTGTATCAATATTTTGATGCTTCCGGAACGATTATTTATATCGGTAAAGCCAAAAACTTAAAAAACAGGGTCTCTTCTTATTTGTCAAAGCGAAATCAATCGAATAAAACCTTGTTATTAGTCCGTCAGATTGAGGATTTACGTTATATTGTAGTCGATAGCGAACAGGATGCACTTCTTTTGGAGAATAATCTGATTAAAAAATATAAGCCGAAGTATAATATTTTGTTAAAAGATGACAAGTCATATCCCTGGATTTGCATTAAAAAGGAACATTTTCCCCGTGTCTTTTTGACAAGACAATATATTCGTGACGGTTCCGAATATTTCGGTCCTTATACTTCTAGTAAATTGGCTAATACGTTATTGAATTTGATTCGTTCTTTATTCAAATTGCGAACTTGTTATCACGTATTGGATGGCAAATCAATTTTTAGCCGTAAAATCAAAGCCTGTTTAGAATATCATATTGGAAATTGTTTGGCTCCTTGTGAAGGGAGAATTTCTCAGGAAGAATATCAGGAATTTATTATCCAAATCAGGAATATTCTAAAAGGGAATCTTTCTTTGGTTATTCAAACGATGAACCAAAAGATGCAAAACTATTCCGCACAATTGAAATTCGAAGAGGCTGATCAGGTTAAAAAAGCGTTATCACTGCTTCGTAATTACCAGTCTAAATCCACCATTGTACGTACGACAGTACATGATATTGACGTATTCTCTTATCTTGAGACGGAGGAATATGCCTATATCAATTACTTGCGAGTGATGCATGGTGCTGTTATTCAAGTACATTCAGTCGAATTGGAGAAAAAAATAGAAGAAAGAGAAGCTATATTGGCATTTGCCATTTATGAAATACGTCAGTTGATGGATAGCCATTCTAAAGAAATCATCGTACCTTTTCTCCCCGATGTGGAATTGGAAGGAGTAAAATATGTTATTCCGACTCAAGGCGATAAAAAGCAATTACTCGATTTATCTACCCGCAATGCCAGTTATTTTAAGTCGGATAGGGAGAGTCGTCATATCGTAAAGAATGAAGATTCTATTCCGTCGCTTTTGCAGACTATTCAGGAAGAATTGAAATTGCCTCGTTTGCCTTATCGGATTGAATGTTTCGATAATTCGAATATCCAGGGGACTCATCCGGTTTCTGCTTGTACGGTGTTTTTGAATGGACACCCTGCCAAACGGGAGTACCGAAAATTTCATGTGAAGACTGTTGTCGGTGCTGATGATTTTGCAACGATGGAAGAGGTGATTTTCAGGCGTTACAGTCGCGTATTGGATGAGGGGCGCGATTTGCCGGATTTGATTGTCATCGACGGCGGGAAAGGACAATTGCATTCCGCTCTTAAAAGTTTGCGGAAATTGGATTTGGAAGGAAAAATTCCTATTCTTGGTCTGGCAGAACGCATGGAAGAGATTTATTTTCCGGGAGATAATTACCCTTATGTACTGGGAAAGAATTCTTTAGCTTTGAAAACTCTAATGCATATCCGGGATGAGGCTCACCGTTTCGGCATTACTTTTCATCGAAAACTGAGAGAAAAGTCTCAGACAATCAGTGTATTAAGTAGTATTCCAGGCATCGGAAAAGAGGCAGAATTATCTCTTTTACAGCAATTTAAATCGGTGTCCGAAATTGCATCCAAGTCTTTCGAAGAACTGGCAGCTGTGATAGGAAAAAAGAGGGCAGGCATTATTTATCATTATTTTCGGAATGAAGCCTAATGGTGTTCCCGACTTCATTCCGAAAATATTCATCGGTTGAGAATCCGGCGATATGTTTGATGATTAGCTAGAATCTCTACGGCTTTATTGATATCTTTATCATGATGCGTTTTGTATCGGAGTACACCTTCCGCATAATAATAACGCTGGATAAATTGCTCTGTGAGGAATGAACTGATCTCTTTTTTGAACAGGTTCATATCCCGGTCGATGGAGTGCGAAAAATCTTTTTTCAGTTTATCAATACATTCTTTGGAAGAATCATAATAGCGTTCGGTTTTGGCAATTTTAGCCAGTTTTTCCAATGCACGCTGCGATTCAGTCACATAGCTGAAATGATTTGTTTTCAGGTAGTTTTTGAACTCTTCATACATTTCGTCCGAAATCCGAAATTCTTCAATCTTTGCTGCTTCCGGATGTCGCAGGGCATAGTCATTCACAAAGTCAAAAGTAATATCTTGTATAACAAGCTCTTGTGTGATTTTTGCATATTCTTCCGGTTCAATTTTTATATCCGGCATGATTCCTCCTCCGTCATACACTTTGCGGCCGGTTGAAGTGGTATATTCTGTAATCAGCGAATCCGGCAGTTTGCCCACACTCCCGTCCGGATTCCGGTGCGTATAGTCCAGCGCTTGAATGCAGCGGCCACTGGGAATATAATATTTAGCCGTAGTGACCTTCAATTTTGTGTTATAAGCCAAATCGCGCACGGTTTGCACCAATCCTTTGCCAAACGACCGTTCGCCGATTAGAACGGCTCTATCGAGGTCTTGCAACGCGCCGGATACGATTTCAGAAGCCGAAGCTGAAGCGCGATCTATCAAAACTGCCAAAGGCATGTCCGGTGCAATGGGATTTTTATCCGCGTTGTGCTCTTTGTCCCATTGTTTCACTTTGCCTTTGGTGTTTACAATTTTAGAACCTTTGGGGACAAAATAGTTTACGATTTCCACCGCTTGGTCCAATAAACCGCCTGAATTTCCGCGGAGGTCAAGAATTAGTGACCGAACTCCCCAGCTTTTCAATTCGGTAATTGCTTTTCGTACTTCTTCTGCCGCTTTTGCCGTAAAACTGGAGAGATAAATATATCCTGTAGAATCATTTACCAAACCGTAATAAGGCACGCTGGGTAATTGGATATTTTTTCTTATCGCTCTTTTTTCAAGCGGTTTATCTTCGTATTTCCGTTGTATTTTGAGTGTAATCTCTTTGCCAGGCTGTCCTTTCAGCATCTCGCTTACACTTTCCACATCCTTGCCTTTTGTGGAGTGCCCGTCAATGCTGAGAATCACATCACCCGGCAATAATCCGGCAAGGTCGGCGGGAGAATTCTTATAGGGCTCTCGAATGATTACTTCATCGCCTTTTTTGCTGATGATGGAACCAATCCCTGCGTATTCGCCCGTTGTCATCAATTTCACATCTTCCATCTCCGATTCGGGATAATACACGGTGTATGGGTCCAAAGATTTCAACATCGCCTGAATGCCGGTGGTCATGATATCCCCCGGATTGATTTCATCGACATAAAACATATTGACCTCTCGGAACAAGGTGGCAAAAATGTTCATGTGCTTACTGATTTCAAAATTCTTGTCGTCATCTCTCAATACGTTGGCCCCGCATATGATGACGATTACGGCAATCAAAGCAGCAAGGATTCTTTTTGTTTTCATAGCATCTTTCATTAGTATTCGACGAGTAAATATTTTTTGCAAATTCTTAATCAAGGTACCGGGTCATATCCGCTCCCTCCCCACGGATGGCATCTCAATAAACGTTTGGTTGTCAGCCATAAACCATATATAGGTCCGTGTTTTTTCAATGCTTCTATTGCATACTGTGAGCAGGTCGGGGTAAATCGGCAAGTCGGCGGTAGTAGCGGGGATATACAATATTGGTAAAATCGGATAGGGAGTAATAGGACATACACGGATATATTTTTTAAGTGCTGCATATTATTCCTTTATTTAGAATTGTCATTTAATTCCGTTCCTATTTTTTCCAATGCCGCTTTTACTGATTTTTCCGTTTTCTCAAAATCCCACAACTCCTTATCCAGATATATCAGTAATATGTCAAAGGTCGAGCCAGGGGGGATTTGTTCGTACAATTCCTGTTTGTGCAACCGGAAGGCTTCTCGTGTCAAGCGTTTTATCCGATTCCGTTTTACGGCACGCTTGAATTTTTTTTTACTGACACTAATCGCTATTCGTGCCGGGAACTCGCCAGTCTGTGAAGATGCTTTATAAACAATGCGGAACGGATATTTTACAAAACTCAGCCTTGATTTTAGCAACTCTTCTATCAAAGTTTTGCTGCATAAACGTTCCGATTTGCTCAGCGTATACATGAACGAGGGCGTTTCACTTCACTTTATTCTCTTTATTGTAGCGTTTGATATAGTCTTCCAATGCCATTGTCATCGACGGGCATTGCTGTGTCGGTGCCTTGATGTCCAAACGCAGTCCGGCTTCCTCTACTGCCACGGCTGTTGCCGGACCGAAAGCGGCAATGGCAAGTTCCTTTTGCTCGAAGTCCGGATAATTTTGAAATAGTGATTTGATGCCTGACGGCGTATAAAAGGCTACGATATCGTATTCATGCAAATCTTTAATGTCACTTAAATCACTGGCTACGGTTTTGTAAAGAATCGCTTTCGTGTATTTCAATTTCAGTTGATCCAACAAGCCGGGAATATTTTCTTTGTGAATGTCGGACAGAGGCACCAAAAACTTTTCCGTTTTGTGCTTGAGGAGAATCTTAGTCATGTCATCTACTTTCTTGTCTCCGTAAAAGATTTTTCTTTTGCGGTAAACAATATATTTCTGCAGATAGAAAGCAGCTGCCTCCGATATGCAAAAATATTTCATGGTGTCAGGAACCACGATACGCATTTCCTGACATATCCGGAAAAAGTGGTCAATGGCAGTCCGACTGGTAAATATGATGCCGGTATGCTCTAAAATATTGATTCTTTCTTGTCTGAATTCTTTTGCAGTAACACCTTCTACTTTGATGAACGGTCTAAATTCCAGTTTCAAACCATACTTGTCTGCCAATTCCGAATAAGGTGATTTTTCTGTAGTCGGCTGGGGCTGAGATACGAGTATTTTCTTGATTTTCAAAGCGATTCTATTTTTATGGTTACTTATTCCATTGTAATTTTATACAAAATAAGCAATGGCACAATTTCAAGGGCACAAAGGTACAAAATCATATATAAAATAGAAACCCTATTAGAAATTAATATTTGAATCCATCGGATGATTTTTGTGGTGATTAAAATACTTATTGCCAATAAAGCTATTTTGAAAACAAGTGCAGCTGCGGAATTTGGAACAAAAAAGAGTACCACCAAAAATGGGAACAAAATAATTCCTGTACCAATATGAAATGCCCATAAATTAATTATGCATTCATCAACAATGTATTTGGCATTAAAAATCCAACCGAGCAATTGAACAACTCCCAATAAAAGTACATGGTACAGTAACAACATTCCCCAAATATAGCAATTGAAAACCGAAAATAGATTCGGTTCTTGAATAAGCAATGATAGAAAGCCAGTGATAACCGATGCAGAAGAACACAGTAGAATGATATAGTAGAATAAGTTGTGGTTAATTTCTTCCGATAAGATAAGTTCTATTTTTTTGCGTTTGAATAATAATGACAATAGATTAGATAGCATATTTCTTCCCTGCAACCGTATCAAAGCTAAGATAATCAATAAAATAATTGAGAATGTCAGATTTTGTGTCAAATATTCATTTCGTGGAAGTTCTGTATAAGGTAACAACGGTCTATGAGATGTGCATATTTCGAATGTATCTTGCTCAAATAAGGAGGAAGAATACGTTACATGCCGACATTTAAAAGGAGAAAATGTTGTATTTGTATTTTGCGTTAAATCGATATGCAATATTGATTGTGATTTCATGTGACCCTTCTGTTGTTTTTGCTAAATTGCCAAGTGACATATCATATGAATACCCCAATCGGTATTCCAGTTTTTTATTCGCAGACTTAAAGTTTACTCCCAATTTGAAAATGATAGCCTTGTAATTATCTTTTGCACTATTCAATAATTGGGATGCATACCAAACTCCTCCGAATATAGGATCCGTTTGGATATCCGTTCCTACCATGAAGTTACTGAACGACGATGATGACATTAATTTGTTTCCTTGATTCTCAAATAATAATCCCGGACATATATACATGCTACTCTTTTTGTCAAGGCTGTAAATAGATGTACGGAAATAACTTTTCCATTGTAATCCAAGTTTAATAGGGATTCGTGTATCTGATTCCAGAAAATTGTCCTTTGGACGAGTAAAATGACTTACTGTGAAGCCGATATAGTTATTCATAAATTCCCTCGTATATCGTTCCCAAGGCAGGAAAACCATTGCTCCAACGCTAAAATCCCAATAATGTTGTTTGGTATTAATGGCTTCCGGAGTTGTCATCGGGAAAATATTTCCATAAATTTCATGCAAATTGCCGGAATAAATATATTTATTGAAATTCATTCGGCGGTCATTAAAACTTCCTTGTATTCCTAACTGGAAGTAAATATTCTGTCTTTTATTGAAATATCCACGCCAAGAATAAGATAATGCGAAAGTATTGGACTTAATAAAACCGCCTCCTTCGTCGCTGGATAAAACTTGCAAGCCGAACCCATAATTGTTGTAAGTTTTCATATCTGCTGCAAAGTGAATGGTTGAAAAATTACCGGGAAATTTAGGCCACAATCTTCGATAAGTAAGCAATCCGTTGAGTGAGCCTTCGTTCAAACCGGTCAAAGCAGGATTGTAATATGCCCTGTTTTCCCAATATTGAGAGAAGGCATAATCTTGAGCAAATGTAGGTTGAACAAATGCAATTAATACCAAGCAGAATAGAATACTACCCTTTATTTTATGCCTCATATTCGTCACGAATTTTTTTGCAAATGTAAAAAAAATAGGATAAACTTATCTGTTTCCAATTAAAACATTTACTTTTACACAATTTTTTGTAGACTAAATTTGTAATTCGTGTGTAAAATGATGCGTAGAATGAAATTTGTTCTGCTGGCATGTGTTTTGGGGTGTGCGTTGTTGCCGGCGCGTGGAGATGTCTATGTTGATTCGTTAGATGTTGCCAAATATCAAGGTGCGACAGATACCATGTGGATTGTGAACAAGGGGTTCACAGGAGGTGAAAATCAAACAAGGCATGTGGAATTGAAGTTATTGTTGAAAAATACACAAGGACTTCCGACTACAGGACAAGTAACTTGTCAACAGATCAATATACAAACCGGTGCAAAAACAGATATAAAAACAACAGGTTGGCCTTTGGAATTTTCCCAATTGTCGGATACATTGAAGTTTCCTTCCTTAGATGAAGGAGTATATCTTTTACACTTTGCTTTCGATGGAAGTCCGTCTAAACTATCATGTTATTTATTCAACCAGCGGTTGGAATTTCAGATTATAGACGCATTGGTTTCGGAAGGGAATGTGCAGGGTGACGATTGTATTACGGGTAAGGAGGATACGTGTTATTTCACATTGAGAGATCACCGATTTAATCCAGCAGGCACAGAATATGCCATGGATGTCAACGATGATTTCGGGGGCGATGTGAAAGTGGATAAAAAGAAAGACTCGCGGGATACATTTTTTATTGTATTCAGCGGACCGACAGGTATTAATGAACTGCGGGTTGCTGTTAAAGGCAGTTACAAAGATGAGCGAGACGGACGTGAAATAACAAGGACAATTACAAGAGAGCGTACCTTGCAGAAATATGCTACGCCTGATTTAGCGAGGATATTCGGTTTTGATACTTTATCTCCCGAACATTTAAGCGGATGTGCAAATAATGGACCTTTAGCGGGTCTCTCTTTTGGAAAGGATATGGGGGAGCGTTACATGTATGCTAATAACGAACCTGATTTCTGTGCCAATCCCAAATTGAAATACACCATTAAATATTATCGTAGAGATTTTGAACATGATGAAGCAGGCAATCCTATTGCTTGGAGTGAGAGTCATTTGTTAAGCGACGCACAGAAAAAGAGTTATATATCCGATTCTGTCAACATTTCTTTTTTGGAATCAGGGGTGTATCGGGTATGGATGACTGCTGAAAACCGTTGTGGGAAGGATACGTTGGACACAAAAGTCATATTTGATGAAAATACAAACAAACCGATTATCGCTAATCCGGATACAGGACGTTTGATAAAAATATATCGTAATGATACCAAGGATTTGGTGTTTAGACAGTCCTCGCTTTGCTTGGTTGATAAAGGTGGCGGCGTATGGTGCGATACTTTGGTAGTTAAAGATGGGGCCAGATATTTGGATTGGGAAGGCAAGCCTAAATATGAGTTTTTTGTAAAACAAATCATAAAAAGCGCAGACGGCAAAGAATCCATTGTTGAATTGCCGGAAGAAGATATCAGTAGCTATTATCGTATGGGAGGTGAAAAATCGTTTTTGGATGATGCAGATAAACGAATAACGGATTCGGTTGTCATGAAGATGGTATTTTATCGTCCGGGCACCTATCAGGTCGTTGTGAAAAAGAAGAGAGAAAATGCTTTATGTGCTGCGGAAGTGACAGACTCTCTCCGCTTGCGGGTAGGTGCAGTCCCTTCCTTAAAACCGGAAATTTTATATGATGCGAATGGGGCTCCGAAAGAGAATCAGACTTTATGCGGGATATATGAATATATTGTACCTCAGGAATTGAAAGCCGATTCCAATAATTACGAATATACGGCTTTTGAATGGAAATTCGGGAAGGGTAAATATGAAAAAACTTCTGACAAACGATTCCCTGATTTTCAAACTTTTGTATTCGATAGTTTGAACGGAGCACCTTCCTACATCAAACTCCGTTTACAAAACCGATGCGGCTGGAGTGAGGAAGCTTCTGTAAACTTTTCGGTTCATAAGGCATTGAATGTCCAGCTTTGGATAGACAGTATCCCGAATAACGATACGTTATGTGTGGGACGTGAATACAAATACCATTTTAAAGGGGAGTTGCCGGAGCGTTTTCAAATATACGGATTTGGTGACAGCGAGACATTTGCTACCGATTCAATTATCAAATACGCGCATACAACACCGGAACGATTCAATAATACTTATATCGTCAAAGATGCTAATTCTTCGTGTGAACAAAGAATAGAGGCACAGATTGATTTTATTGCTCCTCCTGCTTTTACCTTTGGGGAGATTGTGGATTTTTGCAGCACGACTCAAGAGATAAAGACCTCCCTGTTACTGAAGAATCAGCCGGATGAGTTGGAACACTTGGTTTATAAGAGAATGCATTGGAAAGCAATCCTGCCGGAAACGTTGTCTTTGATTGAGGACGAGGATTTGGATGAAGAACTGCAAAAAGATTTTCCTAAGTTTACAGTATCCGGGGACGAAAAAACTATATTGTATTACTGGATTACTGTCGGGGGTGGAGGGGATTATTCCCGTTATCAAGGCTGTTATGATACAGGGCGTATAGAATTGACTCGTCGTTTGGTGCCGACTTTTCAATTGAAAGATGAGCAATTGGCGGATTTATGTGCGAAACAAATCAATACGACGGAATTGTTTGGACAAGGCATTGCCGGTGCTTCTTCTTGGACTATCCAAGTCAATGAAATGTCATTTTCAGGAAATCAGGGAGATCCTTTGCCTGAATATACGGTGACGAAGAATGATGACTCGATTAAGATGAAGGTTAGTGCGGTCATTGATTTTGATCATCCTTATCTCGGAGAATCCAAATGTGAGGCTTCCGATGCTGTTGCAGTAGATATCCGAAATCCCCGTATCCGGATTTTGAAAAATGATACGTTATATGCTTCAGATAGGATTTATAGATTTGAGCAAATAAAAGATTATGTGGATACGGCAGATATTATCAATTTCAAATGGATATCTATCGATTCTGATAATAGAGGAACAATAAATAATCCGAATGATTTGTTTGAGGCTACTTGTGATTTTAGCAAAAATACATCCAATTCTGAGTATCGGTTTGAATTATACGGGGAGTCATTATGCGATAACGGAATATTGCGAGATACATTGCATGTATGGTTCCCTTTAATCGGTTTTACAGGAGGGGCGGTCAGCATTTGTGATAATAATAGAGAATATCCTTTATGGAGTGATATAGCTGATGGCAAACATATAAATGGATATTTTATTGATGAATCGACTTTGACATATTACATTAAAGATGATGATGGGAAAAAGGGGACTATTGTAGGAAGCGGCAAACAGGCTGCTTATCGATTGCCCGAGCATTGGGAAGGAGAGTTGGCTACGGGAAGAGGCCCCATTACAATAATTGCAGAGGTTAACGATGAAAATGGAGTGGTTTTGGAACCTGCTAAATTAAATATATATATAGATCATGCTCCTCGGATGTCTTTGAAAGATGATATTGTTTTGTCAAACGGAGAATTGATTCTTGCGGACGGAGATGCATTGGCACTATCTTCTATTGCAGATTTTCCTAATGCCGGAGCAAATATCAAGTGGTACCATGGGGATATGGAATTGGATGGAAATGAGGATTATCTTCCTAATTATAAGCGTTTCGTAGCGTATAAGGATTCCATTTATGTAGAAATACCTGTACATCCCATATACAATAAAGGCTGTAACTTTCCTTTTTATGATACGTTGGCGTTATGGATTCATCCCCAACCGCGCGTGGTATTTAGGAAATCTCCTATTGGAGTGTGTCCGAACAATCAGGTGGCTGTTGCTCCGAAAGAGCCTTTTGCCGGCGATGGTGAGCCTTGGCAGTGTCAGTGGACTTCTCAGCTTAATTCTACTGTTGGCGCGAACGCTTCTCTCTCTATCGACTATGAATATGTGGATGGGAGTGATTTAGGTTTTGATACCCTCTCTTTGACTATAACCAAGCAGGTGACAAATTACAAAAATGAATTAAAAACCTTAACAGCAAAAGATACAGTTGTAGTTATCAATTACAGGAAGCCTGAGATTCTTGGAGAGGATGCCATGATTTGTTCTTCGGAAACCGAAATAGATATTCGGGAAATGAAAATTCGTACGCCATATGATAATCCATTGTCTTTTGTTTCTCAAGCCGGTTTGGAACCGACGTCCGATCCCAAGCGATATCATTTTACGGGTGAGGCTGGAACAACGGCGAATTTGACGGTTAGTCTGAAAGAGCAAGTGTGTCCGGATTGGGCTGTTGATAGTAAAGTATTTTCCATCCGTCGCTTGCCTGAGTTGAAAGCTACGCTAAGTGTTGAGCCGGTTTCTTTGTGTGATGGTGATAGTTTTGAACTAAAAGCTGAAATGGGGAATGGAGTGACGAAATATGAATGGAGAACAACTCAAGGAGGAAAGCTTGACAATGCGGATTCGCATTCTCCGAAATATCTTTCACAGACAGGAATTGCCAAAGATACGGTGGTATTGACACTTTCTCCGGAATTGGAACGTTGTACGGATGATAAGCGGGAATATCGCGTGCCTGTACAGGTTGGTACGGTTCCGCATGATTTGTGGAAAACAGAATTCTCTATTTGTGCGACGGAAAAGCATTTTTCCATAAGACCGAATCAAGCAACAGAACAGGAATTGCAGGATATATTTTCGAAAATCGAATGGATGTATAACGGGAAGGTGTTTTCTGCTGAATTTATCCCCGAATTTGATATGTCGCTTGTTGATTCGAGAGTTCGTGAAGGTGATAAAAGTATAGTCATTACTGCAAAGGCATGGTTGGCCTGTAACCCTGACAGAGAGGCCATGTCTATTGATATGAAGGTAAATATTGCTCCTGTTCCTAAAGTAACCGTAGGAACCATGTCGGAACAATTGTGTCAAGGTCAATCGTTATCAATGGACTTTGTGACTTTTAAAGATGCTTCGACTTGGCAATGGAGTGCGTCTCACGGTCGCTTTTCTAATGATAGTGATGAGAATCCGGTTTATTATCCCGATGAATATTTCGGAGCGGATCCCGAAATCAAGGTTGTCGTGGGAAATGGGGGGGCATGCTCTGATATGACAGAATATGTCCGGATTGGGGAAATATGGGAAGCTCCTAAGCCCGGCATCCAAGCAGGACCTGCCTGCCAAGGGAAAGAAATGCGGATATGGTCATCGGCAGAACATGTTGAAACTTACATTTGGAGATGCGAGGGGGATGAACAGGCAGACCCGGTCGCTTACTATACATTTGATGATTTGGCAGATCATTCCATTGTTTTGGAAGTGAAATATACAAATGGTTGTATCCGGCAGAATGAAGAACGGGTTTCTGTACATGAAAATCCTGTGGCAAAGCTAAATGTTGCCGACACGCTGGTGGGGATTCTGCATCCTGTT
Organism: uncultured Odoribacter sp.; assembly: GCA_910578985.1. Taxonomy (GTDB): domain Bacteria; phylum Bacteroidota; class Bacteroidia; order Bacteroidales; family Marinifilaceae; genus Odoribacter. The sequence goes on along the minus strand of CAJTSF010000010.1, from coordinate 32,364 downwards.
CAAATTGAAAGCCTGTCGGATAATAATTTGCAATTGAGATGGTATATTGCCGGCAAGTTGATAGGGAAAGAAAATTCCTTCCCGTATACGTTTTTGGATGCCGGGAAATACAAGATTACACTGGAAGTGGAAAACGAACATGGGTGCACGCATGCTGTCGATACAATCATTCGGGTAATCGGTGTGCTGAAGCCTGATTTCACGGTTAAGTTGGCTGATAAGTGCGATACTGTTCCTCAATTTGAAAACCTGACTTCCGTTCCGGACAAGTATGATCCGAAGTACACTTGGTTATTGGGGACGGAAGACCTTGCTCCGGATGTAGATATTCATGGCGAAGTTCCCGGTGGCATTGTGCGTTATGTCCGGGATTGGAAGAGGAAACTTTATAATGTCGGCTTAGTTGTAGAGACTATAGGAGGGAAAGATACGGCGTGGAAACAACTGGAGATAGAATCCAGGTTGAAAGCCTCTATTTTGCAGGAAGACCAAGGGACGCTTTGTTCGGGCAAGGAATATCTTTTCCGTAATCAGACAAAAGGGTTTGCAGAGCGGTATCGGATTTCCTGGGGGGACGGTCAAGATTCGACTTTTGCCGGTAAAGGATATTTAAAACATGTTTATACTAATGAGTCATTCGACTTTAAAAAAGATACGGTGAGATTGTATGCTGAAAACGCTTGTTTTAAAGATATGGATTCGGTTGTGATAGTCCTTAATCCACGTTTACGACCATGGTTGAGTCAAGTGACCGGACAAGACATCTGTTTTGGAGAAGAGTTGGTATTTGCTAATAAAACGGAGCGTTTGAATGATTTAGCTGTTTTCTGGGATTTCGGAGACGGTTCCTTGCTGGAAGAAAATAATAGTCCGGAAGTAGCTCATGTGTTCAAGAAGCCTGGAAACTATAGGGTTACGATGACAATTGAGGATCAATGCGGCGAACGGGAAAAAGACACTAAGGATGTTCATATTAAAGGAGATATCTCTTTGGCTTTCAACAAAAATGTTTCTGTCGTTTGTTCGGAGCGGGCGGTTGATTTTCAGGTTATGGAAGCCATAAAAAATAGCTTCTATCAATATGAATGGTGTTTGAATTACGCGCAGGCTTCAGCTGCTAATACTTGGGAACCGGATGCCGGCGAAGCGAAAATCACACATCAATGGGCTGGGGAGAAAAAGACGATTGTTGCTTTGAAGGCAAAATCCTTGGATGGATGCCAAAGTATCTATGCGGATACCATCGAGGTTAAAAAGACAACACCGGCACATTGGGAATTTCGGTATGGAAGAGAGGGGACTTTCCTGTCGGAGGGAGAGGAGATATATGGATGTTCACCCTTGGAATTGGAAGTAAAAGCGCTTGGAACAAAGCCTACCGATATGGTACGTTGGGATTTCTATGATGGTGCTTCTTCTTCCGATAAACAGATTATGCATACTTATCGGGATGCAGGCAATACTTTCGTGAAGTTATCAGTCACCACCCGTGACGGATGTACGGATAGCCTCAAAAAGGAAGTGACCGTTAAACGGACGCCTCAGGCATCATTTACCAATGTGCCGGGTAATATATTCTGTGTGGATGGCGTGGTGCGTTTGGAGGTGGAAAATGGAAGTACTTCGGCAGGTGATACGACTTACTCTTGGTCTTATTTGAAACCGGGGGCAAAAGACTTTGCTGCCTGGAGCGATGCATTCTTGCCGCCTGTGATGGAGTGGGAAGAGATGTTCGGTGAAATTGTATTGCGTTTGCGTACCGCATGGGGAGGTTGTGGATCGGAATATTGTGATACTATTATATCTTCTCCGGCGCCGGAAAATGTTGTTGCAATCAGTGCAACTGGTGTATGCGAGGAAGCTCCGGTTGAATTCTATTGTGAGGCGTTGCCGGGTTCCCGATTCTCTTGGAATCTGGGAGACCATTCTCCGGAACGGGCGGATTCCGTTTTTGTTTATAGGTATGATGATTACGGGCAGTATCCGGTGACATTGCATATTGAAAATCGGTACGGATGTGTTAAAGATACGGCATGGAATTTTACGGTTTACCCTTTACCGGAAGCGGATTTCGATTTTGTCGCTGACCCTGCGGTTATTGAAGACTTGCCTGAAGGGGTGGATATTTCCCAATTGCCGGTAGTCAATAACGGCGGTTTCCGTTTTACGAATCATTCTGTCGTTCCTGCATTGCCTTTTGCCGATGGTACGCTTTTCCCGCATTGGGACATGGGAGATGGAACCATTCTCAATGTGGATAATCCGACCCATCGTTTCTCTAATAATGGGAATTATTCGGTAGAATTGTTGGTAAAAACTCCTTATGGATGCGTAGATTCTTTGACACAGGTTGTTTCGGTGGAAGAAGTGAAGGGACTGTATATTCCGAATGCTTTTGCCCCTATTGCGGGAAAAGAGGAGAATCCGGGCATCGCCCTGTTCCAGCCTAAAGGTATTGGACTGCTTTCTTATGAGATTCGTATATTCGACAATCCTTCGGGCACTTGTGTATGGAAATCCTCCGTTTTGGAGGACGGACGACCTGCAGAGGCATGGGATGGCACTTTTAACGGTCAGCCCCTTCCCGGCAAAGTTTATCTTTGGGAGGTCAAGGCTGTATTTAGAGACGGCTCTATCTGGAAAGATGAGAAAGGAAATACACGGGGTATGGTGACGTTAGTCCGATAGACGGTCAATGCGCCTCATACCAACTCCTTCCGAACCCCGTGCTGACCGTGAGGGGGACGGAGAGTTGCACAACGTGCTCCATGCACTCGATGACGAGAGCTTGCAGCTTTTCTTGTTCCGTAACATGACATTTGAAGTTCAATTCGTCATGCACCTGGATAATCATGCGTGATTTCAGTCCTTCTTCCCGGATGCGGCGGTGGATGCAGATCATCGCCATTTTGATGATATCGGCGGCGGAGCCTTGGATGGGGGCATTGATGGCGTTGCGTTCAGCCATGCCGCGTACCACGGCATTCCGGGAGTTGATATCGCGCAGGTAGCGCCGCCGTCCGAGAATGGTCTCCACGTACTCTTTTTTGCGTGCTTTCTCCACGGCGGTTTCCATATACTCCTTAACCCCCGGATACAGCTCGAAATAGCCGTCTATCAACTCCTTTCCCTCCTTGCGGCTGATATGGAGCCTCTCTGCCAGTCCCCAGGCGGAAATGCCGTATATGATGCCGAAATTGGCAGTCTTTGCGCGGCGCCTCATTTCCAGCGTCACCTCTTCCAGGGACACGTGATATATCTTCGATGCGGTGGCGGTATGCACGTCGATGCCGTGGTTAAAGGCATTCACCAATTCCTTGTCGCCGCTCAAGTGCGCCATCAGCCGCAACTCCACTTGCGAATAGTCTGCGGAGAAAAACACGAAATCATCTTCGCCGGTCACGAAAGCCTTCCTGATTTTTCTGCCCTCTTCCGTGCGGATGGGGATATTCTGCAGGTTCGGGTTCAGGCTGCTGAGCCGTCCTGTGGCGGCTTCCGCCTGGTTGAACCGGGTATGGATTTTACCTGTCCCGCGGTCGATGAAAGTGGGCAGAGCTTCCGCATAGGTGCTCAGCAATTTCTTCAATCCGCGATAATCCAATATCTTCGTCACGATGGGATGGTCCTCTTCCAGTTTGGCGAGCACCTGCTCCGAGGTGCTGTACTGCCCCGATTTGGTCTTCTTGTGGGCGCTGTCGATTTTCAGTTTGTCGAAGAGCACTTCCCCCAACTGTTTCGGTGAACTGATATTGAACCGTTCCCCTGCCAAATCGAAAATCTCCTGTTCGATGACACTGCTCCGTCCCTTCAGTTCCTCGGCGATGCGTTTCAGTTCGGCGGTGTCGATGCTCACCCCTTCGTATTCCATGTCCGCGAGCACGAACACCAGTGGCATTTCCACCTCTTCGAACAACTTCCGCAGCCCCGTCCTGTCCAGGTCCGCCTCCAGTTTTTCCCGCAGGCGGAACACCACATCCGCCTGCTCCGCGCGGTGGTTCTCCTGCGGAGCCTCCTCGTCGAACGACAGCGTCAATTGCTGCTCCTCCCGTTTCCCGTCGGACAGGGTGTAATTCAGATACTCCAGGGCTATCCGTTCCAGTTCATGCGACATGTCCGGCTGGAGCAGGTAGTGGGCGATTTTCACATCGAAAATGCGGTTGCCGACCGGAATGCCTGCCCGTTTCAACCAAATCACGTCGCTTTTGGTGTCCATGGAGACCAGCACTTTCTCCTTTTGTGCGAATACTTCCGCAAAGAGGCGGATGACCTTCAGTGCTTTCTCTTCCTCCGCCGGCAGATTGACATATCCCGCTTCGTGCGTCCGCATGGAAAAGCACAGTTGGGAAGGGCGGGCATCGTAGAGCGTGCCTGAGCGGAATACCGCGTGCAGGGCGAAACACTCCGCCGTTTCCAGAACGGCGGCCAGTTCCGCCTCCTTGCCGGTGTAATCCCGGTAATCCACCTGCACGTCCTGCAACTGTTCCGTCTTTTTCTCCTGCGGTTCCGCGTTCAGCACGCGGCGCACCAGCGAAAACAGCTCCAATTCGTTGAAAATGGGCTCCAGGATATTCCGGTCGATGTCCTTTCTTTCCAATTCACCAACGGTAATCTCCGTCGGCACTTCGGTGCAGATGGTCACCAAGTCGCGCGACATCCGGACGGTCGGTTGGCAGTCCAGCAGGTTTTGCCGCTGCTTTCCTTTCAGTTCGTCGATATGAGCGTAAATCCCGTCGATGTCACCGTATTTGTACACTAAGGAGGCGGCGCTCTTGGGGCCGATGCCCGAGCAGCCGGGCACGTTGTCCGCCGTGTCGCCCATCAGTCCGAGGATATCGATGACCTGGTCCACCCGTTCGATGCCGAAATGGTCCAGCACCTCCGGGATGCCCCACACTTCCGATTTGTTGCCCGCACGTCCGGGCTTGTACATGAACACCCGTTCGCTTACCAATTGGGCGTAGTCCTTGTCGGGGGTAATCATGTAAACGGTGAACCCCTCTTTTTCGGCGCGTTTGGCGAGCGTGCCCACCACGTCATCCGCCTCGTAGCCCGGCACCGTGACGCACGGGATGCCCATGCCCTCGATAATCCGCCGGATGTAAGGGATGGATTGGCGCAGGCTTTCCGGCATGGGGGGGCGGTGCGCCTTGTAGGCGTCGAACATCTCGTGCCGGAAAGTCGGTCCGTCCGGGTCGAAGACCACCGCCACGTGTGTCGGGTGTTCTTCCTCGAGCAGTTCCAGCAGGAAATTGCAGAATCCGAATGTGGCGGAGGTATTGATGCCCGTCGTCGTGATGCGCGGATTGTTGATGAAAGCGTAGTAGGCACGGTAAATCAACGCGTAAGCGTCCAGCAGGAAAAGGGTTTTGGAGCGGTCTGTCATGATGGTGTGATAAAAATTATGCCCTGCAAAGATAACAAAATAAACTGAAGCCATCCGTAACTTGTGCCTAACTTGCGGCGTGGTTGCATGCCCATTTCTTCGGAGCTGCTTCGCAGTATCCTCGGAGCTCGTTCGCTCCGGAGCGAACGAGCTCCGAGCGAGCCCCGAACGAGCGGTGACCGAAGGGTGGTGCAACTTAGGCGTAAGTTGGGGGCGGATATTGAAAAAATAGTTACTTTTATGCCCTCAAATAAACGATAGCCGAATGAAACAGTCGATTCTTTTTGCCGCCCTGCTGCTGTGTGCCTCGGCGGCATCCGCGCAGGTGGAGGAGGAGGTCTACCGGACGGATTATGCCATAGACACCGCCCGTGTCCGCACGCTTTGGGTGGAGTTGGACAACCTCAGTTTTTTCAAGGACAACGAATACACCAGCGAGTTCATGCGGGGATACACTCTCCCGGGGTTGTGGTTGCAGCCGAAGGCGGTGTATTATCCTTTGAAAAACCTGAAGGTGGAGTTGGGCTTGCATGCGCTGATTTACAGCGGTGCCAACAAATATCCCTCGATGGCATACCGCGACATTGCCTATTGGAAAGGGAACCAATACCAGAAAGGCGCCCATTTGCTGCCTTATTTCCGGGCGCAAGTGACTTTGTCAAAGGTGAACTTGGTTATCGGTAACCTGTATGGCGGGGCGACCCACCGGCTCATCGAGCCGCTTTACAATCCGGAACTGACGATGACGGCGGACCCGGAGATGGGCTTCCAGTTTTTGTTCGACAGCCGTTCGTTCCACCTCGACGTGTGGGTGAACTGGGAGAGTTACATTTTTCAGGGCGACACCCATCAGGAGGCGTTCACGGTGGGGCTTTCTTCCCAAATCGACTGGACGCCGCGCGACGCCTCTTTCCATGTCTATTCGCCCGTGCAGGGAACCATCCAGCACCGGGGTGGCGAGCAGGATACTATCTACACCAATTCCGTGCAGACGCTCACCAACGGGGCTGTCGGGGCAGGCATCACCTGGAATGCGGGGCGGCGGGTGCTGCGGCGTTTGAACGTTGAGGCGGACGTGTTGGGGTATTACCAGCAGATGGGCGAATTGTGGCGCTACAATAACGGTTGGGCGTTTTACACGGCGCTTTCCGCCGACCTGCGGGATGTGCGGGTGCGTGCGGGGTATTTCCGAGCCGACGATTTCATTTCGCTTTTCGGGCTTCCTTATTTCGGAGCGGCTTCCACGCGGCATGTGGGCGCGGTGTTCGACCGTCCGCAGACTGTTTTCGCATCGGTGGAATATGCGCGTACTTTTGCAAAGCATTATGCTTTCGGGGCGCGGGCGGAGTTATACCAGTCCTTCCCCGGACAGATGACGGATGCGGACGGGGCGGTGAGTATGCCGGAAAAGGCGACCTGTTTTTCCGTGGGCGTCTATTTTCGGGTGAATCCCGAATTTTTGGTCAAGAAATGGAAGTAATCTCGGGAAAATATCTTACCTATGCAACCGGAATAGGATGAATACGAAAATGGAATTGGATTACCAGAAAGCGGAGGAGTGGGGCTTGTTCGGGCAGGGTGCCCGTCCGGCGGTGATTGCGGGGCCTTGCAGCGCGGAGAGCGAGCGGCAGGTGATGGAGACGGCGCAGGCGTTGCGTGCGGCGGGGGTGGAGGTGTTCCGGGCGGGGGTGTGGAAGCCGCGCACCCATCCCGGCAGTTTCGAGGGAGTGGGGACGGCGGGGTTGCCTTGGTTGCAGCGGGTGCGGCGGGAGCTGGGGATGAAGGTGGGGACGGAGGTCGCCACGGGCGAGCATGTGCGGGAGGCGTTGGAGGCGGGGATGGATTGGCTGTGGGTGGGCGCCCGGACATCGGCGAATCCTTTTGCGATGCAGGAACTGGCGGAGGCGTTGGGAGGAACGGAGGTGCCGGTGTTGGTCAAGAATCCGGTGAATCCCGATGTGGAGTTGTGGCTCGGGGCGTTGGAGCGTTTGAGCCGGGCGGGCGTCCGGAAGCTGGGGGTCATCCACCGCGGGTTCTCCGTGTACGGGGAGACGAAATACCGGAACGTGCCCCAATGGCAGTTGCCCATCGAGGTGCGCAGGCGTTGTCCGGACCTCCTGATGCTTTGCGACCCGAGCCATATCGCCGGACGGAGGGAGTATGTGGCGGAGGTGGCGCAGCAGGCGTTGGATTTGGGTTTCGACGGGCTGATGATTGAAGCGCATATCCATCCCGAAAAGGCATGGAGTGACTCTTCGCAGCAAGTAAGTCCTTGTGAATTAAAGCAATTGGTGGAAGGTTTGGTGGTGCGTGCCGCCGATACGGAAAACGGGGCGTACCGGGCGAATATCGACGAGTTGAGGATGCAAATCAATGGCATCGACAGGGAGCTGTTGGATTTGCTGGCGCGGCGGATGGAGATAGCCGGGGAAATCGGGCGCTACAAGCACCAGAACAATATCGCCATCCTCCAGCCGGGACGGTGGGAGGAGGTCTTGGAACGGGTTTTCGCCTACGGGCGGGAGAAAGGGCTGGGGGCGGAGTTCCTGAAAAGGGTGTTTACCGCCATTCATCAAGCGTCCATCGACCGGCAGGCGCGGGTCATGCGCGAGGAATAATCTTTCGGTTATATGGAAAATCCGAAGCCGACCGTATAGACATTCAGGTCCGGCAGGCTGCTCTTTTTGAACAGGCGGGTGAGCGTGTAGCTTCCCCACAGGGTGACGTGCCGGTATCCGATTTGGACGACGGCATCCGCTTTCACGGGTAGGACATTGAAGTTTCCTTTCTGCTTTTTCTTCATGGTGTCGTTTTGATTGTCCTGGTACACGATTTTGGTCTTCGAGTGCATGCGAATCCCTGCCATGACTCCGGCGGAAAGAAACATTCGCTTTGCAGGGGCGGCGTTTTTCGGAATTTGTACTTCAAGCAGTACGGGAATGGTCAGATAGAGGTTTTTGAAGCTGCTTTTCCGGATTTCCCGGGCATCGGTATGGAGGGTTCTGACCTCGGTGGGGAGGGTCTGCCCGTCGGTTTTGTGGAAAGTGATGTTGTTGTCCTGGAAGCGGAACCGTTGGTATTCCAACCCCAGTCCGGTGACGATGCCGAAGTTTTGTTTTTTGCTCAGGCTGATTTCCCGCTTCACGAGGTTGAACTGCATGGAGAGGGAGTGGTTTATATTGAGGTCTGCCGCTTCCGTTTCCGGCGCCAGTTTGGCGAAATTCATGAATCCGAGGCGGACGCCGTTCCAATGGCCCCGGAAGGAAGTCGTGCCGCGGGCTGCTTTATTGTAGGTCTTTTCGCCGATGCCGAAGAGTTCGGAGACGCTGCTTTCCCGGTAAAGGTCGGTGCTGTCGGCGGTGGATTGGGCATAGGCGGAGCAGGCGGACAGGAGGCATAAAATGAGGATGCGTGTTTTCATGAGCGGTATTTTTTCGTATTTTTGTGGTAAAATTAGGCTATTTGTCGGAAAGTGACGAATATTGCGGCACAAAATATGCAAATAATTTTATGAAGATAGCGGGCATAGAGGTCGGAGAGCGGCCTTTGATACTGGCGCCGATGGAGGATGTGACGAATCCGCCGTTCCGGAAGTTCTGCAAGATGTACGGGGCGGATTGGCTCTATTCGGAATTCGTGTCGGCGGACGCGCTGGTGCGGTCGGTGAACAAGTCGGTGAAGAAACTGACCATCGATGAGGGGGAACGTCCGGTGACGATACAGATTTACGGGCGTTTTATCGATTCCATGGTCGAGGCGGCGAGGATTGTGGAGCAGGTGCGGCCGGATTTCATCGACATCAACTTCGGATGCCCCGTGAAACGGGTGGCGCAGAAAGGCGCCGGCGCGGGGCTGTTGCGCGACATCCCCCTCATGGTGGAGATGGCGCGGCAAGTGGTGCGGGCAGTCGGTATCCCGGTGACGGCGAAAACCCGCCTCGGCTGGGACAGCGAGCACATCATCATCGGGGATATCGCCGAACGGCTTCAGGACGTCGGCATACAGGCGCTCGCCATCCACGGGCGCACGCGGGCGCAGATGTACACGGGGGAGGCGGACTGGGAGCCGATTGCCCGCGTCAAAGAGAATCCCCGCATCCGCATCCCCATTCTCGGCAACGGGGATATCACTTCCCCTCAACGGGCGAAGGAGGCGTTCGACCGCTATGGGGTGGACGGCGTGATGATCGGGCGCGCCACCATCGGGAAGCCCTGGATATTCCGGCAAATCAAGCATTATTTCGAAACGGGCGAACTGTTGCCCGACCTTTCCGTGCGGGAGCAGCTGGAGGTCATCAAGGAACAGATACGCCTCTCCGTGGAGTGGATTGACGAGGTGCGCGGGCTGCTCCACATGCGCCGCCACATGGCAGCCATGTTCAAGGGACTGCCCCACTTCCGCGACCTCCGCATCCGCATGCTCCAGGCGCCGAACCTCGAAACCTTGTGGGAGGTGTTCGACGAAATCGCGGAGAAGTATGGGGAAGAGGCGGGAGTTTGAATTAATCGTTGGGAAAATAAAATGCCTTGATGCGCGCAAGGTTTTTAAATAAATCGTACTTTTGCAGCGTAATAACGTATAACACAGCGGAAAATGTAGATAAAAAAGAGAATGTAAGTTAAAGACATATTAGAATAGCGCATTGCTATATTCAGCTTTCGAAATTACCACTTAAGAAACCATCTGAATATTGCGTGTCCGCAGTATTGCGGGCTTGTATTATTTGATGGTTGGGTTGTGGTAAACCTCGAAAGCGGATAATCAAGTCCGCTTTTTTATTTGTCTGTTTTTAGTTCAATAAACAACCTTAAAAGCAAGTAGTATGTTACAAAAGGAACGCACAACTGCGACGACTGCGAACTTATGCAGCGTAATGGAGTCCGGAAACCATTCGAAAAACGGGGCGAGTCTGAAAAGCCTGATGAGTAAGGGAAATCTTTTAATCACGATGTGTGTTTTGGTGTTTTTGGCGATTGCGGGAGCGTGTAAGGAGGGAGAGGAAGATGATTATATAGAACCTGAACCTGAATTGAAACCTTTGACGGCACCGACAGGATTGACAGCAACACAAATAACAGATGGTTTTAAAGTATCATGGAATCCGGTAGAAGGAGCTGATGGATATAAGGTAAATTACTACTATAAACATTTTGACCGTTATGATCTTTGGGGGAATATCACTTATACTACTTTTGAACACACGAAAGATATTCAAGATTGCGAGTTTTTGTATAAACCGGAATATGATGCTGGTTTAAGTCTATTTTCATTTTCCGTATGTTCATATCGTGCTTATGAACGGAGCAATTGGAGTGATACGGTAACATGTAATTATATTTATCCCGGTGGTGGTGCGGAAACTGGTCTATATATGGGAATTATTGGTTTTAATGAAGAACTTAATGAGCGGAAAATAAGTTTACTGACGGATTACAAAAATATTTATAACACAAACAATTTTACATCGTTTGTCAATGCCTTGAATATGAAACCCGCGACCAGTCTTTATTATGCGGTTGATAATGCGATTAAACGTTTGGAAATTGCTAAACTGCCGGAAGATTTGGTGAATGTCTCGATTGTCACTTTTACGGATGGGCTTGATAATGCTTCGATAGACCTTAATACAGCATACAATTCAAGAGATGCGTATCGTGATGCAGTAAAGAAGCGTATAGCCAATACAAGAATCAAGGATCTGCCTATCAATGCTTATTCGATTGGTATTCGGGGGAGTGATGTGAATGACGTGGAGGCTTTCCGTGCAGGATTGATTTCCATGGCAAGCCGTGCAGATAACGCCAAAGAAGTGACCAATATGGAGGAAGTAAATGAAAAGTTCAGTGAGATAGCTGCTTCGCTTTACAATGAAAATGCAAGCCAGGTCGTTAAATTAAAAATAACGGGAGGGTATGACGATGGCACGAAGATTCGGTTTACGTTGGATGATGTGGAAGATGCCGCGGAATCGGAATTCTATATCGAAGGTGTATATAAGCGCAACGGAACTGAAAGAACGCTTCAAAATGTGGTGTATCATGGAGTAAAAAGCAGTAGTGGCTCTACAATATCAGGTGATGTCTCCGGAGTTTATGTCACTTTTTCTTTTGAGGGTTTTGAGATCATAGAACCGCCGGTTACGATGTATTTGAAAGATATTCGGCAGTGGGAATATATTGCTTCCAATGCTCAGTGGCAAAAGAATTCCGAATTCGGGCAAGCGGGCGATATTGAAACTATTGTAGATAAGAAGAGTGCTGTTATTATGCTTGTTTTAGACTGCACGACCTCATTGGGGGACAGTGATTTTGGACAAATGAAAGATGCAGCAACGAATTTTATCAGATTGCTGACAGGTAAGGATTAATCACAACGACAAGAAGTTTTATCTTCATGAAAATGCACCCGGGATTCCATGGAATCCCGGGTGTTTTCATGGTGATATCAGGGTCTTCTCATGGAGCAAATTCGGTGCTCATTGGGTGCCCCTTCGCTGCAAAGTGCGCGGGGAGCGACTTTATTCCCTACGCGCAAGCAAAGGGGAGCGCCGTTTTCTCTTTTCATCCTTGCTATTCGATATCTTTTTCGTTTACACGCCGTATAAAGAAAAATTCTTTCATTGGTTTACATTTCTGTTTTTAATGCGTATATTTGTCAACTGAAAAGGAGAGTGATTTATGGAACAAGTATTTTCACAGAGGTTAAGGAGTGCGAGGATTATGCGGGGATTCTCCATGGATGAATTGTGTGAAGCCATGGGGGCTTCGGTTTCCAAACAGGCGATTTCCAAGTATGAAAAGGGGAAGATGCTGCCTAATAGTACGGTATTGATACAATTGGCTAACGTCCTTTGTGTGAGTATCGATTATTTTTTCAAGCCATTTGAAATTCAGTTGGAAGGCATCGAGTTCAGGAAGAAATCGAAATTGTCTGTCAAGCAGCAAAATCAGATAGAGGAAAAAGTGTTGGATTCAATGGAACGTTATTTGGAAGTGGAGGGGATTTTGAATATCGATACGGACTTTACCAATGTTTTGGCAGATGTTATTGTCCGGAGTATGGCGGACATAAAGCCTCTCGCGGACAGATTGCGTGATTGCTGGAAGATAGGAGAAGACCCGATTGGCAATATCATCGAGTTGTTGGAAGAGAACAAAATCAAGGTGATTGAGGTGGAGGCTCCGGATTCGTTTGACGGCTTGAGCGGTTTTGCCGATAATAGATGCCCGTTCATTATTTTGAACAAGCACTTTCCTCCCGAGCGAAAACGCTTTACGGCGATGCACGAGTTAGGACATATATTATTAAATATAGATCCGGCGTTATCGGCACAGGAGAAAGAGGATTTATGTAATCGTTTTGCCAGTGAGATGTTGATTTCCGAATCGGTTTTTCTGAAGTATATCGGATGTAATCGAAAAGATATCTCCTTGCAGGAGTTAAAGGATATTCAATGTCAGTATGGAATGTCCATCGATGCCTTGATGCGTAAGGCTCTGGATTTAAATGTCATTACGGATTCGAGATACAAGACTTATTTTATTAAAAAGAGAAGGATTGAGTGGTTTAAGAAAGAAGTAGAAAAAAACCGCTTTCCCGCAGAATGTTCGGCGCGTTTCGTGAGACTTGTGTATAGGGCGCTTGCCAGTGAGATTATTTCTTTCTCTAAAGCCTCTGTATTGATGAGAGAACCTGTACACCGATTAAAAGAAAATTTAAACTTGGTCTGAATGGATATCATTGTTGTCAATGATACAAACGTGTTAATCGATCTTTATAGCATTGATTTGTTGGAGGCTTTTTTCAGGCTTCCTCTACAAGTTCACACAACAGATTTTGTGCTTAATGAATTGGTAAAGGATGACCAGCGCAAGGAAGTGGAAAAGTTTGTGCAAAGTGGATGTTTGATTGTGAAACGACATACGGAAGAGGAACTGTTAAATATAATCCGTTTCCAGCAGAGACAAGATAGCAATGTTTCCATTACGGATTGTTCGGTATGGTTATATGCGCAAGAAAACGGTTATCGTTTACTTACCGGGGATAATAAATTACGTAAGTCCGCTATTCAGGCAGGAACAATGGTTTCCGGTATTCTTTATGTGTTTGACCTGTTGGTGGAACAGGTTGTACTGACTCCTCAAGAAGCCTGTGATAAGCTAAATTTATTAAGATGTAAAAATAACCGTTTGCCGGATAAGGATATTGCAGAACGCCTGAAAAGATGGGAAAGAATGGTTTGAAGCTTAAAAGAAATGAACCGGATGTCTATCGTCATCCGGTTCATTTCTTTTAGTTTTTCATCGCTTCCAGCGCTTTCTCCATTCTCCGGATGGTCTCTTCTTTGCCGATGATTTCCATGACGTCGAACATGTGGGGACCTTTGGCGGCGCCGATGATGGCGACACGGAAGGGGTTCATGACCTTGCCGAAGCCCAGTTCCTTTTCCGTAATCCAGGCGGAGATGATTTTTTCCGTGTTGGCAAAGGAATAGTCGTCGATGGATTTCAGGAGTTCCGTCAGCTCGCGCATCAGGGCGGGAGCGTCCTCTTTCCAGTATTTCTTGGCGTCCTTTTCCACGTATTCGGTGGGTGCCACGAAGAAGAAGCGGCAGTCCTCGTAGAGTTCGGATACGAAGTTGTAGCGCTCTTTCATCAGGGCGCAGATGCGTTCCACTTTCGGCTTGTCGTATGCCAGTCCGTCCGCTTGGAGGTAGGGGGCGATGAGGTCGGCTAATTCCGCATCCGGTTTGGCAATGAGGTATTTGTGGTTGAACCATTTGGCTTTGTCCGGATTGAAGCGGGCGCCGGATTTATTGACATGCTCCAGCGAGAACAGTTGTGCGAGTTCTTCCAGGGTAAAGATTTCCTGCTCGGTGCCCGGATTCCAACCGAGAAGTGCCAACATGTTGATGAAGGCTTCGGGGAAATAGCCGTCTTCTTTGTATCCGTGCCATTTCTCGCCGGTGGCGGGGTCGGTGAACTCCATGGGGAACACGGGGAAGCCCATTTTGTTACCGTCGCGTTTGCTGAGTTTGCCATTGCCCACGGGCTTCAGAATCAGCGGCAGGTGGGCGAACCGGGGCATGGTGTCTTCCCATCCGAAAGCCCGGTAGAGCAGCACGTGCAGGGGCAGTGACGGCAGCCATTCCTCGCCGCGGATGACGTGGGTGATGCGCATCAGGTGGTCGTCCACGATGTTGGCAAGGTGATAAGTCGGCATGCCGTCCGATTTATAGAGCACTTTGTCGTCGAGCAGGGAGCTGTTGAAGTGCACCTCCCCGCGGATGATATCGTGCAGCAGCAGTTCTTCATTCTCCGGCATTTTGAACCGGATGACGTAGGGCGCGCCGGAAGCCAGCAGTTGTTTGACCTCTTCGGGTTCCATGTGCAGGGAATTTTTCAGGTTTCCGCGGCTTTTGGCGTTGTATATAAAGGTCTCGCCCTTGGTTTCGCAATCTTTGCGGAGAGCGTCCAATTCCTCCGCGGTATCGAATGAATAGTAGGCGTTGCCGGATTCCACCAATTGCAGTGCATATTCCTTGTATATCGCTTTACGTTCGCTTTGCCGGTAGGGACCGCAGTCGCCTCCTGCGCCGACTCCTTCATCCACAGTCAGTCCGCACCATTTCAGTGACTCGATGATGTATTCCTCTGCTCCAGGCACATACCGAGCCTGGTCGGTGTCTTCGATTCTCAACAGGAAATCCCCTCCGTGGCGGCGGGCAAACAGGTAGTTGAACAAGGCGGTACGTACGCCGCCCAAGTGCAAAGCCCCCGTCGGACTGGGAGCGAACCTTACTCTGACTTTTTGGTTCATCGGTATAAGTATTTACGATTTACGGTTTTCCAATAGGTTACGAAACAGTTCTTTGGCATATTCGATGCCTCGCCGGATGGCTGTTTCGCGGGAAGTGATATTGCTTAATATCGGTTCTGCGTGGTTCAGGGGCTTGTTCGGTTCGTCCGTCAGGAGATAGACGGTGTATTTGCCGTTCTTGCCGTTTTTCGTCTTGCTGACCAGTCCCAGCCATATATCGATGGCTTGGTCGTCCACGTATATGGTGCGTTTGACTTTATACATGGCGCTCCTTTTCTTGCTGCTTCCGGAAGTTCATCATGGTCACGACCGCCACAAGGCAGCCCATGGCGGCGATGTTGATGTAGACCGGGGTTTTCAGGTCGTGGGGAGCGAAGAGAATCAAGGCACTCGAAATCATAATCAGGAATGCCGTCAGCATAATGAGTAAGCGAATGATTTTCATGTTCTATAATTTCAGGCTGTTCTTTACCGGATTGGCGTAAATTTCCAGGAATATGTTATTCAGCATGGAGATGTTGCCTTCCAGTTTGTCTATTTTTTGCGTCATTACGCGGATGAAATTGTCTTTCTCTTCGGGAGTGTACATGTGGCTGAATTTATTGACCGAATGCAGGAGGTCGTATGCCACGTAGTTGTTGGCCCACAGTTTGAAGTTCTTGTGGATTTTCCTGTCGATGATGGATCCGAGCGCCTCGATTCTTTCGCCGTTGGAGGGGAGCTTGTCGAGTTCGTCGAGTTCGTCGTCCGTCAGGCGGTCAAGGTGGAAGTGTACGCGTCCTTTATATTCCTTGAGTCCCGTGACCATGCTGTTCATGTCCGCTTCCGGCGTTTTGGTGTATTCGCCTACGGTACGGGTGTACAGTTCCTGGGTTTTCAGCGAGTCGCACGGTTCCCATTCGTAGGAAATGGAAAGGGGCATGAGCCGCAACTCTTTGTAGTTATCGGCAAAATGGGGAGTGCCGCTCATCTTCAACATTTTCAACAAGGCTTGCTGTACGCGGTCGTCTCCGTTTTTAGTGCGCCCTTCTTTTTCGGCAATCCAGACGGAGTCTTCATTTTCCCGTATGGTGTTCCGGATGTATTGTGAACGCAGTTGCGAGCTGTTCAGCATTTCCCTCACGGTGATGTTGCGTTCGATGACAAAGCAGGAGTTGAGTTTGACGAAATCGGTCACCCACGGGTTGATGAGCAGATTGCTGCCGATGGCGGGCCGGGTGTATTTGGCGCCGTGTTCCCTCAGCAATACGTTAAGGATGGCGGAATCCAGAATAATATCCCGGTGGTTGGACATGAACGTGTAGGAGGTGTTTGGGTCCACCAATTCCAGCCCTTCCGCAGTCACGCCGTCCGTCGTATTCTCCATAAGGGTCCGGATGGCAGGACCGAACAGGATTTCCTGGAAGTCTTTCCGGGAGCGGATGTTTTGCAAGGCTTTGGTGATGATTGACACGTCTTGTTTGACCAGGTAAGTGAACAGTGCCAGAAAGTCTTTCGATTCGGCAAGGCGCTGCGCTGCTGCCGGCACTTCGCTGTCATCATACGGTCTGATACTGTCAAATTCAGAATCTGTCATAATAGTTTGTTTTTTTGAGGACAAAGATAGCAAAAAGTATCAAGGAAAAGGTCTCTTTTCCCCGATACCTTTAATTCGTTCGTCCGGGATAGACTTTCAAGGCGGCGGCAAGTACCTCAATGGCTTTTTGCAGGTCGCTGATTTTTAATACGTAGGCGATGCGCACCTCGTTTTTTCCTAATCCGGGTGTGTGGTAAAATCCGCTTGCCGGCGCGAGCATCACTGTTTGTCCGTTGTAGTCGAACTCTTCCAGCAGCCAGCGGGCGAACTTTTCGGAATCGTCAATAGGCAGTTTGACGATGGAATAGAAGGCGCCTTTGGGGTTGGGGCACACGACGCCCGGTATTTTGTTGAGGGCTTCCACCATGAAGTCCCGTCTTTGCACATATTCCTGATGTACGCGGTGGAAATATTCGTCCGAGGTATCCAGGGATGCCTCGGCGGCGATTTGTCCCAAGGCGGGAGGGCACAGGCGTGCCATGCCGAATTTCAGAGAGGCGCCCAGCACCTCTTTGTTGCGGGTGATGATGGCGCCCACGCGGATGCCGCATTCGCTGTAACGCTTGGACATGGAGTCGAACAGGATGGCGTTCTCTTCGATGCCTTCGATATTCATCACCGAGAAATGGGGCAGTCCGTCATAACAATAACGGCGGTACACTTCATCCGAATACAGGTAGAGATTATGCTTTTTCACCATCTTCGCCAGCGCTTCCAGTTCGTTTTGTGAATAAAGGTAGCCGGTCGGATTGTTGGGATTGATGATGACGATTCCTTTGGTGCGCGGAGTGATTAATTTCTCGAATTCACTGATGGGCGGCAAGGCGAAATTGTTTTCGATGGTGGCGGTTACCGCTTTCACTTTGGCGCCGACCATCACGGCAAAGGCGGCGTAATTGGCGTAATAGGGTTCCGGAATGATAATCTCGTCCCCTTCGTTCAGCGTGCTCATGAACGCAAACAGGATGGCTTCCGAGCCGCCTGTCGTGATAAGGATATCCTCTTCGTTGATGGCGATACCTAATTTTTGATAATAGCCTGCCAGTTTGGAGCGTAAGGTGTGGTTTCCCGCCGAGTCCGTATATTCGATGACGGAGATTTGCATGTGGCGGACCACTTCCAGGGCTATTTCCGGAGTGGCGATGTCGGGTTGTCCGATATTCAGGTGGAACACGCGGATGCCCCGTGCTTTGGCTTTGTTGGCGTAAGGCACTAATTTCCGGATGGGAGAGGCTTGAATCGCTAAGCCTTTGTCTGAAATCTGTAACATAAGTGTTCGGTTTTATGGTTTTTAATGATTAGTGTTCGGTGAAGTTCCGGATAGTCCGGGCGATGCTGTCGGCATCGTAACCGCAATCGGTATAAAGTTCCTTTTGGGTGCCGTGTTCGATGAAACGGTCGGGAATCCCCAGGCGCACCAGCCGGGTGTGGTAGCGGTGGTCGCTGATAAATTCCGCCACGGCGCTTCCCAGCCCTCCGTTGATGCAGCCGTCTTCCACCGTGATGATTCGGGAGAAGCGCCGGCATACGTCGTGAAGCAGCGTTTCGTCTATCGGTTTTAAAAAACGCATGTCATAATGGGCGACGGATATATCCTCTGTCATGGCTATTCCTTTTTTCGCTTCCGTACCGATGGCTCCGATGGAGAGTACAGCCACTTCATTGCCTTCCTGCAGGCAGCGTCCTTTGCCGATGTCTAATTGCCGGAGGGGCGTGTGCCAGTCGCTCATGGAGCCGTTGCCCCGCGGATAGCGGATGGAGAAAGGTCCTCCGCCGGGCAGTTGTGCCGTGTACATCATGTTGCGTAGTTCCTCTTCGTCCAAGGGGGCAGCCACCGTCATGTTAGGAATGCAGCGGAAATAAGCCAGGTCGTAGGCGCCGTGGTGTGTGGCGCCGTCCGAGCCGACCAGCCCGCCGCGGTCCAGGCAGAATACGACGTGCAACCGCTGCAACGCCACGTCGTGGATGACCTGGTCGAATGCCCGTTGCATGAAAGAGGAGTAAATATTACAGAACGGCACAAATCCTTTGGCTGCCATTCCTGCCGAAAAAGTGACCGCATGCTGTTCCGCGATGCCGACATCGAAACATCGTTCGGGCATCTCCCGCATCATGATATTCAAGGAGCATCCGGTGGGCATCGCAGGGGTGATGCCAATAATCTTGGGATTGCTCTTCGCCAGTTCCAGAATGGTGTTTCCGAAGACGTCCTGAAACTTGGCGGGATGCGGGCTTGGAGCCTCTTGGAGCAACTCGCCCGTGTCCGGATTGTATTTGCCGGGAGCATGCCAAACGGTTTGATTGGTTTCCGCCTCCTTGAATCCTTTGCCTTTGACGGTGATGCAGTGTAAAACCTTCGGTCCCTTGATGTGTTTTAAATCTTCCAGCACTTTGACCAGGTGATTGACATCGTGGCCGTCCACGGGACCGAAATACCGCAGCCCCATGGCTTCAAACATATTGCTTTGTTTCAGCAGCATGGATTTGATGCTGTTGTCAATGCTCTGGATAAAGTCCCGCATGCCCGGATTGATACGGTTCAGTTTCCCCAACACGTTCCAAACATCCCGTTTGAATTTGTTGTAAGCTTTGGAGGTGCTGATGTTGAGAAGGGATTTGGTGATGCCACCGATATTGGGGTCAATCGCCATATTGTTGTCGTTCAGGATGACCAGCAGGTTAGAGTCATATACTCCGGCATTGTTCAGTGCCTCGAAAGCCATGCCGCCCGTCATCGAGCCGTCCCCGATGACGGCGATGCTCTGCCGCTCTTCCTCGCCGTTCAGTTTGGCGGCAATAGACATGCCAAGGGCTGCCGAGATGGAGGTGGAGGAGTGTCCCGTGCCGAATGAGTCGTATTCGCTCTCTTGCATGCGCGGGAAACCGCTGATGCCTCCGTGCAGACGTTTGCTTTTGAATTGCTCCTTACGCCCTGTCAGGATTTTGTGGGCGTAGGACTGGTGACCGACATCCCAGATCAGGTTGTCGTAAGGAGTGTCGAATACGTAATGAAGTGCCACGGTCAGTTCCACTACTCCCAGACTGGAGCCCAAGTGTCCCGGATTTTCCGCGCAGTCATCGATAATCTGTTGCCGCACCTCACGACAGACTTGTTCCAGTGCATCCTCCGGCACTTTTTTCAGGTCTTCCGGTGTGTTGATATTCTCAAGCATATTCTTCCGAATAAACCACGGTTCCGATGCCGGCGCCTTCCATCACCTTTTTCAGATTGCCCTCCACGTCCATGTTGAAGACCACGATAGGCAGGTGGTTTTCCTTGCACATGGTGGTCGCTGTCAGGTCCATGACCTTCAACCCGCGGTTATATATTTCATCGTATGTGATTTTCTCAAACTTCACGGCTGTCGGATCTTTCTCCGGGTCGGCGGTATAGATGCCGTCCACGCGCGTTCCTTTCAGCATGGCGTCCGCCTCGATTTCAATGGCGCGCAGGCTGCTGCCCGTGTCGGTGGTGAAATACGGATTGCCTGTGCCCGCGCTGAAAATAGTGACATAGCCGTTCTCCAGGTATTCCACCGCTTTGGCTTTGGAGTAAAATTCTCCGATGGGCTCCATGCGAATGGCGGTCAATACTTTGTTCTTGCAATTCTCATTGTCCAAAGCCGAACTGAGCGCTAAGCTGTTAATGACCGTGGCAAGCATTCCCATGCTGTCGCCTTTCACTCGGTCGAAGCCTTTGTTCGTGCCGCTTAATCCGCGGAAAATATTGCCGCCTCCGATGACAATCCCCACTTGCACTCCCATATCGGTGATTTCTTTGATTTGCCGGGCGTAGCTCTCCACCCGTTTCACATCAATCCCGTATTTCTGCTCTCCCATCAGGGACTCTCCACTCAGTTTCAAAAGTATTCGTTTATATTTCATCGCAATTTGGTTATGAATGTAACAATTTACAAGCCGAACAAAGTTAATGATTTTTGGAAATACAAATATGTTTTTCGTATGATTATTATTTGTAACTTGGCGACCCGAAATAAAATACTACAATGTATAATAAAACGGCAAATTATAAGTTAACTGTGGTGATACCTGTTTTCAACGAGGAGGGAAATATGTTGCGTCTGGAGCAGGTATTAAATGATTTCTTACGAGGAACGGAGGCGAATAGTTGTGTTTTGTTTGTGAATGACGGCTCTACGGATGGGGGGGGGGGATTGATTCGAGAGATTTGCAGCCGTCAGAATGATTTCTTTTTCATAGAGTTAGAAAAGAACGGCGGGTTGAGTGCCGCCATGAAAGCCGGCATTGACTATTGCTGTTCGGAATGGGTGGGATACATGGATGCCGACATGCAGACAACACCCGAGGATTTTAACCTTTTGCTGGCGCATGCCGGCGATTATGAGATGGTAATGGGCATCCGTACGGGGCGCAAGGACAGTTTCGTGAAGAATATGTCTTCCCGTATTGCCAACGGCTTCCGTCGGATGATGACGCATGACGGCGTAGAGGATACGGGCTGTCCCTTGAAAATCATGCGCACCGATTATGCCCAACGGATTCCTTTTTTTACGGGCATGCACCGTTTCCTGCCGGCATTGATTCAGTTGCAGAACGGGCGCGTGAAGCAAGTGCCTGTCCGCCATTTTCCCCGCGTTGCCGGGAAGTCCAAATACCACTTGTTCAACCGTTTGTTCGGTCCTTTCAAGGACTGTTTCGCTTACCGCTGGATGCGGAAACGCTACATCAATTACCGCGTAGCTGACATGAATCTCTAAGGCTTGCCTGCCGCTGTATCCAGATGTTCCGGATATAGACGAAGAGCCCCGTGGATTGCCCGAGCAAAAGCACCGGGTCCAAGCGGAATACGGCATAGCTGACGATGATGCAGGAACCGATGAGGCTGATGACCCAAAAGCCTAACGGCAGCAAGGATTGTTGCCGTTTGTAAGAGTAATGCCACTGGTACATAAAACGGAGGGTGAAGATGATTTGCCCCATGGAACCCCAGGTCAGCAGCCATAGGGGAACCTCCTCATTGTGGA
This sequence comes from uncultured Odoribacter sp., assembly GCA_910578985.1. GTDB lineage: Bacteria > Bacteroidota > Bacteroidia > Bacteroidales > Marinifilaceae > Odoribacter. Next base: position 10,580 of record CAJTSF010000010.1, on the reverse strand, counting down.
AGAATTGTAGGCTGAACATTCGGGCTTCCCCCAGCATGTAGCCGATGGCAAGGAAAGGGGTGGCGACCAACAGGCAACGGACGGGCAGGGGGATGGGCTTCCACTGACGTTTGATATGCAGATTCCAAATGTAGATATAGTATGAAATAAACTGACCGAGAATTATGGCAAAGTCATGCCGGAGCCAACCGTAGAAAAAAAGCAAGTAGGAACCGAGCAGACTGAGCAACCAAAAGATACTTGGAGATACCACCCGCTTTTCTTTTTCGGAAAGTATCCATTGAAAAAGCAAACGCCCCGAGAAACAAACTTGAGCTAAGAATCCGATAACGTAAATCATACTTTAAGCTATTTACTTAGTAGACGATAATTCGGTAATCTCCAATGGAATAACTTTCCCTACCATCGGTGATTACTTGCAATTCCTTATTCTTGAGGCGCTCTTTCTCCCGAACGAAAAGAATAAAGTTCTCGCGTTCTGAAAGAGAACGCAACTGCTCCGCATTGACAGGAGAAATTTCTTTTTTTAGATAAACATCCATATTTTCAGCACTCCGAAATGGATAATAATAGAAGTTTTCAATCCCCTTTTCCTGGGCTATTGTTTGCGCTTTTTGGCTCATTTCCCGGAAGCCTATCATGGCATTTAGTCCGCAAACGATCAGTGAGCCAATCAGAATGGTAATGAGTAGCCCAATGGCAAGACTATTCGCACTTTGGGTTATTCTTTTTTGGAAAAGAAAATAGAGCGAAACCCAAGCGCTGCCGCTCAATGCCAGGACAGTCAGCCCGCTGATGCCTGCCGGCAGGTCGATGCGGTACATGATGGCGAGGTAGGCGGGGAATGCCAGTGCCAGGATGCCGGCGGGAATCCCGACCGTCACGCGCAACCAGCGTTGGGGCAGGTCGGGTAACATTAAAAATGCCAGATAGCCGATAAAGGGGAAAATCGGCAGCAGGTAGATGTCTAATTTGCCGCTGAAAATCGAAAGGGCGATGAAAGTCGTGGTGATAATCACGAGGAAAAACTTTTTCACGTCCGTGTCCAACAGTTGCCTGCGTAAACCCATATATATGGCGGAGAAATAGAAGAGCACCCACGGGGCGAGGGAGTACCAGATGGTTTTCAAGTAATACCACACCGGCTGCTTGTGGTGGAAAGCGTCTACCGCCCGGTTCACCGTCTGGTGAAAAAGCAGGTTGTTCAGATAGGCGTTTCCCCCTTCCGCATAGACCGCTCCGAACCACGCGGCGCACAGCCCGAGCAGGATGCCCCACTGGAGCCACCCCATGTAGCGGAAAAACAGCCGCCCTTTCTTTTGCCAGATGAGGAACGTTGCCATGCTGACCAGCGGCACGAGCACGCCCACGGGTCCCTTGCTGAACACTGCAAGGAAGATGTAGACCGGCAGTAGCACCCCGTCCCATTTCCCTGCCTTTCCCGTGTACTGCTTGAAGAACGTGTACAACGCCAGCACGATGAACAGGCACATCAGCATGTCCATCCGCATCACGACCGCCGACCCCACGAACAGCCCGGAGGTCATCATCATCATTAGGGCGCTGGTGCGGTATTCCTCATTCAGGTACGGGCGCACCCACCGTTCCATTACCGCCAGCGTTCCCAGTGCCGGAAGGAGGGAAAACATGCCCAAGAAGAGCATGCAGTGCGTCCCTAAAAGCCATTTTCCCAGCATGACAATCCATAGATACAACGGCGGCTTATCCGCATATGGGACGCCGTGGTTCCAGAACGTGAAGAAATGCCCGTCCCGCAACGCCTCGTCCGCGATGCTTAGGTATTTCAATTCGTTGTTGGGAGTGAAATCCCGAAAGATAAACAGGGGTATAAAACACAGGAAAACGAGCAGGTACTTGGTGATTTTCATTTGTATTTATTATTTGATAAACCCGTATTGAAACAAATGACGAATGTACGACAAAACATTGAAAATCTAAATAGCCCGGGGAAATAATCCCCGGGCTATCCGTTTCAATGTTCTGTATAAATTTACTCCGTCTTCGTCTCTTCTGCGATCTCCCAATGCTTTTCGATAAAGCGGTAAATACATAGGGGGTATGGGTCTTGAATGTATTCGTAATTGTTGAAATTGTACAAACTATATTCCTCCTCTCGTGAATTTGGATACCATTTCAGAATCCTTTTCTTGTTGAAAATCACAAATACGGAATCTTTGTTTTCAGGAGAAGAGTAAGTGTATAGTGTATCTTGAACTGCAATAGAATCTTCTGTTTGAACAGGATAAGGTTCTTGTGTTTCTCCGGATGCAGGATAATTCGTCCAAAATGATTGTATGATAACAGGCTTGTCTGTCAGATTGATGTAAGCATGCCTTATTTCTGGTACTCCGGTGATTTTGGTGCACCCTGCTATTCCTGTCAGCAGACTACTGGCCACTCCAAAAATTAAAAGCTTCGTCCACATATTGCTTAGTATTGTTAGGTATTTTTTTGATGTTTGCTTTCCATCCCTCCCAAGTTTTTACTCCATCTAAGGCATCTTCTATTTGCTTCAAAGTGTATCCTTCAACTCGATCGGTATATGATTTGGGTGCAACGTTCCAATAAGAGTCGTTGGCGTAATAATAAAAACTGCTGCGATAAATATTGGCAGAATTGATTAAATCATTTACGATACCGGTATAACTGCCTCTGCTGAATGTCGGCTCTTGATAATTCGGATATACAGTTTTGGTTAATTGATATTGTACACCTCTTGCCCAACTTTCTTTCACAATGAGATGTATATCTTTATGATACATCTTTTTGTTTCTGATCCAATGAGCAGAATGGGCAAGTTCATGAATGGTTGTAGCATATATTTCATCAATTGGATTATGATGGTTGTATATCTCAATGTGTTTGCCAGTTATTCCCATAAAAAAGCCATGAGAGAAAACCCCATTTAATCCACCTTTATCTTCATTGACGGGTTCTATTTTTATCTTTGCTTGTAGTTCTTTCCGAGCAGGTGGTCTGTGTAAGCCTTGAATGTCTTTGTAGCAATAATGGTAAGCTGCTCTAAATATCGTGACATAAGTGTATAGTGAAGATACTTTTAATGGATTTGGAATAAGCTCTTCCCTGACAAAATGAAGATTCCAATCGCCTTTAAGATTATTGTGTCCTGTCTCTGCATCTTTGACGTGAAAATTTTCTCGTTCAAAATTCAATGAATAATCTGCTGGACGTTTAAATTGCCCGTCACATGAAAAATATCCTTGTGCGTTGGTATATCCGACATGAGTGGTAAACCACCTTTTTGCTCGGATTTTCAAACCTTCCACGCCTAAATTTTTCTTATATATCTCATCATAATAAGTAATGGTTCCTGCTGGTCTCCACTTGCTTTTGCCTTTGGTCATGATTTCGTTTTCATTCCAATTGCCTGTTAGTTTTAGAGATAGGTCGACCAATTCATCGACAAAGTTTTCATCAAGCAAATAGCCGGAACGCGTTAAGATAGGGGTATCAGTATTTTCGTCGGGAATGAATAATTCTTCCAATATTTCATATTCTATGTTGGATGGTAACGCTTTGTTTACTTTGACTGCTGCATAATAGTCACAAGGTTTGCCATCTTTTTCAGTGTGGTTTACGTAATAATGATTTTCTGATTTGTCTAAGATTTCGTAATCCAAAGGATAGGAATAGAGTTCCAGACATGTGTTTGATTTCAAAAAATCTAACTCTTCTTCTGTTTTAGGGCAGAACTTTACATATAAATGTGTCGCTTTAATTTCGAGATCTGCTGCTTGGCTACGTGTTTGTGGCGAAAGTTGTTCGAATGCCTTTTGCATGTTGGCAACAGAATAAGGATTCTCTAATTTTCTTCCTAATTTAACGGAACTTTGAAAGGTTATAGATTTTCCTTGAGTAGGACTTACCTTTATATTCATTGGTGCCTCTTGCGAACAAGAAAAACATACTAATGAATACCATAAAATAGCTTCTTTAAATTTCATGATTCTATTATTTTGATTAGAACTCCCGTAAAATTAAAGATAATTTCCCAATATTCGGTTTGTAAATGAATTTTGGGACGTTGTAAACGGTTTTTTGAATTGTCTGATAAACAAAGTATTATTAGTCCTTGGTTTTGTAAAATCTTGTAAAGTCCTATTTGAGTCTTGTAAACCTCTTTTTGGAGTGTTTCAGATAGCGGAAAATAGGCGGAAAACAAGTTTTCGGAAAAAAATAGGCGACTCTTTGAGCCGCCTATCTTCGTCTTATCTCAAGGGATAACCGAATTAGTCATTCAGCGTGAAACGCAGGAATCCGGTCACCGTCAGCGCCTTGTCCGCAGAAGCCAGATAAGCCTTCACGGTCTGCTTGGCATCTTTCACGAAAGCCTGGTTCAACAGGGTAGACTCCTGATAGAACTTGTTCAGACGGCCTTCTGCGATTTTATCCAGCATATTCTCCGGCTTGCCCTCTTCTCGGGCTTTCTCGCGACCGATTTGCAATTCATGTTCGATAACCTCCTGCGGTACATCGTTCTTGTCTACGGCAATCGGAGCCATGGCGGCTGCCTGCATAGCCACGTCTTTCTTCACTTGGGCATCGACCTCTTTGTTGTATCCTACAACCGTAGCCAATTTGTTACCCGGGTGAATATAAGCGATGGTGGCTTCTGCCTCGATTTTTCCGTAGTATGCCAATTCCAGCTTCTCACCGATTACGCCGGTCTGCTCTGCAATCTGGTCCGCAATCGTGCGTCCGTCGATGGTCAGTGCGAGCAATGCCTCCTTGTCAGCCGGCATATTCTCGAATGCACAGTCCAGGATTTGTCGCGTAAAGTTGATGAAATTCTCGTTCTTGGCAACGAAGTCCGTTTCACAATTCAAGCTGACCATGACACCCTTCTTGCCCTCTGCGCGTGCCAGCACGCAGCCTTCTTTCGCTTCGCGGTCAGCACGCTTGCTGGCTACGATCAAACCTCTCTTACGGATGATATCCACTGCCTTGTCGAAATCCCCTTCAGCTTCCTGGAGGGCTTTCTTGCAGTCCATCATACCGGCGTTCGTTGCGTGACGCAACTTCATTACATCAGCTGCTTTAATTTCCATGTGTCAATGTTTAATTTTAATTACTCTTCTGTTGCCTCTTCTGTTGCAACTTCGGCATCAGTGCCGCCTACTCTCTCGACCTTCTTGCTTACGGGCTTCTTCTCGCTTCCCTCTTTGTCTTTCTCCGATTTGCGTTCGGACAGACCTTCTTTGATGGCTGCGGTCACGTTCTCCATAATCAGGCTGATGGAAGTCGACGCATCGTCGTTACACGGAATCACGAAGTCGATATCGCTCGGATCCGAGTTGGTATCCACCATTGCGAACACCGGAATTCCCAGCGTGCGTGCCTCTTTCACGGCGATATACTCTTTCATCACGTCCACCACGAACAAGGCTGCCGGCAGACGGGTCAGGTCGGCGATGCTGCCTAAGTTCTTTTCCAGTTTTGCCCGCTGGCGGGAAATCTGCAACTTTTCGCGTTTTGAGAGGTGGTCGAACGTTCCGTCCTTTTCCATCTTGTCGATGGTCGTCATTTTCTTCACCGCCTTACGGATGGTCGGGAAGTTGGTGAGCATACCGCCCGGCCATCTTTCCGTCACGTAGGGCATGTTGATATTGGAGATTTTTTCAGCAACAATGTCCTTAGCCTGTTTTTTTGTTGCAACAAACAGAATTTTGCGTCCTGACTTCGCAATCTGCTTCAGAGCCTGTGAGGCTTTGTTCAGCATGACTGCCGTTTTGTTCAGGTCGATGATGTGGATGTCATTCCGCTCCATAAAAATATACGGAGCCATTTTGGGATTCCATTTACGGGTCAGGTGTCCGAAGTGACAACCTGCTTCTAATAATTCGTCGAAATTTGACATGTGTCTTCTTTTAAATAGTTTACATTCTTCATTTTCACAATCGTCGGGTAGCCACTGAGGAGTCCCGGCAATTTAGATACTAAACTGAGATTAACGTTTAGAGAACTGGAATCTCTTACGTGCTTTGGGTTGTCCCGGTTTCTTACGTTCCACCTGACGCGGGTCGCGTGTCATGAAACCGGCAGCCCTTAATTTTGCCTTGTCTTCTGCATTGATTTCAACCAGTGCGCGGGCGATACCCAAGCGGAGCGCTTCCGCCTGTCCTTTGAAACCGCCGCCGTCCAGGTTCACCTTGATGTCGTACTGTCCGGTAACGCCCAACAGTTCGAGAGGTTGTTTCACAATGTACTGAAGCGTCGGGATGGTGAAATACTCCTCCAACGGACGTTTGTTGATAGTGATATTCCCTTTTCCTTCGCTTACGTAAACGCGAGCTACTGCTGCTTTTCTTCTTCCGATAGCGTTAATTACTTCCATGATCTGTTATTTTAAAGCGTTTAAATCAATGACCTTCGGTTGCTGGGCTTCGTGGTTGTGCTCGGAGCCTACAAACAGGTGAAGGTTTTTCAGAACTGCTCTTCCCAGACGGTTTTTAGGAAGCATACCGCGTACCGCGTGCTGGATAACTCTTTCCGGGTGGGTTCTCAGCACGGCTTCCGGAGAAGTGTGGCGCTGTCCGCCGGGGTATCCGGTGTGGCGGGTGTAAACCTTGTCGGTCATTTTGTTTCCCGTCAGCACGATTTTTTCTGCGTTGATGATGATGACGTTGTCGCCACAATCCTCAAACGGGGTAAAGGACGGTTTGTACTTGCCTCGTAACAGTTTCGCAACTTTAGCAGCAAGACGTCCCAAAACCTGGTTCTCTGCGTCAATCAAAACCCACTCCTTCTGTGCGGTGGCTTTGTTGACATAAGTCGTTTTGTAACTTACTTGATCCACTTGTTTTAAATTTTTAATTAAACATCTGTTTGTCTTTTGTCGTGGCATCCGCTTGCATTCAGTCGGTTAGGGAAAAACGCGATAGTCGGGCAGACTGAAAATCCCTCGCTTTCCGGAGTGCCTGCAGGGTAAATGGCTAAGGTTCAGCCCCGCAGTTTACAGCGCACACCACTTCAAAATGAGCGACAAAGGTAAGGAAAGAATATTTATCCTCAAACACTTTGCTGTTTTTTCTTTTATTTCCCCGTCACCACCCGCACCCCTTCCGGAAACGCCTGCGCCGAAATCTCCACTTCCGCCGGCATGTAGATGCACATGAAAACCCTGGCAATTCGTTTGTATCTCTTTATTTTTCCGCCCAAATCCGTTCATGTGTATAAGACTTCAGATAAAGATGAGGATCTATTATGAACATCCGTACATGTGTACTGTCTGCCAACATACAAGTAGGACCGAACCATGTACCTTTATCGACATATTTCCAATGCACTCCTCCGTCCGGACTGTAAAATAATTTCTTGACAGCCATTCCGACAGACAAATAGACGAACAATTGGTTTCCGCACCTGCTCATATAATCAACATAATCAACACCATAATTTTGTTGTTTCAATTGTCCCAAAAATGTCAATGACATATCCTCTTCTATCTGGTAGAACTTCATGTGCTGTCCTTTTTCAAGAAAAACCACATCTCCGCATATTTTCTTAATGCAGACACCTTTGGACAATCGAATCAGCTGTTCTTTGCCCGACTCCAAAGAGCGCCTCACCAAATAATCAAAGGGACCGTGCCTGAATAAGATATTGGAAATCTTATAATACAGATACTTATCATCTATGGAAACCTTTCGGCAGTCATCATTCCGCACCATTTGCCAATCCTTTCCCCCGTTCCGTGTCTCCAGCAAACTCCGACTCAACACCATAAACATCCGTCTGTCATCCACAACCAGCAAATTGAGAAAGGATTCCTTCGTCACCATTTCGCATTTCAACTGCCAGTTTTCCCCTTGGTCGGAGGAGGTGTAGACGGAATGCGTGTACAGCAGTGTGTCTTTTTCCCTTGTTTCTACGGTGGCATAAGCTACTCCGTCCTTCTCTGTTAAATCCCATACAGTACCGCTTTTCAACCTGTTTATCTGCCAATTGCGCCCACCGTCGTTCGTTTTCCACAAACAGGCATTCCCCTCCTTTTCTCCTCCCATCAACCCCACCTCCGGAGTAAAGAAAAGGCAGCTTTCATACCCCACCATATACTCTGTTCCGCTCTCAATTCTCACTTTCTGATGTTCTCCTGACCCACATTCGAACATCGTCAGTAATAGAATTATGCTGACTAATATGGCAAGTTTATATAGGGAAATGAAATTCATGGTATATTGTTATTTAATCCGAAAAAATCCGTTTATGCTGATAAGACCTTAGCCAATGGGGCATATCTAGTATAAATATCTGTACCTGTGAACTATCAGATAACATACAGGTAGGAGCGCCACCCCATGAACCTTTATCGACAAATTTCCAACGATGTCCTCCATCTGGGCTGTATAGAAGTTTATAGAGACCTATACTGATCATCATCGTGGCATATAGTTGCTTTCCCTGTCTATATATGTATTCTATATCATAACTTTGTTGTTTAAGCTGTCCTAAAAACGTCAATGTCATATCCTCCTCTAGCCGATATGACCCCATGTGTTTACTCTTTCCGATGATAACAACATCCCCACATGTAGCGTTTACATCATGTCCAATAGGTAACTTGACTAACCGTTCTTTGCCTGACATTAGAGAACGTCTCACTAAATAGTAGATGGAAACACGTTCCGGTGAAGTATGGAAAAAGCTATAATATAAATATTTATCATCTATGGAAAGTTTTCGGCAAGGTTCTCTCTCTCGTGTTAATTCCCAATTTTTTCCTCCATCCCGTGTTTCCAGCAAACCGGTCTTTAAGACCATAAACATCCGTTTGTCATTTAAAACAAGCAAGTCAATAAAAGTGTTTTCTGCTACTATTTCACATTTCAATTGCCAATTTTCTCCTTGGTCGCAGGAGATGTAAACAGAATGTGTATACAGCAACGTGTCCTTTTCCCGTTTTACAACAGTTGCATAAGCTACTCCGTCTTTTTCCGTCAAATCCCACACCATGCCATTTGCCAATTTCTTTTTTTGTTGCCAATGACGCCCTCCATCAGTAGTCTTCCAGCAATAAGCATTTCCCTCTTTTTGTCCTCCCGCCAATCCTATTTCTGGAGTAAAGAAAAGGCAACTTTCATAATATGCTAGATTTTTTATTCCGCTTTCTATTCTCATTTTTCGATGTTCACCGGACCCGCATTCGAACATTGATAGCAGTAAGATTATGCTGACTAATATAACGAGCCTATATGGAAAAATAAAATTCATCAAATTCTGTTATTTATCCGCCCAAATTCGTTCATGTGTATAAGACTTCAGATAAAGATGAGGATCTATTATGAACATCCGTACATGTGTACTGTCTGCCAACATACAAGTAGGTCCGAACCATGTACCTTTATCGACATATTTCCAATGCACACCTCCGTCTGGACTGTAAAGAAGTTTATTGACAGCTATACCGATAGGCAAATCGACAAATAATTGATTTCCACATCTGTTCATATAATTCACGGAATAAGCCTGTTGTTTTAACTTTCCCAAAAATGTCAATGACATATCCTCTTCTATCCGATACGATCTCAGATGTTGTTCTTTTGCGAGAATAACCACATCTCCGCATGTTGCCTCGACCTTAACGCCGTCAGGGAGCTTGTAAAACCGTTCTCTACCCGATTTCAAAGAACGCCTGACTAAATAATGGATGGGAATATACTTCGGTAAAATACGGTTACGGCTAATCACGTAATATAAATATTTGTCATCCACGGAAACTTGCGGACAACCCTCATCTTGTATCATTTGCCACTCTTTACCACCATTCTGTGTCTCTAAAATACTATTACTCAACACCATAAACATCCGTTTGTAATCCAAAACCAACAAGTCAATAAAGGACTCTTTCGTCACCATCTCACATTTCAACTGCCAACTTTCTCCTTGGTCGAAGGAGGTGTAAATGGAATGCGTGTACAACAGCGTGTCCTTTTCTCGCTTCTCCACGGTAGCATAAACCACCCCGTCTCGTTCTGTCAAATCATCCACACTGCCGCGTGTCAACTTTTGCTGTTGCCAATGACGTCCTCCGTCGGTTGTTTTCCAGTAACAGGCGTTCCCCTCTTTTTCTCCTCCCATCAATCCAACTTCCGGAGTAAAGAAAAGACAACTTTCATAACTTACCATATACTCTGTTCCGCTCTCTATCTTTACTTTTTGATGCTCTCCTGACCCGCATTCGAACATTGACAGCAATAAGATGATGCCGACTAATATGACAAGCTTATATGGAAAAATGAAATTCATCCCATTCTGTTATTTATCTGCCCAAATCCGTTCGTGCGTATAAGAACTCAAATAATAGGGTGAATCAAAAATATATATCCGTACATGCGTACTGTCTACCAACATACAAGTAGGTTCTCTTGTTGTGCTTTTGCCTGAATATTCCCAATGAACTCCCCCGTCCGGACTGTAAAAAAGTTTTTGGGTGCCTTGGTCGATAAACAGATTTGCAAACAATTGATTCCCGCACCTGTTCATATAATCCACGGAATAAGCTTGTTCTTTCATTTGTCCCAAAAAAGTCAATGACATAT
>CAJTSF010000009.1:1901-80841 GCA_910578985.1 uncultured Odoribacter sp. | reverse complement strand
ATGGCGCACGGCGCAGGCGGCGCCGCCGTTGCCAAGGACGAGGGCGCGGAGAGCGGTGCCGGAGGGGAGGAGGTGCTGGGAGGTGGAAAGGGTGGGGAGGAAGGCGGTGAGGGCATTGCGGAAACCGATGACGTCGGTGTTGTGGCCGGAGAGATGGGGGATGCCTCCGTCGCGGCGGATGCGGATGCAATTGACGGCGCCGACGGCGCGGGCTTCGGGGCTGAGGGTGTCGAGGTAGGGGAGGATGCGTTGTTTGTGGGGGATGGTGACGTTGAGCCCGCAGAGTTCCGGGGTGCGGGCGATGAGGGCGGGGAGGGCGGCGAGGTCTTCGAGTTCGAAGGTGAGGTAGCGGGCGTCTATGCCCTCCCGCCTGAACTTTTCGTTGAAGTAGGCGGGAGAGTAAGAGTGTCCGAGGGGGAATCCGAGGATGCCGAAGAGTTTCATGCCTGTTTGCGGGAGGCGTTCATTTTCCGCCCGAGGGTTTCGATGCCGATGATGAGGGCGAGCCCTGCAAGGCACAGGAGGACCGCCTGCCAGAGGAGCGGGTCGGTGTGGTTCAACTCGGCGAAGCAGGCGGGGGAGATGTTGGCTTCGACAAGGGGTTTCTCTACGCCGTGGCTGTCGATGTAGGTGAGGATGGTCTGTTTCCAAGGCCATACCTTATTTAAAGAGCCGAGCATGAAGCCGGTGAGGGTGGCGACGGTGAGGCGGTGGTGGTGCTTGAGCAGCCAGGAGAGCAGGTGGGAGAAACTGATGATGCCTGCGACTGCGCCGACGGCGAAGAGCAGGAGCGTGCCGACCTGCAGGTGGCTGACGGCGCCGAGGATGTAGGAATATTTTCCCATCAGGAGGAGGAGGAAGGCGCCGGATATGCCGGGGAGAATCATGGCGCAGATGGCAATGGCTCCCGAGAGGATGATGAACCACCAGGCGTCGGGGGTCTCGGCGGGGGTCATGACCGTAATCCACCACGCCACGGCGGCTCCTGCCAGGAGGGCGGCGACGGTGGAGAGGTTCCAGGTCTTGATTTCCTTCGCCACGAGGATGGAGGAGGCGATGATGAGCCCGAAAAAGAATGACCATATATATATGGGATGGTTTTCCAGGAGCCACGTCATCAGTTTGGCGAGCGAGAAGATAGAGGTGCCGATGCCCGCCACGACGGCGAGGAGGAAGTTTCCGTTGATTTTCCGCCAGAACTCTTTCCAGCGGAAGCGGGCAAGGAGTTTCAGGGCTTGCAGGTCGATGCTTTTGATGGAGTCGATAAGCTCTTCGTAGATGCCCGTGATGAAGGCGATGGTGCCGCCCGACACGCCGGGGACGACGTCGGCAGCCCCCATGGCGCAGCCGCGCAGGATGAGCAAAAGGTAATTGCGGTCCGGTTTCATATTTTTTTCAATACGTTTCTGTGTTCGAAGCGGAAGAGGTCGAAGACGGTCTTCACGGGGGTGAAGGTGGTCAGGGGCACTTCAACGAAGAGGGTGTTCCAGTTCGCCATGGCGCCGTTCCACAAGCCCGGCAGTTCCCGGACGAGGATTTCCTTGCCTTTGTGGGATTTGCGGGTGATGAATCCCTGTTCCGCCGCGATAAATTCTTCGAGGTCGTATTGCTTGCCTTTGCGGTTTTTCGTGCTGCATACGATGTCCACCGGATTGAAGTGGGTGGAGCGGTTGAAGCATTGCACTTGCCCTTTGTCCTCGCGATTGACCTGTGCGGATTCGATAATCATGAGGCGGGTGCTGCCGTCGGGCATGTTTACCCAAAGGGGGCTGCCGCCCGGTTCGCCTTCGTTCTTGACCATGCCGCAGACGCGGACGGGGCGGTCGAGGATTTCGCGGAGGTGTTTGATGCGGCCTTTGTTGTCCTTGTGCGTTTTGCCGGGGGCTTCCCGGTAGCCGAGCAGGGGGAGGAAGTTTTCGATTTCCCGCAACTGTTCCTCGGTGGGTTTCTTGTCGAGGAGGGCGAGGTAGTCGAATATTTTCCGGCGTGTTTCCAGCAGGACGCCTGCCAGGAGTTTTTTGTATTTCACGGTATCGCCTTTTGCCCGGTCGGGGATGACGTTGTCGATGTTTTTGATGAAAATCAGGTCGGCTTTCAATTCGTTCAGGTTGTAAATCAAGGCGCCGTGTCCTCCGGGGTGGAAGACGATTTCCCCTTTTTCATCGCGCAGCAGGTTGCCGTCCGTGTCCACGCTCACCTGGTCGGTGGAGGGTTTCTGGAAGGAGAAGGTGACCTCGTATTTGACGCCGAACATTTTTTCGAATACTTTGGTGACTTTGCGGAGGCGTGCCTGGAACAGGGGCAGGTATTCTTCGGCGACGGTGAAGTGGATCTGCACCTTTTTGCCGGAGCCGGCATAGAGGGCGCCTTCCACCAGGTGCTCGTCGAAAGCGGTGCGCACGAAATCCCGGTAGATGTGGAAATCGACGAGGGCTTTCGGGGTGTTGCCGTAGTTCAGTCCCTTTTTGGTGAGGATGTATTTCAGGATTTCGTTGAACTCCCGTTTTTCAATCATCCTTTCGATGCTCTTGCCGTCTTTCCAGATGATGTCCGACAGGCGGGTGTAGAAAGGCAGTTCGTTGATTTTGAGGAAGAAGTCGTGCATGCTGCCCGGTTGTTTCTGCTGCACCAGTTCCAGAAACTCCTCCACGGTTCCGCGGTAGCTGTCCGCAAAGGCGAACAAGTCCTTGAACATCCGGCTGGCTGAACCGGAAGCGGGCACCATCTTCACGATGTCCGCCGTGGCGCCCGCCTCTTCGTAAACCGCCGTCAGCCGCTCTTCCTCTTCCGGCGCAATCCGGAGGATGCCGTTGCCGACCGTTGCCGGTTCCGACAAGGTGACGGGCGTGAATCCCTTTTGAAAATCCGCCAGCTGGGCATCGACGGCTTCGCTTTTCATTCCCCGGCTTTTGAACTGCCGGATGTCTTCTTTGGTATATTTCATCGTTAGCGTGTTTTATCAGTCGTACAAAATTACATAAGTTTGGCTATATGGAGGGCATTTCTTGTCATAAAGTTCATCGTAATAATGTTTAACATAGATTATTTTAAAAATTCCATTAATTTTCCATACCTTTGCAAGGTGTTGTATGTGATATTGTTTTAGAACTATAATGAATCGAATGGCACGTTCGTTTGGAATTGCATTGGTAACATTGTTTGTGACGTTGAATGCTGTTGCTAACAATGTGAGAATCATGGGGGATGTGAAGTATGATATCGATGATTTAGGGAGAGGGAATGTATTGAATCTCAAGTTTAATTTGAAGTGGGATAATTCTTGGCGCGATGATTATAATTGGGATGCTGTGTATGTTTGTTTTAAGTATAAATTGGTTGATCCGACAGATACCTATACATGGCACCATATTTATTTTAATGACCGTGGAGTGACGGTTTCCGACGGTTATGACTACAGTGTGGCAACCGCAAATGCCAGGGGAAAAGTGAGGAGTACGGGATTATTCGTGTATCGCAAGATAAACGGGGGAGGGGATGCGTCGGTGGAGGTGAGCATACCTTGGGATGTGACTTCCAATGAGCAATGCGTCTTGCAGCCGCGGCATTTCAATGAAAGCAAGGTCTTGATTTCTGCGATCGGGGTTGAGATGGTGTATGTGCCGACAGGTGCTTTCAAGTTGGGCGACAGTAATTCGGAGAAAACATTCCGCAAGTTCCACACCCCTATTCCGGAGGAATACGATATCGTGAGCGGCGATTTTCTTATAGAGGATATTACGGGCGGTGATTCGCATCCGGAATTGGCTGCCGACCGAATCAATGACAATGAATCCGGGACATCCAGTTGTTGGGCTCCGAACAAAAGCACTCAAGTATCCTGGCGTATCGATTTCGGAGAGAATCAAAAGGATTGGCGCACTATCCGTTTCTTCGGGGTGAACGGTTCCAAGCATTATCCGGACAACAAGCCGGTAAGATGGGCGTTGTACGGTTCGAACGACAAGAATATTCCGGATATGAAGAATCCTTTGTGGCAGGGAGGACCGGAGGACTGGATTGCGGCGGACGACGCTTATCCGATAGAACATGCCATCAAGGTGGAGCATCCGCAACCTTACCGTTATTATCATGTGTATATCGAGAGCATGCAGGGCGGGAGGAAGCCGGTGGTGAAGTCCATCGGCATGGCGGATGTGGATGTGAATAAGCTGTTGGATTACAGTGTGCTGATCGACAATCCCAATGTGCCCATCGACTCGTTGAAAGGAATCGGAGCCTGGGATGAAGAGGATTGGGGGCTCAACGTGTCTGCCCCTGTGACCACGCCGAATTATCCTAAGGGATTTTTGGGATTTTATGCGATGAAGTATGAAATCAGTCAGGAGCAGTATGTGAAGTTTTTGAATAAATTGACGCGGGCGCAACAGGTGGGATTGTTGCCTGATTTGTCCAAGTTGAAGAAGGGGGATTTTCTTTTCGGAAATTCCAAAAAGGTTACCGGTCGGAACGGGATTTATATTGCGAACGATGAAGCGGGCAAGCCTTATGCGTTTGCAGACAGTTTGGATGTTTCCCAAGGGGATGAGTTGTCGATTAACGGCGAGACAATCGCTTGTAATTTTATGTCGGTAGCGGATATGTTAGCCTATGCGGATTGGATGGGGTTACGTCCTTTGTCCGAGATGGAGTATGAAAAAATGGCCCGACGTCCTTTCCCGATCATTCCGCTGGTTCATGAATATGCGTGGAATACGGCGAATATATTGCCGCCTCCTTCAGGGATAGAAAATGAAGGTACTGCCAATGAGACTGCAAGCGATGGGAATGCGAATTACGGCAATGCTTTGAAAGGTCCGTTGCGTGTGGGGGCTTTTGCCGTGAATAAAGAGGGGCAGGAAGAATCCGGTGTCGGTTTTTACGGAGCAATGGATTTGAGTGGCAATTTGTCCGAGATTTATTATAATTTTAATCCGGAAGGGCGCAAGTTTAATGCGTATAATGCCTATTCCCACGGAGACGGTTATCTGTCGGTGAGCGGTGCTGCCGATATAGCACAAGCTTATTGGCCTATATCCATGGCGGCATTTGCCTTACGGGGCGGTTCGTACAGGGATAGCGAGAAATATCTGGCTACCTCAGACCGTTCCCGCAGCAAAGGGTATTTTTCAAGCACGACGATGCGGGACAGTACGGTGAGTTTCCGTTTGGGGTATTCCGCAATGACGCCTCAGAATGGGAAAGGGGATTTGGATGTGTATTTGACTTTGCAGAACGGCAAAACCAGTAAACAAACCGGAGCGTCGGATACGATTTGCGGTTACACGACGACTTACACGATTGTAGGTAACAAGCCGAGCGTTGAAGGGGCTTATTCTTTTATTTGGTATATGTTGGAGGATGGCGGGAAATGGCGCATTTTGGAAGGAGAAAACGATCCGAGCCTGACTTACAGTAAATTCATCAACAATTGGACTCGTTTGAAGCATTACTACTTTAAACGGGTGATGATCACCACAACGGCTTATGCGGAAACCGGGCAGGTGGAGATTGTGGTCGATCAGGTGGCAAATGCTCAGATTAACCGTCTCCGTGATACGATAGATGCTTTTGAGAATACGTTGGATGGATTTTATGCTGCCTCCACGATTCCTTCCGAGTTCAAATGGCGTTGGATATACCGTGGAAAGGTACAAACATTGAGTACTTATGCTTCCGGTGACAGGTTTTCGCATTATGTACCCGATATCAATCAATTCCGGCGTCCGGATGGGAGTATAAATTACGGGGAGAATGTGGTGCAATTGGAGCGGACGACAAAAGGGATGAACTCCTGTTATACGGTGGTCGAACTGTCCGTGTTTATCGAGGACAAAGGAAATCCGAGCCAATTGGCGACTTCAAAGAATGTGCGTTGCGGGAATTATATGCGGGATACCCGTGACAATCAGGTGTACCCGACAACATTAATTGGGAACCAATGTTGGATGGGGAAGAATCTGAATTATTCGGGCTATTCGGGGGTATGTTATAATAATGTGGCTGACAATTGTAGGAAATTCGGACGAATGTACACCTGGTACGGGGCGAACGGGAATACATTGACTAATGGAAGGAAACGAGGGGCTTGTCCGGACGGATGGCACTTGCCGGATAATAGTGAATGGGCAACTTTGGCGAGAACGGTATCATTGCCAGGAAAGAGATTGAAAGCGAGTAAATATTGGACTTTTGTAGATTTGAATACTGTTGGTACAGATGATGTGAATTTTGGGGCACTTCCAGGAGGGTATTACATGTCCGGTTATACGGGCATAAACAATTATGCCCGTTGGTGGACGTCTAATTTATTGAGGAAGCAGTGGTCTCATATGGTTAGCGGGGGATATTGGACTTATTGTCCCAATCATGGGCGTGTCGGTCCTCCGACTTGCTATGTGACTCGTTGGATACCTCCCAAATATGAAACTCATGATCGCTCGGATGGTTATTATTTTGGCATTATTTACAATAGTACAGGAACGAGTACGGCGTTATTGCGTTCTGATGCCAATTATTATAATTCGGACAGAATGTATGTGCGTTGTGTGAAAGATTAAAATGATGATGCGCTTATGATTCGATTTAGTTATGTACTAATATTGTTGATGTTATCATTGGACGTGTTTTCCAATCACGTCAGAATCGAAGATTTGAAATGGGATAACACTTCGGTATCAACTTCCAATCCCGTATTAAAGATGACTTTTAATGTGTCTTGGGATAATTCGTGGAGAGATGATTTTAATTATGATGCCGTATATGTTTTTTTCAAGTTTAAGGTGAAAGATGCGGAGAATGCGCCCGGAGTTGAAAAATGGCATCATTTGTATTTGCAAGACGAGGGAAATAAGTTGGGATATGGAACTGCCCAAGTGGACGGTTATTCTTTTTGGTTAAGTCCCTTGAGTGCAGCAGGTATCGATTATAATACGGGTATTTATATCTATAGGAACAAGAACGGTTATGGTAACAGCTCTGTGGATGTAACGGTGAGTTGGAATATCGCCAAGCAGATAGGCAAATCATTGATTGCTTCTCAGATAGAAAACAATGAAATATTGATTTCAGCGCAAGCGATAGAGATGGTTTATGTGCCCCAAGGAGCTTTTCGGATTGGGGATGGAGTTTCTGCAGCAACTTTTGGAAAGAAAATCGTTCCTGTTTTGCCTGAATACGATGAGGTGAAAGCGACTTATGACATTCGTTCCACGGGCAAGAACGGAATACGTGCAGCGAATCATGTCAATGAGAATTTGAGCGATACAGCCAATGCCTGGGTTGGGGTCGCCGGAACAGCCAATTATTGGCGAATCGATTTCGGTGAAGGGAATGAAAAGAAAATCCGATATGTCGGGATTAATGCCTCTAAGTACTTTCCGAACAATTATCCGGTTACCTTCAGGGTGGAAGCCTTCAATAAAGAGACGGATTCTCCGACCGTTTTGTGGGAAGGTGACGGGAAAAGCAATTGGGTGATGGCGCAAGACGCTTATCCGGCAGAACGGGCAATTTTATTGGATACCACCAAAATAAAGAAATTCCGTTTTTATCGTATTTATATCGACAGGATGAATGCGGGCTATCCGGTCGTCAATACGATAGCCATGACGGAAGCGAATCTGGACCATTTAGTCGATAAAACAGTCGTAATCGATGGTGCGGTCATAGCAAAAGATACTTTACGTGGTTTGGGGGCTTTCGACCAAGAGGTGTGGACCGGTTCCATACCCAAGACTTTTCCGACGGGGTATAAGCCGTTTTTTGCCATGAAGTACCCTATTACACAGGAACAATATGTGCGTTTTTTGAATAAATTGGATTATGCGCAGCAAAATCAATTGTTAGGGGGGCAATTGGGAGGCATTCCTGTCGGAGATTATATTTTCGGAGAGAACGGGAGTTTATCTTTCCGGAACGGAATTATCGTGGCGGCGAAACCGGAGGGCTTACCTGTGGTATTTGCCAACAATTTGGACGGTTCCGATCCTGCTTCCCGTGAGGCTGACGGCCAGATGATTGCCTGCAATTATATGAGTGTGTCCGATATGTTGGCTTATGCGGACTGGGCTTGCCTGCGCCCTTTGACGGAAATGGAGTTTGAGAAAATGTCACGGCGTCCTTTCCCTGCCATGCCGTTGAAAGGAGAATTTGCCTGGAATACATTACGTGCCATTGCTCCGGGTGTGTTGGGCATGACAGCGGGGAAGAATACGGAGAAACCGGAAACGGGGAATGCCAATTTCGGTCGTGAACCTTCTTTCGAAGGACCGATACGAGTGGGCGCATTTGCAACGGCAAATACGACCAGAGAACAATCCGGAGCCGGCTTTTCCGGTGTCATGGACTTGAGTGGCAATGTGGCGGAGATTTATTACAATACCAAATTGATCGGCGGTGCTTTGGGCATGAGATTGCTTTGGCCTGAAACTTATTCGGGAGGGATACACCATACGGCACACGGAGACGGATATCTGAGTGCGACAGGTGCGTATGACGGTTATCGGGGCAATTCCATGCAATGGTCTGTCAATCCCTTGTATTTCGGTATTCGGGGAGGAAGTTGGGCGAGCGACTCCATCTTTTTGGCTGTGAGCGACCGCAGTTATGCCTATAATTATTTTACCCTCATCACCCATCGGGACAGCACGACTTCTTTTCGTTTGGGACGTTCGTTGCCGGAAGAGGAGGAATTGGTGTCCGTATTGACCTTGGAAAACGGAGAGACAACGGAAGGGAAAAATGTATCGGACCAAGTGTTCCGAAACGTGCGTACTTACCGGATTAGTGGAAACGAACCGGTTCCCGGCGCCAAAGTGTGCTCTTATATATGGTATATCCGGGAGAACGGAGGACGGTGGAAATTATTGGAAGGAGAGAGCGGACGCGATTTGATATTTACGGGATTCCGCAAGGATACTTTGACCAGCCAAACGTATAGTTTCAAGCGGAAAGTGGTGACGATAAACAATGATTCCGAGTCATCATCCCAATATTACGTGACTTTGGAGCTAAAAACGAATATTATGCAAAGCGGAGCTTACCGCTGTTGGGCAGACGGGACTTATGCGCGTTCCGCCCGCGAGTATCGTTACCCCAAATTTCCTTATGTTTATGAAGGCGTTACGGGAGACGGGGTTTACCGTATCGATCCGGACGGAGACGGTCCGATTCCTCCTTTTGATGTATATTGCGACATGACCACCGATGGAGGAGGATGGATGTTGGCCGGAAAATTCTCCAATCATGACACGAAACACTGGTGTACGGACAAAGCTTACTGGACCGGAACGGAAGTATTCGGCAATGCCACGGACACGACTGTTTTTGAGGATGCCAAAGGTGGGGCGTGGACTTCCTGTCCTGTCGATTATATGATGTTCCGGACTATAGGGGTGCCGGATAAATCGTTTATCACCACTACTTCTTTGGAACAAATGACTTTGTCGAACTTTTTTACCGAAGCATTAAGAGATTTTCCGAATCTGAATTCTTCCGGTTGTTACCGCACGTTGAACATCAAATTAGTTAATGCCACTTATACGGATTTTCCGTGGATAGATCCGATCGGCGTGACCGGTTCGGGATTCCGGCAAAACAGGATTTCCATAGCCAAATGCGACGGTTCGGATTCTCAAGGGGTGATTTCCGGATTTGACTGCGAACAGGATGAAGCGGACTGGGGATTGGGTTCTTTGGAGGATTGTGTATTCGATTCGAATGTGAATCAAGTGGATGTCGGTTCGGGGGGTAACGGAGCATCGGATGCGTATAATGTACTGTTGTTTGTAAAATGATAAATTATGGCGCGTATATATATTATTATAGGTTTGTTCTTATTGATATGTATAGGGGAAACCGCAGCTAATAATGTCAGGGTAACTCAGTTGAATTGGTCAAGAGAAGCCGTGTCTTCCAATAATATCGTGAAGATGACCTGCACGGTGGAATGGGACAATTCCTGGCGTGATGCCTACAATCACGATGCGGTGTATTTGTTCTTTAAAATAAAGAAAAAAGATATCCAAGATGCTTTGCAAGCAACCGAAGAGTGGCAACATTTGTATTTGGCGGATCAGGAGTGTGAAATCCGGGAAGGAGAGGAAATAAGCGGGCGTTACGGTTATTGGCTTTGCCCGTTAGGCGGGGAGGGGAATGAGCGTAATGTGGGTGTTTATCTTTTCCGGAACGCGAACAGTCGGGGAGATAATTCCATGCAGGTCACGCTTGCGTGGAATATTACCCACCAAAAACAACCTCTAACCAGCGAAGATGTGCAGAATAACCGTTTGTTGATCTCAGCCCATGCGATAGAGATGGTGTATGTGCCGGGAGGCGCTTTCCGTGTGGGGGATAATTTATCGGAAAATGCTTTCCGCTCCACTTGGTTTCCTATTTTGCCGGAGTATGATGTGGTCAGTCCGATTTGTACATTCCTGACCAATGAAGAAAGCGAGGGAGCGGAACGGGTCGGAGATCGGGTGAATGATAACAGCACTTCCACACAGAGCATGTGGATAGGCAGGGGTAGCGAACCTTATATTATCATTGATTTCGGTGAAGGTAATGAAAAAACCATACGTTATTTCGGAGTGAACAGTGCCAAATCCGCCACAGGAGTGACACCCGGTATTCCGACTACCGTCGAGTTGTCATACGAGCGAAACGGTTTTAACCAAGGATGGAACATCGTAGAAAGTTTTGCCGGCGATTCCTGCTGGAGCAAAGCAACGGATGCCTATCCTGTAGAAAAGGCGGTACGTATCAAGAATCCTGTTTCTTCCAGACGTTACCGAATCGTGGTGAAAGGGATGAAAAGCGGAAGTCCTGTCGTTACCTCTATCGGAATGACAGAGCAGGACCTTGCCTCCCTAAACGATTATACGACAGTTATCGACGGGACTGTCGTATCGAAAGATTCGATTTATGGATTATGTGCAGCCGACAGTGTTTCATGGATCGGTAATCTTCCGACCACTTTCCCTAACGGCTTCCGGGATTTTTATGCCATGAAGTATGAAATCACGCAGGAACAATATGTCGGTTTTTTAAATAAACTGACTTTTGAACAACAGAATACCCTGCTGGACGGTTTGGTCGAAAGCGTTGAAGAGGGAGGGTATTTATTCGGAGACGGGGAGCAACCTGCTTGGCGGAACGGTATTGTTTTATCCACCCGCATAGCCGGAATGCCCGCCGTATTCGCCTGTAATTTGAGTCAGGACGATGGAGTGGGTTCAGAGCGGGACGGGCAGGAGGTCGCTTGCAATTATATGTGCGTATCGGATATGTTGGCTTATGCGGATTGGGCTTGTTTGCGTCCATTGACGGAATTGGAATATGAGAAGATGGCACGTCCTCCCTATCCTTATAAGCCGACTCCGGGAGAGTTTGCCTGGGGAACGACTTCGATTACGGCGGCCGGGGGCTTGACCGATGCCGGAATGAAGACTGAAAAAGCAACAGGAAATGCCAACTTCCAGGCAGCCCGAGTAAACGGAGCTTTGCGTGCCGGTGTTTTTGCCGGGGCGAATACTTCCAGAGAAAATGCTGGGGCAGGGTATTGGGGAAATATGGAGTTGAGCGGAAATCTGGCAGAATATTATTATAATGTCACGAATCCTCAAGGGCTTATCCTGATTTTGCAGGAAACCATGACCGGAGAGAAATACCATACGGCACACGGAGACGGATATGTCGGGAAAGACGGACGCTATAACGGTTCGGATGCAGGTAAAAAATGGGGAGAGGCTCCTACGGATTTTGCTTTGCGCGGCGGTTCTTTCCAAACAGACGCTTCTGCCTTGCGGGTGTCCGATCGTTCGGCTGCCTATGGTTTTGTCACCGATATCAATGTGCGGGACAGCAGCGCTTCCTTCCGCTTGGGGCGTTCTTTACCGCAACGAGAAGAACTGGTTTCCCTGTTGATTCTGGAGAACGGAGAATCAACGGAAGGCAGACGCCATATCAGCGATACGGTTGCCTGCAATAAAGGGGATTATTATATCATCCGTGGGAATAATCCGGCAGGAACCCGGGAAATTCATTCTTATATATGGAAAATACAAAGCCCGGGCGGACGGTGGAAGGTGTTGGACGGTGCATGCGAACGGGATTTGATTTTCCGGGATTTTCGAAAAGATTGTCTGGTGGATCAGGTGTTCCGTTTTATGCGGATAGTGACTACGGCGAGCAGGCATTCGGAGCAATCGTCATCCTTTTACGGAGAAGTGGTTTTTAAAAAGTTGAGCAATGAATAAGATGGTCATGTTTTACAGAACTACAGTGAGATTCGGTGTTGCGTTATGCATCGGTTTGTTGCTTTGTTTGACCAGTCGGGGGAATCGTGTCAAGGTTGATTCTGTCGAGTGGAAAATTACCGCGATGCAAGGGACCAAGTTGCCTGTCACAGTGAAACTCAGTTGGGAAAACTCTTGGAGAGACTGGCAAAACCATGATGCCGTATATTTGTTTTTCAAATTTAAAAAGAGAGAGGATGTCAAAGCAGACGACAAGACGGCAAAAGAGAATTGGAACCACTTATTCATACAGGATGACGGAGTCCGGTTATTGGGAACTGCCGCCGATGAGTTCGATTACTGGTTATGTCCGTTAAGTGTCACCGGAAATCATTTGAACGGAGGGGTATATGTTTTTCGTAAAGGGATGGGACATTGGGAAAAAAATGAGCTAAGATTAGAATTTACTTGGGATTTTGCCCGTCAAATGGTACTCAAGCAATTGACGACAAAGGATATTGAAGACGGGAAGGTCATGATTTCCGCTCATGCCATCGAGATGGTATATGTTCCCCGAGGGCCTTTCCGCTTAGGTGATGGAGTTGCCAATAAGGGTTTTGCCAATGTGGCTTTTCCACTGCCGGCAGAATATGATATTATCGGTTCGGATTTCACTTATCAGGCAAGTGCAGGGAATCCCCGTTTGGCAGCAGACCGTATGAATGACAATGCCAGTACGACCAACAGTTGTTGGATAGGCACCTCGACGGATTGCCGTTGGTGGGTCGATTTCGGGGAAGGCATCAGAAAAAGAATCACTTATTTCGGCGTCAATGCCTCTTTGGCTCATTCGAATTATATTCCGACTTTCTTTCGTTTGGAAGGTTCTCAAGATCCGACTTCTACCAATCCGGATTGGAAAGTCCTATGGCGTGGAGAGGGTAATGAGAATTGGAGTTTTTCCAAAGATTCTTATCCGATAGCCCGAGCGATAGCTATCGACACCAATGGTGTGAATTTCGACAGTTACCGCAGTTACCGTCTTGTGGTTGAAGGAATGCGTGCCGGAGTCCCGGAAGTCAAGAGTATCGGGATGAGTACCGAACGCGATTTGGAAGCCGTATTGAATCATACCGTATTAATCGACGGACCGACGACCATTAAGGATTCGATTAACGGTTTGTGGGCTCGCGACGGATCGACATGGGCACAAGGGACCATTGCGGAGACTTTTCCTAACGGCTATCGTGGTTTTTATGCCATGAAATATGAAATCAGCCAAGAGCAGTATGTCGGATTTTTGAATCAATTGAATTATTTGCAACAAAATTCGATTTTAGACGGACGTCTGGATGCCATGCAGAAGGGAGAATATATTTTCGGGGAGCGTGCATGCCCGAATGCCCGCAACGGAATCATGCTTGCCACCAAAGTGACGGGAATGCCCGCCGTGTTCGCCTGTAATCTGGAGATGGCGGATGGTGCCGACGGGGATGCCGACGGGCAGAATATCGCCTGCAATTTCATGAATATACGGGATATGCTGTCGTATGCGGATTGGGCATGCTTACGGCCATTGAGCGAAATCGAGTATGAAAAGATGTGCCGGCATTTATATCCTGAAATGCCTGTCAAGGCGGAGTATGCGTGGCATACGAGTCAATTGATCGCTATCAGCGGGGTAGACAATCCCGGCATGGAAACAGAGACTGTCCAGACGGGTAATGCCAATTATGACGGATATTATACGGGACCTGTCCGTACGGGGGCTTTCAGCGGGCAACAGAAAGGACGGATCCATTCAGGAGCGAGTTTCTGGGGTATTTTCGAATTGAGCGGAAATTTAGCAGAGATGTACTATAATGTCAATCATTTAGGTCTGACTGTCCTTAAAACGGAAACAGGCTCAGGTTTGACGGCGGCAGGTCATGATATTTCCCATGGGGACGGGAGTATAGATATCCAGACGGGTGCTTATAACGGTGCCAAAAATAAACGTTGGCTTGAAAATCCGGAAGCCATTGCCGTGCGAGGGGGGAGTTACCGGAGCAGGGCGCGAGAGTTGCAAGTGTCCGACCGTACCTGGTGTATGGATTATTTCACCGATGTCATGACGCGCGATTCGCTAGTGTCTTTCCGATTAGGGCGTTCCGTACCGGACGGGGAACCTTTGACTTCCATTCTGATTCTGGAGAATGAACAGACTACGGAGAGCGGAAATGTGACGGACGTATTGGTCGAACCCACCTATTGGCTGGAAGGTAATATCCCTGCCGGAGCGGATGAGCGGGAGTGCATTTATTTGTGGTACACTTCGGAGAACGGCGGAAGTTGGAAAATCATGGATGGGGAGTGCAACCGGAATTTGTATTTTGACAAATATACCTATAGCGAGCGGGATTCCGTTTCGGGATATGACCATCGTTTCAAGCGGAGGGTGGTGACTCCTTATTCCGATTCGGGCGCATCGACAGACAAACAGGCGATTATTCAAGGTACTTTTGCACCTGCCATGTTAAAGACTGTAAAACAAGAAGATAAAAAGGGTAATTAAGTAAATAAACGATGAAAACGATGAGATTGACAAGATATTTCGTATTGTTTATTTGTTGCTTTGGGTTATGCGAAGTTTTCGGGAATAATGTCAAGATTAGCAGTATCACTTATAGACCGCGTGAAGTGACGGCTCAAAACGATATATTGCACTTGAGTTTTACGATTAGTTGGGACCATGCCTGGAAAGATGATTATAACCATGATGCCGTGTATGTCTTTTTGAAATACCGGAAGAGGGCGAATGCAGGTCAGGAGTGGCATCCCATGTATATCGAATCCTGCCGGACGACCGATTCCCGTTATTCTTGCGAGTTGGCAGAGGGAGCTGTTGAAGACGGACATATCGGTTTTTATGTTTATTTGAATCAAAAAGGAAATGGCTCGGTAGAAATTCCGGTCGAGGTCAGTTGGAATATAAAATCCAATTCCCGAGGGGCATTGACTTTTTCCGACATCAATAGAAATGCCGTTTTAATGTCAGCTTTCGGCATCGAGATGGTGCGTGTTCCCAGAGGTCCTTTCCGAGCAGGAGACAATTTGAAAGAAAATAAAGTGTTCTGGCGGGATTATGTTCCTTTTCCGACTTCCGCCGATTTGATCAATAGCGATTGCAATTTGTATTCTCCTTCGGGAGATCCTTACAAAGCAGCCGATCATGTGGGCGGCAGTGTCGGCGATACGACCAGTTGCTGGATACCGGCAGAGGGAACAGGCGCCGAGTGGGAAGTGGATTTCGGAACAAACAAAATTATCCGGTATTTGGGAATTTGTGCCACGCAAAACAGTGCGGTGCCCAAGAAATGGCGATTAGAAGCCCAAGCCTCGCTTTTTGATGATCCGGTGGTTATTTTCGAGAAATCCTCTTCCGACTGGATTGTTGCGACCAATTCCGCTTACCCCAGTGAGCAAACCATTGCCACGGGGAATACGAAGGCTTATTCGATTTATCGTTTGGTGTTCGAGGATTTTACTGGAACTTTAGCCATCAAGAGTATCTCCATGACGGATGTGGATAATCCTTTGATCAAAGACCATACTGTTCTGGTGGATCGGGATTCTCTGATATTGGAGTCCAAGCGTAGTTTCGGGGCGCAAGACGGTACGGCTTGGAACAGCGGAGCTGTGGTGAAGTCCGATTATCCCAATGGCTACCAAGAGTTTTATGCCATGAAATATGAATTGACCCAAGAGCAGTATGTCTCTTTTTTGAATACCTTGACTTGGGCGCAACAACAGGCTTTGATTCCCGGTTTGGCAGCGATGGAGGAGGGAGAGTATATTTTCGGTCCTCGCCGTGATACGGTGAATTGCCGTAACGGCATTATCGTGGAGCGAAAAGTTACGGGAGCGCCGATGGTGTTTGCCAATAATTTGAATCCGAAGAATTTGCCGGGGAATGACGATGACGGGCAGACGTTGGCTTGCAATTATCTATCATTAAAGGATTTGCAGGCTTATGCAGCCTGGAGCGGTTTGCGTCCGATGACCGAATTGGAGTTTGAGAAATTGGGGCGTCCTTTGTATGATTACACTGCCATTCCGCAAGTCGGAGAGTATGCCTGGAATTCTTTAGGGTTGGAACATGCCGGAAATTTGCGGAATGTCGGTTCAAGCGCGGAGCGGGCGGACGGAAACGCCAATTACAACGGAGTTGTGGGAGGTCCTTTGCGGAATGGCGTTTTTGCCGGAAGCGAGACGGCAAACCGGGAAGGATGCGGGGTGAGTTATTGGGGGGTATTTGAATTGAGCGGTAATTTGGCAGAACCTTATTACAATGTCAATGCAGCGGGACGCGTGTTTAAGGGTAAAGATTTTATTGCCGGACACGGAAATGGATATTTGACGGCGGCAGCTTTGCCGGAAGCGGCGAATGTCGCAGCTTGGCCTGCCGGTCCGGCTGCCTTTGCATTGCGGGGCGGTCATTTCGGAAGCACGGATGTCAAAGAATTGGCCGTGTCCGACCGGCGGTATTTCCAGAACTATTGGAAGGATGTGAATGAGCGGGACAGTACGGTGGGGATTCGTCTGGGGAGGAGGTGTCCGGCGGAAGAAGTCTTGGAAGTGGTGAATACCTTAACATTATTGAATGGGGAAGTCGGAAGTGACGGGCATATCGTTTATGATACAATTAACGATGGGGAAAATTATATTGTTTCCGGTAGTGGGGCGGCAGATGTGGGGGCTACTTATTGTGTTTTATGGAGTAAGAGTGAGGATGATAGCCAAGATTGGACTTTGATGGAGGGGTTTACAGATAAAGATTTGAATTTGCCTAATGTTATTGGGCGTTTTGGAGAGGGAGGAAAAATGAGAGAGTATCGCTATCGACGAAAAATTGTGACCCCTCAAGGTGAAAGTATGGCTCAAATAGGTTTGCGGGTCGTAGATCCTACCTATGAAATAGATAAAAGTAAGGCGACTTATATTTTTGGAACTACTAATCATGGAATAACAGTGACAAGTCAAAGTACGAATTTGGTTGTTAAATGGATTGATATAAAAACAGGAGTAGAATATCCTCCAACGACGGAGACAGATAAGAGCAGTTATTTTAGGTTGGATTGTAGTTATTTTAACGATTTCCAATTTGGAGAAGATAGACCAATCGCTGTTCATATGTCAATTTATAATCATATTTTCCATAAAGATACAATCGTCTATAAAGTACCTATGCCTTCATACTCTTTTGATAAAACTGAGGTAGTCATAGGAACCGGGACAGAAGGTATTCGTGTGACGTCGGATTATTTAGTTAATATTGTTTGGCGGGATATTAAATCGAATAAGCCATTATTAAATCAAGATAGAGTGTTGACCAGTTTTTGTCATCCTGTGTGGGGAAACTTTGATAATCCAAGTCCTAACGAAGTTCGTCCGATAGAGGTTACTTTAACCAGTACCGATGGTTGTTATGTTTTCAAAGATACAGTAAATTTCATAATGCCTGATTGTGCGATAGATAATCCGTTTGGTAGCACTTTAGTGCAAACATTTAGTAATGGAACCGGTTCAACTAATACTTTGCAAGTTACGCATAGTTGGGGAAGTAATATTCCAAAACGATGGGATATAGAGGGGGCACGAGGGGGAATTTCCATTAATACATCAGGAGTATTAAGCGGGTTAAGCGGGACTATATGTAATGTTGTTGTCACTTTAGTGGATCAGCGTTGTCCGGATATTGTTCATAAAAAAACAGTAAAAGAGACATCCAGAGAATATGCGTATACAGGCTCTTATAAGTCTGTACGATTATCCGGTGGAACCTATCAGTTAGAGTGTTATGGCGCACAGGGAGGAACCGGTCAGGGTGGATACGGTGGATATGCCAGAGGTAATTATGCGGGTAACAGCCAAACTCTTTATCTTTATGTCGGAGGGCAAAATGGTTGGAATGGAGGAGGTTCTGGGCATGGAAGAGCATCGGATGTTGGTGGAGGTATGACTGACATTCGTTCAGGTAGTACAGGTATTAGTTATCAAATCATAGTTGCAGGAGGAGGAGGAGGTAAGGGACCATCAGCAGGTGGTTCGGGAGGTGGAGTTACAGGAGGTAATGGTTCAGGTTCGCGAGGTGGTGGAGAGGGAGGTCACTCTAATAGAGGAGGTAAGGGAGGAGGTGGAGGAAGTGCGGGTGGTCGAGGATATGGAGGTTCTAATAGTTATGGTTCTAAGTCCGGTGGTGGTGGTGGTGGTGGTGGCTACTATGGTGGTGGTGCTGGAGGTAATGATTATCCCAAATATGACGATTATGATGACCAGGGTGGTGGTGGCGGTTCCGGTTATATTGGTGGGGTTCAAGATGGATATATGAGTAATGGATCAAGAAGCGGAAATGGTTTAATCCGAATCACAGTAAAATAACGAATATGAGAAAATACATCATACTAATATGGCTCATTTCATTTCTTCTGCCTTTTGCGGGGAGGGGAAATAATATCCGGGTGGATTCCGTGCGGTATAACATGACGAGCGTGAATAGCGGGCAGCCTCTTTTGAAGATGTGGGTGACGGTGACGTGGGAGAATTCGTGGCGGGATGACTATAATTATGATGCCGCTTATGTGTTTTTCAAATTCAAGCGTAAAGAGACCAGTACCAAAGTAGCCCAACCCTGGAATCATCTTTATCTTTTTCATGAAGGACATCAGGTTGTCGGAGGAAACGGGCAGTATGATTTTTGGTTGTGTCCTTTAAGTTCCGAAGGGACAAAATATAATACCGGTCTTTATATTTATCGGAAAGAAAACGGCATCTTTCCCAAGGATTCCGTGCAGTTGGAGGTGACATGGGATATCACCAAACAGATGATTAATCCCCAGCTGACTTATACGGACATCACCAACGGCAAAGTGCAGATTGTGGCGCATGCCATAGAGATGGTGTATATTCCCCGTGGCGCTTATCGCATCGGCGACGGCGTGTCCACGAAAGGATTCCGTAAATTGGCATTTCCGATACCGGCAGAGGATGATATTGTCAGCACCAATTATTTATTGACATCCTCCAATAATGATTCAACCGCGCGTTATGCCGCCGATCGAGTAAATGACAATACCCAGAATCTGTTGAGCGAGTGGAAAGGCGGAACCGCCCCTTGGTGGTGGTCCATTGATTTCGGCGCCGGCAATAACAAGAGATTGACGTATTGGGGAGTCAATGCTTACAAGCATCAACCGACCTATTATCCTACCACCTTCCGATTGATGGGTTCTTTGGATCCGGACGGCGGGAATTGGGTGGAGGTGTGGAAAGGCAGCGGAAGAGATAACTGGATGATGGCAAAAGATGCCTATCCTATCGAGAAGGCTTTGCCCATCGATGCAAAAGTTTATGACAACGCGGCACATCCCGAGTATAAGGACGGCTTTCGGGCTTATCGTATAGAAATCGACGGCATGAATGCGGGATATCCGATTATTTCATCCGTGGGGATGACGGAAAATGATTTGGAGGATTCAAGAGATTACAGTGTGTTGATAGACAATCCTGTCACTCTTAAAGATTCCCTGCGTAATCTCGGGGCTGCGGATGGTAGTGTGTGGTGGAATTCGTCGGTGCCAGCTTCGTTTCCTAACGGTTATGCCGGTTTTTATGCGATGAAATATGAAATCAGCCAAGACCAGTATGCCCGTTTTTTAAATAAACTGACCTATGCTCAACAGAACGGATTGTTGGATAATCGTTTGGATTTGTTGCAGGAGGGAGATTATATTTTCGGAAACGGGCATGCTCCGAGTTGCCGGAACGGTATTCGAATCGTTACGAAAATGGCCGGATTGCCCGTGACTTTTGCCTGTGATTATAATACCGATGATCCTTCCGGTCAAGAACGCGACGGACAGAATGTCGCTTGCAATTATATGAATATACGGGATATGCTGGCTTATGCGGATTGGGCTTGTTTGCGTCCTTTGAGCGAAATGGAATATGAAAAGATGAGCCGTCCCTTTTTCCCCTATTCCCCATCAAGAGGCGAATATGCCTGGGGAACGCGAAAATTAACCGCAGCTTCCCATAGCGATATTGCCGCCATGGGGACTTCCATGGAGGCTGCAACCCAAGGCAATGCCAATTACGGAGGTGCGTTAGGCTTCCCTTTACGCGTGGGGGCTTTTGCCAAGCATACCCAGAGCGGTATAGAAGAATCGGGTGCCGGTTTTTGGGGATGTATGGATTTGTGCGGCAATCTGGCGGAGATGTGTTATAATGTGAATCATCAGGGGATTACTTTGCTATTGCCTGAGAGTTACAGCGGGAATGTGGATGTCATTACCAGTCATGCGACCTCCCACGGAGACGGTTTGTTGGGAACCAACGGGGCTTATAACGGGAACGGTTCCACGACGAAACGTTGGTCGGAGAATCCTGTGTGCATAGCTTTGAAAGGAGGGAGTTTCGCATCGGAGGGGTCCTTATTACGAGTGTCCGACCGAACGTGGCATACGGGTTATTTTGCCAATATCACCGACCGGGATTCGACGGTGACTTTCCGTTTGGGACATTCGGCTCCCGTGTTGCGGGAATTGGAATCCTGGTTGATTACAGAAGAACAACAGACCACCCAGGGGAAACATCAGAGCGATTTTTTTCTGAATACGACGACTTATACGATTAAGGGGAATAAGCCTGAGAATCCGTATGGCGGTTTGTTGAATTATATCTGGTATTGTTCGGAAAGCGGGGGAGAATGGAAAGTCATGGAGAATCAGACCAATCAGAATCTGTATTTTGACAAGTATAAGAATGATACGATCGGCGGGAATGTCAACGGTTTGAATTTCAAGTTTAAACGGAAAGTGTTTTCGCCTTTCAGCGATTCGCAAACTTCTTCGGAATATGTGGTCAGTTTAGTCGCCAATCCTTTTGAGTCGAATCTGGAAATGTTTCAATATACGGGCAATACTCATCAAGTGAAGTGCAATTGGGATGCTTCGCTTCCCCGGCAGTGGGCCATTAAAAGCGGTACTCCGGGCATAACAATTAATGAGAATACAGGCGTGTTGTCCGGGTTGACCAATACAATGTGCGATGTGGTGGTGACTTTGCGTTGTCCTTTGTATGACAATATGATTTATGAAAAACGCGTCAAGGAGATCCGTGACTGGAATTATACGGGAGGACAACAAAATATCACTTTGCCGCCGGGCACATACCAGTTGGAATGTTGGGGTGCCGAAGGAGGAGGACGGCGACTTAGCGGAAATGGAAATTCCGGATTGGGAGGTTTGGGCGGTTATTCCGTCGGGAATCTGACTTTGACAGCCAATACCAATATTTATATTTATGTGGGCGGACAAGGTTATTCCAGCAATAGTGGGAGTGCTGCCGGAGGTTGGAACGGCGGTGGAGCCGGTTATGCTTCTTCTGCCGGAGAGCCGGGGAACGGTGGCGGTGGCGGTACGGATATCCGAATCGTCAGTAATTCGGTCAATCACCGCATTATCGTTGCCGGCGGCGGTGGCGGTGGCGGAGAGGATAGCGGCGACTCATACGGACACGGTGGCGGTACTTCAGGGAATGGTTACGGAACTTATGACGGGACACAGACAAAAGCAGGCAATGGGGGAGGTTTCGGATATGGCGGCGGTACCAACAGGGGTGATGGCGGCGGCGGTGGCGGCGGTTGGTATGGAGGAGGTACTCTTTCCACGACGTCGGTGGGAAGCGACACGCAGGGCGGTGGCGGCGGTTCCGGCTTTATATGGACGGAGGCTACCTTTTCTTATCCGCCTTCCAGTT
This sequence comes from uncultured Odoribacter sp., assembly GCA_910578985.1. Taxonomy (GTDB): domain Bacteria; phylum Bacteroidota; class Bacteroidia; order Bacteroidales; family Marinifilaceae; genus Odoribacter. Next base: position 58,807 of record CAJTSF010000009.1, on the reverse strand, counting down.
ACGTCAAACAGACTCAATATTATTTGAAAAAGGCGAAAACCATTTCCGGCGGTGTTGCCATGCCTAATCCTGCGGGCGGTTCGATGACAGGCAAACAAGGACATGGATTAGTGAGGATTACAGTGCTATAATTTTTCAAAACAGTAGTTTATGAAACATATTGGAGTTTTAGCGTTATTGTTGTTCAGTTGGGTTATTTCCGCTTCTGCCGATAATATTCGAATTGATTCCGTGCGTTATCGGGCGTCTTCGGTAGGAGGCGGACAAGGTGCGCGTTTGAAGATGACCTTTACCGTCGTGTGGGAAAATTCTTGGCGGGATGCCTATAATTATGATGCCGCCTATGTGTTTTTTAAATTCAAAAAGAAAGATGCAGACACCAAGCATCCGGAGTCTTGGCATCATTTGTATTTAGCTGCAGACGGTCATCGAATTGTCGGTGAGCAGGATTCTGCGGCTTATGATTTTTGGCTTAGCCCCTTGAGTGAATCCGGTACAAATTACAATACCGGTTTGTATATTTACCGGAGAGGACATGGTGTCTGGGCGAAGGATTCCGTCCAGATGGAGGTAACTTGGGATATCGAGCATCAATTATTGGTGGATCAATTGAAAACGGATGATATTCGGAACGGTAACGTGCAAGTAGTCGGGCATGCCATAGAAATGGTATATATTCCCCGTGGCGCTTACCGTATCGGTGATGGCATTTCCAATCGGGGATTCCGAAAGCTGGCTTTTCCCCTGTTGGAAGAATACGATATCGTGACTACCGATTATGAATTCAGTGCCTCTATCGGAGATCCTAAATTGGCAGCAGACCGTATCAACGATAATAGCAACCGTGTGTTGAGCGACTGGTCGGGGGAGGGTGAGACTTCATGGTGGTGGCAAATCGATTTCGGAAGAGGAAATGAGAAAGAAATCACTTATTTCGGAGTCAATGCCTCTAAACGGCAACCGACTTATATCCCTACTTATTTTGTGTTGGAGGGTTCAAAAGATCCCGATGTGACCAATCCGGTTTGGGATAGACTTTGGAGAGGCGCCGGTCAAGGGAACTGGATCGTACCCAAAGATGCTTATCCGATTGAAAAAGCATTGAGATTGGAAAAAACCGGGAAATACAGGGTTTACCGGTTGCGTATCGAAGGTATGACAGCCGGTTTTCCGTTGGTTTCTTCTATTGGCATGACGGAGGCTAATTTGGATGATCTGGTCGATTACAGCGTGCTCATTGATAGTCCTGTCACAACCAAAGATTCCATGCGGCATTTGGGAGCCGGGGATGGAACAGTTTGGACGGACGGGAAAATTCCAGCTACTTTCCCTAATGGATATTCTGCTTTTTATGCGATGAAATACGAACTGAGCCAAGAACAATATGTCGGTTTTTTGAATAAATTGACTTATGAGCAACAGAACGGATTGTTGAATGGCGTCTTGGACGATTTAGAAGAGGGAGATTATATTTTCGGTGATAAAGAACAGGCAAACCATCGTAACGGAATAATTCTTGCCGTTAAAATTAAAGGGATGCCTGCGGTTTTCGGATGCGATTTGAATGGCAATCATATATCAAGCGAGGCAGACGACGGGATGAATATTGCTTGCAATTATATCAGCATCGATGATATGTTGGCTTATGCAGATTGGGCTTGTTTGCGTCCTCTAAGCGAAATGGAATATGAAAAAATGTGCCGTCCACTATATCCTGCCTTCCCGGAACGAATGGGGTATGCGTGGGGTACAACGAATTGGGTGAATCCACAAATCAATGTTACCGGACGAGAAGATGAGTGGGCAAGCCAGGGGTATGCCAATGGAAATCAAGTGCTGGATTATCCGGTAAAGGTAGGAGCGTTTGCTCGCACTACCGATCCGTCCATGGAGATGAGCGGTGCCGGGTATTGGGGATGTATGGATCTTTCCGGCAATCTGGCAGAAATTTATTACAATGTCAATCATTTGGGATTGGAATTGTTGCTTTCGGATTCTTTATCCGGAGATGCCGGTATCCGAACCAATCACCAAACTGCCCATGGCGACGGAATGTTAGACGGCGACGGTTCATATAATGGAGTCGCCTCCAAACAATGGGGGGAAGATATGGAGATGTTTGGGATACGTGGCGGCAGTTATGCTTCAGAACTTTCCGAATTGTCTGTTGCGGACCGGACGTGGTTTACAGGAAGATTTGAAGCCAGTACGCAGCGGGATTCTTCTGTCACTTTTCGCTTGGGACGTACCGCTCCGACATTTGCAGAATTGGATTCGTGGTTGATTTCAGAAAGCGAAACCACCACAAAAGACGGGATGTGTAATGATTTTTTTCTGGCAAACGGGATTTATGTCGTCCGAGGGAATGTGCCAGAAAATCCGCAAGGAGGGGCAATCAGTTATATCTGGTATAGTTCAGAGAGCGGAGGCGAAATGAAGGTGCTCGAGGGGGAAGTGAATCAAGGGTTGTATTTTAATAAATACAAAAATAATACCAGTTTGAGCCAGAACCGAGGTATGAATATGATATTCAAGCGCAAGGTGATTACTCCTTATACCGATTCGGAAACTTCTTCTGAGAACATGATTTACTTAATCACCAATCCGTTTGATTCCGACATAGAGACGTTCCGTTATTCGACCGATACTTATCAGGTGAAGTCCAATTGGGATATTTCCATTCCTCACCGTTGGGGATTCGATAAACCTTATCCCGGTTTGAGTATCGATGAACAGACCGGAGTTATCAGCGGCTTGAATGCTACGACCTGTAATGTGACAGTTACGTTGGTTTCGTTGCAGAGCCCTGATATTATTTACAAAAAGCAGGTGAAAGAAACCGTGAGAGACTATACTGCCGTAAACGGAAATATCCGCAAGCTGAAACTTACTGCAGGGAGTTATCAGATTGAATGTTGGGGGGCGAGCGGTGGAGCCAAAACAATTGCTTTGTCTTTGAAAGGGGCTTATGCGATGAGTCCTTATGTTGCAGCAGAAGCGACCGATATTTCCATACTGGTTGGAATGCAGGGGGGATGGGGAAATTCTGCCGGCGGCGGTGGTGGCGGTAGTTTTGTGGTTGCCGGGACCAATACGCCAATTTGTATCGGCGGCGGCGGCGGCGGTAATCAATATAATCAAGCCGTAACGGGGGCGACATATTATTATGCATACGGACAAGCTTCCAATTATGGAGGGAGACATGCTGCTTGTAGTGCAGTTGGAGTAGGGCAAGGTGGTTCCGGAAATACCGTCTCCGGGGCATGCGGCGGCGGCGGTTTGTTATCCAATGGCGGTCAAGGCAATTACGGACGTCCGGGAGTCGCTTTTGTCAATGGCGGTACGGCTGTTGCCGGTACCAATTATTCAAGTGCTTCCGGTGGTTTTGGAGGCGGAGCTTCTACGCATGGTAATTCCGGTGGCGGTGGTGGCGGAGGTGGTTATACCGGCGGTTCCGGCGGAAATCACAACAGTCCTTTTCATGGCGGTGGCGGCGGTTCTTATTGGTTATCCGGCGGACGTGCCATAGCCGGGTATAAAAGCATGCCTGCCATTAATGGAGGAAACGAAACAGGACATTATGGAAACGGTCATATTCGCATTACCCTAAAATAAGATTTTTTGGCTAAATATTATTTTGTTCTTTTGTCGAATATGTATATTTTTGCGTAATTGCAGAATGATATTGGCTGGCATATAATGAAAAGATGTTAAGTATGAGGGTTTTATATACTTTTCTGACGTTTGTGTCATTGTTATTTTCCTCTTTTTATGTTCATGCGAATCGTATTCGGATTGATTCTGTTGAATATGTTGCTACTTCGGTTGGAGTAGGAGAGACTCGTCTTACCATGAGATTTTCCGTCGTATGGGAAAATTCATGGCGTGACGATTATAATTATGATGCTGCTTATGTCTTTTTTAAATTTAGGCGTAAAGAAGAGCCTAATGCCGTACGAGCAGAAGAGTGGAATCATTTATTTTTAACTCAGGAAGGGAATAAGATTTTAGAAGATTTTCAAGACGATTATGATTTTTGGTTAAGTCCCTTAAGTAGTGCAGGAACCGATTTTAACACAGGTGTTTATATTTATCGGAAAAACAATGGCGTATATGCAACGGACTCCGTGCGAATGCAGGTAACTTGGAATGTGACCAATCAAATTGTATCCAAACAATTGACGACCGATGATATTCGTAATGGCGATGTGCAAATCGTGGGGCACGCGATTGAAATGGTTTATATTCCACGCGGTGCTTTTCGGATAGGAGACGGAGTAGCCAATAAAGGTTTTAGAAAAAAAGCTTTTCCGATTTTGGCGCAATATGATATTGTCAGTTCTTCTTATAAATTGGAGTCATCCAACGGTTTAACGGATTCAACGGCAGTTTATGCAGCTGACCGTGTCAATGACAATACCGGTAATGCATTGAGTGAATGGACAGGAACCGGTGACGGACCTTGGTGGTGGTCTATCGATTTTGGAGCGGGGAATGCGAAGCATATTCGCTATTTCGGAGTGAATTGTGCTAAAAACTCTCAAAATTATCCTACTCGTTTTGCCTTGTTGGCGTCCAACAACCCGGATGTTCCCGAAGCCCGATGGGATACCGTTTGGTCGGGAGCCGGAAAAGAATATTGGATGAATTCGATGGATGCTTATCCGGCGGAAAAAGCAATTCCAGTGACTAATGCCGGTCAATACAGGGCGTACAAACTGTATATATTCGCGATGAATACAGGAGTGCCTGTTATTTCAACTATCGGAATGACCGAAAAGGATTTAACCTCTTTGATTGATTATAGTGTTTTAATCGACAGTCCTGAAACGGAAATCGATTCTATGCGGAAATTGGGAGCTGCAGACAGTACAAATTGGGCAACGGGAAAGTTGCCTGCCACCTTTCCTAACGGTTATAGCGGATTTTATGCGATGAAGTATGAAATCAGTCAGGACCAGTATGTCCGTTTTTTAAACAAATTGACTTTCCGCCAACAAAATAATCTGTTAGACAATCGTTTAGGCGACTTGCAGGAAGGGAATTTCGTATATGGAGATAAGGATATACCTAATGCGCGTAACGGCGTTATATTAGTGACAAAATTAGCCAATGACTGGCCGGCAGTATTTGCTTGCGATTTGAACGCCAATGGGGTGCCGAATGAGGAGGAAGACGGAGAGAATATCGCTTGCAATTATTTAAGCATGAGGGATATGTTGGCTTATGCCGATTGGACTTGTTTACGTCCGTTAAGTGAGATGGAATATGAAAAAATGTGCAGGCCTTTTTATCCGGAGTTACCTGTCCGAGGAGGGTATGCCTGGGGAACAACTTTATTGGAGCAACCTGCAAATATCGATTATTCAGGGACAGATAACGAGCAGGCAGTCAATGGAAATGCCAATTGGGGAAGTCCTAAGCGAGGTCCGCTGCGAGTCGGTGCATTCGCCCGATCAGATAATCCCAAGTTGGAAAATAGCGGTGCCGCTTTCTGGGGCTGTATGGATTTGTCCGGAAATCTAGCGGAAATGTATTATAATGTCAATAAGAGAGGATTGACGTTGGTGGCAGAGCGTGGAGATGGAAATGTTGTGACGGGGCATGACACTTCACATGGAGATGGGAAATTGGATGATGACGGGCAATATAATGGGGCTAAGGCAAAATATTGGTCGGAAGATCATGAAGCTATCGCCGTACGGGGAGGAAGTTTTGCCTCACCAAAGACAGAATTGGAGACTTCCGACCGAACCTGGTTTACCAATTATTTTAAAGGACCTACAGAACGAGATTCTTCCGTTTCTTTCCGTTTAGGGCGAACGGGACCTGTTTTTCCGCAATTAGTATCATGGTTGATTTCCGAGCAAGATTCCAGTACAGAAGGGACTCGCGACTTGAGTGAGTTTTTTTTAGAAGGGGCATCTTATATTATCAGGGGTAATAAACCGGAGAATCCTCAAGGCGGGCTAATCAGCTATATTTGGTATAGTTCCGAGAGTAATGGCGAGATGAAAGTGATGGAAGGACAAACCAACCGTGATCTTTATTTTGATAAATTTCGTTATGACTCAATATCCAATTCGGTGAGTAGCCTGAATTTCAAGTTCCGGCGGAAAGTATTTACTCCTTTTACGGATTCGGAACTTTCTTCTCAATATGGTGTGAATTTGATTACAGAACCGTTTGCAAGTACAATAGAACGATTCGACTATGTTAATGATACCCATCAAGTGACTTGTGTGTGGGATGCAACTATCCCTCATGAGTGGGGATTCGATAGGGTTTATGAAGGATTGCAGATTGATCCGAAGACCGGAATTATCAGCGGTTTGAATTCAACCTACTGTAATGTGATAGTTACTTTAAAATGTACTTTGTATCCTAGTGTGATTTATAAAAAACGAGTTCGAGAAAATACACGTCGGATCAATGCGACAGGAAATGTTCAGTCGATACGTTTATATCCAGGTACTTATACGGTGCAGTGCTATGGAGCCAAAGGGGGGAGCTATGGGGGATATAGTGGCGGGGCCGGTGGATATGCCGGCGGTTCCATGACGGTGACCGGCAATACGCTTTATTATTTGTATGTCGGAAAAACAACAGCCAATGCTACGGGAGGATGGAATGGAGGAGGGAATGCACCTTCGTATAGAGGAGGTGGAGGAGCAACAGATATTCGTACCGTAAACGGTGTTTGGAATAGTAATTTAGAGAAGAGGATACTCATTGCAGGAGGTGGCGGTGGTGCTTCACATACGGGGCACGGCGGTGCGGGAGGGGGGAGTACCGGAGGTAATGGTACTTCGGCAAGCGGAACCTATGGCAAGGGAGGTTCTCAGAGCGCAGCCGGATATGGAGGTAATTTAGGTATAGGAGGAACTGCCCTCGGTCACGGTGGCGGTGGCGGTGGCGGATATTACGGTGGCGGTGGTGGAATAAATGCTTGTGCTTCTGCAGGCGGCGGCGGTTCGGGGTATATCAATACAACTTACATAAAAAAAGGAGGAATGTCTAACGGCGCAAATAATAGTGGGGACGGATATATTTTGATAACATTGCAATAGTCATGATGAAAAGAAGAAGTTTTCTTGTACTTATAGTGTTTATCATTTTGGTTCCAATCAAGATGTTGGCAAATCATGTGCGGGTGGATAGTTTGACTTGGAATGCAGCTTCTGTCAGCGGAGGGAGTTCGGATGTTTTGAAAATGTCTATGATTGTGAGTTGGGATAATTCATGGAGAGACGATTATAATCATGATGCCGTTTATCTGTTTTTTAAGTTCAAACTAAAAGAATCGGATGCTGAATCTCCTGCCAAAGAGTGGAATCATCTTTATTTATTGGACGATGGGCACCAAGTCAGTGGTAATGTCGAGATGGATTATTGGCTAAGTCCTTTGAGTGTTGAAGGACAGAATTTGAATGTTGGCATGTTTCTGTACAGGAAAACTAAAAGTGCAGGTGATAATCGTGTCAAGTTAGAGGTATCTTGGAATATAAAAAACCAATGGGGAGTTGGTCTGACTGCTGATAATTTTTTATACAGCCAGGTTGAAATAGCAGCACATGCCATAGAGATGGTGTATGTACCACGTGGAGCGTACCGTATTGGAGACGGAGTCTCGGAAAAATCATTTTGTCGAAAATGGTTTCCCATAGAAGCCGAATATGATTTATTGAATACGACATATACTTATGCTTCTTCGACGGGGAGTAAGCCGGAAGTAGCCGCGGATCGATTGAATGACAATACTGCATCGACTGCCAGTGTTTGGACGGGTGGAGAGGGAAAATCTTGGTGGCGAGTTGATTTTGGAGAAGGGAATGCAAAGGTTGTCAAGTGGTTCGGAGTGAATGGATATAAACATCAGCCAGCTTATATACCATTGAAGTTTAGTCTTTTAGGGAAAAACGATCCGGATGATGCCAATACGCAATGGACTTTATTATGGACCGGAACAGGAAGTGGTAATTGGATTATGGCGGATGATGCCTATCCTGTTCAAAAAGCTATCGCTGTACCTAACACGAAGGCTTTTCGAAGTTACATGATAGAAATTGACGGCATGCAGCGCGGTGTGCCTATGATATCTTCGATTGCCATGAGCGACAGGGATTTGAATACGTTGGTCGATCCTTCAGTATTAATCGATAGCCCTATAACTAAAAAAGATACTTTAAGAGGTTTGGGTGCAGCAGACGGTTCCGTATGGACCGGAAATATTCCAGCTTCTTTCCCTAACGGTTATCGTGGTTTTTATGCGATGAAATATGAAATCAGCCAAGAGCAATATGTCCGTTTTTTAAATAAACTATCTTATCGTCAACAAAATACCATTTTGAATGGCTTACTGGATCAATTACAAGAGGGAGATTATATTTTTGGAGAAACTCATCAAGTTTCTTTTCGAAACGGTATTATATTGGCCACAAAAATTCCTAATAAATCCGCTGTATTTACTTGTAATTTGATGCCTAATATTGGTTGGGATGCTGCCGGAGGCAACATTGCTTGTAATTATATGAATATGGCAGATATGCTTGCTTATGCCGATTGGGCAGGTTTGCGTCCTCTCACAGAGATGGAATATGAGAAAATGGCGCGTCCCGGTTTTCCTTATATCCCTTCGGCAAGAGAATATGCCTGGAATTCAACAAAAATCGAACCTGCCGTTGATTTGGGTACTACTGCAGGAACGACAAGTGAACATCCTGCGCGTGGAAATGCCAATTACGACAATACTTTGGGTGGACCTTTGCGTTGTGGAGCCTTTGCCACTTCACAGATCAATCACGCTACCCGGCAACATACAGGAGCCGGGTATTCGGGAGTAATGGAATTAAGCGGTAATTTGTCTGAGATGTATTATAATGCCAACAATCCTAATGGATTAAATATAGTCTCGGGTGGTATGAATGGAGCAGCACATATTACAGCTCACGGCGATGGACGCTTGGATATTAACGGAAGATATGACGGAGTTGCAGGTAGTAGTAAATATTGGTCGGCAACGCCGGCATTCCTTGCTTTGCGGGGAGGGAGTTTTGCAGATGGTTCTGCACGATTGGCGGTGTCTGACCGTTCTCGATTCGGTAATGTCATACCAACCGTATATGACCGTGACAGTACGGTAACCTTTCGACTTGGTCATTCCGTGCCAGAGCAAGAAGAGTTGAAATCCGTTTTGTTATTGGAAAACGGAGAAAGTACAGAGGGAGGGGAAGCATCCGATTTGTTGGATAACAGCATGAGGAGTTATATGATTAAAGGGAATAAGCCGGAAGGTATTGTAGGGATGTATACCTATATATGGTATATGAAAGAGGAAGGCGGAGCTTGGAAAGTATTGGAAGGGGAAAATAATGCTGATTTTGTGTTGAAAGGATTTGCAGAAGATACACGTATCACTCAAAATTATACTTTGAAACGCAAAGTTATTACCGGCTATGCGGATTCGGAAACTTCATCTGAAACAATGGTGTTGTTGTCACGAAAAGCTATTGTATTTAATGGAAAATATCGTTCGTGGGCAGATGGCACTTTTGCCCGTTCTGCACAAGAGTACCGTTATCCAACAGCCCCTTATAAATATGAAGGAGCTATAGGAAGTGGAGTATATCGGATAGATCCAGACGGTCCAGACGGTCCAATCGAGCCTTTCGATGTTTATTGTGATATGGAAACAAGTGGAGGTGGATGGATGTTAGCAGGTAAATTTTCTAATAACGATGAGAAATCTTGGATAACCTCTAAGGATAAATGGACGGATACAACAACATTTGGAGATGCAACAAACATTCGTAATTTTGCGGATGCGAAAAGTCGCTTATGGTCAACTTTCCCCGTTGATACATTAATGTTTAAGACGATGCGTAAAGACGACAAAGCATTTAAAACTGTCGGAAGAAAGTTGAACGGTACATTTGCTTCCGTTCCTTTATCGACTTTTTTTATGTCGGCATTAGCGAATTTTCCGAATTTGAGGACTACAACGGCTTATCAGGGATTTCAGATCCAATTTTTGAATGGCGCTACTTATGAGGATTTTCCATGGATTAATGGCTCTGCTTTTAAAGAGAGCATAATTTATATTGGGAATAGCGATGCAGATGTTTCAGGTCCTGATTCGATGGGGGTTATTTCAGGTTGTAAACCAGGAAGAGATAGTAATAATGATATTAAAGCCGATTGCGGTTTAGGAATCTCCGGAACTCCTCGTTTTGGTCAGGGACCTGAAGAATCGGATATCGGTTATTATGGCGGCGAAGGGGCGAGTGATGTTAATAATGCCCTGCTTTTTGTTAAATAAATATATTTGTTTATCTATTTTGATAAAAATGCGATGAAATGTAGCATATACAATGATAATATTGCTATATTTGCACCCATAGTATTGTATATTGAATATGAGCCGATACTGTTGTGTTATAGTGATTTGCCTATTCATGTCTTCTATTCTGCATGCAAATAACGTGCGGGTAGGGAATCTTGTATGGGATAAAACTAGCGTGAACAATCAAGATGTATTGACCATGACATTCAATGTTTCTTGGGAAAATTCATGGCGTGATGATTATAATTATGACGCGGCTTATATATTTTTCAAGTTTCGCCACAAGGATGCAGTCAATGAGGCATGGCATCACTTGTATTTACAAGATGAAGGCAATTGTGTGGCAGAGAATTATCAAGAAGATTATGAGTGTTGGGTTAGTCCGTTGAGTGTAGAGGGGAACAATTTAAATACAGGCATTTATATTTTCCGTAAAGAAAACGGTGCAGGGCGGAATTCCGTGGATGTCGTTGTTAAGTGGAATATCAAGCAACAATTGGGAGTTTCGATAAATAGTAGTGATATCGCTGATAATCGTATTTTAGTTTCGGCTTTTGCTTTAGAAATGGTATATATCCCACAAGGGCCTTATCGTTTGGGTGATGGGGTTTCCAAGCAGTGTTTTCGAAAAACCTGGCAGCCTATATTGGAGAAATACGATGTATTGAATCCTTCGCTACAATTTCGCTCTTCTTCAACTGGCGATCCTAAATTGGCAGTTAATCATGCCAATGACAATACACCGGATGAATCAAACGCTTGGGTAGGGGATCCCGGTTATTCTTATTGGATTGTCGATTTTGGAGAAGGGAGTGGTAAAAAAATCACTTATTTCGGAGTAAATGCCGCTTCTCATAAACCGACCTATTATCCGGAAGATTTTGAATTGTCGGGTGGTAATGACCCGGATGGCAATACTTGGGAGGTACTTTGGAAAGGTAGTGGAGAAGAGGTGTGGAGTACAAACGGGAGTGCGTATCCTATCGAGAAAGCAATTAAAGTAACCCATCCGGGTTTTTGGCGTTGTTATCGTCTGCGTATACAAACCATGCACGAAGGATATCCTATTGTAAAAGCAATTGGAATGACCGATCAAGAATTGGATACTTTGTGGGATAGAACTGTATTGGTAGATGGACCGACATTGCTTAAAGATTCCGTATATTATTTAGGTGCAAGAGATGGAGAAACTTGGACAGGATATGTGCCGGAAACTTTTCCAAACGGTTATAAGGGCTTTTATGCGATGAAATATGAAATCAGTCAAGAACAATATGTACGTTTCCTGAATAAGTTGAGCTATCAACAACAGAATGGGCTGCTTGACGGGAGATTGGAACAGATTGAAGAGGGGAGGTATATATTTGGGGATGATAAATTAGTGAATTATCGTAATGGGGTGATGTTGTCCATGGAAGTGGAAGGACGTTCCTCTGTTTTTTCAAATAATTATAAAGCGGAAGATGAGGCAGGTAAGGAGGATGACGGACAGAACATTGCTTGTAATTATATGTCAATTCATGATATGTTGGCTTATGCGGATTGGTCAGGTTTGCGTCCATTGACTGAAATGGAATATGAAAAAATGTGCCGTCCTCTTTATCCATATATGCCGAAGAATGGGGAGTATGCTTGGAATACGACACGTTTGTCGCAAGCTGCTACTTTATTAGATGCAGGTAAGTCTTCGGAACGGGTAACAACAGGGAATGCCAATTATGCCACGGAAGGAGGAGTAATTAACGGACCGCTGCGTTGCGGCGCTTTCACTTCGAGTAATTCCGAACGGGAGTCTTCCGGAGCCGGGTACTGGGGAGGGATGGAATTGAGCGGTAATTTGGCAGAGATGTATTATAATGTCAATTATCAAGGATTAGAGGTGAATAAAGCAAGTGGTACAGGGAATGTGTTGAGCGGACATCGTACTTATCATGGAGATGGAAATTTGACTGTTGACGGGCATTATAGTTTGCAAACCGATGCTTGGCAAGCGGATCCCAAGGCTATTGCTTTGCGTGGGGGAAGTTTTGCGAGTACCTCGGAAGAAGAATTGGCGGTGTCCGATCGTACTTATCATTCCGGTGCTCTTGCTAGTGTCAATGAACGTTTGCCTTATGTGAGTTTTCGTTTAGGTCGTTCCATTCCTGAGCAGCGACAATTGGAATCTAATCTGATTTTAGAAAATGAAGAGGAAACAGGCGGACGTCAAAATGTTATTCATACCTTAGAAGAGGTGCCATCGAAATATTATCAAATAGAAGGACAAGAATCGGAGAATATGGCAGATGCCATATGTACTTATATTTGGTACATGAAGGAGGAAGGGGATAAGCATTGGAAAGTGTTGTCAGAAGAGCATAATAAGGATTTGATGTTTCGGAACTTCCGCAAAGATTCTATCAATGTACATAAATATTATTTCCGTCGTAAAGTCAGCACTCCTTTTACGGATTCCGATTCTTCTTCCGCTTATTATGCAGCCATTACTGTTGAAGGAATTAGATGGGGTGAAGCAGAATATACCTTGCCTTCAACAGACTATACAGCTCCTTTTGAGATACAAGTCCGTTCATCTGTTCCTTCTGTTTTTTCTTGGAAATATAATGACATATCTTTGATGCCATTACAAGAAAGCGAACAAATATCTACCTATAAACCGATGCGAGGACATTTTGATAATCATGGGGAAGCAGGCGATTATATAATCACTGTTCAAGTAAACGATAAGGAACGTAAAATCCGTTTGAAAATGGAGGAAGCAGCCCCTATTTATAGTTCCAATCAAGTTCTTTGCGGTAAGATGATGAAAGATGTTCGGGATAATGAAATTTATGGTACAGTACAAATTGGGAATCAATGCTGGATGACGGAAAATTTGCGTTTTAAACATGAAAATGCAAAACCAGGGTACGATAATCTGGCTTTATACGGTTATTATTATACTTGGTATACGGCTAATAATAATAGTTGGACTTCCGGTTCTAAACAAGGAATATGTCCGGCGGGATGGCGTTTGCCTACTAGTACAGACTGGCAAACCTTATTGAATACGGTAGGGAATGACGCACGAAATTTGAAAGATGCAAAATATTGGCAAGTGTATTCGGACCAAGCCAAAGGAAATAATGCGACAGGTTTTTCTGCTGTCGGTACAGGAAAATATTATAATGATACTCCTTCTTTGGGTTATCATTTGCAGCAAACGAGATTTTGGACATCGGAGCGTACTAATACCAACGATGGCGTATATATTGAGTTTTATTATAATACAGCTGGAACTTCCGGTATACAACGTCCAGTAGGTTATAATTGGGGGAATACGGAGGCAGGTTCTGTGCGTTGTGTAAAATGATAATAGATAGCGTGTTGAAATTGCAAGTACTTATACGATATATATGTTTGTTTTGCCTTTTGGGGGTAAAATTGCCGCTGCTGTCAACTCCGTTAGTTGTGCGGGATGTACCTCCTATTGACGGTCGTCCATTGCGTGATACCTCTTTTATAAAAGGAGGTGGGGCAGACGGATATGCTTGGATGTTGGGACCGGTTTCTTCAGCAACATTGAATCATTTGGTCGATACAGTTTATGTATGTGAACATGGAACGACTGCCTTGGAGGTGCGTGTATTAGACTTGCCGACCATTTGTCGTTATCATTGGTATCGAAAAGGAGAAGAAAATCTTTCTTTGGATTCTTTGCGCATTTACCATCTTAACGAAGTAAGGGTTGAACAAGAAGGTATGTACTATTGTACTGTTTCTTTCGATTGGGGGGGAGTGCGTAAAGAATTGGTTGATTCTATTTATTTGCGGGTGAAGCATGCTCCTTTGATTGTGCCAGATAATTTTCACGATTTAGATACATTTTGTTTTGGTGCTGTTTCAACCATTGTGCTTAACAGTAAATTGGAAAATATCGAATCAAAAGAGTATATTTATCGTTGGGAAGGGAATCAAATTTATTCCGACACAGATACCAATGGCTTAGTCATTGCCCCTATACAGAATACTTCTTATTATTTAGAAGTGGAATATGACAAATGTATAACACGAGATACTTTTACTTTTATCTTACGAAAAGATTTTGTACAAGTACCTACAGTTGTGCAAGCTGAGAGGGGAAAGGATATAGAGATTCATTTGGAGAAATCTTGTGAGGGTAAAATCGAATGGCAGATGGGAGGAAGTGTATTGGGTAAAAATAATGAAAATCTAACAATACGGACAGAATGCGATACCTTACTGAGTGTGTCTGTTGATGCAGGCAATTGTGTCTTTAGTGATACGATTTCTATTTTTGTTCGTGAGGATATGGCGTTGGGTGGAGAAGGTGACGGTTATTCAGAACCGCAAGTCGGTTTTGAAATTTTAGGCATTGATTATGCAGAGCGTTTATGTCAGTATGATTCAGCTGTCTTTACTGTAAAAGTGAGTGGCGACGGGGTATTTGATTTTGCCTGGAAGAAAAGAGGTAGTTTGAAAGTTGACAGTATATATGGTAATGCCCATACTTTAGTGTTAGATTCCTTAAAATTGTCAGATAGCGGAGATTATTATTGTATTGTTACTGATGTGCAAACCGGAGTGGTTGATTCAACAGATGATATTCACTTTACTGTCATACATACTCCAGTCATCCGTGTTACTCCTGAGTCCGGTTACGAAATGTGTTATGGCCAAGAGGAGCTCATTGACGCATCCGCTACCGATTTGAATCCGGAGAAAGGAGATGCTAATTACGTATATGCTTGGACCGGTGATTGGATTCTTTCTGAGCCCAATGCAAATCAAATTATAGTATTGCCTAAAGACAACATCACTTACTATTTGAAAGTGACGAATGAAGAGTTTTGTTCAGATTCGGTGGCGATTCATTTAGGAGTCAAACGTGAAATATTTATTATGCCGACTTCTTTGTCTGTGATGCAGAATCAAGAGGTTGTCATTGTGCCGGAAAAAGGAAGTGCAAAAGAGGATGAAAAATTGTTATGGTATTTGAATGGAGAACCTTGGAAGCCAGAACAAAATTTAGCGGAATTCCGAGAGATAATGCAGGAAGATGCTGTTGTAAAGGGGATTTATACCAACAATGCTTGTTCGCTTGAAGATTCAACGATTATATGGGTACGTGGGAATAAAATATATGCAGGAGCTTTAGGAGATGGTTATAGTGAGGGGCGGATGTCTTTCCATGTGGCAGGAGTCGATTATACTCCAACGGTTTGCGAACGTTCATTGGCGTGGTTTGATGTTAAGATGAGTGCAGACGGAATGTTTGCTTTTGAATGGAAAAAGGTTGGTGTTCAAGATAGTATTTATGGCAACAATCACTATTTTAAGATAGATTCCGCCAAGTTGGAAGACAACGGAAATTATTATTGTGTGATTACAGATGTGCGGACAGGATATAAGGATTCCACAGAAATTGTTGAGTTAAAAGTGGTACACCGTCCTTATATGTCTTTAGTCAGTTCAGTGAAAGATGCAGACAATAAGATGTGCTATGGAGAGGAGACTATTTTATCTGCCCGAAGTATTACTGAAAATAATCCCGACCAAGAAAATAACCATTATGTTTTTGAATGGAAGGGAGCCCGTATTGTTACAGGGCAAGGGACTGATGAAATTAAGGTATTACCTTTGACGGATGCAGAGTATGTTTTAATTGTCACCAATAATGACCAATGTGCTGATACCATTTCGATGACAATCGGTGTGAAACGTGAGCTATTTGTTGTGCCGACGACTGTCACGTTGGTCGGTACGCAGGAATTGAGAATTGTTCCAGAGAAAGGGGAAGCGATTAATGAAACAATCCAGTGGTATGATGCAACGGGGAATGTATTATCAACTGATATTATTTTTGAGCAAACAATAGCGGATTCAAAAGACATATTTGTAGAATATACCAATAACGGATGTATATTGCGAGATACTATTCAAGTATTGGTTCGTAATGAAAATGTGTATAAAGGAACAAGAGGAGACGGATACAGCGAACCGGATATGGGCAATCATTTGCTTCGAGTGGATTACAGTCGCGAAGTTTGTGAACGTTCCAGCTCCTGGTTTGATGTAAAAATGACAGGTGTTGAAGCTACGACATTCGAGTGGAGAAAATTAGAAAATCAGGGAGAAATATATGCACAAACCCATCGTTTTCAAATAGATTCAACGACATTAGGCAATGCAGGACATTATTATTGCTTGATTACAAATTTGGGGAATAAACAAGTTGTAAGTTCGGATACTGTTTATTTGACAGTAATACATACTCCCAAGATTAAATTGTCTCCTTTGAAAGATGGTTTTTCAATTTGTTATGAGGAGGTAGAAACATTGAGTGCACGTGAGACAGAGTATAATGAAAATAAGCAAGAATCTGACCACTATACTTATCAATGGGAAGGTGCAGGTATTTTATCCGATCCTACATTAAATGGAATTGAAATATCTCCGCGTCGTTCCAATGAGTATCAAGTCGTAGTGACGAATAATAATAGGTGTTCCGATACTTTGTCTCAATTAATAGAGGTAAAACGTGAATTGTTCGTAGTGCCTACGTCCGTACAATTGACTCGTCCCAATGAACCATTGACGATTGCTCCAGAAAAAGGGGCAATGGGGGTAACCAATTGGTTTTGGAATGGGGAGTATTGGTCTGGTGAGGAGAATTTTGTAAAGAACAATATTGTTTCGACAGGACGAATCACAGTACAATATGATAATAATAAGTGTACGATAAAAGATTCTATAGAAGTTGTTGTTCGTCAGCCACAGGTTTATACCGGTCATGGTGGTGATGGTTACGGAGAGTTGGATGCGGGTATTACGATTGTCGGTATTGAACGTTCTTCAGAAAATGTGTGTGAACGGGATTCTGCTTGGTTCCGTTTGGTTGTATCCGGTTTAGATGCCTATGGCTATGAATGGAAAAAAAGGACAGGAGATCCGGATAGCGTATATAGCCATAGTTATGATTTTGTTATTGACTCTGTAAAATTGGGTGATGAGGGTATTTATTATTGTATAGTCACTAATTTGAAAACGGGCGAAAAACAAACTTCCGAACATTATCCTTTGTATGTTACACATACGCCATATATTGCTTTTGAAACAAGCATGAAAGACAAATATGCGATGTGTTATCAAACCATAGAGACATTAACAGCTTTACCGACTTGGGAAGCTCGACCTGAAAATAAAGAATGTAATTATTCTTATATATGGCAAGGGCCCAAAATTCTGAATTCAGAGGAAGAACAAGAAATTGAAATTTCTCCGAGGACAACTTCCGATTATCGTTTGATTGTAACTAATGAAACGGAGAAAATGAGTTGTCGAGATTCAGCAGATATTGAAGTCAAGGTAAAAAGAGAGTTATTTGAATTGCCTGATATATACCGCATGGATGCTCCCGGGGAATTAGTATTAGCTCCCCGTAAGAACGTAGAAGGGACGACTACGTGGTTTATTGATGGGAATGAAAATAGTCATGCTTCTATTTTCTCCCAAGATGTGCAAGAAGATTGCGAAATTGCAGCCGAATATATTTATAACGGCTGTACTTTGCGAGACACGACTTTAGTATTGGTCAGAAAAACGCAAGTATATAATGGAAGCGAGGGTGATGGGTATGCGGCTTCTGCTCCGGAATTGGAAATTATGGGAGTGGATTATACTCCTGAGGTTTGTGAACGTTCTGCAGCTTATTTTAAGTTGCGTATGTTGGGTACGGGAATCTATCGTTATGAATGGAGACGAGAAGGTAGTACGATAGACAGTGTCTATTGTCGTGAATATAATTTTACCATTGATTCGGTTACTCAAGATCATGTAGGTGCTTATTACTGTATTATTTACGATCAAGTGACCAGTAAGCAGTTGGTGCGGACGCCGGCTTGTCAATTAACTGTGAAACATACGCCGCGGGCTATCATTAGCAGCCCTTATGAAGGAGAGGTGTTATGTTTCGGTGTGCCACAGCTATTAGATGCTTCTCAAACGGAAGACTATAATCCTGAGTATTTCGATTATGTATATACTTGGTCGGGAGCCAATTTGCCTGAATTTACAGATAGCTGTCGAATTATGGTAACACCTTCTATTGCGGGATTGTATGAACTCAAGGTAAGTTATAACGGTTGTTATAGTGAAGCAGCAGTGCAAATCAATATAAATAAAGTATTATTTGATATTCCCTCTGTTATCCGAGTTGATGAACCGGGAGAATTGACTTTGGCGCCAAGAAAAGAAGAATCGGGAGATTTGACTATTTGGACGATAGAAAATGATGGGGCGACAGATGTTTATAGGGGAATGGATACTTTGCGATATGAGGTGACTGATTATATTAAAGTTTTTGTAGAATTCCAGACAGGTAAGTGTACCGTATATGATTCTGCTGAAATTTTTGTACGTCAGCCTTGGGCATTCCAAGGTGATATTGCAGATGGATATGGTGAGTCTAATGTCGGTTTATTTGTATTAGACGTGGACTACCCTAAATCTGTGTGTGAGGGTGACATGGCTACTTTTGCTTTACGCTTTGAAGGATACGAAAACTATTCCTATGAATGGAAGAAGATGGAAAATCCTAATGTCGTATTGAGCACATCTCGTACTTTGATATTAGAACATGTCGCTTTGAATGACGCAGGTACCTATTATTGTCGAATTTTGGATCAAAATGGTCGGGTATTAGATACCAGAACTTGTGTTTTTGAAGTAAGACATCGTCCTAGGGCGTCTATCAATGGAGTTGATCCCTCAGATAATACAATAGAATTGTGTTATGGGGTACCCACTGAATTAAGTGCTTCTTCTTCGGAAAACGGGATGCCTTCAGATCGTGATTACATATATACTTATGCTTGGAAGGGATTAAAAATTTTGACTAATCCGTTGTCTGAGACAATAGAAGTAGCCCCTCGTTCCAACACAAACTACCAAGTGACTGTTTCTCACGAAGGATGTGCTGATTCTACTTCCGTACAAGTTCGTTTGAAGCGAGAATATGTGTGTATACCATCTGTTATACAAGTTGATAAGAGTCAAACGTTACAGATTTTTCCGGAAATTTCCCAGGCCGGTGTATTACAATGGAAATATAATGGGACAACCCAGACCGGAATGGGAGATGTCTTTATGAAATTAATTACAGAATCGTCCGTAGTTTCTGTTAATTTAGAAACAAACGGTTGTTCTGTATATGATACCAGTCATATATTTATTCGTACAGGCGAACAATACCGAGGAGGATATTATGATGGAGCAGATGAAGGAGGTACGGAGTTGTTTGAATTGCAGTTAAATTATGATGAATTTATTTGCGAGGGTAGTAAAATAGCTATGGAAGTGGCTATTGAAGGTTTTGAAGCTTATTCTTTCCGTTGGAGAAAAGTGGGTGTTGATTACGATTTGGAGTCGAGAACACGTAAATTGGAAATTCAAACATCGGAATTGGGAGATAGTGGTGAATACTACTGTATAGTAACCAATATGCGTACTGGAGTAGCAAAAGAGACTCAACGCGCGAAAATCACTGTGCTTACTCAACCTAAAGCGGTACTTATAAGTAATTTGACTGATGGAAATTTGTGTTTTGGAGATACATTACTTTTATCAGCAGAGAAAACAAATGACGGGAAACGTAATCCTGATGAAATATATACTTATTCATGGTTTGGAACGGGCGGACAGGTATTATCTGATGCTAATGGAGAGATATTGAAAGTATTGCCACGAAACGATGGGGAATATACAGTGGTTGTAAATCATCAAGGTTGTATAGATCAGGCAACAGTTCGTTACCATTTAACAAAAGAGTCGATAGATATACCGGCATTTATTTACTTATCAGCAGCAGAAGAAGTTGAAATTAATCCTCAAAAGACAGTTGAAGTAAACCATTTTTGGGAAGTTGACGGTTATGCCTGGAGTGATGGGGATATATATAAAGAATTTGTAAGTAGCAATTCGATTGTAGCAGTAGAGATGTCGGTCAATGGTTGTATATACCGTGATACGACGCATATTATTTTGCGTAGCGGGGCTACAAATTACGGGGGAACGGATGACGGCTTTGCGGAATCTAAAATTGTTTTCGGTGTGACCGTTGAAGATGTTGAGGTCTGCGAAGGAGAGAAGGCAACGCTAATAGCTTCGGTTGATGCAAATGAAGTTTTTGATTATGAGTGGTATAAGGTGGGAGTAGATTCAATATTATCTACTGAATCAAAATATGTGCTTGAATATACATTGTTATCAGATGATGGTAATTATTATTGTAAGGTTATTGATCAAAGGACTCAAGATACCACTATTTCGCCTGAAGCGCGCTTGCATATCTTAGAGAGTCCTAAAGTGGATATTTCAATCGGTAAACAAGATGTATTCTGTTTTGGTGAACCAATCACTTTTACAACAACCAAAACGGCAACAAGTGATTTGGATTATACCTATCGATGGGTTGGACCTGCCATCGTTAGTGGAGGACATGAAGCAACCATGATTGCCAAACCAGAGGAGAAGTCCGATTATATTTTGGAGTTGTATAATAATTCCTGTAGCTCTATCTATTATACAACTGTTGATGTCCATCGTATCAGGGTAAAATTGCAAAAATCATTTACTGTCCCAGAAGGCGGAAGTGTGGAGGTTCGAGTTGAAACTCCTTATGGAATGAAGAGTATTGATTGGTGGGCAGGTGATTTTTCTTATCCGGAGCGTAATCCGTTAAAATTAGATAATGTAACGGAATCATTACCTATTCGTGTGATTGTTGCAGATTCTCTTTGCGAGGTGCAAGATAGTTGTATGGTTTTTGTGCGTAGAAATAATTATTTCGCCGGTGGATTGCAGGATGGTTTTATAGAGTCTTCACCAATTCCGACAATTATCAGATTGAATGATCCGGTAT
Source organism: uncultured Odoribacter sp. (assembly GCA_910578985.1). Lineage (GTDB taxonomy): Bacteria > Bacteroidota > Bacteroidia > Bacteroidales > Marinifilaceae > Odoribacter. Next base: position 37,544 of record CAJTSF010000009.1, on the reverse strand, counting down.
TAGGATGTGGTGAACTTTTTGCACGCCTTTTTGTGGAGGTGGATAAAACCGATGATCCCGCATTAGTGTATGATTGGCAGAAATATGACGAATCCACTAGCTGCTACGTATCAGTGACAGCAGGCAATGGGAATGCCGAATTTCTTATAGATCCGATTAATGCCAATACAGAAGGACGTTATCGTTGCGTTGTGACCAATAATTATGGAAGTACGGAGAGTCGTCCTACGGATGTTGTATTTGGTACAGCACCTACAATACAAACTTTTTGGAAAGATACAATTGCCGTTTGCCAAGGAGCAACTTGGACCGTGGAAATTGCAGCAACCGTAGAAGGGAATCCTTCTCCTAAGTTGAATTATAGATGGTATAAGTCGGATAATTACGGTAATTATAAGCAAATGGTTCCAGAGCGGGATTTCAATAATTTGCAGTTAGTAATTAATAATGTACGCAAGAGCGATCAAACTTATTACATAGGAGAAGTTTATAATGCTTGTGATTCCGATTTCGATACTACGTATTTGAAAGCTTATAATGATCCGGAAATTGTAGAACAGAGTCCTCATCAACTGGTTTGTGTAGGATCTTCCTATCAATTGTATGTCCAAGCCAAAGGCGATGGTTATAAGATGAATTATCGTCTTTATAAGGTAGAAAAATCAAGTAATGATTGGATAATTGTAGATACGATTACTGCCAATCAGTCGGGTATTTATAAATATGACAAGGCGGAGTTAGCTGCAACGGGAACTTATATGTGGGAGGTTTGGAATAATGAGTGTGAAAGTCGTGGAAGTGTATGGAGTGATCCGATTAAACTAACAGTAGAAGAGCATTTGAGTTTCGATAAAATTGTACGAATCGATACAGGTGTATGTGCCGGCAATCCCTTAGAATTGGCATTTCTTGAAATAGAGCAAAATGTAGCCGAACATGTGCAATTTGTATGGGAACATCGCGGGAAACAAGATACGGTACGGCGTTATAATATTGCTGCTGCAACAGCGCTTGATAGTGGGAAATATATTTGTCAGGCCAAAAATTCTTGTTCCGAATTAGTTCATTTTGGTGAAGTACATGTTGCTTTCTATGAAATACCGAAAATCAATATGTTGAAACCGGATAAGCCTCTTAGTGACTTATGCGAGGGAACAGATCCAATTCTTTTTGCGGCTTCAGCAATCTCATCAACTCCTATTACTCAATGGGCGTGGTATATTGAAAGTGCAACGAGGAACGAACAAATTGTTGATGAACCTGGACGAATAACCAATAGCCATACGAGTGATTTGACTATCAATCCAGTTCTTCGTTCGGATGAAGGTTCTTATTATGTACAAGTGACAAATAAATGCGGAACAAGTACCTCTACTAAAAAAGAATTGAAAGTCGGAATTCCGGCAAAAGTGCTTTCTCATTTACCAGACACAACAGTTGTCTGTCCAGGTGAGAAACTTGAACTTGCTTTTGAACTTGAAGGTCAGAATGTTCAATATTCTTGGTCTAAAGATGGAATTGCACTTGTTGGTGGTAAAAATCCAGTTTACTCATTACCAGCCGTATCTGAAAGAGATGAAGGAAGTTATATTTGTGGTATAAATAATACTTGTGGAGAAGATGCAACCAAAACCATGTTGGTTGTAACCGATACCTCCATGTTTTATTTGTCCGGTAGTGCGGCATATTGTCAAGGAGAAGAAGGAGTTACGCTTAGTTTGAATGGCTCAAAGAAAGGAGTGACTTATAAACTTTATCAAGCACAAGAGGGAGGGGATGATCGGTTAGTACAAACACAAATCGGAACGGGAGAAGCATTGGCTTTTCAAAAATGTACAACATCCTTGCAACATTCTGCTCATTTTTATGTATTAGCAGAGCAATTGGAAAATGGAGTGATGTGTAGTTACCGAATGGAAGGAGAGGTTGAATTATTCCAACACGCATTGCCGATTTGTTTTAATTTGAATATTGCTGCAGAGTATTGCGAAGGTGGAGCATACGCTATATTACGTTTGAACAGTAGCCAAAAAGATACAATTGAATATGTATTAGAGCAACAAACATCCGATGGGACGTGGGCAAGTTATGGTTTATTTGCGGCACAAGGGACCGGAGGAGAGCTTACATGGAATGTCGAAGAAGAAGGACTTTTCAGGGTGCGGGGTAGAAATATATATTCAGGATGTGAGGTCTTGATGAATAATGAATGCCAAGTGTCGATACGTACTTTGCCGGATATGGTTCAATTGATAGCTTTAAACAATGATACGATTGCTTGTGCCGGAGAGACAAGTGATGTTATGTTTTCTGTCGAAGAACCACAAGATGGATGTAGTTATAGTTTGCAGCGTATCGGAAATGAAGAAGAAACATGGTTGACGCAAGCACCATTTGTTTGGTCACATTTGGAACCTGGAGAATATCAATTGACGGCAATTAACTCTTGGGGGTGTAGACGAATAGTGGCCAAGCGGAGAGTTGTAGAGAAACCGTTGCCGCAAAAATTTGTTTTGACAGGAGGAGGATACTATTGTAATAATGAACGGGAAGATCGAGTTTTGACTTTGTCCGGAAGTGAACGAGGTAAAATATACGAATTGTATGCTAACGGACAATTAGTAGAAGGGCAAATTCGTCATGGAGAGGGAGATATCTTGAATTATGTGGTACCTCTTCGTGAGAGAAATTATACTGTCATAGCAACGGATACCTTGACAGGATGTTCGGTAGAAATGGAAGGTACGGCAACCTTAAAAGCTAATGATTTGCAAATATCTTTTGCACAAAATCCCATACTATTTGTGTATGGTAATCCAGTGCAAATAGAAATGACTGTTACGGGAGCTGTAGGTAAAGAAAATATTACTTGGGAGCCTGTTGAAAAGTTAGATAAAAATCAAGAGCATCTAAAGAATCCGTGGACGATAAGTTTGCATGGAGCCCAGCGTTTTGGAGTAACAGTGATTGATGAAGGTTCAGGATGTATTCAGACTGCGTTTGTCAATGCTATGCAAGATGGTGAAGTGCTGTCTGCCGATATTCATACTGCCGATTGCGTGACACCAGTGGATACAATTCTTGTTTGTCATGATGAGAATGTCGAATTATGCGCTTATGCTATAGGAGGTAGCGGAAGCTATACTTATACATGGTATCAAGAGTTCGGTACTCCAATTTCTACGAAACAGAAATTTGTTGGAAAAATCACACAAAGCGGATTCCTTTATCTTAACGTCAATAGTGTAGGGGCAAACGGTGGTTCTCAAAATGTTACAGAAAAAGTATGGGTTGAATTATGTCAGCCCCCTGTTTCAACATCTTTGGAAAATCGTGGCTTAGTTTGTTTGATACCAGGTGAAGAGATACAAGTGAAGGTTGCCGATTCGCGCGAAGATGTGTTCTATATATTGGAACATAGTGCTAATAATGTCGTATTTACAGAAGTAACAGATTTATCCGGACAACAAGGGAATGGAGGAACTTTGTCATTTACGTTCCCCTATAATAATGAAGAACAATGCGGTTTCTATCGGGTAAAAGCAAAGACTTCTTATGAATACCATGGTATACCAGCTTATTGTTATTCTTTAGTTGATGGGTATGTTCAGGTGCGTCAAGGAGCAGAACGTTTTATGGTTAGTGGTGACAAACGGAATTGTGCCGGCGTGATGACACCTGATACGGTATGGATGGCAGGTTCTGAGTTAGGTGTGCGTTATGTATTGCTGCGCACGATAGAAGGCGTAGATGAACGGCTTGCAGAACAAACAGGTACTGGTGAAGCTTTATTCTTTAACGGGAAACTTGGTTCCGGTTTATATAGGATAGTCGCTGAGAAAGGTGCTTGTATTGATACAATGCCCGGAAGTGCTTTTATTCGTTATAATTATTTGCCAGGGGTAGGAGAGATTGTAGATAATGGCGAACGATGTGTGAATGTATCTTCTGAGTTTAAGATTACAGAAGCTGAAAATGGAGTAACCTATTCTCTTTATATAGATAGCGCTCATATAAGAGGTCAATTGATTCAAGAGTTGATCGGCATGGGTGGAGAAATGATATTTGATCAATTTGACGGAACTCGTTTAGGTAGTTATTACATTGTTGCGAAAGATGCAAAATGTGGGGAGGAAAAATATGGAACAGTGATTGTGAGCCCCGTAGCTCGACAAGTAGAAACTGTATTGCCTGAATATGTATGTGGCGTAGAAAATGAAGCTGATATTTCCATTAAACTTGTTTCTCCGGAACAAGGAATTGTATATGAACTTTATTCTTTAAGTAATGATCGACGCATACTGACAAGTACCCAGATAGAAAATGATACCTTGTGGTTAAGTGGAGCTATCAAAGCAGGAAAATATGAAATGCGTGGTAAATTAGGTAATTGTTTGACCCCTGTTTCTCCTGAATTATCTATCGTGGTAACTAATGTACCCAATGTTGAGGTTATAAATGCAGGGACTTATTGTGAGGATAGCGATATAGAATTTAAACTTCTTCCATTTCAAACAGGTATTTTTGAATTATATAAAGATTCTATCGGCGTTCAAAATAGATTGGTGGAAAGAAAGGCTGGAAATGCGAATCAACAACTTCTTTTTCAGAAATTTGATCATAGTGTAGGTTATTATTATGTAGTTGGAATGGATAAAGAGGAGCATTGTAAAGTGACTTATGATCAAACTCTAACCATCAATCGGGTTCCACAAAAAGTGACGATTTGGCATAATGGGCCTTATTGTTCTGATACCGATACAGCAGAAGTTACTCTTAAGATTTATCCGACAGAATCGGATGTTGCCTATCGTTTGATTGATGAGCAAGATGATGTCGTATTAACTTTTACGGAAGCTTTGGATGATACGTTATATTACCATGGTACATTGGTTGCCGGAATTTATCGAGTGCAAGCGAATATTGGTAATGACAGCAAATGTATTCGGACATTTGATAATTCCATTAGCATAGATGTTCGCCATGCCCCATCCATTGGGGAAATTGTTGAACCTCAAAATAGGGAATATTGTGCAAAAAATTTAACAGAGCCTTTACGTATTGTTATTTCAAGTGCGCTTCAGGATGTCAAATATGAGTTATATAGAGAGATTGTTTTTGAAGATAATCCAAAGTTGTTAGGAGATAAAATTGGTTATGGAGGACAATTGGTATTCGGGCAATATAGCGATGTCGGTAATTATTATATTCTTGCTAACGATCCTGTTGCCGGTTGTTCGAAACGGTTTGATATTGTAAAAATAGTAGATGAACCGAAGCTGGTGCAATTTGTAGGAAGCGATACCTTATGTGAAGGTGAAATGGGGATGGTTAAATTGTTTGGAGAAAATCTCGATCCATTGGTTAATTATGGTATTTATTCTTCCAACGGTTATGTGTTATTGGCTAATTTCTCCAATTATAATGGGGATACGCTATATTGTGAGCATAATTTGCGTGCAGGCAAATATTTGATTAAAGGTGTAGTCGCAGATTGTAGTATTGAATTAGAAGATACTCTCTATATTGGCAGGAATTCCTTTCCTAAATTAGATGATTTGTTTGGAAACGGGAATCATTGTTTTTATGAAGCACCTGTAACCATGGGTATTAATCAGTCAGAATCTGATGTAACCTATACTCTTTATTTAGATACAGAAGAAAATAGTCAGGTGCTGGTTGAGAAATCCGGCATAAATGGAGATATTGTATTAGGTGATTTTGAACAATTAGGTACCTATCGTTTGAAAGCTATTAATACAAATACTTTATGTGAACAAGAAATAGAGTTTGCCACGTTGAAAGCCTCTCCGGATTCAGTAAAAGTCGGTGGAGAGCGGACTTATTGCGAAGGAGACCCTGTCACATTCTTCATTTATCCTGTAATGGATGAGGTTACTTATTCTTTATGCAATGATAGAGATTCTCTGATATCAGAATTTTCCAGGACTAATCAGGTAGACGATACCTTGTTTTTGACCCGTTTAATGGAACCCGGACATTATTTTATCCGAGGTCGTCATGAAAATGGTTGTGTATGCAGGGTGAGCCGTGAGATAGAGGTGATTTGTAATAATCGTCCGCGTATCAATGATTTTATAGGCAAAGGTACTTATTGTGAAAACAGTGTTCCTGAGATTGGAATCAGAGATGCAGAACCAGGTGTTACTTATAGATTATACCGTGATAGTGCTGAGATTACTGGTATATTGGAAAAGGAGGTTGTTGGTGCTGGTAAAGACATTATGTTAGGGCACTTCAATAAGGTCGGTATTTATTATTTGGAGGCAAAAACCAATGAAGGGTGTGCGGCAACCCATGCCGGTGATACTGTCTTGGCAGCCCCTCGTATGCTAAAAGTGGAAGGTGGTGCAGAGTTTTGTTTTGGGGCAACTGAATTGCCTCGTTTAGACATGAAAGCTTATCCGGCAGAACAAGTACCGGTGACTTATGAGTTATGGTCATTAGCTGATCGTAAAATAGCAGATTTGACTAATATTGTCGGTGATACGTTGCGCTATTCAACACAATTGCCTATAGGAGAATATCAAATTATAGGTCGTTTAGGTACTTGTATGCAAGTGATGGATGATAAAGTAGTCGTTCGTACACGTGATTTGCCTAAAGATAATGAATTGTATGGCAATGCGATGGCATGCCAAGGGACTGGTTTGGAGATGGGGGTATTAGAAACTCAACAGGATGTAACTTATAGTTTGTATCTGGAAAGTGCAGAAGGGGACGGGTATCGAGGAGCTTTGGGAGGAGATGGAAGTGATATGATATTTGGGCATTTTTATGAACCAGGAACATATTACATCGTTGCTACAGATATTGCAAATTGTAGTCGCACTTTGACTGCCAAATATATGATTAAAGAGTCTGCCAAACAATTTGAGGTTATTGGGGATAGTATCTATTGTGATGGTAGTGACGGTGTCATTTTAGGATTGGCAGGAACGGAAAGTGGAGTCCGTTATAGGTTGCAGCAAAAGAAAGAAGATGGAACTTTTGCTGATGTGTCTGGTGTTTATTTCAATGGTACAGGAAATGAAGCTTGGTTCCGTCGAAAGATAACTGAAGGAATTTACCAAATAAAAACGGATGTAGAACATTGTGATGAGGTAATTGGAAAAGAAATTGTCATTCGTGCAGATCGGAGACCTCAACCGTTTACAGTAACGATAGAAGGGCAAGGGTGTATAGATAGCACGTTGAATATTGTCGTACAGTCAACAGAAGAAGAAGTTACTTATCGTTTGTTCTGCCAAGGTAATACAAATCCTTTAGAAGAATATATGGGTGACGGAAGTTCTTTGAATTGGCAAATTACGCCACAAGAAGCCGGTGTTTATATAGTAATAGCAGATCGGAATGGATGTACATTGGAGGGAGATCAGACGGTGCAGATTGATTCTGTTCCAGGATTAGGCAGTTTATATTCCAATCCGATGGTTTGTGCCGGAAGTGTCACTGATCTGTTGTTAGAAAAATACGATACAAAGGCCAGTTATTCCTTGATTGACAGTACTACCGGACAAATGATAGTTTTAGGTAGAAAAGATGATTTTTACGTTACATTTAAAAATGTAGGTGCAGGAACTTATTATTACAAAGCAGAAAGAGGGGCTTGTTTTCAAAATAGTAATTATGTACGTGTTGATAGTATTGAATTGCCAGTTTTAGAAAAGGATCAGGCAGTTATCAGTGAATGTTCGGAGGAAGGGCAGGTATGGATACGATTAAGTAATCTTTCGGAACAGATGACCTATACCCTTACGAAAGAGGGATCGGGTATGATTTCTTATAACATTTCCGGTTTTGAAGGAGATTCATTGATTACTGACTTGTCATTAGGAGTTTATCATGCGACATTAACCGATCCGACAATTAACTGTCAAAGCCTTCCGCTTGAATTGAAAGCGAGCGAGCAAGCCGCATCAGATAAAATAAACGGAATCCCGCAATATTGCGAGGGAGGAGAAGGTATACATCTTGCACTAACCGGTTCTACGGTACGTAACGTTTACTATATCTTGAAACAAGACAGTACAGATATACTGGATTCTTTGGTTTATCCCAATACAGAATTCAATGCTTTATTTAAACAAGGTACTTATTTGTTTGTAAAGAAAAATATCGGTTATTGGGGAGGATGTTCAACATTGGATACCTTAAAAGTAGAGGAGTTGTCACGTCCTAATAAAAATTTGAAAGTAGAAACTATCGGTGGACCTCTTTTATGCGAAGGGATAGATTATCATTTCATGTTGAAAGAAACAGAGATGAATGTTACTTATCAATTGCATAAAGTAGAAGGCAGTCAAAATAAGATATTAGATATGCTTTTGGGAACCGGTAATGATGAAACATTTAATATTTCTGTATCTGAGGCAGGGGAATACCGGATTTATGCACAGGCGATGTTGAATTGTGGTGTGTATCTTGATACAGTGCTTGTTATTAGTAAGAGTCCGGAACCTATTATCGCTGTGGCAGAAGCTTATTGTTATCCTCACGGTACAGAAAGTTCTGCCGGTTCCAGCGTTATTGAATTAGACCGTTTGGCTTTGAAGGTGAAATATAAATTGTTTGATGGAATTCATGATTTGGATTCTATCAGTGGTAGTTCTGCAGGTGTATTTAAAGCACAATCTGCCGGAAAATATGAGGTTGTCGGTGTGGATTTGCGAAACGGTTGTACGGCTAAGGTGGCAGAAGTCACTATTCAGGGACATGAAGAACCAGAAATGTTTAGAGTTTCCGGGGCTGAAGGGAGATGTTGTGGAGATAATGTAGAGGTTATTTTGTCTGGTAGCGAGGTGGATACAATAACTTATACATTGATGCGAAATGATAAGTTTATGAGTCAAATACCCGGAGATGGGAACTATTTGTCTTTTGGTGCACAAACAATGCCGGGTATATACCGAATAGTGGCTGAAAATATAAATACGAAGTGTTCGACAACTATGCTTGACAGTGTTGTTGTCGTTGAGCCCTTGGGAACTTGTGAGCCTTTAGTCGTGGGAGATTTTTGTGCAGAAAGTGAAGATGGAGTGACTCTTACTTATTCATGTGGTGCAGCGGGATGGAGTTACTATTTTCGAAGTAATGGTATGAGCAGCGATACTTTATCGGGAAATGTATTGAGTTGGGATAGATGGGAAGATGCTCCGATTCAAGTTGGAATGTATGAATTGCATGCTATCAATGCTTGTGCTGAAGATCATCAGATTGCAACAGTTCAAGTGGAAGCTTTACCGTTACCAGTCGTATTTGCTTTGCAAGGAGAGAATGAACGACAATTATGTCCAGGAGATTCCTGCTCTTTTGTATTGTCAGGTAGTGAGCTTGGAGTCACTTATCGTTTATTGATGCAAAATGGAGATTATGGAGTTTATTTGGAGAAAGCGAAAGCTGAATTAGCAGGCACGGGGGCAGCTTTGAATTTTGGTTACTTTAAGGAGACCGGCAACTATGTTGTAGTAGCAGAAGTCGATTCCTCAGCTTGTCAATTAGTGATGGATTCGGTGAAAGTGTTTGTCGGCGATATGTTGGATCCGATTACAATCAATGCAGAAGGAATATGCTTGCCGGCGGAAGGGAAAATGATGGAAGTAGTTATTACCGGAGGACGTGATAGATCTAAAGGGTGTTATTATCTGTATTGTGATGACATTTGTTTGGATTCTATTACAACTAGTCAAGCCGATCGCAATAAAACTAAATTCAATCCACAAGATGCTATTGGACTTTATACCGTGCAGGCAAAGCATCGTATAAGCGGTTGCGTACAGGAATACGGCGCTTGGGCAGTACAGGAAAGTCCGGAACAGTTTAATATTCTTGAAAAAGGCGAGCATATACTTTGCGAAGGAGAGGAACAATCTGTGACTTTATCTGGCAGTCAGAAAGGAGTATATTACACCCTTCAAACAGAGCCGGGACATTTAGTGGTCGGACAACCTATAGAGGGAACAGGAGAGGCTATTTTATTAGGTAAATTGAAGGAAGCGGGAACTTATACCGTAACGACATTGTACGGATGTAATGTCGTTATGCCAGATACCGTAATCTTACATGTCAATCCTATGCCTGCATTTGAACCGGAATATCGGGAGTTGCATATTTGTGAGAATGGAGTAGGAGTTTCCTTAAAAGTATTATCTTCCCAAGTAGGCATGCAGTATGAATTGTGGAAAGATGTGATGTTGTCCGAGCAAACCGGAGATGGAGGGGCATTCATATTTTCGGGAGAAAATGGGCAGCCAGTGGTATTGAATGTATCTGGAACATATACTGTTTATGTTTTGAATCCAGAAACTCAATGTGAGCGTCAAGATTCTGTCGTTTTGATTGCCGATCCATTCCCGCAGGAATTTGCTTTAGTTACGGATGGAGACGAATATCTCTGTGCAGGGGAGCAGACTGTTATTTTTATGGAAAGCAGTGAGTTGAATGTGACCTACACCTTAATGTATGAAAATAACGGACAGCCGGAAGAGATACAAATGCTTGATGGAACTGGAGAACGTTTAACATTTGGAGCAGTCCATCGGACAGGAAATTATTATGTCGTAGCAAAACGGAGGGCTGTTGCTGCAGGTGCTACGGAGTGTGAATATACTTTCCAAAACAGGCTTAGTTTGATCAATCCCCGTCCGATCAATCAATATGTATTGGAAAGCGATCGGGCAAATTATTGTTACCGCGAAGGACCTGTAGCAGAAGTTCTTTTAGCGCAGACTGATATGGGAGTGCAGTATGAACTTTATTTGAATGGGGAGGCAACAGGAAAAACTTATTGGGGAGGTCAAGGAAGTGTCAAATGGGATCAATTAGTAGGTAAAGAGTGTCGTACCGGAGCTGACGAAGCAAGCGGGAATGTATATTCCGTTGTTGCTTTGGATACATTAACCGGTTGTACTTCACCGATGCAAAATACGATTACGGTAATAAAAGAAACGGATATTGATTCTATTATCCATACTCCCGATCAGAGAATTTGTGCAGGGCAGAAACTGAGTTTAGTTGCCAGCGGACTTGGATGTGGCGTTCATTATGAGTGGTTGCATAATGATGTGGTAGTTAAACCACGTTCGAGCGAGAATTTTTATAATATCGACCAGTTGGGAATGGAAGATTTTGGTTATTATCGTTGTGTACTGTCCAATACATGTGGTTCCAATTCAGTCGATATAGAATTGATAGTTCGGGATGTAGCTAAATTGGAGAGAAAGATGCCTGACCAGCATATTTGCGATAGTGATGAAACCGATATTATTCTGATAAGTGGTGCCATAGCAGAGAATTTCAAGTGGTATGCAGTGACTAATGATCGAGAGATTTTGGGTACTGAGCAGTCATTGGTACTTAAGGGAGCAACAAAAGAGAAAAATGAAGGACTGTATGTATGTTACGCATGGAATGAAGATTGTGGAGGAGTATATGATACTTGTGGCGTTTATTTCAATACGGTTCCAACATTATCTATCAAAGAAAAGCAGGATGCGTTATGTCAAGGTGAACCTTATACTCTTACAGTTACTTCTAATGACACGATATATTGGTATTTGGATGGAATAGAAGTCGGAAAGGGAGAAGTATATCAAGTGGATGCGGTAACTTCAAAGGATGCCGGTATTTATAGTGTGAAAGCTAAAAATCCTTGTCAATTAAGTGCTTCTTATCCGGTAGCAGAATTGCGGGTAGATACGGAATTGGAAGTTGTAAATCACACAGATCGCTTTGTAAGGAAATGTGAAGGTGATGAAGTTGATTTGGAAATTGTAGTACAACCGAATGTTGAGGGAGTGGAATACGAATGGAGGCATAACGGTCGGAAATTGGAAAATGGAGGAGGACAATTCTATTGGATAGAATCATTGACATATAGTCCTGACACATTAGTGTATTCTGTGATTTATCGGAACGCTTGTAGTATTGATACTTTTGATTTCTATATTAAAGCGGATAAACATATTACTTTTGATCAACTTCCCGAACAAATTTTATCTTGTGCTGATGGAATTTTGCGGGACACTGTATTGCGTTTAAATCAAGATCCGGAATTGGATGCTACTTATGAATGGTATTATACGGCATTTGATAAACTGGGAGAAGAATCGCGTACTATAGTGGGAACGGATGATACATTAAAAGTATTGCTTCAGCCTTCGAATAGTGGATATTATTCATGTAAGATTATAAATGCTTGTCCGGATGGCTTGACCAATATGAGCATGATTCGTGTCGATAGTATTCCGGTATTGGAAAATCATCTGGAAAATGTGGAAATATGCGCCGGTGAAGATGTAAACATAGAATTGTTTGCTCGTGGTGGCGGGTTGAGATATGTTTGGACTATTGTCAAGTCTGATGGAGCACGTGAAACTCGGGAGTCCATGGAGCATGCTTTCCATTCCCATTCAATTTTTGACATGCCTGCTGTAGATCTTAGCTATGATGGTAGTTATGTTTGGTGTGATGTATATAATGATTGTTTGCCTGAAGGTACTAAGTTGACTTCTGATACAGTAAAGATTACTGTTTTGGATGTTCCGGAATTGACTGATTTCCAATCTCGGATAGATACGGTATGTTTAGGTACGGATTATATATTGCAGGTGCCTGTTAAAGGGGGAGTAACTGTAGATTGGTATTTTAAGACGCAACGCTTAGGTTCAGGTAGTATTTATCGATTAAAAAATGTTTCCGAGCAACAAGAAGGGGTATATTCTGTAGTTTTGCGCAATAAATGCGTGTTGGATAGAGTGCAGTATGAAGTTTGTCATTTGTTAGTAGATTCTGTTTTGGTTCGAACAGATGCTTCACCTGAAATTCAGACAATCTGTGAAGGTAGTAGTACGGCATTACAAATAGAAGTAACTCCTAAAAAACGGGTTTCTTATTCATGGACGCTGGACGATGAATTGAAAGGTAATACCTCAACGTTAAGTACCGGTAAGTTGAATTATCGGGCTAATGGTTATACATATCAAGTCGTTTATAAAAATGCTTGTGGAGAACAGAAAGCGGAGATGAAAGTAGAAATTGACCGTAAGCCACAAGTGGAACCTCTGCCTGATTCTTTGATTTATTGTGCCGGAATAGCGGAGAGCACTACATTACGTCTGGAATACAACGAAGGCATGAATGGTCGTTTCACTTGGTTCTATGTACCGGTACGTGGAGCATTATCTACTCGCTTGTCTTCTGCTGATACGGTAATGATACCGTTGACTTCAAAGAGTGCAGGATATTATTATTATACGGCGGATAATGTTTGTGAAGCGGTAACGGATACGGTGAAAATCGTAATTGACAGTATTCCGGAAATCATTGCCGACCTGAAAGATACGGTGATTTGTCAAGGCAATGCGATGGGGTTGAAATTGCATGCAAGAGGAGGAAATTTGAAATGTCGTTGGATTATTGAGTTTGCCGATGGTACTGTTGGCGGAGAAACGGTTACAATTGATGATTTTGAAGGCATAGCAGTATTGAAACGGAATAATATTACTTCTCAATATGACAGAAGTCGAATTTATTGCATGGTAAGTAATAGCTGCCAAACCGTTTATAGCGATACGATGGAAATAAGAGTACAGTCTGTTCCTAAAGTAGATGGATTGGAACCCTCCATTAAAACATTGTGTACCGGAGATTCTTTGGGGATTCAGTTAAATACAGTAGATGAGGTTGCTTGGTTTTTGGATGGGAAGAATTTGAGTAATAATACCAAAGAATTGATTATTCCCAAAGTAATTATGTCTGATTCGGGTTCTTATACTGTGCGAGTAAGTAATGCTTGTGGTGGTGAACATCAAATTTTGGAGGTGCTGCATTTGAATGTGGATGAACCTTTGCAGGTGTTGAATACCTCTGATCTTTCACGTGTCGTATGCGAAGGCGAGCCAGTTAATCTTTTTATTCAAACAACGCAACCGGATAGAGCTTCTTATACTTGGTTGGAGGGTGAACAAGTGTTAGGTAATGATTATCGACTTGAATTAGGTAGAATAGAAGGAGGTAAGAGTGAACGAAATATTCGGGTGGTTTATGAAAATGCGTGTCATAGTGATTCTTTAGACATGTCAATCTTTGTAAAAGATTCCATACGGATAGCTCCATTGCATGATATTGTTGCTTGCGTAACAGAGGCAGATACGGTTATTCCACTTGTTTCTACCAATAATTTCGATGCTAGTTTCCGTTGGTACTATCAGGCAACTGAAGAATCTGAAGTTGTCGAATATGGGGAAGCAACTGATAGTTTGAAGATCGGATTAAGCCAGGAAAATTCGGGTTTATACTATTACGTGGCGACCAATGTTTGTGGTGAAAAGAGTGATAGTCTTTATATGAGTGTGACAACAGCTCCTGTTTTGAAATCCGTATTAAGAGATACGACGATTTGTGTAGGAACTACTTTGGGAATTACTCAATATGCAGAAGGAAAATTACTTCATTACAACTGGACATTGACTTTGCAGGATGGAACTGTTGAACAACAAAACGGTCAAGAATTGTTGATTCCTCGTATGGAGGCTAAATATGATAGTTGCATTATTACATGTGATGTATCTAATCATTGCGGTAGTGTGAATGCTGGGGAGATGGTGTTGAGAATATTAGAATTGCCTGTTGTTGAAATAGATGTAAAGAAAGACACGTTGTGTGTTGGTATGGATTACTCATTGATGTTGGAAACGACAGATGCTATTCAATGGTTCCATAATGATAAAGAATTGGTGGGTGAGAATCGCATTGATTTGAGTATTAGAAATATTGCTGAGTCAGATAGTGGAACGTATAGTGTTCGTCTTACTAATTTATGTTTACCTAAGGGTGAAATGTTTGAAATCGGACATTTGAAAGTTGATGTTCAGCCTGTTATTGCAGAAAATTGGGTTGATGAACAATATTTCTGCGAAGGAACAGCTCCCGTATTGAAATTGGACGTTCAGCCCTCTGCAGGTGTTATTTATCGTTGGACGAAATATGGAGTGCCTGTCAGTACGGCAGATACACTACAATTACCAGTTCTTTCTATGGCAGAAATGGAGATGGATTATATTGTAGAATACCATAATAAATGTGTTCCTCAGGCAGCACAGGTACATATCTCTGTCGTTCGAAAACAACCTGAAAATCCGTTGCAGGATTCCTTACTCGGTTGTTCAAGTGAAGAAGTTACTGAGGTGAAAGTACAACATACGAGTGATTTTGTAGCTTCTTATCGTTGGAAGTTTAAGCCGGTTGGTAGTGATGAATTGGTGGAATTGCTTGAATATGAAGATCAGGATGCTATAAATGTTGTACATAAAACAGTCTCCAACGGAGTATATTATGTAGATATAACCAATGAATGCGGACTCAAGACTGATTCTATTTATACACAATTTGACTATTCCATCCCGATGATGATAAGAGATTTATCTTCATTGAGAGAAATTATGGATGGAAATGAATTGACGGATACGGTAAGGGCTTCCGGTTTGAATTTGCATTATCGTTGGACGCTTAGCTATCGGGATGGTCGTACACAGGTAAAAGAAACGTTCGCGCCGGACTTGGAATCTTTCTCTGCTATTCAGTTTGATGAAATTGATATGGCTTTCGACAGTTGCCGGATATGGTGTGATGTCTATAATAATTGTGGTTTCTTATCTTCTGATACATTGTTGATTCGAGTGAAAGAGGTTCCGAAGCTTCATTTGAGTACAAATGAATTGACGATTTGTGCAACGGATGAAAATGAAGTTGTTGTTAGTTTGGTAAACGGAGCGGCTCCTTGGACGTATGGATACAGGTATCCGGAGGGTGCTGTTGCTCCTGACGGGAACAATGAGGTACTTGTAACAGTAACGGATCGCTTGACGGATACCATCCGTGGATTAAATCACCCCGGACGTTATCATTTCTGGTATCTGAAAGCTGTTGGAGCCGAAAATCCGAATTTTGAAAATGACCAGATTAAGAAATACTTTACGTTAAATATCAGTGAAGTACCTATTAGTGGAACATTGAGCGGTGATACGACTGTTTGTTTTGGTGATACAGTTCGGATGCATTTGGAGATTGTCGGCGGAGTGGCACCTTGGAAAGTGTCGTTGAAACAATTAAGTGACGACCAACCGGCACATAATCTGTTCGGGAATGCTGACTTGATTATTTATAACCGTGATACCATGCTTTCTTTTGTTGGACGGGTTTCCGACAGTTATGCGATTGAACGCCTTGTTGTATTGGATAATTATGAAAATGAACTTTGTGAGGTGGCATCGGAACATATCCATGGAGAAGCTCAAATTACGGTAAATCGTCCGACAGTTATTTCTCTGAAGACGCCTTCCGGAAAAATATCCGGTTGTGAACAGTCGTTAGATGAATTATTGTCGACAATGCCTCTTGGCGGTATTTATACCATGGGACAAGACACCTTGAAAGATGGTTTATTTAATCAAGAAGAGGGCAAATATGTGGTAACCTATACCTATACGGATGCCAATCGTTGTGTCAGTCGTCAAAGTGTAGAATTGGATGTGGCACCTAAACCTGGTGTGGCGATACAGATAGAGAATAAACATCTTTGTCCGGGAGAAAAGACCACAGTACAACTTGTTCCGTCAGGAATGCCTACTCTTAATGTTCGTTATGAGATTACAAAATATAAGCGTAATGTAGAAAAACCGACAAAACAGACTTTAAATAAGGCGTTTACTTCTTTAAAGGCTTATTCTTTAAATGCTGTCGGTTTAGCTTCGGATGATTATCATGTGTACCGGATTGTAGAAATATCCGATAAATTCAAATGTTTGGCTTATCCGGAGGTTTCCGATACTGTTTATTTCCATGGAACACCGGCTATAGAGGTAAAGGCGCGGAATGAGAATGACAATCATTGGGTAACCGATAAGAAAGAATTTGTCATATCTTCTAAAGAGCGAGTGAACATTCATTTGCTCAATAAAGAGAGAACTTTCCCTTGGCAGGTTTATATGAGAAGAAATGAAGAGGAATCTCAGATGTTAAATGTAACGACTGCTGCGGATACATTATTGCAGACCAATGTAATGGGAACTTATTATTTTACGGCAACCAACGGTTATTGTGATGCAAAAGTCTCCGATTCTGTTGTTGTAGAGGTGGCAGATACCGGCTTTATTCGTTGTAAAGTATTTTTGGGTGGACCTTATGATGTTGCAACCGGAACGATGAAGAGTCAGATTCAAACTTATCTGCCATTGAAAGACTTGCAACATTTCCCGGAAACAGGCGGGCGTGAGATTATTGATTGGATAACTTTGGAATTGCGGGAAGGTTTGGATTCTAAACCCTGGGTAACTCAGGAGTGTTTGTTGTTAAGCGATGGTACGGTTATTTCTTCGTCAGGTGATGAATACATTGGTTTCCCGATTAGTGCTTATACCTCTTTGTTGAAGAAAAACTATTACATTGTTGTTTATCAGCGGAATCACTTGCCTATTATGTCCAAACTTGCTTATTCTTTGTCTGGGAAACGGGGCAGTGAGGTGGCAGTCGTTGATTTTACAAAGGGAGAGACTTTGTATGTTAATGGTTCCGGCAATCTGAGTGATCAAATGATTGTTTTGGAAAACGGTATTTGTTTAATGGTTCCTGGTGATGATAATGATAACTTGTTGATTTCTGTATTTGATCAGGTATATTATCTTTTAGAGCAAAAAGGTCGGGAAGTAGATTATGAATTATTGTTTTGGGATTTGAATTTTGATGGAAAAATCGACGGTTGGTTGGGTGAAGGAGAATGGGGAGCCGATTTGAAATTGATACAAGAAAATAGGGATAAGTATTCGCCGGTCCCTTCCAATAGTAATAAATAGAGAGAATATGAAAATAGTTACTTGGCTTTGTAGTTTAATGTTGCTGTGTACAACTTTGCATGCCGGCAATCTGAAAATTAGTGATGATGTGCGGATTGTAGGGGTAAATGATGATCATTTTACTTTATCACTCTCGTTGTCTTGGGACAATTCTTGGCAAGATGGTTATAATTTTGATGCGGTGTGGTTGTTTGTTAAATATCGTACGCAAGAAGAACCTGTTTGGAATCCTTTGTTTTTCTCTCCAACAGGTCATCAAATTGCTCCGCAGGGAGGTTATTTGCCTGGAGAGACAGGTTCTGAAGTTGTCGGTTTATTTGTATGGCAGGATTCTCCTGTTAACGGTAAGGCTGATTTGCAGTGTCGGATTAATTGCAAAATCCCCAATGGGATTACTGCTCGACAAGTGGAAAATAATGAACTTTATTTTGCTGTCCAAGGAATAGAGATGGTGTATATTCCTGCTGGTGCATATTATTTGGGTGACGGGGCAGCATCCGGTTCTTTTTGTGTTACTGGTTCGCAGGAACCTCATTTGATTGTTTCGGAAGATGCCGTGTCTTTTTCTGATGAAACCGGTGCTGTATTGGATCTTTCTGCCGAGTATCCCAAAGGCTACAATGGTTTTTTTTGTATGAAAACCGAGATTACTCAAGGGCAATATGTTGATTTTTTAAATTTGCTATCGTTAGACGAGCAAATCGTGTTAACCAATACATATGATATGCCGGAAGGGCGTTTCGTTTTTGATGGAGAGGTGGAGCTTGGAGGAGTTGGTTCTCCAGAACCAAAACTGCGTAATGGTATTAAATTGCAAAAGGGTTTGAATGAGGATGAATCGCCGTTGATTTTCATTAATGATTTAAATAACAATGGTATTGCAAGAGAAGATGGAGATGGACAGGCTTTGGCTTGCAACTTTTTAAGTGCTATGGATATGTTTTCATATGCTTCTTGGGCCGGTTTACGTCCATTGTCTGAATTGGAGTATGAAAAAGCATGTCGCCGACTTTTTCCGGAATATCCTCGGCCATTGGCATATCCTTGGGGAACGGAAAGCGGAGCAGTTGCCATTGTCGATGCGGATGTAAAAAATATCGGCACCTTAAATGAGCGGATTGATGGGGTGGGGAATGTAAATGCAAATAATCGGCGAAATAATCCGGTGCGTGGGGGTGCGTTTGCTGTTTCCGGTAGTACGGCGCAAACAGCAGGAGCTTCTTTTTGGGGTATTATGGAAATGGCGGGCAATTTGAAAGAATGTTGTATCGCGGCAACTGTTGATTTTACAAGCGAATGCGGAAATGGAAACATACAACCCTTTTGGAGTGGTACCGTATGGCGTGGTGGCGGTTTTCGTTCGGATTTGACAAAATTGCAGATTTCCAATAGGGACAAATTGGACATGGATTCAGAAGATGGACATGAACAAGATGGCGGCGGTCGGTTTTGTCGGTCCATATCGGCGGGTTTTGCCGGTCAAATCGGTGCGGTCAAGCAGGTTGTATGTATGAATGAAAAAGGTGAGGTGAGAGAGATTTCTTCGGCAGACGCTCGTACCACCTCTTATCGTTGGGTAGTACGCGAAGGAAATAGTAACCGATGGACTGTAATCCCGCAGGCGACTCAAAAAGATTTGGAGTACGAACCTGCAGTTCGCCGTCCCGGTGTTTTCAGTTATTATGTACGTCGCATAGCTTGTTCTCGTTGGGGAGAATTACTTTCCAATGAAGTGGAACTGATTTTTCATAATAATGGTTTGCATTTGAGCAGTTTGAAAGATACGGTGAATGCATGTGATGAATCTCGTGTAATCAGCGCATCCCATCATCAGGCGGGAACTATTCGTTGGCGGGTTAATCAGTATATTAGACAGGAGGATCATGATGTTGATGCTGCGGAATATACTCCGGATAGGAGTTTAGGTGATGCTGGAACGGAAGTCACTGTGATTTGTGAGTCGGAGATAGAAGGATGTACACAAAGTCAGGAGATTGCTGTTTATATTGCACCGAAAGAAACCGATTCCAATTCAAAATGTTGGTCTTGCGGGGATTTAGTCGTAGATGCAGATGGTAATACGTATGCGACAATTCCCAGAGAGGATGGAAATTGTTGGATGCAAGCCAACTTGCGTATAAATGTTCCGGACAGCTATCAGGCAAGCGGCGTGGATGAGGAGAAATATGGGCGTCTTTATACATGGAGCGCTGCAACTAAAGGAGAAAGTGGAGAGAAAGTGCAGGGGATTTGTCCCAATGGCTGGCATATTCCGACAAAAGCGGAATGGGATGATTTGGAGAGGGCCGCAAACGACCGGGGAGAGGGAAGTTCTTTGGTAGATAAACTTCGTTTGTCGTTGTCAGGATATTATGCTCCATCGACAGGAGTATATTCAAGAAGAGATGAGTCCGGTGATTATTGGTCATCCACATTAAAAACAGGTGGAACGGCGATTGGTATTACCATTGATAAAGGTTCTGATCAAGTACGTCCCTATGAAGGAGACACGGATTTTGCCATTAGTGTACGGTGTGTGAGAAATGAGACAAGTGTAACAAACTAACGGTTACTCCATTAAAAATGGTTGTTCTTTTAAATAAATAATATAAATTTGCAGCGAATATAGGTTTTTTGTGCTTATAGGCTTCAATAAACGTGTATGTATGAATAGGTTAATAATTTGTCTGATACTGCTTTGGTTGGCATCTGTAGATATATTTGCCAATAATGTACGAGTAAATGGCGAGCTTGTTCGAGCACGTCACCAATCCGGAAAAGTACAATTAAACTTTAGCGTCTCGTGGAATAATGCTTGGAATGATCCTTATAATTGGGATGCAGTTTGGGTATTTGTAAAATATCGCTTGAAAACGGATGCTGGTGCGTGGAAACACGCTAATGTAGAATTGACAGGGCATGAGGCTACCGGCTTGAATTTGTGTGTTGGAGACAATGGTGTAGGGGTATTTTTATTTCCGCAAATGAATGGGGCTGCTGACGTAACGGACAAGGGGGTTGCTTTAGTTCTGTCGGAGTTGGCGGGAATTCCGGTGGATGATGCGATATCGGCGGATAAAGTGGAATTTTCAGTCCAATTGATAGAAATGGTATTGGTGCCTGAAGGAGCGTTTTATGCGGGAGACGGAAAAGCAAAAAATACGATATGGTCGATAGAAAATGCAGATCAAGCAGCTTTGATTGACAAATCAGGTGCTTTGAAAATTAATGTCGGAAACGATAATTGGACATTGGAAGCGACTTATCCTAAAGGTTTTTCCGGTTTTTATGCAATGAAATATGAATTGAGCCAGGCTCAATATGTCGATTTTTTGAATAAACTTTCTCGCCGGCAGCAAGAATACCGTATTCCGGGTTTGGCTTCCATGAAACCGGGAGAATACATTTTCGGCGATAAGACCAAGCCTTCTGCACGTAATGGGATTGTCGTTTATATTAATGAACCGGATCGTCCGGCTATTTTCGCTCATAATCTGACACAAGATATACGCTATAATGCAGAAGATGATGGGCAAAATTTGGCATGCAATTATCTTTCTCCTTTCGAAATGTTGTGTTATTGCGATTGGGCGGGATTGCGTCCGATGACAGAATTGGAGTTTGAAAAATCTTGTCGGAGACCTTTTCCGGAAACTGCCTTAGTGGGAGGCTATGCTTGGAATACGGCGAATTATAGTGCTGTAGCAGGAGAAGGTGAGGTGATTAATGCTTATCAAGACACCGAATACGTACAGGATGCGGCAAAAAATGTGAATGCAGGAAATCATATGGGACCGTTGCGTTGTGGCGCATTTGCTTCGCATCCGGATGGGGTGACGCAGGAGTCGGCAGGAGCCTCATGTAATGGCTTGATGGAAATGAGTGGTAACCTGCGGGAGATATGTTATTCTGTAGAAGCTTCTGTCGGATATAGAAACATAGCGGATTATTTAGGAGATGGAGAGTTGAATGGAGAAGGTATTGTGACAACAAACGAGACTTTTTGGCCTCAAAGTGGTTTTATACCCAAAGGAGGGGGATTCAGTTCAGGAAATACGGAATTGCAGGTTTCTGATCGTTCTTTGATACATTACATTACGGATAATAGGATGCAGGACAGTACTTTGGGTTTTCGTGCCGTGCGGGATGTGCCGGATATAAAAACTTATGCGGATGGTGGACGGATTGTCGGGGAGAACGGGCGAATGACGGATACGGTGGTAAGCAGTTCGAATGTTATTTCTTATCAGGTATCCAATCAAACATTGCCTTCTTTTTTCGGTAAAGAGAGTGGAATGAGTTTTCAGTATGAGTGGTATTTGAAAAAGGGTGATCAACCGATGGAATTATTGGCGGGAGAGACAGGAGAGTCTTTGAATCTGCAGGATGTTTTTGAAAATACGACAGACAATGCGTTGGCATATCGTTTTCGAAGAGATGCAAGGTGTCCGGGCGGAGTCATATCGACGGAAGAATTGGTCGTATGGGTGTTGAATCTGGAACCGGATTTTTCGATTTTAGCGGATGTGGTAGACGGATGTGATGTGGCGCAGGGGGTGAAAGTTACGCTGGGAGCGGATGCTGTTTTTTCTTGGGAAGTTAATGGAGTAGAGGTGTTTGCAGAATCCGGGAAATCTTCGACGTATAAAGCGAAACGGACTCATTTTGGAAATGCAGAGGGAGTACATGAGGTCATTTGTCGAATTAAGGTAGGAAAACACATCCAAACACAACCTATCCACATTACAGTCGAGCCGAAAACGACTAATCCGGCAGATTGTCCGTGCGGGGCGACCATCGAGTATGAAGGAAGAGAATATCCGACGGTACAGATTGGGACACAATGCTGGATGGCGAAGAATTTGAATGTAGGTGATCGAGTTTCCTTGGAAAACTTGGAAAATGCTCATAAAGAAGAAGGTGTGCAAAGAGGATGTATGGATATTATGAAGTGTGAACAATACGGCGGCTTATATACTTGGTGGGAGGTTTTGTGTGGAGGTGAGTGTTCGGCTTCTTTTAATGCAAGTAATACACAATGGAGAGGTGTTGATCAGACTTTTAATTATAATCTGTTGGTTAGTTATGGAGTAAAATATGTTCCTGACAGTAAGGTGGATATACAGGGTATCTGTCCGGATGGTTGGCATCTTCCTTCGGATAATGAGTGGGGCATATTGGAAAAATTCATAGGAATAACTGATCAAGAAACTTATGGTTGGGATAGAAAAGGTGATGTGAAATCCTTAATGGTTTCAGGAAATTCGGTCTGGTGTCCTTCCGGAGATTGCAATACGACCGGTTTTAGCGCTTATTGGGGAGGTTATGTTAATAAAACGGCAACTGCTATTACAGCTGATGCGACCAAAAGTGTTTGTTGGTGGTCGGGATTACCGATAAAAGGTGGAAACAAGACGACTTCTATTGTGCGTGGAATTACGATGAATCTCTCTGATGTAAATAATGTACCAAGTGTTTTACCGGCTATGGGTAAGCATCGGGTTGCGCGCAATAGTTACATGTATGTTCGTTGTTTAAGAAATAATTGACAAGGAATGAAATCAATTGTTTGTATATTATTTGTTTTGTGTGGTTTATACACAAATGCACAGACGTTGGATGCCCGAAAATATACGTTTGGTTCGGGGGAAGGTAGTGCTTCGGTATGTAAACAGGTGGGAGGAGTGAAGATTGTTGGGAAGACAGATTTGTTCGAAGGAGATACGTTGCGTTTACAGGCGGAAGTCGCTTGCTTGGAAGGTGTGACTTACAATGTGAACTGGTTTCGGCAAGATGGTACGAATTTGTTAAAAGTTTCTGAGATCTATGAGGTGTTAGGAATAACTCAAGCTCATGCGGGGGGATATTATTGTGTGGTGGAGGATCAATTGACGGGACAACAAACCAGAAGCGATGTTGTGACTGTATCGATTCTTCCGAATGGATTGAGCATAAGTAAGGTGTCATTGACAGAGGTACGTCTGGAGTTGTGCGAGGGAGAGACAAATGAAAGTTTGTCGGTAGCCGATATTACTTTTAATACCGAGCGCTGTTCGGATGCCGTGAAACAGAAAATAATCAACAAGGAATATACGGTGTCATATACTTGGAAGCGGAATGGGAATATAGTAGGGACAGGAGAAAAAATGTCTTTTTCGTCAATAACTTTGGCAGAGGCGGGACAATATATTTGTGAGGTGGAGGTACAGGTAGGAACGGCAGGCAATAATTCAAATGTTGCGGGAACTTCAGGAGTTTGTAACGTAGCAGTAGCTTCGGCTCCGCGATTAAGCGTATTTCCCGGCGAAACGGCGACGGTGATTTTCGGTCATAGCACAGAGTTGAAAGTTTCCGGTGCGCAACGTTATGAGTGGAGCACCGGAAGTCGGGACAGCGTATTGGCTGTATCGCCTCATGTAGAAACCGTTTACCGGGTGACGGGATACAATGGCGGGAAGTGTTCTGCCAGCAAAGAGATTACAGTGGATGTTATTCGATTGGAATTGAATTTGGGGGGCGATCGCGTGATCTTTAAGGGGGAAACATTGGAGATGGATATTCAGACTAACGCGGATTCCGTATTGTGGTATAAGGACCGTGATAGAATGATGGTGGCGAGAATGGCTGCGCCCATGCCTACTGCAATGCGGGCAGCTCGTGCTTCCGGAGAACTGGTCGGCAAAAATACACCGGTGCAATTGTCTCCGGATGTAACGACAACTTATCGTTTGGAAGTTTATTTTCAAGGGACTATGAGTACAGTACCTTTTACGGTTACCGTGAAAGATGGATATGCGGGTGGAGAAGGTGACGGTTATGCACAGAATTGTTTGCCGCCGCGTATTATAGCTCAGAGTGGGCCGAAAGATGAAGCGGGATGCGAGTTGCAGGATGTTGAATTGTTTGTACAGCCTGAGGGAACGGAATTGCAATTGACGTGGGAGATATTCGACCGCAGTGCCGGAAAATTTGTGGATTATGCGGGAGCCGGCAATGTAACGGGATTAGGATTGAATCGTCTGACATTCAAAGGATTTGAAGGGACTAATAATGGAATTTACCGTTGTCGGGTATCCAATGCTTGCGGAGAAGTGGTCAGTGATACGTTTGCTTTGAATAACAAACGTGCGCCGATGATTATCGGACGTTTGAATGATGACCAGACTTTATGCCAGGATGAGGGAAAGACTGCCCGTTTGGGTATTCGGGTAGAACCGGCAAAGAATATCACTTATGAATGGTTCAAGGCGGATAGTGTCGGAAATTTCCAACAGTTGGCTGACTATACAGGAAATTATATGGAGTTGGTATTGATGCCTTCTTCCGACGGTATCTATAAAGTGAGGACCTCTAATGAATGCGGTATAGACTCATCGCAGATAAATCTTTCTGTGGTGACACCTCCGATCATAACGAGTTTTAGCGATAAAGTATATGTTTGTGAAGGGGGAGATACGGAGTTATATGTGGAGGTTGATGGAAAAGGCAGTTTCGAGTATACGTTGGTCGAATATGATAAATATGATTATTTGCAAGAAATCGATCGTAAATCGGGAAGTCCTTTAGTCGTCTTGAATAACGTGACGGAGAATCGCATATTCAGATGGATTGTGGAAAATCAGGGCAAGAAATGCGGCAGCAAGCAGAGTGAATTGATAAGCGTATCGGTAGATCGTCCGTTGAGTTTTTATGAAAATATTCCGCAAGGATGGGATACATTGGTATGTCGGGGGGATAAGTTTATTAAATTTGTTTCCGTCAATCAGTTGCAAAGTTCTTCACCGCTGAAATACACATGGCTTAAAGATAATGCGGAGTTACCCGGTCAAACGACGAATGTTTTGATTTTCGATTCGCTTCCGGCTGATGCGGGGGGAGAGTACAAGGTGAGGGTGCAGAATAAATGTCCTTTCATTGAAAGTAATCCTTTCACCTTGCGGGTGAATGAAGTCCCGAAAGTGTTGAGTTCTCCGGATGTGGATCGTACTTATTGCGAAGGCAAGGCTTTGCATTTGCGGGTGGTTGCTTCCAATGAGTATAAAGTGGACAGTATTCGTTGGTATTTGAATGATTACAAACTGATTGATGAAAGAAATCATGTAAAAGGTGCGGGAACGACGGATTTGACGGCGGATACCATGGATAACGGCCATGCGGGGGTATATGTGGCCAGATTGTATAATATATGCGGTTTTTCAGAATCAACGCCTGCCACAGTCAATTTGTTGCAGAAAGCGGTGTTCGATTTTAAATTGGAGAATTACGATACTTTGCTGTGTACACCCGAATATTTGGAGGTGACTGCAACCGGTCCGGATTTGCGCTATAAGTGGTTGTACAACGGCAAACCGATTCTGGATGAATTCGGTCGAGAGGTGGCCAGTTCAATAACGAATGCTTTAAAAATGAGTGATGTGCCGGGATGGGACAAGTCGGGAAATTACAATTGTTTGGTGCAAAACTCCTGTGGGGACGAATTGTCGAAAGCCAATCTGACTTTTAGTGTGACAGCACCTTTTAATTTAGGAGGGGAAAATGTTTATTGTGAAGGGGGTGATGGTGTGACGTTGCGTTTGGAAGGCTCGTTGCCGCATGTCATTTATGAGTTGCATGAAGTCGGACAGGATACGGCTCTCCAGACTTTGTATGGAGATGATGTGAAACGGGGTGACACGTTGTATTTCCCTTATGTCAAGGCAGGCAATTATCAGGTGATCGCCTTAGACACGATGCAATGCCGCACGGTGATGCCTAATGAAGTGACGGTGCAGGAAGACCCGTGGCCGAGGAAATTCATTTCTTCCGTGGCACGTCCGGTTTGTAGTGAGGGAGGTAATGGGGATATTGCCTTGTCCGGCTCTGAAAAATACATCGAGTATTTCTTGTGTAAGCGTGATGAGAATGATCCGCAGGGCAGATGGGATACTTTGCAGCGTATTTATCCGGGAACCAACAAGGCTTTGTTGATGAAGAACATTACGCAAGGCATTTATAAAGTCGTGGCGCGGAATCCGGTTTCGTTTTGTGAGGTCGGCATGGATGAGATATTGGATTTGCGTCCGCATAAGCTGCCTTCGGTCGGAAAATTGTCGGTAGTGGATATGAACGATATTCATTGTATCGGTACTAAAAGCGATGTCAAGTTGATGTATGACCATTTTCAACCCGGTTATACTTATACGCTGAAACGGAACGGAGTATTGACCGATAAGGTGAAAAAATATTATCCGGCAGTTTTTGAAGAGGTCGAGGTCGGTCAGTATTGCGTGACGATTACCGATACTGCAGGATGTTCTTTTGATGTGGGTAATGTGCGGGTATTCGGGCAACAGGCTCCGAGAATCGTGAACCTGAACGGTCAGGGAGGTATTTTCTGTCCCGAGTCGGCATCCCCGCGGTTTATCGAATTGGATAATACGCAGGCGGGAGTCGTTTATTCGCTTTACCGGGATTGGAGTGAAGTGAATACGGTGCACATATTGGATACCATGAGTCGCTATGGAGGAGCCATGACCTTGGAGGTGCCTACGAAAGAGGGAACTTATTACGTGATGGCAACGGATACCACACCGAAACATTGTTCCGTGCGGATGAATGGAGAGGTGACTTTGAAAGCCAGTCGTTTTGATTTGAATTTGCCGGGCGGTGGCGTGGTGAAAGTATTCGACGAAAGTCAGCAGACATTGACTGTCAGTGCACATGATGCAGTAGGAAAGGTAGATTATTATTGGCGACCGATAGAGAATCTGGCAAGCAATAATAATAATAGCCCGTCCGTAACGACAATTCCGGTTACCGAACCTTTATTGTATATTGTGACGGGAACCGATGAAATGGGATGCTCCGTTGAACGGGACGTGAAAGTGGAGCCTTACGGTTGCGCGTTCAAGGGGGCTATTTTAGATTCCGAGGGGAATGTGGCGGAGAACGAACAGGTATGTCGGGGGGATGCTATTTACTTGAAATCGCGTTTCCAATGTGGGGGAGGTTTGACTGCTTATTATTTGCATTACCGTTCCGAATACAGGACGTATGTGAATTCCGTCTATGAGACGGTCGGTTATTGGGTGAATGTACCTTATTACACGACAAGATTTTTCCCTTATATCACTTCCTATGAGTGGTATGATGATAACGGGCGGATTGCTTCCGGCGATGAGGTGTCAAGCATTCATTATGTGAAGAAAGAGTCCGGTTGGGTATATTGTAAGATGACCAATGGTCCGAGGCATTATGGAAGAGTGACAGGTACTGGTTACCACCATTTGTCTTGGGATCCGGTACAGACACGCACTTACAAAGTATGGGTTGAACTTCAGCAGTCTCCGAAGATTTTCCATGTGGAGGATCCGGGTTTGCGGGAGGTGGTATTGAATGCCGAGGAACTAATCCAGTTAAACCAGTCGGAACATGTGGTATCCTATCACTTGGAATACAATGGCGGAGATGGGTTTAAGGAAGTGAAAGATACCGAAATGGATGGGAATGGCGGGAATCTGGATTTCTATATTTCCGGGGATCGGATGCAATGGGGGTATTATCGTGTTGTAGGAGAATATCAGAATGAGGGAGAATTGGGCTTGAAGTGTGTGCGGGAGATGAACGGCAGGGTGGAAATTCGCCGTCGTGGTTTCCAGGAACGTTTGGAAATAGAACGTCCGATGTGTATCGGTGATTCGACAGCTGATTTACGGATCACGACTTCGTCAAAAGATGTGATTTATCATATTTGCCGGGAAGAGGGCAATAACCGTTGGGATACGTTATCGACATGGTATCGTGGCACGGGCGAGGCAATTATTATAAAGGATGTGCCTAAAGGGGTTTATCATGCGGTGGCTTCGGTAGATTATGTGGACAATGTGTTGGACGGAGAGGTGGAGGTTAAGGAAGAACCGTTGCCTGATATTGCCGATTTTCGGTTTATGGATAACGACAGCATCAATTGCTGGGGAGAAGATCCGAGAGTGATTATTCGGATGGATGATTACCAGTTGGGATATACCTATTCGTTGATTAGAGACGGGGAGGATTTGAATGAAGAACGCCGGACTTCCCCTGTGATGTGGTTGGGAGTCCTGGATGGGGAATATCAGGTAAAGATCACGAATGAGGCAGGTTGTAGCGTGTTGTCACCCAAACATACGGTTGAAGAAGTAACTCCTCCGGTCATCCAGCGTTTGATTGGTGACGAACGTCCGTTCTGTGACCCGCGTGAAGAGGGAGAACGCATACTGACTTTGGGTGCTTCCGAGGAGGGAGTGTTGTATTCTTTCCGTTGGCGTTCCGATGGGGAGGTTTTCAAAGATACGTTGGGTAACGGAGGTCAAATCAAGCTCAGTGTGCCGTTGGTTGATCGGGAATATTATGTGGTGGCGACGGATACATTGACCGGATGTGCGCGGGAGATGGATAACGATGTGTATATTCAGTTAAGCCCCTTGGCGGTAACGGCAGACAAGGCTATTGTCACGACGACATGCGGCACTCCCGCCCAGTTGCGGATTACGGTGAAAGGAGCGACGCCGCCGTTGAAAATAGAATGGAACAATGAGGAATTCCTGGCTGCCGGTCAGAAAAATGAACAAAATCCTTATACGATACCTCTATTGGATCAAAGCAAGCGTTTTAGAGTGACGGTAACCGATTCTTTGGGATGTATCCGTGAAACGGAGGTGTTGGCGGAATGCGTGCCGGAAGAGGAGATACCGCCACGTCCGGAACCCGGAGATAGTGAGGATTTGCCGGACGGGACAGGCGGTCCTTTGTTGGCTTGGATTCATGACGGCGCTTGCATATCTGCTGTCGGAGATACGGTATACGTGACGGAAGGTGCTTCATTGGGCTTCTGTGCCTATGCTACCGGCGGATTGGGAAAATATAGTTTCCGTTGGTCGGATTCTTATGGGTTGTTGAGCGATGCCCGTTCTTTCAAAGGATGGCGTCCGTCGGAAAGCGGTTATCTTTATCTGGAGATTATGACACCTGACGGACAGGTGGCTACCGACAGGGTGTGGATCGCTTACAACGGCGACGAATTGCTGCCGCCGATGCCGCCTGATTTCCCCTACGTGCCATGTCCTGTTGCTCCGGACAAACCGAAACCGCTGCAAATTGATATTATGGACGGGTATTGTAATGAAGAGCTTGACACGTTGGTTTTGTGTCAAGGCAAAATCATGTCGCTTTGTGCGGATGCCGTCGGTGGTTGCGGTAATTACTCCGTCCGTTGGTTCGATGATGTACGCACTTTGGGCATTGGTCGCGGATTGCGTTATGCCAAGGCGGAGAGCGGTTATGTCTATTTGGAAATCACCTCTGACGGAGACAACCAGACGGCACTTGATACTATTTGGGTATCGGTCGGCAAAACGCCTTTGCGGCACCGGATTGCCGATGGCGGTTTGCGGTGTATCTTGCCGGAGGATTATGTAGAGGTGACCGTGGACGGTTCAGAATCGGATGCTGTTTATCAATTGGAACACAGCTTGACAAACTTGGCATTCGAACCGGTACAGACAAAGAATGGAACGGATGGGGCATTGACTTTCTATATGGACGATGCAGCTTACGGATTCTATCGGGTAACCGCTTCTTTTCCGGGTGAATTGGGATGTTCGAGTGTGATGTTTGATGAGATAGAAGTGCGGCGTTCGCCTCGGGCATTTAACATTTCCGGCGGTTGGGAATATTGTGAGGGATCGCCTATCGAGGGAACCGTTTGGGTGGATACGACTGAGGTGGCGGCGGAATACAGTTTATATCGGGGCAATACGAAAGTCGAGACTTTGGACGGTACAGATGATTCGCTGGGCTTCACCGGTTATTATACGGCAGGCAGGTATTATGTCGAAGCACGTATCGGACAGTGTGTCACGGATATGAACGGAGAAGTAGAGGTGAAAGTCGTACCCAGACCTCAATTGGGAACGATTACTCCGTCCGGCATTGTGTGCCAGACTTCCGGTCCGTGGGAAATCGGAATTTCCGCTTCGCAGCCCGGACACCGTTATTATTTGAAACGGGAACTTTATAACACCGAACTGGAGCGTTGGGGAGATGACAGCGTGCGGGGAGTTGCGCCCGGTGGTTTGACTTTTGGGACCTATCAGGAGGAGGGGGATTATTATGTTGTTGCTGTCCATGAAGAAAAAGGGTGCGAATTTGCATTTGAAGGGCCGAAAATCAGATATAGCGAACCGAAGCCTATACGTTGGAGTGTAGATAAATGTATCACGGAACGTACTGTGGTTGACGAAGAGGAACATATGAGGGTGAAGTATGATACTGTATATCGCTATACCAAGAACGGCAGGGAAGTCTGGGTATATCGGGACACGGTTCGTTGGACCACTCAAACGTCGCATCGGGTATGGGACAAGAGGGAGATAACCTTGATTGATGTGGATACGTTGCTGAATTATTGGTTGTCTTACAATGGAGGTACGCCGGGTCTGGTGAATATCTATCCGGGGAATGTCGTATTGGAAGATATGCCGAACGGTTCATATTGTATTACGGCGGAAGATCCGGAAACCAGTTGCCGCACGGAAGAATTGTGTGATTTCATGAGTACCATGGTGACCGGTTATGTGGATGATACGCTTTTCACATGCGGTGGGGATGTGGAAATTCCCGTGCATGATGCGGACCCGGATGCGGAATATCACCTTTGTTTCGATTGGGATGAGTATGGTGAAATGCCTTTGGAAACCTGTCGTTACCCGAATGCTGTATTCCGTCCAGGCGCCTTGGATCCCGGTGTTTATCGATTTATCAAGAAAAAATTGCCGGATCCGGCTTATCCGAATGATGTGTGCGAAGAGCACCACATATTTGAGATAGTTACCGGAAATCCTCCTTTTGCGGTCAAGGTCATTCCGGATTTGCAAGGAGACGATTTATATCGTATGTGTCCTTGGGATGTTTGTGAAATCGGATTGGAAGAGATGGAGGCAGGGGTAACTTACTCGCTTGAATTTACCGCCAATGGAGAAACCAAGACGTTAAGCCGCCTGGACCAGGAGACAAACCGGAAAGTGGTGGAATGGGATACGGTTTGGGACATGAACTATCGGGAGGTGCAAATCAACGGTGGTCCGGGTTGGACGCTTATGGCGGATTCCACGATGCGACTGGTACCTGCACGTTATGAAGATGTGACTTCTTTCGGCAAGTATTCTGCGGAGGGATGGTATGAAGTTGTTGCCGATAACGGCTGTCGTCGTTCCATCAGTCGTTTCGGTATAATCCATACCGATCCGCCACAGCAGAGACAGGTATATGGCGATGAAAAGTGTGTACATGGATTGACTGACAGTATCAGGATATTCTTGTCCCAGCGTGATCAGCATATATCCTACTATCTTTATTTGGAGGACCAGAAAGTCGATTCCATCCTTTACACAGCGCCTGATTCTGTGACGTCGTTCAACTATCAGTATGCCGTAGGGTGCTATTATGTATGGGCGGAGACCAATTCTCCCACCTGCCGCACGAAACTGGATCGTACCGTATGTATGAACTATCCGCCTGCCAAATATTCATTGGAATTGGCGGGACAGACAAAGGTATTATGTCGTGAAACGGATTCCATACCGATTTACATGATACATACCGATATCGGCGTACACTACCAGGTGGAGTGGAACAATCGGAAAATAGGTCGGCCGGTTGAAGGAACAGGGGATTACCTGTTGATCGGTTCTGCCCGGGAGCCGGGAGATTACACTGTGGTGGCATGGGTAGGTAATTGCGAAGAGCGCATGACGGGCATACTGACGGTACGCCCCGGCAAGGCTCCCGAGATTCTTTTGCCTGACACCATGCGTTATTGCCAAGGAGCGGGAGGCATCGAAGTTGAGATGCCTGCGCCGACTTCGGATACGTTGCGGTATAGTTTATGGAATCCGAAGACGAACGAACTGCTGGAACAGCGGGACGGGGATCCTTTCGGCGGTGCTTTCACTTTCTCCGGGAAGCACATGCTGGATAGTATATGGGTAAGTGTGGAAGATTTGCGGGGTGGTTGCAGCGATATGAAAACCGTTCGTTTGATAGAAGACACTTTGCCTTTGCAGTTCCGTTTGATGAATGAAAATAACGGTTTCCTCTGTCCGGATAGCAAAACCAACATGTATGTGGATGGTTCGGAAGCGGGAGTGGAATACCGTTTGTACAAGCTGGAGAGCGGGCAATTGATGGGCACGGGAACCGGAGTGAACGGCAGGGAGGTGAAATTGGCAGATGTCGGGGATGTCGCTTCTTACCATGCCGTAGCGGTACTCTTGAAGAACGAGTCTTGCCAGACTCCGATGCTCGATACCATCGAACTGAAGCCTGCGCCTGAAATCCAGGTATATGAACTGACAACTGTGAATAAATACTATTGCTATGTGGATGAAGCCTCCGGCAAGGTGGCGTTGCCCTCGAGCCAGGTGGGTATCCGTTATGAACTGTTGAAAGACGGAGTAGCGCTGGGACGTGCATTTATAGGAGATGGCAATCCGTTGGAATGGAACAGATTGGAAGGAAAGTCATGCGATTCCATTAATAGTGTGGATGAATTTCCGGATGAGATGGGATGGTCCGACGGACGCCGTTATACGGTGCAGGCAATCGATCCGGCAACGGGATGTAAGCGGATGATGCAGGGAGAAGGAGTTATCATCATGGAAAAAGATCCGAGATTGATTTCTTTCTATCCGACCATTGAGCAGAATGTTTGTGTTGGCGAACCTTTGTCTGCCAATGTACCTGTGGCTTTGGGATGTAATTTGACTTACGTCCTGGAAAAAGACGGGGCGGAGATTTACCGAGGAGAACAGCCGGTGTATGATATTGCAGCCATGACCGATACTGATTACGGCATATACCATTGGGTGGTGGAAAATAGCTGCGGTAGTGATCATACGGCGGATGAATTCCTGGTATCGCCGCGGGATGAGGTGAAATTGAAGAATAAGATGAAGAATGCCAGCTTCTGCGGTAAGGGGGAAGGGGAGAAAGTGACCTTGGTGAGCGGATTTGAGAATGCGCTTTATACGGAATGGTATAAGCTCGGAGACGAGACAGTCCTTTCCACTGCCCAGATTTTGGTGTTGAACAGCAAAGAGGAAATCGGTACATACGTCTGCAAGGCTTGGAACGAATGCAGCAAAGACCGTCCCTTGACCGATACGGTGGAGGTGACTTTCGGAACACCGCAGTTGAATATCCAGTTACGGCGGGATACCTTGTGTGTCGGCGAGGAGATCATTTATGGTGTGGAAACCGATGCCACGGTACGCTGGTTTAAAGGCGACAAAGATTTGGGGAGAACGGGACGGCGTCTGGTGCTTAACAATGTCGTGCGTTCGGATGAAGGCGTTTATTCCATCAGTGCGAAGAACCTTTGCGGGGAGACTTTTGTGGACGTGGGCATGCTGGCTGTGGATGATACGATCCATATCACGGATGTTTCGCAGGATGTGGTCTTGTGTTTGGGGTACAGCACGAACCTCTTTATCAAGGCGGACACCAATACGCCGAATAACCGGATAACGTATAGGTGGTATCATGATAAGGATTTGATTTCAACGAATGAAAACTGTCCTGTCGGACCTTTCCGGGATAGGCTTCAGCAGAGTTACACCGTTTGGTATAACAATGCTTGTACCGATGAGCAGAAACAGAACTATCATACCGTGCAGATCGACATTCCCCAGCCGATCACTTACGATGTGCCGCGCACTTTGATACAGTTCTGTGCCAACTGCATCGATGATACGGTATTGCGTTTGAACACCGATCCGGGCATGCTGGCGAAATACGAATGGTACTACCGTGCCAATGAGCAGGACACCATGCGTACCTTGCAGGAATCCAAGGCGGACACCTTGTCCATCAAGATGTGTACGCGCAATTCCGGATTCTACTATTGCCACATCCGTAACGCCTGTGACCAGAAAACCGTGCCGACCAGCTGGATCAAGATCGACAGTATTCCGGAAATCCTTTCCGAATGGCCGAGTGTCGATACCATCTGTAAGGCGGCGCCTCATACGATAGTGTTGAAAACAACGGGCGGTAACATGACTTACCGGTTGCACATCCTTTATCCGGACGGGAAGTATTGGGTGGAAGAAGCGTCTTATACCACTTATGAGAGCGAATACAAGTTCAAGATTCCTAACGTGGCGGATAATTGGGACGGAGCTAAATTGTGGTGCGATGTGTTGAACTCTTGCGACACATTGACGACGGATACCATGACGTTGCGCATCAAACCTCTGCCGACGTTGGACATCACGCCATTGAATGGGGTGGCGTGCGGTTCCGATGGCATCGACATGATTCTGACGCTCAACGGAGGCGTAGCTCCTTGGGAATATGGCTATAGGCTGAACGGAAGTGAAGAGTTGCACAAGGAAATCGACATCATGCAGTTCACGGACACCTTGCATGTGGATTCATCCGGTGTGTATGAATTTGTCTACATGCAGGACGGGAACGGCTGTTCGATTCCGGAGTTCTACACCAAGGCGATTATGACGGTTCCGACGCTGTCGACCATCGACCTGGTCTGCGATCAGACCATGGTATGCCGTCGGGACACGGTGAAACTGGGCGTCAAGATTACCGGAGGAGAAGGACCGTGGCGCTTTACGCTGAATGAATATGAGCAGGATTTGGGTTCAAACAAGACGACCGACTATCTGATTTACTCCCGTGATACGGTATTGGATTTGGTTTACCTGCAATTGGGACGCTACATTTACAGTGTAGAGCCGGG
>CAJTSF010000009.1:0-1802 GCA_910578985.1 uncultured Odoribacter sp. | reverse complement strand
GTATTGGATTTGGTTTACCTGCAATTGGGACGCTACATTTACAGTGTAGAGCCGGGCTCTTTCTTCGATGATTACAATGCCATGGGTTGCGAAGGAAATATCGATTCCGCAGCGCAGGTGGAAATCCAGAGCGGTGGCATTATCAATTGGAATATCCTGAAAGATCAGGAGCGGACGGTAGGCGGTTGCGTTCAGACCATCGATTTGTTCAAAATGTATGATCCTGACAACAAGGACGGTAAATTTTATGTCACCGGAGCCGACGGCAAGGCGAAAGAAATCAGCCTGGGCGCTTGGGTAAGTCCCGAACCGGGGTGCTATGATGTGGAATATGTCTATATCGCGGACAACGGTTGTCCGGCGAGCCTCTCGCCTGCCACCCAGCAACTCTGCGTGGACAGCCTGCCTCAAGCGGACCTGCATGCCAGCGAACATGACATCTGTATCGGGCAGGGAACGGCAAGAATGTACTTCGATCTGAAGGGAACCGCTCCGTTTACATTCAATTTCACGGTTTACCGTTATGACTTCGATGGCAAGCTTTTGGGGCGTCCGACTTACGTCCTCAACAAGGAGAGCAAAGACGGCAATTACTCTGTGGCAGCTTCAGCGGCGGACAGTCTGCACATGTATGTTCATGAACTGACCTATTTGCGGGATGCGCACGGGTGTCCGTGGGCGAACAAGTCTCCGTTGAGGGATACAGTGCTCTACCACAGACCGCCCTCTTTCGAATTGGCGGTCGGCTACCATGACGTGTGGTATCCGAACGGCGGGGAGATTTACATCCAGCAGGGGGATTCCGTATCGGTGGCTTGCCGCTTGACGCAGGATACCTTGGCGGTGCCCTGGCGGGTAAGCTGGGAGAATTTGGACATCCATGAGACCGGGTCCGTCGATTTGCAACATGCCCGCGACACCTTTAAATTCGGCGATGCAGGTTTCTATGATGTGCGGGCGCAGAATGCGTTCTATTGTCAGTCGATGTTCGGATCGACCATGAACCTGGTGATGCTGGATACCGGCTATGTCACCGTCTCCAAATTATATCTCGAAGGACCTTTGGTGGCGTCTTCCAGCCAGATGAAATCCTCCATCAAGGATTATCTGCCGACGTACGGCAAAGCGTTGCCGAATGTTTCCAAAGCCATTATAGACTGGGTCTATGTGGAATTGTGGCACTCCTTGGATGACGTGGGTCCTGCCAGCATTGACACCTGTCTGCTGCTGGCGGACGGAACCCTGGTGGATCGTGACGGGAAGCAGGCCCTTGCCGTTCCGGGAGTGGTGCCTGTCGATGGTAGGGACTTGAGATTCCATTTAGTATTCCGTCACCGCAACCACCTGCCGATTGCCACGGAGCCCATCGCTTTCGGCGCTACGTCGAATCAAGCGACGAATATCGATATTTCGAAAGGGGATGTCGTCTATGTGGGATCGGAAAATCCGAATCTTGCGACTTCGAATGCATTGGGATTGCACATGTCGCAGGTGAAGTTAGGGAACGGTACTACGGTGTGGGCGATGTCTGCCGGTGAGGTCAATGAAAACCAGACAGTCACGGTTTTCGACCCGAATGTCATTGCCAAAGAAATGATGGCGACGGGCGGTACCATGACCTATGAACTGCTCTTGTACGACTTGAACTTTAACGGCAAGATTGAATGGGGCGACAGCAATAGTAGTGCCGTCAGCCGTCTGGATTGGGAGAAGGCTTACAGGAACCGCGACAAATTCACGGAAGTTCCCGTACCTTTGGAGTAACCGGACCGATGATAATATCGGTTGCCATGAATATAAAG
>CAJTSF010000008.1 GCA_910578985.1 uncultured Odoribacter sp. | reverse complement strand
TTTCCCTTGATTTCCTTTGATTCCGGAGCTTGCGGTGCCTGGGATTTCCGGATGACGACCGTCCCGTTTTCCAGCGAATACTCCAGCCCTGTGTCCGCCAAGACCGCATCCAGCGCCTGCTGCAAAGGCACTTCCGTCAAATCGACGGTAACGGCGCCGGCATGCACCAGTTCGTCTGAATTGAAAAGAAAATTGTACTTGGTTTGCTTGCGCAGGTGCTCGATGACCTTAACCAAAGTTTCACCCCGGCTGTTCAGACTGACCGTCGGAGCCGCCTGCGCCATAGACACACACACGGAGGAACAGCACACCAGCAGGCATACCGCCCAACGTCCGATGCGCTTCCCCCATCGGGAAACGAAAGGTTCCCTTTTCTGAATCGTTTTTTTCATAAAATTAATTTGTTAATGAATATGTGATGATTTAGCGTCTTTTGATGATTACTTTTCTTCCTTCGACGCTGTAAGAGATATCGACCATACGGGCTATGATTTCCAAGGCTTCCGGCAAGGTGGCAGTGCGCTCCATGTAAATGTGGAGCTTCACCCCCTCCATTTCCGAAGCGTTGTAACGGATATCGGCATCGTACCACCGCGCCAGTTCATCCATGACCTGCTTCCAGGAGGCTTCCTTGAACACGAACTCCCCGTTTTTCCATGCCAGCACGGACATCAGGTCCGCCCGACCGACGGTCAGGCCTTCGGCATGCAACTCGCAAAGCTGTCCGGGCTGCAAGTCCACCGCCTCCTCGCCGGAAGCCACTCTCACTTTACCGGATACCAGCACGGCGAAAGCCAAAGCCCCGTCGTAAGCACTCACATTGAACTGCGTTCCCAAGATCTGCACGCTTCCCGTGGAAAACTCGACGAAGAAAGGATGCGCTTCATCCCGCGCAACCTCGAAATAGGCTTCTCCGCTCAAAGCAATCCGCCGCTCCGCATCCCCGAAAACGGTCGGAAACTTCAAGCGGCTCTCAGCATTTAATACAACGGAAGTCCCGTCGGGCAAGGAGAAGGTGTAGGTCGTACCGGAGGGGACGATGACTTCATTGTACTCCGTCACTGGCACAGCCACCGTATCGGATTCCAAGACAGCCGCCACATCCTGCACGGCGTTCTCCCCCGTCAATTCATGCCGGCTGCCATCGGAAAGCACCAATTGCACCACCTGAACGGGCGGCTCCGCCAAGGGAGGTGTTCCGCTTTCCCGGAGTCCCGTGTACAGCACCACGGCAACCAGCGCCGCCACGCCGACCATCGAAGAAATCCACCGCACCATACGCCGCAAACGCCCGGCGGGTTGCGGACGCCTCATATAGGCCACAAACTGCCGCAAGGCCTCTTCCCGGCGTTCCGGAGTCGCCTGCCGCTCATGGGCCAGGTGCCACACTTTTTTCCACTGCCGGAAGTAAACGGCATGGCGTTCATCCGCCCGCACCCAGTCCGCCAGGTTCCGGATGTCCTCCAAAGATGCCTCTCCGTTCAGCACCCGGGCTATCAATTCGTCTGTCTGTTCAGTCATACCTATCCTTTTGTAAAGCTATGACAATCGAAAACGAATTTCCCCCTACGCCATGGGACCGTTTTTTTAAAGAGAAGAAAAAAATATCAACCAGCAAAGCAGCCATTCCAACTCCTTGCGCAAGCAAGAGAGCGCCTTGGTCATTTGATTCTCAACGGTTTTTTCCGAGATACCGAGTTTCTCCGCAATCTCTCTGTTGGACAGTTCCCGCATTTTACTCAATACGAATATCTCCCGGCAACGCTCCGGCAATCCGTTTACGGCTTCCTGCACCGCCCGGCGTATCTCTTCATTGCGTAACACCATCTCCGCCTCCGGCGTCTGGAGGATTTCCTGGAAATAGAAGTCCGCCAACTCCTTGTCCATATACGACACCTCCATCCGGCGACGCTTGATTTCATTCACGCAGTGATTGTAGACGGACTTATACAAATAAGCCTGCAACGAGGAATGCACCTCCAGGCTCTCCCGCTTCGCGAACAATTTATAGAACGTGTCCTGTACCATGTCGGCAGCGATTTCCTCCTCACGCATGATGCGGCAGGCATAGGCGAATAAATCCTGATAATACCGGTTGAACAGCCACGTGAAAGCGCGTTCATCCCCCGCCTGCAAAGCCGCCCTCAACGCCTCTCCGTCCTGAAAATCAAGCTTGCCCGATTCTTCCGCCATACCTTTATTTGTTTTTCTTGAACAGTCCCCTCAACACTTTCACCAGACCGTCCATCCCCTCCACGCGGTTAATCATGGAGATGCTGTGGAAAGTGGTCGCGTCGTCCCCCACACCCAACTGGAGAGGGAAAATCAACAGGCAGTTGATGGTGCTGAAATACTTATTAATATAGGTAGGCACATATTCCATGTGGCGCGAATAGGAGGGAAAATCGGGGCGGCTCATCACCAACGCCAACGCATCGTTTTCCTGTATCCCGTTCGCCACTTCCAGAAAGTTGTTCCAGTCCGTAAATTCCTTGAATGCGGCATCTATCGCGTGCTTGGAATTGACCATCTGCAAGATGCCCAACACATGCGGGTGACCGTAGAAGACGAATTTCATGCCCAGGTTCTTGCCCATGTTCCAAAGGCTGATCAACCAATACGGGAACCCCACCTCCTTCTCCGCATCCCCCGGGATGACCACCACAAAGCGTTTTACCGTGGAGATGGGTTGCATGGGACGATAGGCGATGGTCGTCGTGGCACACTTCGCCAGCACCTCCTCCGCCAATTTTCCGAGGAACTCGTTGGAAATGTATTTCTCCGTGCGCAACCCCAGGACGATGTCCGTGATTTTATTCTCTTTCGCCACATTCCGGATGCCGTTCACGATGTTCAAGTCATAGCGCAACACGGTGCCGATGTGCTGGTCGGTCGCCGCGGCGACTTTCACCGCTTTCTCCAGCAGCATCTCCGACTTCTTGGATGCCGTGGGGTCGGTGTTGTCCGACTTGATGATGCTGACGGCAATCATCCGCGCCTTGTTGCGCTGCGACTTGATGGCAGCCCCCAAGGTAATCAGCTCGCTCACATTCTCGGCATTGCTCAACGGGATGAGGATGCGCTCGTCGTCGTCCTCCCCGCCGCCGAAGGTCTCCCCGTCCATCTCGGCAATGACGATGTTCTGCGCCGCCCGCTGCGTCACGAAGGAGGCTATGGTGCAGGTCACC
The DNA here is from genome assembly GCA_910578985.1 of uncultured Odoribacter sp. Classification (GTDB taxonomy): domain Bacteria; phylum Bacteroidota; class Bacteroidia; order Bacteroidales; family Marinifilaceae; genus Odoribacter. The sequence continues at coordinate 92,324 of CAJTSF010000008.1, read as the reverse complement.
AGAATCATGATAATCGTGCCGTTGAGGACATCCTCATTCAACAGGCGTATCGGCTCGCCCGCCGCGTCGGTACCCAGAATCACTTTATACCCGATCAATACCGCCGCCAGCGTCGCCGCCGCCTGGGCATTGCTCAACCCGAAAATCAGACGCCCCTCGTCCCGCTTCAAGCGGAAACTCTTCTCCGTGAGCCATGCCGCCAGGAACTTCGTGAGCGTCGCCATCACGCACATGACCACCGCCACAATCAAGGTGCTCCAGCCGTTCATGAAAGTGCGCACATCCACGAGCATCCCGACGCCAATCAAGAAGAAAGGGATGAAAATGGCATTCCCCACAAAGTCGATGCGGTTCATCAGCGCGGAGGTATTCGGAATCAACTGGTTCAACGCCAATCCTGCCAGGAAAGCCCCGATAATCGCTTCCAATCCGGCAGCCTCCGCCATGAAGGACGCGAGGAACACCAGTGCCAGCACGAAAATATATTGCCCGACGGAATCCTCGTAACGCTTGAAAAACCAACGCCCCAACATCGGAAAAAGAATCATCACCGCCCCGATGAACACCGCGCTCGACACGCCCAACTTCACCCAAAACGCCTTTCCAATCTCTCCCGTGGACATCCCCACCACCACCGCCAGCACGAGCAGCGACAGGATGCAGGTGATCACCGTTCCGCCGATGGCAATGCTCACCGCCCGGTTCTTCGTGATGCCGTATTTGCTGACAATCGGGTAGGTAATCAACGTATGCGAGGCGTACATGCTCGCCAGCAACACGGACGTGGGCCACGAAAAGCCCAGACAGTAGACGCCGGTCACCGTCCCCAGAATCATCGGTATCAAAAAGGTGTACAGCCCGAACGTCAGCGTCTTGCCGTAGTTCTTCCGCAAGTCCGCCATGTCGATTTCCAGCCCGGCGATGAACATGATGTAGAGTAACCCCACCGTCCCGAACAACTCGATGCTGCTGTCGCGCAACATGATGCCCAGACCGTTCGGACCGATCAGCGCCCCCGCGATAATCAACCCGATCAAATCGGGTATCTTCAAGCGGTGCAACACCGCCGGAGCCAACAGGATAATGAACAGAATCACTGCGAAAATCAACACAGGATTCGTCAAGGGAAATTGAATCAATGCCTCTGCCATAACCAAACCTTTATCAAGGTGTAAAATTACAAAAAATATATCATCAAAAGATATACCCCATAAAAAAAACGCAAGCCTTGACAATTCAAAACTTGCGATTTTTTAGTACTCGAAGCGGGACTTGAACCCGCACAGCCGCAATGGCCACGGGATTTTAAGTCCCGCGTGTCTACCGATTCCACCATTCGAGCGCCTCTACAGCGAGCGAAAAACGGGACTCGAACCCGCGACCCCGACCTTGGCAAGGTCGTGCTCTACCAACTGAGCTATTTTCGCAGAAAGAAACACTAAGAACTCCTTGTTTTTTCCGTGTGCAAATATAAAAGCGTTTTTTAGTTTGTACAAGGATTTTGGTAAAAATAATTGGATATAATTCTTATCTTTGCCCTCTCAAAACGAGTTGTGGCATGACAAATGGCAGAAAAAGAAAAGTGGCAGGCTCCTATTTCGTATCGACACTGAGCATCGCGCTGGTGCTGGTGGTGGTGGGCGTCCTGGTGTTTATCCTGCTGAATGCAAGGCAGATTTCCGACCGGGTGAAGCAGAACATCGGCTTCTCGATTATCGTGAAAGACAATGTGAACGAGGCGGAAATCAAGAAGATGCAGAAAATTCTGGAAACGAAGCCTTTCGTCGCCTCTTCCCTCTTCGTCAGCAAGGCGGAGGCGGCACGGGAATTCAAGGAGGCGCTGGGGGAGGATTTCGAGGCGGTGCTGGGCTACAACCCGCTGTTGCCTTCGGTGGAACTGAAGCTGAACCCCGTATACGCCAACAACGACTCGCTCGCCATCATCGAAAAGAAACTACTGGCGAACGAAATCGTGCAGGAGGTCTCCTATCAAAAATCGCTGGTGCAGATGGTGAATGAAAACGTGCAGCGCATCAGCATGATTCTTTCGATTGCAGGCATCGCGCTGTTGCTGATTTCCTTTACCCTGATACGCAACACGATTCACCTGGCGGTGTATTCGCAGCGCTTCCTCATCAAGACGATGCAACTGGTGGGCGCGAAGTCGTTTTTCATCAGCAAGCCTTTTTTGCAGAACAGCATGTGGTTCGGCTTCTTCGGGAGCATGTTCGCCAATCTGCTGCTGCTGGGGGGCGTCTATTTCTTGCAGAAGGAAGCGGGCAACGTCGTCGATTTGATGAACCAGCATCTGCTGATTACGATGGTCTGCGTGGTCACCGTCTGCGGCATCCTGCTGTCGCTGGTGTCATCATGGATGTCCGTCTCCCGATACCTCAAAAAAGATTTGAACGATTTATATCATTAAAATAACAAGAAACACTATGGCAGCGAATAACGGATGGAAAAACAAGGAGCCGGAAAAGAAAGCGGGATTCCCGATACCGGTCAGCAGTTACAAGATGATTCTCATCGGATTCGGGATTGTGGTGCTGGGATTTATCCTGATGATGGGCGGCGGCAGTGACAATCCGGACGTATTCAACGACGAGATTTTCAGTTTCCGGCGGATTACCCTGGCCCCCATCGTGGTGTTAAGCGGATTCGGTTTCATTTTCTGGGCGATTATGCGCAAATCTTAATCGGGGCGACAAGAGATGGAATGGTTTGAAGCATTGGTTCTTGGCATCGTCCAGGGATTGACGGAGTTTTTGCCGGTGAGCAGTTCGGGGCATCTGCAAATCGCCAATGCCCTGTTCGGCATTCAGGGCAAGGAAAACCTGACATTCGCCGTCGTGGTGCATGCGGCGACGGTATGCAGCACGGTCGTCGTGTTGCGGCGGGAAATCGCCGGCTTGCTGCAAGGTCTGTTCCGTTTTGCCTGGAATGCGGAGACGAAATATGTCACGAAAATCGCGCTGTCGATGATTCCGGTCGCGGTGGTCGGTTTGTTCTTCAAGGACAAGGTGGAGGAGATTTTCGGCTCCGGGCTTTGGATTGTCGGGGTTTCCCTATTAGTGACCGCCGGACTGCTGGCATTCGCCTACTACGCCCGCCCGCGGGAAAAGCAGGAGATTTCGTTCCGGGACGCCTTTATCATCGGCATCGCCCAGGCGTGCGCCGTGCTGCCGGGGCTGTCCCGTTCCGGCTCGACTATCGGTACCGGAATCCTGTTGGGCAATAACAAGGAGCAGGTCGCCAAGTTCTCTTTTCTCATGGTGCTCGTACCTATCTTGGGCGAAGCATTCCTGGATCTGCTGAAAGGCGGTTTTTCGCCGGAAGAGACGGGCATATCGGCATTTTCTTTAGCGGTCGGATTCGCGTCGGCATTCGTGTCGGGGTATCTGGCTTGCCGCTGGATGCTGGAATTGGTGAAACGGGGCAAATTGATTTGGTTTGCGCTGTACTGCCTGGCGGTCGGCATCTGTGTACTTATTTTTGCATAAATTATCGTGTGCCGGATTATTTTTCAAGAAGAGGGGAATTTCCATGCCGGAGCGTTGATTTTGGTGGACAAACCGCTGAAATGGACCTCTTTCGACGTGGTGAACAAAATCCGATGGTGCCTGAAAGCGAGTTGCGGAAAAATCAAGGTGGGACATGCGGGGACGTTGGATCCGCTGGCAACGGGCGTCGTGGTCGTCTGCACGGGAAAGTGGACGAAGCGCATCGAGGAGTTTATGGCGCAGGAAAAAGAATATGTGGCGGACCTGCACTTCGGGGCGGTCACTCCGTCGTATGATTTGGAAACCGAACCGGAAGGCAACTTCCCGACCGGACACATCGACCGCGCCTACTTAGAGGGGACACTGAAAGCATTTACGGGAAGAATCACCCAGGTGCCCCCCGCCTATTCCGCCATCCGCATAGACGGCGACCGGGCTTACAAGAAAGCACGCAAAGGCGGGGAGATAGAGATGCCGAGCCGGGAGGTGGAGGTCAAGGAGCTAAACCTCATCGATTTCGCCATGCCCGACGTGCGCCTGGAAATCACGTGCAGCAAAGGCACTTACATCCGTTCCCTGGCACATGACCTCGGGAAAGCCTGCCGGAGCGGCGCTTACCTCGCCGGATTGCGGCGGACGCGGAGCGGAGAGTACCGAATCGAGGAGGCGAACAAAATGGAGGATTTGATTGCATTTTTACAGAAAAAAGAATAAATTGCACCGTTTTACAAAAAAAAGGACAGGACATGAAATTATCGAAATTCAAATATAAACTTCCGCCTGACTTAATTGCCCAATACCCCGCCAACAATCGGGACGAAAGCCGCCTGCTGGTGTTGGACAAGGCTACAGGGGAACTGGAACACAAGCTTTTCAAGGAGGTCATCGACTATTTCGATGAGCAGGATATATTCGTGTTCAACGACACCAAGGTGTTTCCGGCACGCCTCTACGGCAACAAGGAAAAAACCGGGGCGGAAATCGAGGTGTTCCTGCTGCGCGAACTGAATCAGGAAAACCGGATTTGGGACGTCTTGGTGGACCCCGCCCGGAAAATCCGCATCGGAAACAAACTGTATTTCGGGGAGAATGACAGCCTGGTGGCGGAAGTCATCGACAATACCACCTCCCGCGGACGCACGTTGCGTTTCCTGTACGACGGGGACTATGACGAATTCAAGAAATTACTGTTCAACTTAGGAGAAACTCCGTTGCCGCGTGAAATCACCCGCAAGGTGGAGCCGGCAGACGCAGAACGCTATCAAACCATTTTTGCCCGCCACGAAGGGGCAGTGGCAGCCCCTACCGCCGGCTTGCACTTCAGCCGTGAACTGATGAAGCGGATGGAAATCAAAGGCATTGACTTCGCCTTTGTCACCCTGCATGTGGGGTTGGGGAATTTCCGCGAGGTGGACGTGGAGGATTTGACGAAACATAAGATGGATTCCGAACAGATTTTCGTTAAGCCGGAAACGGTCAAGATGGTAAACGACGCCAAAGACAACCACCATAAAGTGTGCGCCGTAGGCACCACGGTGATGCGGACGCTGGAAAGTTGCGTGACGACCAAAGGACGCCTGGCGGAATACGCAGGCTGGACGAACAAATTCATTTTTCCACCTTACGAATTCAGCGTCCCGGACGCGTTTATCTCCAATTTCCACCAGCCCTATTCCACCCTCCTGATGATGGTGGCAGCTTATGGCGGATATGAGAAAGTGATGAATGCCTATGAGGTCGCCGTCAAAGAGAAATACCGCTTCGGTCCGTATGGCGACGCCCTCCTCATCAAATAAAACCGTGTCCTGAAGAGGCAAAAAGAGAGGGGTGACTTTCCGGTCACCCCTCTCCGTTTTTATGTATCCGGCAAGGCGGATTACAGCTTGCTCGCATCCACCAGCACTTCCTTATTGTACTCCCCGCGTGCCAGCTTGTCCGCCACGTTCTTGAACGCCTTGATGGTGTACTCCACGTCCTCCATGGTGTGCTCTGCCGTCGGAATCAGGCGCAGCAACAACTGCCCCTTCGGAATCACCGGGTAAACCACGATGGAACAGAACAGGTTGTAGTTCTCGCGCAAGTCGAACACCACCTGCATGCCTTCCGCCACGCTGCCGGAGAGGTACACGGGGGTCACCATGGAGTTGGTGATACCGATGTTCATGCCGTCCGCCTTCAAACCGCTTTGCAGAGCGTGGGCGATGTTCCACAACTTCTCGCGTCTCTCCGGCTGCGTTTTCAGCATCTCGAGACGCTTGATGGCTCCTTCCACCATCGGCATCGTCAGCGATTTGGCAAACATCTGGGAGCGCATCGTGTAACGGAGAGACATACATACCTCCTCATCCGTCGCCACAAAAGCCCCGAATCCTGCCATCGCCTTGGCGAACGTTCCGAAGTAGAGGTCGATTTTGTCCTGGACGCCGAAATGCGTACCGGTACCGGCGCCTTTCGGTCCCATCGTCCCGAACCCGTGGGCATCGTCCACCAGCAGGCGGAAACTGAACTCCGACTTCAGCGCCGTAATCTCGTCCAACTTGCCCAGGTCGCCTGCCATGCCGAACACCCCTTCGGTGATGACCAGGATGCCGCCTCCCGTTCCTTCCACGTACTTGGTGGCGTGCTCCAGCTGCTTGCGCAGGCTTTCCATATCATTGTGCAGGTACACATAGCGCTTCGCCGGAGAGAGGCGCAACCCATCCATGATGCAGGCGTGAGACTCCGCATCGTACACGATGCAATCGTGGCGGGAGGTCAGGGAGTCGATGATGGAAATCATCCCCTGGTAGCCGAAATTCACGAGGAACGCGTCCGGCTTCCCGACGAACTCCGCCAGCTGCGACTCCAGGTACTCGTGGCGCGTCGTTTGTCCGCTCATCATGCGGGCACCCATCGGATAGGCAAGCCCCCACTTGGCAGCCGCCTCCGCATCGGCTTTCCGGACTTCCGGATCGTTGGCAAGACCGATGTAGTTGTTCAAACTCCAGTTTAACACTTCTTTCCCGCGGAATCTCATCCGGGGTCCGATTTCTCCTTCCAGTTTCGGGAACGCGAAATAGCCGTGCGCCTCCTTGGCATACTGGCCGATGTTTCCCCGCTGCTTTTTTACTCTTTCAAAAATGTCCACGTCAATCGTATTTTGAAAATTAAGACTTTATCTTTCTTGATGCAAAAGTAATCATTCCAAAATAAAAAGTTAAGGATTGCAGGCTAAAAGTTAGCAGATTGGGTATAAGTACGCATTCGCATATTTTTTTTGCCTTTTGCTTTCGCGTTGTTACTATTTCCTCTATCTTTGCATGTTGCAAAAAGAATGCGATTAATCGGATGTATTTTATGAGGAGATTATTGCCTTTGATATGGGTGGTCATGCTGTTCGCTTCGTGCGGGGAGTATCAGCAGTTGCTGAAGAGCAATGACTATCAGTTGGTTTACAAGAAAGCCATCGAGTACTACAATAAAGGGGATTACCAACGCTCCCAAAATCTGCTGGACGGCATCCGGACGATTTTCAGCGGGACGAACAAGGCGCAGAACATCGCCTATTACCGCGCTTTTTGCAGCTATAACATGAAGGACTATGAAATGGCTGCCGGGCTTTTCAAGCAGTTCGTGCAGACCTATCCGGAGAGTTCCTTCACGGAGGAGTGCCTCTTCATGATGGGGTACTGCGACTACAAGGCCTCCCCGAAGCCCCGCTTGGACCAGACGGCGACAGAACGGGCGCTGAACGAATTCCAATTGTATCTGAACCGTTATCCGAACAGCACCCGCAAGGAGAAAATCAATGAATATATGGATGAACTCAGGGACAAGTTGTCGTATAAAGCCTACCTGAGCGCCAAGAACTATTATATCCGTGAATATTACAAGGCAGCGACCATCAGCCTGCAAAACTGCCTGAAGGATTTTCCGGGTTCGAAATACCGGGAGGAAATCATGTACATGCTGTTCGTTTCCAAATACGAACTGGCAGCTAACAGCGTGGAAGACAAGAAACTGGAACGTTACAACAACGCCCTGGAGGAATATTACTACTTTGCCGAAGAGTATCCGGAAAGCAAGTATGCCGAGGATGTCAAGAAAAAATACGATGACATCCGCTCCTTTTTGAAGAATTACAATTTCGAGGAAGAATAGATTAAAATAATTATCAATCAGTTATGGTAGATTTCAAAAAAGTAAAAGCGCCCAACAACACCATTACCCGTAACCCGGCAACATTGGCAGCCCATGCGGATAACAACATCTATGAGGCGGTGGCCGTCATCGCCAAACGCTCCAATCAAATTGCCGTCGAGATGAAAGAAGAGTTGAGCCGGAAATTACAGGAATTCGCTTCCTACACGGACAACTTGGAAGAAATTTTTGAAAACCGCGAACAAATCGAAATTTCCAAATTCTATGAGCGTGTTCCGAAACCGGTTTTGATTGCCACTCAGGAATTTGAGGAAGGAAAGATTTATTTCAGAAATCCGGCAACTGAAAAGAAATCCGTTTAAACGTTCTCCGAACGTATCATTCCATATGTACCAATGCCCATAGAAAAGAAGTTGCATTGGTACATTTTACATTTAAAAATCCATCATGTTGAAAGGGAAGCATATCATTGTCGGAATCACCGGCAGCATCGCCGCCTACAAGGCTGCCGCCTTGGTGCGCCTGTTGGTCAAAGAAGGGGCGGAAGTAAAGGTTGTCATGACGGAACTGGCAAAACAGTTCATTACCCCACTGACCGTCGCCACGTTGTCCAAACATCCGGTCATGGTGGAATTTTACAATCCGGAAAACGGTGACTGGCACTCCCATGTGGACATGGGACTCTGGGCGGACTTATACCTGATTGCTCCCGCAACTGCCAACACCATCGGCAAAATGGCGCACGGGATAGCGGACAACCTCCTCCTTACGACCTACCTCTCCGCCAAATGCCCCGTGATGATTGCCCCGGCGATGGATTTGGATATGTACCGCCACCCGGCAACCCAAAACAACCTTTCCATCTTACGCTCATACGGGAATCTGCTGATAGAGCCTGCCGAGGGTGAATTGGCAAGCGGACTGGTAGGCAAAGGGCGCATGGCGGAACCGGAAGAAATCGTGGCATTCATTCACCACTATTTTCACCGCCGGGATGACCTGGCAGGCAAACGGGTTCTGCTGACTGCCGGTCCTACCTATGAAAAAATAGATCCTGTCCGGTTTATCGGGAACTATTCTTCGGGAAAAATGGGTTTTGCCTTGGCAGAAAACTTCGCAGAACGCGGTGCGGAAGTCATCTTAGTGGCAGGACCCGTGCCATTGCAAACCCGCCATCCCCGCATCCGACGCATCAATGTGGAGTCCGCGGCAGAGATGTACGACGCGGTAATGGGCGAATCGGAGAGTTGCCAGATTATTGTTTCCTGCGCAGCTGTGGCCGATTTCAGACCGAAACACCGCGAAGCCGCCAAAATCAAACGCGGCAAAGAGGATTTGGTGCTGGAACTGGAACCGACAGCAGATATTGCCGCCGCACTGGGAGCAAAGAAAAAAGCGGGACAATTATTAGTGGGGTTTGCATTGGAAACTAACGACGAAGAGTGCCACGCCATTCAAAAACTGCATCACAAGAATTTAGACCTGATTGTGTTGAACAGCCTGCAAGACGCAAACGCCTGCTTCGGCTATGATACCAATAAAGTGACCCTCATCGACCGCAGCGGACAACCCTCCCATTACGCCCTGAAAAGCAAACAGGAGGTAGCAGAAGATATTGTCAACAAAATCGCATCTATGATTTAATTCATTAATAATAAAACATTTCAATCAAACAGGCAAAAGTTTTTTCAAAATAAAGGCGTCTGTGTTTCCACATATAAAAATGTTTTCCTACCTTTGTAACCTGAAATGAAATCAGGCTACCTACATATCAAATGTTTTAAAGAGAAGGTCGGGCGGATACGCAGACAGGATAGCCGATTTTTTAAAAGAGTTAAACCAACATTGTCGTTAGACTTGTTGGTTTTTTTTTGTCTTGACAACAACACTTAATTCATAACAATATGAACACACACAGTTTAGTATCTATCGAAGATTACACCAAGGAAGAAATCCTGGAAGTATTGAAACTGGCTTCCGAGTTTGAAGCCAATCCCAATCAGCCTCTGCTGAAAGGGAAAGTCGTGGCATCCCTGTTCTTCGAACCGTCCACCCGTACCCGGTTGAGTTTCGAAACCGCCATCAGCCGCTTGGGCGGACGCATCGTCGGTTTCTCGGACGCCTCCTCTTCCAGCGTAACCAAAGGCGAAACCTTGAAAGACACCATCAAAATGGTTGACAACTATTGCGACCTTGTCGTGATGCGCCATCCCGTGGAAGGTGCCGCCCGCTATGCCAGCGAAGTGGCTGTACACCCGATTCTGAACGCGGGGGACGGTGCCAACCAGCATCCCTCGCAGACCATGCTCGACCTCTACTCCATCTACAAAACGCAAGGCACACTGGAAAATCTGAACATCTGCATGGTAGGCGACCTCAAATACGGCCGCACCGTCCACTCCCTGCTGCAAGCCATGAGCCACTTCCATCCGACTTTCCACTTCGTGGCACCGACTTCCCTGCAAATGCCGGAGGCATACAAATTACACCTCAAAGAATTGAATATCCCCTATTACGAGCACACCGAACTGGATGAAGTCATCGAAAAAGCCGACATCCTTTACATGACCCGCGTGCAACGCGAACGTTTCGCCGACCCGCTGGAATATGAGAAGGTGAAAAACGTATATATCCTGAAGAATGCCATGCTCGCAAACGCGAAAAAGAACATGCGCATCCTGCACCCGCTGCCCCGCGTAAACGAAATAGACGTGGACGTGGATGAAAATCCGAAAGCCTACTATTTCGAACAGGCACGCAACGGCGTGTTCGCCCGCCAGGCTATCATCTGCAAAGCTTTGGGGTTAAAATGAATCGAATTGTTGGACAAATAAATCATGAGAAAATATGGCTAAGAAAGAATTACAAGTAAGCGCAATAGAAAACGGTACGGTCATCGACCACATCCCTGCCGCCAAGTTATTCGACGTCATCAATGTGTTGGGCATCGCCTCCATGGAGAATGCCATGACCTACGGGACGAACCTCAAAAGCAGCAAATTAGGCAAAAAAGCCATTATCAAAATCTGGGACAAATTCCTGGAAGACAACGAAGTGAACAAATTGGCTTTGGTCGCTCCGACTGCCAAAATCAACATCATCCGCGACTATGAGGTGGTGGAAAAGAAGGTGGTGAACGTTCCGGAGCGGGTGGAAGGCATCGTGAAGTGCATGAATCCCAAATGTATCACCAACCACGAGAAGGTGAGAACCAAATTCCGCGTCGTAAACGACTCGCCCATCGTGCTCAAATGCCACTACTGCGAGAAGTTGACCGACCAGGAACACATGGAAATGAACTAAATTCCATCATAAAAGGAGTGTATTCGATACACACTCCTTTTTCTTTCACTTCGGCAGAATCACCCGATAGCCTGCTTTGAATTTTCCCAGGCTGATATTCGCCAGCTTCCCTTTCAACAATCTCTTTTTCAAAGCAGACAAATGGTCTGTGAACAACATCCCATCCAGATGGTCGTATTCATGCTGGATAATCCATGCCTTGATTCCGGAAAACTCCTCCTCCACCTGCTCTCCCTTTTCATTCATGTAGCTCATCCGGATAAATTCGGGTCGCCTCACATCCTCGTGGATTCCCGGCACGCTCAGGCATCCTTCGTTGCGCAGGATTTCATTGCCCCGGCGTTCCAGGATATGCGCGTTCATGAAAACCTTCCGGAATCCTCGGCACGTCGGATCCTGATCGGCAAAAGCGCTACTGTCCACGACAAACAGACGGATATTCAAGCCTATCTGAGGGGCTGCCAATCCGACCCCGTCCGCCTCGTCCATGGTATAGAACATATCCTGCACCAATTTTTCCAAACCGGGATAATCCGGTGTAATATCTTCCGACACCCTGCGCAAAACCGGATGCCCATATACAACTATCGGTAAAAACATATCTTACTTTTTCAAATCATTCCGTTTCACATGCCTAAATTCCTCTGCTGCTCCATATATGAAGTCAGGATAATCGTGGCACTCATCGTATCAATCAACCCTTTATCCTGTCGCGTTTTCCGCTTCGCCCCTCCTTCAATCAGTGCCCGGTGCGCCAACACCGAGGTAAACCGCTCATCATACATCACCACCGGTATTTCCGGGAACCTCTTCTTCAACGCCGTCACAAACGGCTTGATATACGTCATACTCTCCGAGTCGCTGTTATCCATCTGCTTCGGATGCCCCACCACGAACAACTCCACCTTCTCCCGCCCTGCATATTCCGCCAGAAAATCCAACACGTCACACGCCCGAACGGTCTGCAATCCCGTGGCAATCAGTTTGCCCGGATCACTCACCGCCACCCCGACTCTTTTCCGTCCGTAATCGATAGCTAAAATCCTGCCCACGCCGATTCTTATTTATCCACGATAACAAAAATATCTTCATTCGCCCGCTTCATCAGATACTGCTCCCGCGCAAATTTCTCCAGATTCTCCCGGCTGCTCAACAACTCTTCCATCTTCCGCTTATCCTCTTCGATCTTTTTCCGGTAATACTCCTTCTCCCGCTTCAAGGTGACGATTTTCCGCCTCAACTGCATCTCTTCCACCAGGTTGTTCCGGTCGAAAAAAGCCAGCCACACGAAAAAAACGACTGTCGCAAACACATACTTGTTCAACAGCCAACCGAACAGCGAATGCCCTATCCCGTTATTCCGATTCTTTTCTTCCATCACGCTGCAAAGGTACATAAAAAAAATGAGGTCCGTTACCGAACCCCATTTCAAATTATCACGAAAAACGCCTTCAAATCTCAATCTCCACCATCGGAGCGTCTGCCGCCACATTCGTTCCCTCCTTCACCAACAGACGTTTCACCGTTCCCGCATAATCCGACGCAATGCTATTCTCCATCTTCATGGCTTCCAGCACCACCACCGCCTGTCCTTTCTCCACCTTATCTCCCTCCTTCACCATGAAACGCAACACATTACCCGGCATCGGAGCCTTCACCGTCTTTCCGGTAATCGGTGCGGCGGCTTTCTCTTCGGCAACCGCCTGTGCAGCCTGCGGCTCTTCCGCCTTATGCTGCGCGGCATACGCTTCTGTCTTCACCTTCGTCAGGAAATTCTTCGCCACCTGCGGGAACAACTCCAGCAACAGCACCTCTTTCTCATTCTCCGCCAGTTTCACCCCTCCAGCTTCCGCCAATTCGGGATTCGGCTGCATCTGGTACTTGCTCGTATCGTACGGAATCTCCTCACGCGTACCGGCAATCTTCAAGCGGAACTCCGGATCCACCGGCACCGGCGTCTTGCCGTATTCGCCCTTCACCAAATTCACAAACTGGTTCGACACATTACTGTACATCGGTTTGCCCGCTTTGATATCCATGGCGCAGTTCACAGCCTGCGCGCCCACAATCTGGCTCGTCGGCGTCACCAAAGGCGGCAGACCGGCAGCCAGACGCACCGTCGGAATCAACTCCATCGCCTTCTCCAGAATATCCATGGAATTCAACTGCTTCAACTGTGCCACCATATTGCTGTACATACCGCCCGGCACCTCCGCCCTCTTCACCAGTTCATTCGGTTTCGGGAAGTTGAAATAAGCCTCGATGGCATGGCAAGCCTTCAGCAATGTCTCTTCGTCGTTCGCCTTGGCAGCCGCGATGGCAGCATCGAACTCCTTGTCGATATTCGCCGGCAGCGTATCCGTCAGCGGGTTGAACGGATTCGGGAACTGCTTGCTGGCGTCCACTGCCTCCAGCTCCTTGCGGATGCCGAACAACTCCTGATTGATTTTCGCCACAGCCTCCATATTCACATCCATCTCCACGCCCAACTTCTTGCAGAAGATATAAATCAACTCAATCGCAGGCGCACCGGTACCTCCGGCAAAGTTCCAGATGTTGGTGTCCACGACATCCACCCCTTTCACAATCGCCATCAGCACCGCCCCCAGGCCATATCCCGGCGTACAGTGCGTATGGAAATCCACCGGTATCGACAAATTCTGCTTGAATAACGGAATTAATTCCGCAATCCGTGACGGCGAAATCAAACCGCTCATATCCTTAATCGTCACCATATCCGCCCCCAGCGCAGCCATCTGCTTCGCCTTGTCCAGGAAATACTCATTCGTGAACACCGGAGCGGGATTCTTCTTGCCTTTCAACTTGTCCCAAAAACCGAGTTTCGGATACTTCGGGTCAATCGTATAACACACCGCACAATCCGCCATCCCTCCGTATTTCTTCACATATTTAATGGTAGACTTCACATTGTTCACATCATTCAGCGCATCGAAGATACGCATGATTCCCAAGCCCGATTCGATGGAATTGCGGCAGAAACCCTCGATAATCTCGTCCGTGTAAGGCGCATACCCGAACAGATTCCGTCCTCTCGACAAGGCCGTCAGCTTCGACACGTCGCCCACCGCCGCCTTGATTTTTTCCAGACGCGTCCAGGGATTCTCGCCCAAATACCGCATGACGGAATCCGGAACGGCACCGCCCCACACCTCCATCGCATAGAAATTAGCATCCTTATAAAACGGCAAAACCCGGTCTATCTGCTTCTGTGTCATACGGGTTGCAAATGACGACTGCTGACCGTCTCTCAGCGTCAAGTCCCTAATCAATAATTTTTGTGCCATAACTTGAGTTTTTACTTGTAATTTATTTGCAACAAACATATAAATTAAAAACGACAATAACGAATAAAACGCCCATAAATTACAGAAAAAATCACTAAATTTGTCCGCAGAAAACAATCGCTACATCATGGAAAAAACAGCCGTATTCCCGGGGTCTTTCGACCCCTTTACCGTCGGACATGAGGAAATCGTGCGCCGGGGCTTGAAAATATTCGACCGCATCATCATTGCCGTAGGCGTCAATCCCGGCAAGCGGGAGTTTCTCTCTACCGAAGACCGCATCCGCCTCATCCGGAAAGCATTCGCCGACACCGACCGCATCTCCGTCGAACCCTACGGCGGACTCACCGTCGATTTCTGCCAGCGCGTCCGCTCCAACACCATCATACGCGGGCTGCGCACCGCCGCCGACTTCGAATACGAACGCGCCATCGGGCAGGCAAACCGCGCCATGGACGCCGACATCGAAACCCTCTTCATCCTCACCTCCACCGTCCACACTTTCATCAGCTCCTCCATCGTCCGCAACATCTACGAAAACGGCGGCGACATCACCCGCTTCCTGCCCGAACGCTTGACCACCGAAGACATCCGCCGGTGCAAAGAAGCACAATAACCGCATCCGCCATGAAACGCAAACGACTTCTCCTCATCCCCGCCGCCCTCCTCCTACTCCTCTTCCTCGTCTACCTCTGCCTGCCTTTCTACATGCGGCAGGCACTCATCCATTGGTATCCGGACATTTCCGACACCCACCTGTTCCCCTTTGAAACCGTTGCCAAAAGCGACACCTGCTGGGACTTCCCCGCCTCTTCCCGCTGCAACGGCTACCGCCTCACCCCCGAGGAAAACGCCTTCATGGAAGAGTACGGCACCGTCTCCTTCCTCGTCATCCGGAACGACAGCGTGCTCTATGAGGAATACCGTGACGGCTGGACTCCCGCCACCCTTTCCAACATATTCTCCGCCACCAAAAGCATTGTCGGACTGCTTGTCGGCATCGCCCTCGACGAAGGGCATATCGCCTCCCTCGACGACCCCGTCGGCAAATACCTCCCCGAATTTTCCGAAGGCGACAAAGCCCCTATCACCGTCCGCCACCTCCTCACCATGAGTTCCGGACTGGACTGGGACGAAGCCTACACCGCCCTCGTCTCCAAAACCACCGAAGCCTACTACGGCAACGACATCCGCCGCCTCGTCACGGACATCGCCCCCGTCGAAGCCCCCGGCAGACGATACGCCTACAAAAGCGGCGACACCCAACTCCTCTCGTTCGTCCTCGAAGCCGCCATCCGGCAACACACCGGCGACTCCGTCACCATCAGCCGCTACGCCGAAGAAAAGCTATGGCGACCCATCCAGGCGTGCAACGATGCCCTCTGGAACCTCGACCGCCCCGGCGGCGACGAAAAAACCTACTGCTGTTTCAATACCACCGCCCGCGACCTCGCCCACATCGCCCGCCTCATCCTCCGCAAGGGCGACTGGAACGGCACCCGTGTCATCTCCGAAACCTACCTCCGCGAAGCCACCACCCCCGCCTCCCGCCTGGAAAACGAATTCGGCGACGGCGCCCTCGACTACTACGGCTTCCAGACCTGGATTGTCCACTACCGCGGGCTCTCCTTTCCCGCCTTCCGCGGACTGGGCGGGCAATACCTTTTTGCCATCCCCCAGCGCGACGCCATCGTCGTCCGCCTCGGGCACAAACGCAGCGACACCTACCTCCGCGAAAACACCGTCGATCTCCCCCGCTACCTCGACATCGCTTTCCGCATCCTCGACGAATAATCCCCGCCGGCAAGCCGCTACTCCGCAGGCTCCACGTGGATATTGACAAAGGTGCCGCCACCGAGGATTTCCCGGATGCGCCGCTCCATGGCGCGGGTGATTTCGTGCGACTCCGCCACCGTCATCCCCCCGTCCATGCACACATGCACCTCCACCGATGAATAGTTCCCGATTTTCCGGGTACGCAGGTTATGGGGACGCGACACGCCGTCGAAGGCAAGCAGTGCACGTTCGATTTCCTGCTCCACCTCCTCCGGCAACGACTTGTCCATCAACTCCTCCGCGCAGGGGCGGAGCAACTTGTAGGCAACCCGCACAATAAACAGGCTCACCACAAGGGCGGCTATCGGGTCCAGCACCCGCCACTCCTCGCCCAGCAGTATGGCACCCCCGATGCCCGCCGCCGTACCGATAGAAGAAAGCGCATCGCTGCGATGGTGCCAGGCGTTGGCAATCACAGCCTGCGACGCCACCCGGCGCCCCGCAAGCACCGTATAACGGTACAACACCTCTTTCACGACGATGGACACCACGGCGGCAACCAGAGCCACCATGCCCGGCTGTTCGAGCGCCTCCCCCTTCGCATACGCATAAATGGCAGTCGCCCCGTTCCAACATATCCCCGCCCCGACTCCCAACAGCGCGATGCCTATCAATGCCGTGGCAAGCGTCTCGTACTTGCCGTGCCCGTAATCATAATTCTTGTTCCGGGGCCTGTTGGAGAGGCGCACAAAAAGAAGCACGACCACATCCGTCACGAAATCCGACAGCGAATGCACCGCATCCGCAACCATCGCGGCACTATGTCCCGCCACGCCCGCGATGAATTTAAACATCAGGAGCAGGAAATTCCCCACACTCCCGGTAATCGTCACCCGGTATATCTCGCGCTCGCGTTTCCTATCTTCCATAGCAGTCTGTCTCATATCGTCGGGCAACGGCACGGGCTGCCAAAAAACTGGGAAGAGTGGCTATCATGATCCACACGAAGAAAGAACGGTAGCCCACCAATTCCTGAATCCAACCGGACGCCATGCCCGGGAGCATCATCCCCAGCGCCATGAATCCGGTGCAAAGGGCATAGTGGGCGGTCTGCTGCCTGCCGGCGCTGAAAAGCATCATAAAATAGGTCAGAGCAGTGAAGCCGAAACCATACCCGAACTGCTCCAGCGCCACGCAGCCCGCCACCACCCGGACACTTTCCGGGCGGGCAAACGCCAGATAAAGATAAACCAGATTGGGAAGGTTCATGGCACAAGTCATCCCCCAAAGGCTGCGGCGAAAACCGATGCGCGCCATGACCATGCCGCCGAGAATACCCCCTGCCGTGAGAGCCACCACCCCGATGGTGCCGTAGATGAACCCCACGGAAGAGGTCGAGAGCGCCAACCCTCCGGCTTCCGCCCCGTCCAACAGGAAAGGAGAGGTGATTTTCACCAATTGCGACTCGGCAAAGCGGTACAGGAGAATAAACGACAACGCCGGCAGGATGCCCTTCTTCCGGAAGAAAGAGGCAAACGTCCCGACAAACTCGCAGGACAGCCCCCTCCACGTCGCCCGCCCGCCGGCAGGCGCGACATCCTGCGGGGGATGCGGCAGGAAAATGTAGTGATACAGGAAAAAGAGCCCGAACACGGCGGCGGCACAGTAAAAAGCCAGCGCCCACGCCTGCGGGACAGCCTCCGCCTCAGGCATGCGGGCGGCATGGCGGTTCTCCAGGGCGGCGGCAAGCATCACCAGCCCGCCCTGCCCGGCAATCACCGCCAGACGGTAAAACGTATTGCGGATGCCCACAAAATACGCCTGCCGCTTCTCGTCGAGGGCAAACATATAAAAACCGTCGGCAGCGATATCATGGGTGGCGGAACTGAATGCCAACAGCCACAGGAACGCCAGCGTATAGCGGAACCCGTCGGGCGCCTCCAGCGTCAGCGCCACCCCGCCCAGCCCGGCGCCGACCGTCAGCTGCATCCCCACAATCCACCACCGTTTCGTCTTCAGCAGGTCCACCAGCGGGCTCCAGAAAGGCTTGATGACCCAGGGCAGGTAAAGCCCCCCGGTGTACAGCGCGATATCCGTGTTGGACATCCCGAGGCGCTTGAACATGATGACGGCAACCGTCATCACAATGACATAAGGCATCCCCTGCGCAAAATACAGGGAGGGCACCCATTTCCAGGGATTGCCCGAAGAGGCGGGCGTCAGTCTGTCCATCATTCGTAGATTCGTGTAAGGGTACTGTTTTTAAAATAATGCGCCAAAATTTCGCGGTAGGTATATCCCTGCGCGCCCATCACGGCGGCGCCGATCTGGCAAAGCCCCACGCCGTGCCCCCATCCCGCCCCGTGCAGGACGAAATCACTCCCCTCCCTCCGCACGACGAAAGCCGAACTGTACAGATGCGTGGGCGACAGCGCCCGGCGGATAAACAACTCCTTCCCGATGACCATCGTGCGCCGCGTGCCCGCGATGCGCAAACGCACCAGCCGCCCCGACGCCCCCCGCTCCACCGGCACCAGGTCCGTCACCGTGCCGAAGTCGATGCCCGTCTTCTCCCGCACCAGCACGGAAAGCTCCTCCGCCGTATAACGCTCCTGCCACCGGTAGAAATGGCGCGTCTCCAGGTCGTAATCATTCAGCACCCCGGCGAGGATAGCGGCATCATCCGTGTGGCAGAAAGCGGGCGGCGCGGAGAGAATCCACTCCGCGGCAGCCTCCTCGGTACTCAAGCCCGGCACCTCCGCCGCGCCGGCGACATCGCGCACCGCCTCCAGGTAAGGGTGCGCCACCGGCTCCCACGTATGCTCGAAACGCTCGCTGACACCCCCGCAACACTTCGAGAAACGGGCGTCGCAAATCTCCCCTCCGTACATCAGCACCTCCCCGCAGGTAGCCTCCACCGCCTCGCGGACGGCAGGCGCATAAGCCCTGCTGATGCCCTGGTAGCGCTGGCAATGGTCATCGGCGCACACGTCGAAGCGGTCGTGGTCCTCGCGGTCATACCAGCGGACCATCTCCTCCTCCGTCTCCCGGCAGGAACAATACGCCCCCTTCTCCACCCGCGCCGCCTTCGCCTTCTGCGCCAGCAGCCAGCTGCGCGAGATGACGGCATGCGCCTTCAGCAGTTCGAGGTTCGAGGTCGCCTTCATCTCCGAAGAGATGACGCTGAACAGATACTCCTCCAACGGGAGGACATTCACCGCCGTGAGGTGCTCCCCCTCGTCGATGATACGGAGCGTGCCCTTGAACTTCTGGTCTTCCCGGCGTTCCCAATGGAAATGAATCCCGATGGTCACCTCCGACAGGTCGAAATCCGCAGCCACGTAATCCTCCGGCTGCCACTCCAGCGGCAAGGCGACGGTTTCCGTCCCGCCCTCGCCGGCAAGCACGCACTCCCCGCCCCGGCGGGTCACCTCATACGCCCCCCGGTATATTTTCCCGTTGCAACGGAAACCGCCGTTCAGGCGGAAACGGATACGGGGCGAAAAAAGCACCCCCACTTCAATTTGCGGTATCTTCATATCCAAAATCTTACACCATGTTACCCGACATTCATCGCCCGAACACGCCGGGCAATCTCCTCTCCCTGCGCGGGCGTGACAGTCACCTGCCCGAACAGGTCCTCCAGCAGCTCCGGCGTATAACGCTCGAAATCCTCCCGCCGGGGAGCAATCACCAGCCCCGCCATATCGGCGCACCCCGGGCTGAACATCACCCGCTCCTCCCCCTCTAAAAAGAACTGCCGCGGACGCCACCGGCGCCGGGGCAGGACGCACACCGTCCACCGCTCCCCCTCCCGCCAGGCGAACAGATTGAAACGCGGTTCCTCCTCATGCTCCACCACCTCCCCGAGAATGGCGATGACCTCCTCCGTCAGGCGCAGCAGCAGCCCGCGGTCGGCGGACTCCAGCACCAACGCTTCCCGCAGGTAATCCCGCAGGCGGCCCGCCGTGTACTCCCTCCCCTCCGCCAGCGTCTCCCGCAACGTCCCTCCCGTCTCCTCCTCCAACGGCATCACGCGGCGCGGCACCAGCTGGAAATGGAAATGGTCCGGCGCCGAAGCCCCGCTCGCGGGACCGTTGTAAAACACCGTGTACGCCCGGAAATTCTCCGCCAGCGCCAGCATATCCGCCAGCCTCCCCGCCATCCGCTGCGGCTCGTGCGCCACGGAAGGCACCGTGAAATGCCGCGTGAAAATCGGATACGGATTGAGGCACACACGGTACCTCTCCCCGTACGCCAGCCCCTCCTGTTCCGCCGGCATATTCGCCGGACAAAGGAAACACGCCCTCCGTTGCAGGCTCTCCCGGTCCGTCTTCGCGGCAGTGGAGACCATCCGCCCCGGATTATACTGCACCCGCACGCGGAAGCCCGGGAAACGCACCTCCCGCCAACACACCTCCGCCAACGCCCCGTAATTCGCCCGCGCCAGCGGGAAATCCGCCATCTGGCGGACATACAGCTCTTCCAGGTCCTTACTCTCCATGACGCATCTTGTTTTCCGCCATCCGCGCCGAGAGTTCCAAGGTGCGGAGCGCATCTTTATAATCATTGTAAGCATTCAGCCGGGCGACATCCAGCGCGGCATCCGAATTCCCCTCCCAACGGCGGCAGAGGTACACCGGCTCATAAATCCGCCCGATGCGGTAATGGCGCGACAGAGCGAGCCCCACCGCATAATCCTCCCCGTAGCTCACATTCGGGAACTTCAGCCGGCGGATGAGCGGCGTGTAAAACGCCCGCGGCGCCCCCAGCCCGTTGATGCGGAGGGCATTGTTATGCCCGTTCTCCTCGGTCCACTCCCGGTGGTCGATGACACCCGGCGGAATCTCCTCCAGGTCGAAATTCACCATCCGGTAACTCCCCACCAGCATCGCGCACCGCTGCCCGCGCAACCCCTCCACCATCCGCTGCAACGTCTGCGGCGAGGCATACAGGTCGTCGCTGTCCAGCTGCACGGCAAACCTCCCGCACCGCGGCGACAGCACCGCGGCATTCCAGCATCCCCCGATGCCGAGCGTCGTCTCCTCCGGGCACAGGTGCACTACCGCGGGATGCGAGGCGGCAAGCTCCGCCAGCACCTCCGTCGTGCCGTCCGTCGAATGATTGTCCACCACGATGACATTGAACGGGAAATCCGTCTGCTGCTCCAGGGCGGAGCGCACCGCGTCGCCCACCGTCCGCACCCGGTTCCGCACCGGAATCACCACCGACGCCTCCACCGGGAACTCCCCCTCCTCCCACGCCACCTCACGGCACCGCGGCGCCAGGTAAGCGCCCACCGCCTTCAGGTGCTCCGTGCACGCCGCCTCCATCTCCACCTGCACCTCCCGGTTGCGCGGGTTCACGTAGTCGAACTGCTTCTCGCCGGAGGCGCGTCCGTCCGTCTCCTCCACCGCATACAGGCACTCCGGCAAATGGAACAACTCCCCCATCCGCGACAGCCGCAGCCGCAGGTCATACAGCGCGGCATAACGGTAGTCCGCCGTCATCTGCGCCACCGCCGCCCGGAACGCCTCCCCGCGCACCACCCACAGCGCGCCGAAATCAAAATCATCGCGCAGGCTCCCCGCCCGGTAAGCCATCGTCGGATGCGCCACCCGACGCCCCTCCCGCCACACATCGTAATCACCATAAACCATCACCGCCCCCGACGCCTCCGCCGCCTGCACCAACCGCTCCTCCGCCCAGGGATACAACCGCACCCCCCCCGCCCGAATCAGCACATAATCACACGCCACCTCCCCCACCGCCCGCAACTCCCCACTCCCTGCCAGAAAATCCCTCCCCACTTGAAAAGAATGAAACTCCATCATACAATTTAAATAATACTTTTAAGCAACCTTTTATCCATACCATTCTATTTTTTATTGTCTTTCAATCGCTTGATTTCTCTATCAAAATCACTTTCCAACAAATCCATTTCACGCTTGCGATAAATCTCGAACTCTTTCTCCGCCTTTTCAATCGCCTGTTTATGCGAAATATTTCCCTTGCCTATCAAAACCTTCCGTTTATGAGCAATAATCTGATTGTCCAGAGCTTCTATCCAATCTTTCATTGTCATAGGATTCATTTCCAATGCCTGAAACTCTGCGAAATCCAAAAAACCTGAAACAAGCAGGTTCAAGCGTTGGAGTTCCATTTCAGACAAATAATTCTTGGCAATCTTCACATCATCCTTAGTCACATAATCGCCCTTGAAGTTCGTCATGCCCACAAACGGCTTTTCATTGTCCGCGCGATTGTATATGATTTCGGCAGCCGTATTTTCGTGAACGGCATAATGCAACTTGTTTTGTACGGTGGCGAAAAACATCTTTGTCATTTCGTCACGCGGGTCATAGTCTGTTGCAGTCGCATATATATCCGTCACTTGTTGATAAAAGTTACGTTCACTGCTGCGAATATCCCTGATGCGTTGCAAAAGTTCACGGAAATAACGATTCCCTCCCTGCTTTAACCGCTCATCATCCATAGCAAACCCCTTTTGGATATACTCATGAAGCCGCTGTGTCGCCCAGCGACGGAAACGAGTTGCGACCTGAGACTGGACACGATACCCCAAGGCGATAACCATATCAAGATTGTAATGGTCAATGTGACGTTTCACTTGACGAGTGCCTTCTTGTCGAACTGTCAAGAAATCCTTTACAGTTCGATTTGGGTCTAACTCACCATCATTTAATATGTTATCTATATGCTGACTGACATTTTGTTTTGTCGTACAATATATCTCTGCCAATTGATTTTGCGTAAGCCACAGGTCTTCATCTGCAAAGCGTACCGAGATGCGAGTGATTTCGTTATCGTCCTGGTAGAGTATTATTTTATTTTCTTCGCTCATTGGTCATGTTTCTCTTTCAGAGGATGTTACAAAGATACGAAAAAACATCTGCAAATGGAAGCATCCGCAGGCTATTTTTCAATCCCAACTGCGGAAGCCTCCCCGGTCCGCCTTTCCCGGAGGTATCTCCGTAGAGACTCCGTGGTGTCTCCGCCCTGACTGCACCCCGTTCCCGCTTCTTTTCCGCATTTTCTCTGCTTCATCTCCGCCTCCGGGCAGGGCTGATGCGGCTTGAATTCCTCGTGGTGCCGCCTTCGGGGTGGAGTCAGGGCGGAGACACCACGGAGATACCATAGAGATACCACAGAGCCAGAGCGGAGGCTCTATCGGGCAGGGAGGGGTATTCCGGGAAAATTTCAGGCAGATTTGCCGACTTCCTCGTCGATGCTGTCCAATTCGGACTGGAAATCTTCTTTTATTTTAGCCATTGCCTCGTCGGAAAGTCGTAGGATTTGAGCGGAGACGGCTTGCAGCTCGGCGGCGTTCATCCGTTCCCGGAGGACGGGGGAAACGTTCCGCCAGATGGATTTCCAGGCTTCGTCTTCCACAGGGACGCGGAAATGGCCAGCATTGGCATCAACATTGGGGTTGTGGTATTGATGGGTGAAGTGACGGTAGAAGAGGAACACGAGGTAGCGCTGTATCCATGAGTTGATGAAGGCGTTGTCGTCAGCCATGCCCGAGTTCCGGTTCAGGAAAGGGTATTTCAGGGCGTATTTGATATGTCCCTCCGGGGCGTTCGAGAACAGGTCGATGAACGAGGCAATCAGTTCGCCGGAAATTTCCGGCACCAGGGGGTAACGGGCGGGCACAGAAGAAGAGTAATTCGTGACCTGTTGCAGGAGATTGTATTTCTGTTTGTAGAGTAGCAGACCGCCCAAAGCCAGGTGGAATTCCTCGAACTCTTTTTGGGCTTTTTCTATCTCTTGGGCTTCTTTTGTTTTTCCACCATCGCAAAGGGTGCCGCACGCAAAACGCTCATCGTAATATTGGTGTGCATGCCTCCAATAGTCCATAAACCATTCGTCGCGGTTGTAGTCGAGTTGCTGATGGAGGCAAATCCAGAAGGTGCGGAGGGTTTCAGGGGAAAGGAGACGGCTGTTTCCGTTGCCGTCTTTGGTGTTGTCGAAAAAGATGCGGAGCAGGCAGGTGCCGCCGGGGATGGGAATCACCCGACGGGGACGTCCGCATAATTTTTCGTGAATCGTTATAAAAGCCTCGTATAGCTCTTGGGGATATGTCTGTGGGGTGTTTTCTTTTAGGGTGTCTTTACTCCACTTGACAAGAGCATCAAAGCCTTTTTGAATCTCTTCGTGGTTATCCCGTTCCAGAAGAGCGTAAAACACTTCCAGCCATACCTGCCTTTTTTCCGCTGTCATGCCGGGAGATTTTAACAGACGTTGTTGCAGGGAGGCAGGAACCTGGTAAATGTAGACCAAATAAAACACCCGGCATACACTGTATACCAATAGCATGCAAGAAAGAAGCATAAAAATGGTCAATGCGTCCGGACAAAGTATGAACAGATAAGCAAATAAAGCAACTAAAGAGGCAATCAGAGAGCAGGCAAACACCCGGAGCCATTTCTCGGCTACAAACAATTGAATCAACCTGGTGGAACGGTATTTTTTATCAATATGCTGGACTATGCCTATTAACATCGGCAAAGCAAATCCAAAGATGCCGATAATCAAAGGGACACAAATGTCTGTTATCGGATTTTCTGCCATGTCGGTTATTTTTAAATCGAGAAACACCTCAAATGATTCGATATTGTTGCCACTTACATCCGGCATATCAGTTGTTTTTAGATTGTTTTAAATAAAAAATCCCTTCCCGCCCGGAGGGGCAGGAAGGGGATGAGGGGCGTCATTCTTCGGGTTGTTTGGAGCATTCGCCGTTGAGAACCTGGTATTTGGTGGGGTTGTAACCGCAATTGCTCACGACGAAAGTGCCTTGATAGCTGCTTCCAATCAAGGGTTTGAAGATGCAGAAATCATAGACCTTGGAGCAGTAGTTTATGGTGATATCTCCCGAGATGGTTTTCAGGCTTGTCATGGCATCAAAGGAGGATAAGTTATATAAACTATTCTCAATCTTGAAACTGCCGCCGATCGTGCTTAGGCTACTTAAGCCTTGAAAAGAGGTTAAAGATTCCAAATAAGCACTTATCACAAAGTCACTGCCGATGCTCGTCAAGCTTTCCAGACCTTCAAAGGAGGAGAAGTTCCTTAAATTGCCATACTTCGCCTCAATCTTGAAACTGCCGCCGATGCTGCTTAACTTGTTCAAGCCTCGGAAGGAGGTTAAGGATTCCAAAGAATGATAAGGAGAAAAAAAAGAAGAAGAACCCTCTATCACAAAGTCACTACCGATGCTTGTCAGGCTTTCCAGGCCTTCAAAGGAGGAGAAGTTTTCTAAACTATTTTCCTCTGCACTAATTTTGAAACTGCCGCCGATGGTGCTTAACTTGTTTAAGCCTCGAAAAGAGGTTAAGGAGTTCAAAGAAGAAGAATTATTAGAAGAAGCCTCTATCACAAAGTCACTACCGATACTCGTCAGGCTTTCCAGGCCTTCAAAGGAGGAGAGGTAGTTTAAACTGTTATACGCATGAATCTTGAAACTGCCGCCGATGGTGCTTAACTTGTTTAAGCCTTGGAAGGAGGTTAAGGAGTACAAAAAATAATCAGAAGAACCCTCTATCACAAAGTCACTGCCGATGCTCGTCAGGCTTTCCAAGCCTTCAAAGGAGGAGAGGTCATCAAAACCACCACTGATCTTGAAACTGCCGCCAATGGTGCTTAACTTGTTCAAGCCTTGGAAGGAGGTTAAGGATTCCAAAGAAGAAGAAGAACCCTCTATCACAAAGTCACTACCGATGCTCGTCAGGCTTTCCAGGCCTTCAAAGGAGGAGAAGTTTTCTAAACTGTTGCGCTCTGCACTAATTTTGAAACTGCCACCGATGCTTGTCAGGCTTTCCAGGCCTTCAAAGGAGGAGAAGTTTTCTAAACTGTTGTCCTCTGCACTAATTTTGAAACTGCCGCCGATGGTGCTTAACTTGTTTAAGCCTTGGAAGGAGGTTAAGGATTCCAAAGCAAAACGTCCAGAACCCTCTATCACAAAGTCATTGCCGATGGCGGTCAGGTTGTTCAGGCCTTCCAAATCGGGCATGGAGCCATGGGATAGTTTCAGGCTGCCGCCGATGCGTTTCAAGCCGTAGAGGCCGTCGAGGTTTTTAAGTGATCCGCATTCAATAATCAAATCCCCTTCGATTTCCTCGAGTTGGTTGTTCAGGTGGGTCAGGGTGGTGATTTCCGTGCCGCCACCCCGTACGATTTTTAGTGAGCCGGCGATTTTTTTCTTGCCGGTTTTGGCAAATTCCTTGACGTCTTCCATGGTGTAGAGGATGATGTCCAGGTCGGGGCTGTTGGCTTGGGTGACGGTGAGGGTTTGGGTTTGAGTCGGGGTACGGGTGCCTGCGGTGATGGTGAGGGTCGTCGTGCGGGCAGCGCCGGTGTTTGGGGAGACAGTGATGGTGAGGGTGTCGGGACCCTTGCCGCGGGTGGCGCTGGCGGTGCACCAGTCGGTGGTGCCGGTGAGGGTCCAGGAGGAGTTGTAGTATATCCCCAGTTCGTTTTCGCCGCCGGAGGCATCAACGGAAAATTCGGTGGCGGAGAGTTCCAGGTCGGGGTAGTCGGGTTTATTCGGGTCGTCCGGATTGTCCGGGTCATCGGGGTTGTCGGGGAGTTCGGGGAGTTCGGGGGTGTTCGGGTCGTCGGGGGATTCCACGTCGTCGTTGGAACCTCCACAACTCCACAAGGAGAGGGTGAGCGCGAGAGCGGTCAGGTAAATCAGTTGTTTCATAATTAAATGTGTTGTGCTCCCCAATATCCCGAAGAAGCGACTAAAAAAGAAAGCGTGGATATTGTAAACTTATTTTAATTAGTGGGTTCTGACAAAACCTTGAGAGTAAAATAAGCAACAACCCACGCGTTATATGACACAGGACGTGCATACAAGCGCAAGAATGCTGACCTATTCTCCTCTCGAAATTTGTCAGATTTACTAATGAGAACAAGTCTAAACGCTTCCGTTTAAAACTATGTGCGTCACCCTTTTCCGGAATGACGATGCAAATATACAAAAAAAATCACGGGAGAATTTGGTAATTATAGAATTAAGTTCTATCTTCGCTATTAGAAATGCAAGGCAGACCCAAAACAATGTTTTAGTGATGGCTCTTTAGCTAATTCAGAAGATACTACTGATGCCAGTTCTGCCAACGCTCTCGATAATACTGCTCTTGATTATTCTGCAAAGCAGGTTACTATCTCAATAAAAAAATTATTAATCATGTTGTTCATGGTGCACGTGCATTTTTATGTGCTGCCGATTGAATTATTGTTTAACAAGTAAAAAAAATATTATCATGGCTATTGCTAAAGATAGTGACTTTAAAGGCCTTCGAGGTAAACTGGGTGGAGTTGTGGTGTATGAGCGTCTGGGTACGCTTTGCGTGCGGCGACGTCCTGACGGTTTTAAACCTGCCGGTGCAGGTCAGTTGGCGCAACAGCGTCGTATGGCTTCTGCGAATATCTTTTATAAGGCGGCAAAACATGCGGGTGTTGCCGCTTATTGGAAGGATGCCCCGAAGCCGGCAGGTTGTACGGGGTATAATCTGTTCATTCGTGAGAACATCCGGGCTTTTTCGGCGGAGGGACTGCTGGAGGCGCCGGAGAAGGTGAAGCTGACGGTGAAGACGGGGTTGGAGCTGCCGGACGGGCCGGTCCTGGAACGTGAAGCGGAGGGGAAAGCGGTGGTGAGGTGGAAAAACGTGACGAACTATCCGGGATGCGCCGCAGATGACCGGTTGGTGGTGGTCCTGATGCGCGGGGGACGGCATTTCGACCTGCGCTACCTCCACGCGCCGACAGGCATCGCCCGCCGCGGGGATGAGCGGTGCGAGATTGTGCTGCCCGCTCCCCTGGCGGCGTACGGGCTTGTGTATGTGTTTATGCTCTCGGCAGACGGGAGGCAAGTGTCCAACAGTCTGTATATGGGAAACATCAAATGAGGTACACAATCTATCTTACTGACGTGGAATGCTCCACGGTCAAATATTTCGCCTTTATCCGTGCCCCGCCGGGAATAAAGCAAAAATTTAGAGAGAATAGGCTTGTCTGTTGCCTACAAAACGGACAAATAAAATTTTAAAATTACATACTATGGCAAAGTTTAAGATGCCTTTTATGCACCGTATTACCCAATCGATGGCGGATAATACGTATGTTCGTTCCAAGGGGAAGAACATCCTCAAAACCAAAATTGAGGAAAATTCGTCGAACACCGCGAAGCAGCAGAAGCAACGCCTGAAGATGAAGACGGTTGTCCAGTTGTGCAAAGCCTTCAATGCCGCCGCGCACATGGGTTTCCCGGAGCGTCCGATTGATTTCACGTCGTGGAATGCCTTCACCCGCGCGAATCTTCCCGCAGTGACGGTCAGTGACAACCTGGAAGTGAGTATCGATTACGAGAAGCTCCGGGTTTCGCAAGGCAGTCTGGAGGTGATGGAGGATGTGGAGGTGGTGAAGAACGCGGAAGAGCATAGCCTGACGTTCACCCATTCGGGGGATAGTTACGGATATGGCATGAACGCGGACGACCTACTGCACGCGGTGGTGTTCGAACAGACGAAGAGGCGTTCCCGGGTGTTCAAGCTGAACGAGCGGGAGGACGAATTGCCGATGTCCATCCATATTCCCACCACGTGGGATATGGAGCAGTTGTCGGTGTACGTGTTTGTCTTGTCCGCCAACGGCCGGAAAGCATCGGACTCGGAGTGGATGGAGGTGAAGTAAGGAAAGTTGTCGATGTTGAAGGAAAGAGGGCTGCCAAGTTGGCAGCCCTTTTTTTGTGCGTGCCGGGGAGGGGGGGAATCCGTCATTCATCGCAGGCATCTCCTGCAAGCAGCTGTTCCAAGCACTCCCGGACGGTGTCGTAGTCGAAGCCGCGGGAGAGGGCGAAGCGGGTGAGTTTGGCGCGGAGCTTGTAGGGGTCGGGCTCGGAGAGGGAGCGGAGCTTTTGGCGGAGGAGGTCGAGGCAGGAGTCGGCGTAGGAAGAGCCGGGGATGGCGGCGAGGGCGGCTTCGACGGTGGCGGAGGGGATGCCCTTGCGGCGGAGCATGAGGGCGATTTTCTGCCTGCCCCAGCGGTTGAAGCGGAATTTGTCCTCGGCGTAGATGCGGGCGAAACGGTCGTCGTCCACGAAGCGGTGGCGGAGGAGGTAGTCCAGGATGCGGGCGATGTCCTCCTCGGGCAGTTCCCAGCGGAGGAGCTTCTGCCGGATGTCGGCGGTGCAGCATTCCTTTTTGCTGCACTGTCCGGCGATGAGGTTCAAGGCTTTCTCCGGCGTCATCGCTTCCCTCCCGCCATTCGTTGCCTGCCGCGGTAGTCGGCACGCAGTTCCACATCGGTGTATCCCTCCGCACGCAGGAGGGCGGCGGTCTCGTCGCCCAGCGCCTCGTTGATTTCAAAAAGGAGGCTGCCGCCGGGCTTCAGGAAGCGCTGCCCGAAACGGGCGATGGCGCGGTAGAAGAGCAGCGGGTCGCCGTCCGGCACGAAGAGGGCGCGGGCGGGTTCATGGTCGAGGACGCGGGGCGCCATGCCCGCCTTCTCGCTCTCCCGCACGTAGGGGGGATTGCTGACAATAAGGTCGTAGGAGTCCCAAGCGTCTTCCTCAAAGCGGAGGATGTCGCGCACGAAGAAATGCACCGCCGCCCCGTTGAGGGCGGCGTTTTCCCGCGCCACCGCCACGGCTTCGGGGTCGATGTCCACGGCATCGACGTGTGCGCCGGGGCAGCGGCAGGCAAGGCTCACGGCGATGCACCCGCTGCCGGTGCCGATGTCGAGCACCCGCATGCCGGGACGCAGGCAGGCGTGCGCCCACTCCACCAGTCCCGCGGTCTCGGGGCGGGGGATGAGGGTGGCGCGGCTGAGGTTGAAACGCCGCCCATCGAACTCCGTGGAGCCGATGACGTACTGGACGGGCTCGCCTGTGCGGAGGCGTTCGACGATGGCGTAAAATTTATTTGCAAAGCTTTCCTCCAAAGGTTCGTTTTTTCGCAGATGGATGTCTATATTTGTGAGTTGGAAAACATCCATGCAGATGATGCGGCAAAGGTCGGGGATTTCAGCCTCGGAGCAGGTGTCTTTCAAGGCTTCGCGCGCATATCGGAACAAGTGGGACAATGTAGGATTCATACGGCAAAGGTAGGATAAAAAACGTTTTTACGGCATGACGTGGTGGGAAATATCTTTATACACGGGCACGGTGCTCTATATGCTGGCACTGGCGAGCATCATCTTCCGGATGATCCTGGAGAACCGCAGTCCCGTTCGCACGCTCGCCTGGATTGTGGTGCTGCTGACGATACCCGTCGCCGGGATGGTGTTATACTTCTGGTTCGGCGTGAACTACCGCAAAATCAAGATGTTCTCGCGCAAGGGGCTGGGGGATATGAAGTGGCTGCAATACATGAGCGAGGACCAGAAACAGCTGATCAAGAAATCGGAGTTCCTGCAACGGCGGGATTCGACGGAAGTGCGGAAGCTGATGACGCTGCTGCTGAACAACAACAAGGCGCTCCTGACCCGGAACAACCGGGTGGATGTGCTGCAAAACGGGGAGGAGACGTTCCCCGCCCTGCTCGACGCCCTGCGGGAGGCGAAGAAGTTCATCCACCTGGAGTATTATATCATGGCGGAGGGAAGAATCCTCACGGAAATCAAGGAAATCCTGCTTGCCAAAGCGGCGAAAGGGGTGGAGGTGCGCATCATCTACGACGACGTGGGGTGCTGGGGGCTTTCGAAAGGGTTCCTCCGCGAGTTGCGCGCCGCCGGCATCCAGATATACCCCTTCCTGCCGGTGCGCTTCCACCGGGGCTTCCGGAAAGCCAATTACCGGAACCACCGGAAGATTGCGGTCATCGACGGGCAGGTGGGGTTCGTCGGGGGACTGAACATCGCCGACCGCTATGCGGACGGGCTGCCGGGAGTGGGGATATGGCGCGACACGCATCTGCGGGTGGCGGGTGAGGCGGTGACCTCGTTGCAGGTGATTTTCCTCATCGACTGGTATTTCGTGCGGCAGGAACTGCTGCTGAACAAGGAGGAATACATGCCCTACTCCCAGGCGGAGGGGAACGCGGTGGTGCAGACCATCACCTCGGGTCCGGACAGCGACTGGGCGTCCATCCAGCAGGCATATTTCACGCTGATCAACATGGCGAAACGGTATGTGTTTATCTCCACGCCCTATTTCATGCCGGGAGAGACGACCCTCAACGCGCTGAAGACGGCGGCAATGAGCGGGGTGGATGTCCGGATACTGCTGCCACACCGTTCGGACTCGCGGCTGACTTACTGGTGTACGCGTTCCTACGTCGAGGACCTGCTGGAGGCAGGGGTGAAGATCTATTGGTATGAGAAAGGGCTGAACCACAATAAGGTCATCATCGCGGACGGCATCGTCGCCAGCGTGGGGACCGCCAACATGGATCTGCGGAGCTTCGAGCAGAATTTCGAGGTGAGCATGATCATCTACGACCGCGAGGTGGTCAAGAAGCTGGCGACGGACTTTGCCGAAGACCTGAAAGCCAGCCGGGAGTGCCTGCTGAAGGACTGGAGGTTCCGCCCGAAACGCAAACGGATTTACGAATCGGTGGCACGCTTGTTCGCCCCGTTGTTATAATTATTTCGGATATGAGATGTAATCAGGAAACAGCCGCCCTGTTGGGCACTCCCCTCCGTGAGATGACAGAGAGGGAAATTACGGAAATCAGTGTGGACAGCCGCTCGGTGACGCGCCCGGAAGGGACGCTTTTCTTTGCCTTGAAAGGCGTGAACCACGATGCGCACGACTATATTCCGGCGCTCTACGGGCGTGGGGTGCGCTGCTTCGTGGTGAGCCGGCTCCTGCCGGAATACGAACAGTGGGAGGATGCGCAGTTTTTCCGGACGGACGACGTGCTGGCGGCGTTGCAACGGCTTGCCCGCCGGCACCGCGAGCAGTGCGCGGCGGAGGTGGTCGCCGTGACGGGCAGCAACGGGAAAACCATCGTCAAGGAGTGGATATACCAGCTCCTCGCGGAGGAGCCTGGCATCTACCGCAGCCCGCGGAGCTACAACTCACAGGTGGGCGTGCCGCTCTCCGTGCTGGGCATCGAGCCGCAGACACGGCTGGCGGTCATCGAGGCAGGCATCTCCCAGCCCGGCGAGATGGAGCGGCTGGAAAGCATCATCCGCCCGCGCATCGGCATCTTTACCCACCTGGGCGACGCCCACGGGGAGAATTTCGCCTCCCGCGAGGAGAAACTGCGGGAAAAGGCAGTGCTGTTCCGGTCGTGCGAGGTGATCATCGGGCGCGCCGGGGAGACGCTGGAGAGCATCATGTCCATGGCGGCGCCGACGGCACGGCGGATGGCGTGGGGAGAGGAGGAAGGGGCGGAGGTGCGCGTCCTTGCCGACCGCCCCGACAGCACGGGGCGGACGCTGGAACTCGAGTGGCAGGGGGAACGGCATGCGCTGCGCCTGCCTTTTGCCGACGAGGCGTCCTATGAGAACGGGATGAATGCGGTGTGCCTCCTCCTCCGGCAGGGGAAAACGCTGGCATGGATTGCTGCCCGGACGGAGCGCTTGCAGCCCATCGCCATGCGTATGGAAATCAAGGAAGGCATCCACCGCTGCGTGCTCATCAATGACTACTACAATTCGGACGCCGCCTCTTTCCGGCTGGCGCTTCACACGCTCGCCATGCAGGACGCGGGACGGGAGAAAGTGGTCATCCTGTCGGATTTCGTGGACGTCGGGAACGAGGAGCAGGCACTCTACCGGGAGGTCGCCGACCAGTTGCAAAAAGCCGGCGTGGGGCTTTTCATCGGTATCGGGGAAAAATTGAGCCGCCACAAGGCGCACTTCCGGTTGCCGCGGTGCCGCTTTTACAAGGACACCGACAGTTTCCTGCGCCAGGAGAACCGCGACAGTTTCCACGACCAGGTCATTCTTATCAAGGGAGCACGCAAATTCCGGCTGGAATACATCGCCGGATTCCTGCAAAAACAGTCGCACATGACGGTGTTGGAGGTGGACATGGATGCCATGGTGCACAACCTGAACCATTTCCGCTCGCTCCTCCCCCCACGGACAAGGATTGCCGTCATGGTGAAAGCCTTCTCCTACGGCAGCGGTTCCGTGGAAATCGCCAACCTGCTGCAATACCAGGGGGTCGATTACCTCATGGTGGCGTTCGCCGACGAAGGGGTGGAACTGCGCGCGGCAGGCATGCACATCCCCATTGCCGTGATGAACCCCGAACCGGAAGCGTTCGACAACATGATTGAATTCGGGCTGGAACCGGAGATTTATTCCTTGGATTTATTGGAAGGATTCGACCGCGCCCTCACCAAGCACGGCATCGAGAAATATCCTGTCCACCTGAAACTGAACACGGGCATGAACCGCTCCGGCATTGACGAGGAGGAAATTCCCGCCCTGCTGCGTTTCTTCGAAAAAAAGCGGAAGGTCATCCTCCGCTCCATGTTCTCCCACCTTGCCGGCAGCGACGAAGCGGCGCACGACGGGTACACCCGGCAGCAAATCCGCCGCTTCACCGCCATGACGGAAGAGATACAGTCCCGCTTCGACTACCGCATCCTGCGGCACATCCTGAACTCCGCCGGCATCGAGCGTTTCAGCGAATACGCCTTCGACATGGTGCGGCTCGGCATCGGGCTGCACGGCATCAGCGCCGGCAACGCCCCGCTGCGCCCGGTGAGCTCCTTCAAGACCTACATCGCCTCCGTGCGCCGTGTCCGCGGCGACGAAACCGTGGGCTACGGCAGAAAAGGCGTCCTCCGCTGCGACTCCCGCATCGCCGTCATCCCCGTGGGGTATGCCGACGGGCTGAACCGCCATTTGAGTTGCGGGGCGGGCGAAGTCATGGTCAGGGGGAAGCGCGTGCCCATCGTGGGCAACATCTGCATGGACTCCTGCATGATCGACATCACCGACACGGACGCCCGGACAGGCGACGAAGTGGAGATATTCGGGAAGCACATCCCGGTGACGGAGGTGGCCGGCAAGTTGCAGACCATCCCGTACGAGGTGCTGACTTCGGTATCCCACCGCGTCAAACGCATCTATTTCAAGGAATAGAAAGCTGTTTCATCCAGGCGACCATATCCTCCAATACCTTGGGAAAAATGGTCTCCTCGAGGTCCGAGTATTCGACGGGCAACCCGCTGCCCGCCGTCTGGAACATGTGGTTCAAGCCGGGATAAGTGATCGCAGTCACCGCCGGATTCCCGTTTCCGGCAATCCCTTTCTCGATGAGAGCCAGGTTTTCGACAGGCACCTGGCGGTCCTTGTCCCCGTTCAAGGCCAGCACCGGACAGGTGATTTCAGGGAAATCCCATTCGGGGTCGTATTTCAACAATTCGATTTTAGCGGTGTTATATAACTGCTTGGTGATGGCAGGCGCCTGCCCCGCGAGGTCGGAGCCAGCGAACAGCTCCGCCAGCCTCCTCTCGCACGCCGCAGCGTCCGCGGTCTGCAAAACGACCTCCTGCGCACGGCGCATGTAATCGTTGTAGCGGGTGATAAACTCCTCTTTCGCCCCGGAAGCCCGCAGCAGAGCGGCACGTTGCATCAACAGCAACTCACTGCCGTTCACTCCTCCTCCCGCCATCGTCACGATGAAGTCCACCTCTTGGCGGGCAGCCAGGGAGAAGGCGATGAACGCCCCTTCGCTATGCCCGATGGCGCCGATGCGGGCGGTGTCTATCTCGGGACGGCTGCGCAAGTAAGCCAGCGCGGCTTGGGCATCGGTGTCATGGTCGGGCAGCCCGGAAGCATCGAAGTCTCCCTCGGAAGCCCCCGTCCCCCGGTCATCCACCCGCAGGACGACAATCCCATGGCGCGCGAAACAGTCCGCCATCACCCAAAACGTCTTGTGTTCGAAAAACGTGTTGTCACGGTCCTGTGCCCCGCTGCCCGAAATCAGCACCACCGCCATCGAGGGGGTGGAAGAGGCAGGAAGAGTCAGCGTGCCCGCCAGCGTAATCCCCGCCTCCGGATTGCGGAAGCGCACCTCCTCGGAGGTATAGGGGAACGGCGGCTGCGGGGTCTGCGGACGGCGGAACAGCACCGGCTGCCGCGTGAATAGCAGCTCAAAGGCATAACCGTCCTGCGAAAGCGTACCGGCTATGCGCTCACCGCTCTCCACCCTTCCCCGGCATGCCATCTGCGCATCGGGGAAATCCAGGTCGAGGATGCCGTTTTCCAGCGTCGCCCGGGTGGCGGAATATATCCGGTCGGACTGGTCGGGAATGCGGAGCGTGGCGGCGAGCCGTCCGCCGTCCGTCGTGAGTTCGAGCTGCAAGCGAAGACGGTGCGTCTTCAAATCGGGATAAGCGTACCACTCCCCCGAAATATCCTGCGCATACAGATTGGCGGAGCAAAAAAGCCATAGAAGAAATAAGAGTCGTTTCATGATGATGTGTTTTTCCAAAGTATAACGCGCTAAATTAAAAAAAAGGGGGGATATGGTAAAAATATCACTTAATATTTTTATTTTTGCTGCAAAGAATGAAAGACAAATGCTGATTCCCGACCCGGAGTTGTTTTTGAAATACCTGGCACAGAAAGACAATAAAGCTTTCCAACATTTGTACGGCATGTATTTTTCCGCATTGAAAGCCCTGGCGGTCAATTACGTCAAGGACGAGGACGAAGCGGAGGATTTGGTGCAGGAGGTATTTATCACGCTGCTGGAATCGAACCATCAGTTCCAGTCGGTGGACGAGGTGAAGTATTTCCTTTACAACATCCTGAAGAACAAGTGCATCAGCCATTACCGGAAACAAAAGGTACGCGACAGATACCGGCAGGAAATGCAGGATGCCGAAGAGCCGCGCGAAGATTTCTGGGCAAAGGTACTGGAAGAGGACGTCTATGCCCACCTGATGGCAGCCATCGAGGTGCTGCCGCCACAGTGCCGGCTCGTGATGAAATGCTCCCTGGAAGGGCTCAGGATTGCCGAGATAGCCGACCGGCTCCGCATCTCGGAAGAGACAGTCAAAGAACACAAACAAAACGGGAAACGCAAGCTGGTGAAGATGTTAGACAACCCGTTCCTGGAAGCTGTGATATTTTTCTTGTAAAATCTTATTTTCTTACCCCCCTTTTTTATTAACTTAGGCGTATTACCTTTACAATAAGCTATTGGAATATGCCGTCAAGGAAAAACCATCATGAACTATTCCGCTTGTCCGCGCTGATTGCGGGCTTTCTTTCCGAAAGCCTGTCGGAGCAGGAAGAGCAGGAGTTGCAGTCCTGGATTGCGGAGCAAGAAAACCATCGGATACTATTTGAAAAAATCTGTGCGGAAGAGACGATGAAGGAACAGCTGGACCGTTACCGTTCCGGCAACGCCTATCCCGCTTTCCTGCGTTTTGCGGAAAAGCGGAAGCAGCGCGCGTTACGGCGCAGGCTTTACCGTTGGAGCGCCTGCGCGGCAGTCGCCCTGCTGCTGGGCGGGGCATGGTGGCAATGGCAAACCGTGACGGGCACGGAGGGCAACGACCTGCCCCTTGCCCAAAGCACCGCCGCAGAAGAGCCCGACCGGCGCCCGGTGTTGGTGTTGGCGACGGGAGAACGGCTTGTCGTTCCGGAGGGCCGCCTGGCATTCGAAGAGACGGCGGAGGGACAACGGGTGATGTCCGACAACGAATTGATTGCCACCCATAAAAACGACACCCAAGAGGGAGAAAACGAATACTATACGATGGAAGTACCCCCCAAGTGCGACTTCCATTTCGTCATGAGCGACGGCACCAAAGTGTGGATGAATGCGGCATCGACGATGCGCTATCCCGTGAAATTCGCCGCCGACGCCCGCAGGGTATATGCCGAAGGGGAAATCTATCTGGAGGTGGCGAAAGACGCCCGGCGGCCTTTCTACGTGGAACTGGAAGGCATGGAAATCGCCGTGCTGGGCACCAGCTTCAATGTGCGGGCTTACCGGCAGGAACAAGAGATACAGGTGACCCTTGCCGAAGGGAAAGTAGCCGCACGCACCGCCCAAGGCAAAGCACACGCCCTGACGCCGGGCAACCGGCTTTCGCTGGCAAAGCATTCCGGGGAGGTCAGCGTGGAAGCGGTGGAGGTCGAGGATGTCCTTGCCTGGAAGCGGGGATTCTACATCTTTAAGAAAAGCACCTTGAAAGAGGTCGCTTCCACCTTGAAACATTGGTACAATGCGGACATCCGCCTGGCAGGCGAACAGGTTGCCAGACAGACCTACACCGGCGTGGTGAACAAAGAGGAACCCCTCGACACATTCCTGAAGCGCCTGGAAGAGGTGTCTGAGGTGCGGTGCGAACAACAAGGAAATCTCATTATCATTCAAGAATCATAAACAATTAAAATCAGAAACATGAAAAAGTGGATTGCATTCGGCATCGGTGTATTGGTAGCGGCAAACGTATTCGCCCAAGAACAACCGGAACAGACAAACAAGTATGAAATCAACGGCGGCATCAGCGGCGAATATCAGGGAAAAGTATACCTGGTGCGCGAAGAACGCATGCATGGCCCCCAGACGCGCATCGACAGTTGCGAGGTGACGGACGGACGGTTCCAGTTCACCGGAGAGGCTCCGCAACACTCCGTCATTTACTTCATCCAAAGCAAGGACGGGCAGTTGGCACCGATATTCCTGGAACCGGGCAACATCCGGACAAGCATGCGTGCCGATTATTTCCTGGGAGCCAGGAGCGAAGGGACCATCAACAACAACTTGTGGCGACTGCATCAGATGTTCTACGAATATAAAAAAGACAGCATCCGTCTGGCAGCCGTCACCGATTGGAAACGCTTCGGCCAGGGCACTCCCGAAGAGCAGGCGAAAAACTTCAATCACCGTACCCGCCTTATGAACAGCACCAAACTGGAAATGGAAAAAGGAATGGTGAAGTACTACAACGACCAGGCTTTCGCCCCATTCATCCTCCTGTTCGAAATGACGGGTGAATTGTCGTTGGACGAACTGAAAGCCTTCCGCGCCCAACTGGACTCTTGCCTGAACGACCATCCTTACACCAAAGAACTGGATGAAGTCATCGCCAACAAAGAATTCAAAGTGGGCTGCGAAGCTCCCGACTTCAACATCAAAGACATGGACGGCAAAGAAATCGCGCTGAAAAACTATAAAGGCAAATACGTGCTGCTGGACTTCTGGGCATCCTGGTGCGGTCCCTGCCGCCGGGAGATGCCGAACCTGGTGAAGCTCTACAAGGAGTGCAAAAACAAGGACTTCGAAATCATCGGCATTTCGCTCGACCAAAAAGAGGCTGACTGGAAAAAAGCTGTAAAGACGCTGGGCATGACTTGGCCGCAGGGCTGTGACTTCCTGGTATGGCAAAGTCCTGTCGCACGGAAATACAACTTAAGCGCCGTGCCTTACACGGTGTTAATCAATCCGGAAGGCAGGGTGGAAGCCCTCGATTTGCGCGGCGAAGAACTGAGCAAGACGGTGAAATCCTTATTAAATAAGAAGAAAAAATAAAACACCAAGCATGAAAAAAGTATGGATATGCCTGTTTGCCTGCCTGCTCTGCGCAGGGGTGCAAGCACAGAAAAAGGCACGCATCAGCGCTGTCGCCGACGGATACTCCGGACAGGTCATCGACTTCGAATTCATCGACAATACCGACAATAACATGCAGTACCCTTACCGGGAAGGGCAACGGATGGAATTCGACGTGGAACTCAAAGAACCAAGCTTAGTCAAAGTCAATCTGTGGATGTGGATGATGGTGTGCCCGGGGGATGACATCCAAGCGAACATCCACTACTCCGGCAGGAACCTGCGGACAGTGGAATACGCCGGCACCCCTTCGGCGGTGGCCCTGAACCAAGCCATCAGTAAAGGACGCGACCTGCGGGTGGCTGCACGCTACAAGACCAACCCGCTGGCAGCCGTCGTGACCCAGGTGCCCGTGAACGACTACTACGAGATGACCCAGAAATTCTGGAAGCAGGAACAGGAGATACTCCAAAAAGTCCGGGAGCAGAGCAACGCTTTCGCTTACAACTATGCCTGGGCGGAACTGGAGGGCATGTATCTGTCGAACCTGACGAAATACCCTTATATCGTTTCCGATGTGAACAGGAAAAAACTGGAGGAATGTATTCCCGCAGGCTACTGGAACATCCTCGACGGCTACACCGTCAAGGACGACGAGGCATCGCTGAAAAGCGTCGCTTACCTGGGATGGTTGTTGGAGTACAAAGAGTACATGGAAAAACGCCAGGCACATCTCGACGGGAAGACCTACACGCCGGAAAGAGACCTGAAAAAGTCCTATGAAAGCATTGCCGCCTTCTACGACGATAAGGTACGGGATGCCGTCCTGTATGTTTTCCTCTATCGCGCCCTCTCCTCCCCGGAGGAATTCGACACGGCGGAGCAACTGTGCAAGGACTATTTCAAAAAGTACAACAAGAATAAAAGTTACCGCAAGGAACTGACCGAGATGATGAAATGATAATTAACCTAATTTTTTTAACTATGCGAACAAAAAGAGCGTTACAGCAAAACCTGACATTCAGGTGCCTGTTATTTACTTTCTGTATGCTGGTTTTCTCCGGAGGACTTTATGCTGCTGGCGAAGAGGAGTACCAGAAAAAGAAAATTACCGTGCAGGCTAACCAGGAAACGGTAGAACAAGTGTTGAATAAAATCGGGAAGGCGGCGGACGTCCGTTTCTTCTACAACCATTCGGCTTTCGATTTTTCCAAAAAAATCAGCATCGACGCCAAAGAGCAGGAGCTACGGAATGTGGTCAATCAGGTATTGGCTGAATATCCCGTGGATGTGGAATACCAATTGAACCACACCATCGTGTTGCGGCAAAAGACGCAAAACATCGCTTCCGTCGAAGTGCAGAAAGTAAGCGGGAGGGTGACGGATGCCAAGAACGGCGAAGCGTTGATCGGCGCGAGCATCGTGCTGAAAGAATCGCCGGGCATCGGCGTGGTGACGGACATCGACGGGAATTTCCACCTCGAACTGGCGCAAGGAAGCGCAACGGCATTGATCGTCAGCTTCATCGGCTACCAGACCGAAGAAATCAAACTGTCAGGTTCCGGCAACGTGGAGAATGTGACGGTCAAACTGACTCCCATGGCAACCGAACTGGAAGACGTCGTGGTGACAGGTATGGCACCGAGGAAAGCTTCCGGTTTTACCGGACGTTATGTCACTGTGAAAGGAGACGAACTTAAACGTCTGAATCCGAACAATCTGTTACAGGCATTATCCATGTTCGATCCCAGTTTTCACATTGTAGAAAACAACCTTCGAGGTTCCGACCCGAATGCTTTGCCGGAATTCCGTTTACGAGGTGACGTTCAGCTGGGAACGGTAAGCGAAAGCGCCGCCAACTACCAAATGATGATGGGAGACTATTCAAACCGTCCCAATATGCCATTATTCATTTTGGACGGCTTCGAAACCACGTTACAGCGTATCGTCGACTTGGATCCGGAACGGGTGGAATCCATCACCATATTGAAAGATGCTGCCGGTACTGCCATGTACGGTTCGAAAGCCTCCAACGGAGTATTGATTTTCGAAACCAAAAAACCTCAACCGGGCGCCTTGACGGTCAATTACAGCGGCAATGTCGGTGTTTCAATACCCGACCTTTCGGATTACAACCTGATGAACGCTTCTGAAAAATTGGACTATGAACTTCGTGCCGGTCTATTCACTACGGCAAACATGTTGAACTATTACAACAAATACAAAGCCGAGTTATTACGAGGTGTAAACACTTACTGGCTTTCGGAACCGCTACGTACTGCCGCTACCCATCGTCACACCCTAAGTCTGGAGGGCGGAGATGAGGCCATTCGTTATAGCCTCAACTTGAACTATGGCAATGAATTCGGAGTGATGAAAGGTTCAGATCGAAACAATATGGGATTAGGTCTGACCCTGTCTTATCGACGCAAGAAATGGAACATCAGCAACTCGCTGAGCATGACGAACACATTAGCGAACAATTCACCCTACGGCTCATTCTCCCAATACACGAAACTGAATCCCTATTACCGCATGAAAGATGAGAGCGGAAGGTATCAGAATATCATAGAAATCAAACCGATGGGTGCCGGAAGCAATCAACAGACTATCACCAACCCGTTGTACAACACCCAATTCCCCTATAAGGATCTGTCAAAAAATTTCAGCATAGTGGACAATTTTTCTTTGGAATATGCCATTATGGACAATTTACGCTTAAACGGTCAGGTATCTTTTACGAAAGGAACAGCCCGTACGGAGCAATTCAAGTCATCCAATCATACGGATTTTGCGAATGTAGAGGATTTGACCGAGCGAGGTTCTTATATGAAGAACACCGGCGAATCCATCGGCTGGAATGCCAACGCCTCCATCAACTATAATTGGGTCAGCGGGAAACACGGTTTATTTGCTGTAGCACGTTGGAATGTGGAGT
This sequence comes from uncultured Odoribacter sp., assembly GCA_910578985.1. GTDB lineage: Bacteria > Bacteroidota > Bacteroidia > Bacteroidales > Marinifilaceae > Odoribacter. The sequence continues at coordinate 50,852 of CAJTSF010000008.1, read as the reverse complement.
CATCCGTTTCCGACGGAATCAACTTGTCTGCGAAAGGATTCCCAAACGACAACATGAACGATTTCCTTTTTGCGTTCGAAATGGACCAGCGTGTGAGCGGAAATGAAAGCACCAGCCGTTCCGTAGGTGTATTGGGAAGCTTGAACTACATGTATGACCAGAAATATTCGGTGGATGTCAATATCCGCGGAGACCTTTCCTCTCAATTCGGCGGCAATACCGGCATGGCACCTTTCTGGTCTGTGGGTACCCGTTGGAATGCCCATCGTGAAAAATGGTTTGAAGGAACCATTGTTTCGAACCTGACAGTATCCGCCAACATGGGTATCACCGGTTCTCAAAGTTATTCTCCCTACCAGGCAAAAGAGACCTATTCTTTTGCGGATTTGATGTTCCCTTATCCGGGAGGGGACGTATTGGGCGCCCAATTGATGGGCATCGGAAACCCTGATTTGGGATGGTCTAAAACCAATGCGAAATCGGTAGCGGTGGAATTAGGTTTATGGAACAGCCGCTTGAACATATCGGCTTCTTATTACCACAATTATACCGACCAGATGCTACTGGCAACGAATGTACAGCCTTCCACCGGTTTCCCCACCTACACCCGGAATGTGGGGGCTGTGTTGAACGAAGGAATCGATGTGACAGTAAATGGTCTGTTGATCAGCGATTACGAACGGCAGATGCAATGGTCGTTGGGTATAAATCTGACGCACAACCGGAACGTCATCAAGAAACTTTCGAATGAACTCAAAGAGATGAACCGTGAAAATCAGGACGAGAGGGATAAGATTCTTCCCGTTTATGAGGAAGGAGAATCAACCAGCGTGTTGAAATTGGTACCTTCTTTAGGTATCGATCCGGCAACCGGAGAAGAAATGTTCCTGAAGCTGAACGGTGAAAAAACCTTTGTATGGGATGCTGCCGATAAAATTCCCGTAGGAGATACGGAACCCAAAGTACGGGGTACGATTCCCACTTCGTTCATATGGAAAAACTTGTCCGTCAATATGGCATTCTCATTCCAGGTTGGCGGCGACCGCTTCAATCAAACCTTGCTGGACAAGATTGAGAACTCGAACATTTCCGAAAATGTAGATAAACGGGCAGGCGGCGCCGATCGTTGGAGTCCGACGAACCGCTATGCGAAATACAAGAAAATCAGCATAGACAACCAGCAAACACCGACAAGCACCCGCTTTTTACAGCGTTACAATGAATTCGTATTCAACTCCATCGGAGTGGGCTATCGCTTTGACCCCAAACAGTTCAAATTCCTCGAAATCTGTAAGATTGCAAGCCTCTCGCTGAATGCTTCCATGCAAGACATCGGCAGAATTTCAACGGTAAAACAGGAACGCGGATTGGATTATCCGTTTGCTCGGAGTTTCAATCTCTCCGTATCGGTGTTGTTTAATTAATTTAGAAGGGAGGTTATTATGAAAAAATCAATCATCATTATTGGAATGGCATTGACCGCGTTGTTTAGTGCCTGTGCCGATTGGGTAAACGTTTCACCTAAAGAAGAGGTGGAAGCCGATAAACTTTTCAACTCGGAGAACGGTTTCAAAAGTGCCCTCATCGGGGTATATGCCCGTATGACTTTAACGGAGAATTACGGAAAAAACCTATCTTACGGATACATCGAGGATTTGGTGCAGCGTTACGATAATTACAGCATAGTTCCCACGGATGCCAAACGCGCCGAACGCTACGATTACAAAAACGACAAGACCGCCAAAGAATATGTCAACAGTATATGGCAAGAATCATACAATACCATTGCCAACCTCAACAACCTGTTGAACTATTTGGAGAATAAAGGACGCGATGTCATCCTGACCGAAGGACTTTGGGAACAGATAAAGGGTGAGGCATTGGGTTTGCGGGCTTTCCACTATTTCGACCTGCTCCGCCTCTACGGTCCCATCTACTCTAAAGATCCGGATATGAAATGCCTGCCCTGGCGGACAGAGTTCAATGCCGAGCGTTTGCCCTTGGCTTCGGCAAGCGAGATTGCCGGGCATATCATCGACGACCTAAAAGGCGCGGAAGAACTGCTGAAGGACAAATCGTTGGCGGAGGATACAGTTAGAAACCGGAGACACCGGATGAACCGCATGGCGGTGAAAGGATTGATGGCCAGAGTGTACTTATGGGTCGGCGACAAGACAAATGCCGCCGTCAAAGCGCAGGAGGTCATTGACGAATGCGGGCTTTCCTTGGTACGCAGCAATTTGGAAGACGTCTCTTTATTCGACGAAACCCTCTTTGCCCTCGGCATGGATGATATGGAGGAAAAATTAAAATCCGACTGGGCGGACATCACGTTGTATTCCAACGAATACTACATCTCGTTGGAAAATGCGCGCAGCGTATTCGACTACACCACCATCGGAGTGAACGACATCCGCTATCGGTCAGGCTACGGCTTCATCCACGGGGTCAACGGACTGTTATGCCGCAAATACCTGGGCAAATCGGTATTGTACAAAGAAAAAATACCTTTGATCCGACTTTCGGAGATGTACTATATTCTGGCAGAATCGGTGGCTTTGGCAGACAGCGAGAAGTACATCAACACCGTAAGGAACGCGCGTGGTATATCACGTAATTACGATCTGACTTTCAGTGGCGAAAACGAAAGAATCGAAGCGCTGAACAAAGAATATCAGAAAGACTTCTTTGCAGAAGGACAATGGTTCTATTTCCTGAAACGCCACAATTACTCCACGTTCCACCGTTGTCCCGTCGCAGAAATGGTATATTACGTATTACCGACTCCTGACGATGAAATCGCTTACGGAACAGTAAATGAATAGTTGTATCATTAAAAAGGACGAATGATGAAAAGATATATGTATTTAATATTCCTGCTCGGGCTATATGCCTGCCAGGAAGATGATTTGGTCATGTACAGCCAGGAGAAAGATGCCATGCAATTCCTGCTGGACGAAGACAAAGGAGTTTCCTCGAAACTGGCATTCAATTTCGCCACGGCAACCTATACGGTCAAAGAAAACGATAGTGAGAGAGAATACTACTACGGGGACAGTCTGGCTTCGATGACTTACAATGACAAAAATTCCATCATACTGGAATTGCAGGGCTTCCCTTCTCCTGACGAACGTCCGTATAAATTAAAGACCGTATTGCTGGAAGGCCAGGATTCTTCCAAAGTGGCGAAAGTGGTGTTCGACAGCTATTACAGCCTGGCTCCCAACATGCTCTACGATACGATTCAACTCACCGTGCTCCGCCCGGAAAAGAGAGGTACCTATCGGGTAGGTATTATGATAGATACGGAAAACAGCTACGGTTTCTTCGAAAAAGGGGCGTTTGAAAATTCGGTATTGGAACTGGAAATCAAAGACACCTACGAAAAACCGGAAGGTTGGGATGAGCGCAAGGAGTGGTTGGGCGAATTCGAGGAAGAGAAATATGCTTTTATGGTTACTTATTCCCAGCAAGCATTCAGCAGGGCGAATAACCATATGTGGAACGAAACGGACGCCTATAACCAGGAACTGCGCAAAGCGTTGGAAGACTTCAACACGTCGGCAGCACCCGAGGACAGAAAAACCTTTACCTTTCCGGCAACCACCAAACCGATTTGGTGGGACTCGCAGTCGCATCTGCTGGGTGAATTCTCCGAAGAGAAACACACTTTCATGAAAAATATCGTCGGAGGCAATTTGCCTGCAAACGAAAAACTGGAATACTGGAATATCGTATTCCGTAAAAAACTGGAAGAAGAGGGCAGAACCGATATTGAAATTCCCCGGAATGAAAAAATGGTGTCCTGGTGGAACAACACCGCGCTGGGAGATTGGTCGTTGGAGAAACAGGAATTTGTCATTCTGAATCTTTTCCCGCTGAGCAAATACAGCATTTCGAATACAACCTGGGATTACGCGAATGTGATATTGCGGGAGATAGCGGAAAAACAAGCAACTCCTCTTCCCTTTGAATTCCCCATAGAGGGAGAGCCTTATTGGTGGCCTATGCGTGCTGAAATGTTAGGCGATTTCTCTGTTGCCAAACGGGATTTGTTGGTATCCTACGTATTCAAAATGAACGTGGAAGATGACGGAATCTATAATATTTATCAACTTGTTGACTCTGGTTGGCTACTTGAAAATCTGATGGAGGATTTCCGATGGCAAGCGAATCAATGGAATACAGCACATCCCGACGAGACTCCGATCACTTTCCCGATCACAGCACCGGCATGGTGGAAAGGTCAACTGACTTATTTAGGTGAATGGTCAGAAGCGAAAGAAAATTATGTCAAAGAGATAGTCGCTTCTTTCCAAGGTTGGTATAATTCAAAATTTAATGGAATATATTGGAATGCGATTTTGCGTTACGAACTGGCTTTATACAATAGTAACCATACACCTCACGAGTTCGACTTCCCTGTTGCGAATGTAAAGCCTTCTTATTGGGATCGGGAGGAATTGGATTATTTAGGAGAATACACCGAATCCAAATGGGTTTTTGTATGTATATACTTGAAACCACAAAATAACGGTGAAGACTGGTATTTGGGAGTAAATAATCCAAACAATATCCCCCGCCTAAAAGAAGCATTGAAAAAGGCTTATGATGAACAATATAACGGTTTCATGACGAAATATGCAACATCGAATCCGGAACCTTTCACATTCCCGACAGAATAATTAATAAAAAGACATGATGAAAAGATTATCTCACATACTGTTAAGCACGGCTGTCCTGTTAGGTGGAACTTTGGCCGGATGCTACGAAGACAAAGGCAATTACGATTACCATGATATCAACGAGATGACCGTTACCCTCCTGGCTAAAAACCAGGACGGGCGGGTCATGCCTATCGGCGACGGGGGGATGTGCCGTTACAAGCAACCTTCCTCGACAGACACCTTACGGGTAACCTATACCCCGGAAGTAAAGCAAAGCATGGCAACCGACGAAGCCAATCTGGAGTACAACTGGAAAGTGTCTTATACAAAAGACAACAAGCCAATGATAGACACGATCACGACCAAAGAACTCACTCTGGTTTTCCCTCCGCAACAGACCACATTCTACAATGTCCTCTTCAAAATCACGGACATTTCCACGAATCTGAGTTTTTATCAAACGTTAAGCATCAACACGGTCAAACCCTACATCAACAGTTGGCTGGTTCTGAACGGAGAAAAAGGCGACTGCCGTATTTCCGCCGTGGAAGAGCCTGACTCTTCGGCTTACATCTTCACGGCTGACGCTTACATGGATTTAGGAAACGGCAGACGCTTCCAGGAAGCCATCGACCTGATTTATTCCCCCTCCTATCTGGAAGGATCGGAAATCGAAGCCCTGCTGATTATGGAAGCGGACAGTCTATCCCTGATGTCTCCGTTTGACATGAAAGTAGTTAAAAAAACCGCCCAGTTGTTACCGTCCGTCATATTGGACAATTCCCGGCAATTATTGTATGGCCTGGACGGCAACGTCCAGAACCCGGGAACAGTTATTGTGGACGATTCACGGAAAATCTATTATGCCGACAGGACGAAACAGGAATACCAGGAATTCAGATCAACGGATGTTCCCAATTACCAGGTGGACAAAATAGGGGAGGCAAACGAAAGCTCTTACATCTGTTTTTGGGACAAGAACCAGAAACAATTCATGTATGCCGATTGCGGCAAGGGAAGTGTCGAAACCTTTGCGGATGATACGGACTGGGAAAACAAGGAAGTCATCTGGATGGGTGCCGATAACAAACACGACAAAGAAGCGATGGGCATAGCCTTGGTAAAAGAGACGAAGACGGAAAACTATTGGCTTTACCATTTTCACGTCTCGGGAGGTTTTTCGATTACCAAGGAAAACATCGGCAAACTCCCTATCGACGAGACATCTCAATTTGCCGTATGCCCGATGGAATTTGAAGGACAATTGTTCTACACTGTCGGTTCCGTATTATACCGTTTCTTTGCGGACGGCAAAGAATCCTTCGAGTTATACGATGCCGGGGCCCCCATTACCCAATTACAGTTCAGGACCTCCCAAGAACATGGACTCACAGACTACTGGGATTACTTCCGTTGTCTGGGCATCGTAGTCGACAAAGGCAAGGAAGGCGAATTGCACGAGGTGAAACTCGACAATTCCGGTGATGTCATCTCATCGAATGTATTCACAGGATTCGGGCCGATTCAAGATATATGTTTTACCTTCGTTAATAGAGTTGTGTCATGATAAAATATTTGACTATTTGCGTTTTAAGCCTGTTGGCTTTAGTGAGTTGCCAACAGGACATGGTGACGGAAGTGCCCCGTGATGACTTCTCTGTTGTTCCGGATCCGACTGCTTATATGGAAAAAGGGCAGGTGAGAATTAAATTCCGCGAGTTGCCGGAAGATATTCAGGCAATCCCTACACGAAGCGGAGGTATCAAAGTAGGACACGAGGCATTGGATGCCGCAGCCGAAAAAATCCGGGCAACCGGCATGACCCGGCTTTTCCCGTATGCCGGCAAATTCGAACCCCGCACCCGGAAAGCCGGCCTGCATCTGTGGTACACTGTGAATTTCAATGAAAACATGTCGGTTCGGGAAGCCATGAAAACCTTGTCGGCAGTCCCCGACATCGCCATTGTGGAACCTGTCCTGATTGCCAAATCGGAGGCGGTAGAAGGATTCCCGTATAACGACCCTCTCTTTGAAGATCAATGGTTCCTCCATAATCCGGGAACCAATGGTATGGTGGCAGGTTGTGACATCGGCATATTGGACGCCTGGAAAATCGAAAAGGGGAAAAAAGAAGTCATTGTTGCCGTATCGGATACAAAAATCGACTTGTATCATGAAGATTTAGTCGCCAACTTTTGGAAAAATCCCGGAGAATACAATCTAAGTCCGTTTATGGATAATGACGGAGATGGTTATGTTGGCAACTGGTTCGGACCTTTTGGAAATCCATATAATTTGGAAACTTATCGTCCGGACCGAGGCACGGATCACGGTACGCATGTGGCAGGAATCGTTGCTGCCAAAAACAACAACGGTAAAGGAGTATGCGGCATAGCCGGCGGAGATGCACCCGATAACGGCGTACAAATCATGGCTTGCGGAAGCAATGCGGCACATATCAAATATGCTGCGGACCACGGAGCGGTAATCTCCACGAATAGTTGGTATTTGTTAGATCCCGTTGCCGAGGAGTCTGTACAAGCCCTACAAGATGCCATCGACTATTTTGTGGAATATGCCGGAGTGGATGAAAACGGAGTGCAGACCGGTCCCATGCGTGGCGGTATTGTCATTGCTTCAGCCGGAAATGAGGGCAAAGAATTGGAAAAACATTACCCCGCCTCTTTGGACAAAGTGATTGCCGTGGCTTCCATCGGACCTAATTTCAAGAAAAGCGGATTTTCCAATTATGCCCATTGGGTGGATATTTCCGCTCCGGGAGGTGCCGACGGTGCAGGTTGGCAAATCATGAGCACCTTCCCCAACGATACCTACCAGGCGATAGTAGGCACCTCCATGGCCACTCCCGTGGTAGCCGGAGTGGCTGCTCTGATTGTCTCCAAATTCGGAGGCGTTGGTTCGGGTCTCACCCCGTATGAAGTGGAATACCGTTTGCTGCGGGGAGTCAAATCCATTGCCGAATACAATCCCGAATACGACGGCAAATTAGGCGTAGGCTGCGTCAATGCCTTGCGCGCATTGAGCGATGAGCCGGTGAATTTCCCGCCGACGATTGTGCCGGATGAGAAAAATCCTTCCGGCTTCAACATATACAATTTCGGAGAACAGGCAGAGTATGTCTTTACAGTCAGCGACCCGGAAGACGGTGTGGATGTGACCTACGTCCTCGATGACCCCAGCGGTGCTTTCACTGCCAAGAAGGAAGAGGGGAAAATCACGCTTTCCATGTTGAATCGCGATTGTCAATACGGCGACCACACCATCCGTCTGACGGTAACGGACAAAGGCGAGATTTCCACTTCCGTTTCCTTTGACGTGAAATTGCAACCGGAATTTCTGGCAAAACCGGAAATAGAACCGGTGGTCACCGATGAATTAACCCTACAGGCCGGCGTAAACTTCAGCGGACTGACAACCGTTCAGTTATATGATGCCAGTGGCAATTTGGTGTTGGAACAGCAAGTAACCATTTCACTCAAAGAACCCGGCAAAATAAATCTCGACGGCATGGCAGGCGGAAATTATGTATTGAAAATGACCTGCAACAATAAAACAATCACGAAGAACATTATAAAACTGTAAAGATATGAACGCATTGAAATATAGCTTGATGGCATGGTTCGCCGCAGGAGCCTTAACCGTGTCCGCGCAAAATGACACCGGAGCCGCACAGTTTCCGGAGCTGACGCCGGACGTACGGGGAGCCGGCATGGGAAACACGGGAGTGGCCTCTTCGGCAAACGCTTTTTCCGTATGGCGCAATGCCGCCAAAAGCGTCTTTTCGGATAAAAAATCCGAAATCGGATACAGTTACACCCCCTGGATGCGGGAACTGATAAAAGGCAACCACCTGCATAGTGCGGGCGGATATTACAATATCGACGACAAGCAGGGCGTGACTGCCGGTTTCCGCTATTTCAAACATGCGAAAATCGACCTCCTGGAAAACGATGCCACCTTTACGCCCAAAGACTGGAGCATAGAACTCGGCTATGCCCGCAAATTGATGAAAGGACTGTCTGTCGGCGCAACGGCCCGTTTCGTACGTTCCGACTTGAGCGGAGTGGAAAAGGATGCCGTGGCAAACGCCGTGGCCTTCGATTTGGGCGTGTACTACCGGCATACACTGTGCGGTTCGGAGCAATCGCAATGGGCGGTGGGACTTCAGGCAGCGAATTTCGGGACTAAAATCGACTATGGACACGGAAAATACCAACAACCCGCCCGGGTGGCGATTGGCGGAATGATCGACCACGCTTTTTGCGACAACCACCGGTTGCAGGGAACATTGGATGTCGGTTGTAAAGTGTTGCCCAACACCTGTTGGGATTGGGCGATAGGTGCCGAATATACAGCCTGGGACAAAGTATTCGTGCGGGGCGGTTACCATTGGGGCGAGGAAGACAACCGGATGCAACGGTACGGGACAATCGGTCTGGGAGTGCACTTATGCCACATCAGCGCCGACGCGTCTTATGTCATTCCCGAAAAAGACAGTTTCCTGAAAAACACCTGGCAAGTGGCAGTAGCGATTGATTTAGGTTGGTTTACTAATAAATAATCCGTCATGAAAGATATTTTGACCTACATACTCCCCTTTCTGTTTTCCGCTCAGTCGGTATGCGGACAACCTTTCACCATCCACGGTAAAATCGAGCTCGACAAAGGCACCCTGCTGGTGCTTACGCAGACGCCGAAAGGGATAGACACGTTGGCTCGCACGGCATTCACGGGAGAACAGTTCTCCCTGACCGGCGAACTGGCGGAGCCGGCGGTGGGGCACCTGGTGGTGGAAGGCTATGACGGCGGATTCGTGATGATACTGGAACCGGGGGCGGACTATACCGCCTCCCTCACCCGCGACGGGCAAGGCGACATCCGCGGCGGCAAGCTGCAACAGGCATACCTGGATTACCAGAACATCGTCCGGGATGCGAATGGCGAAACCCGCGAACTGAGGCAGAAGATGGCGGAAGCCGGCGCGCAGAAGCACTTCAAAACGGTGAAGGAGTTCCAGGAAAAAATCAACAAGGTGCAAGCGACCGCCCACAACAAATTGAACGCCCTCATCCGCCAGAATGCCGACAATGTGCTGGCTGCCTACCTGCAGACCGCCGGCATGGAGCGCATCAATGAGCCGGCACCCTTGAAACAGATGTACGGCACGCTTTCCGAAAAGGCAAGGCTGACGCCTCCGGGACAGATTCTGGCGGCACGCATCGCCGAGATGGAACGGGTGAGCGTCAGCGCGCAAGCGCCCGACTTCACGCTGCCCACGCCGACAGGCGAGACAGTCACCCTCTACGGGGTGCGGGCGAAGTTGAAGATCATCGACTTCTGGGCTTCCTGGTGCGGCCCCTGCCGGATGGAGAACCCCAACATGGTCAAGCTGTACAACGACTTCAAGGACAAAGGGCTGGCTGTCATCAGCGTGTCGCTCGACGAACGGAAAGCCGCCTGGACGCAAGCCATCAAAAAGGACGGCATGCCGTGGATTCACGTCTCCGACCTGAAAGGATGGAAGGGGGATGTGGTCAAGCAGTACCACGTGGACGCCGTGCCGTTCATCCTGGTGCTGGATGAAAACAACCGTATCCTGGCAAAGAATATCCGGGCGGAGAAACTGCGGGCATTCGTGGAGGATTACCTGAGCAAGCATTAAGTCCGACGGGAAATCGCAGGATTGCCATACGAAAGCAGGGGGATGCAAGCGTCCCCCTGCTTTTCTCTTTGGGTACAAAGACGGTCCCCGCGCGCTTTGCAGCGAAGGAGCGCCCAAGGAGCACCGAATTTGGTCCATGAGAAGACCATGAGCACCCCATGAAATCCCCCCTTCCTCACCCCTTTCCTGCTGTCACGACATACATTTCCTCCGTATCCCAATAGCGGCCGGCAAGCCGCAGGAGGTCCTCCGCCGTGCAATCCTTGATGCGGCGGATTAAATCCAGATAAATCCGGTTGTCGGTGTGGTAGTTCAATTTATGCTTCAACGCATCGGATTGCGCGAAAACGCCGTCCAGCTCGCGCAATAAATCGCCGTGCAGGTAATTCTTCACGAGCATCAGCTCCTCCTCTCCCACCGGCTCCTCCTTGAGTCGGCGGATTTCCTTGAACACCTCTTCGATGGTCTCCCCGACATATTCGTTGTGGACGTCGGTGGCGATGCACCAATAGCTTCCCTGCGGCATGGAGACGTTGAAGGAGCTGATGCCGTAAGTGTAGCCCTTATCCTCCCGGATGTTGGACATCAGGCGGGAACCGAAATAGCCGCCGAGCACGGCATTGAGCAGCATGAACCCGGCGTAGTCCTCCTCGCCGAGCCGCACGCCGGACTTGCCGATGCGCAGGCTGGACTGCACGGTGTTGCCCTTTTCCACGTGGTAACGCCCCACGGGCGCAGGAGCAAAAGGCTGCGGACCTCTCCAAAATTCCCCGTCCGGGCGGCGCAGGCGCCCGAAGCACTCCGCCACCGCCTCCAGCGCCTGCCCCCCGACATTCCCGCAAAGCATGACCCGGCAACGACGGGCATGGATGTAGCGGCGGTAGAACTCCCGCACCATCCCGGGAGTCACCTGCAGGTAATCCTGCTCCGTGACCGCATTCGAATAGGGATGCGTGCTGCCGAAAAAGACTTCGGAAAACTTCTTGCGCGCCAGGTAGGAGGTCTTTTCGTTGTCCACCAGGAACTCCTGGCGCTTGTTGGTGAGGAATATCTCCAGCTCCTTTTCGGGCACGATGCTGTCCGTCAGCATCTCCGCCAGCATGGAGACGGTCTCCCGGGCATATTTCGTCAAGGCAATCAGGCTCAGTTCGGATTTGTTGAAACCGCTGTTGTAATCCGTATAGGCGCCGTAAAAATCAAAGACGTCCGCAATCTCCTCCGCCGTATGGAAACGGGTGCCCTCATTGAGCATATTGATGGCGGTGGATGCCACGAGGGGGCGGGACTGGTAGTAGGCACCCGCCTCAAAGACGGCATCCAGCTTGAACACCTCCTGGGAGGAGTCGTGGATATAGACGACCTCCACGCCGTTGTCCAGCGTCAGGGTCCGGTAAGGCAGCAAAGCCGGTTCCGACAGGGGTGCCAACACCGGCGCAATCTCTCTCTGTATCATTTCATTTCTTTTTTCAGGTAATACAACGTCGAACTGTTCTCTTTCCGGAAAATGTCCAGGGCGGTCTCCCGGATCCCGTCCGGTCCGACGGCACGGTAGCGCGCGCCCTCCGAATTAATCAGTTCCACCTCCCCGAGGAACTCGAAGAAAGCGAGGTTGTTCGCCTTGTTCTGGTAATTGATTTCGCCGTAGGAGATGCGCGCCTCCGTTTTGTTGATGACTTTCTGCACCTCCCGTTCGGTGACACCGTCGCGGATGAACTTCGCGATTTCCTCGTCGATCGCCTCCTCCGCCTCCCGGATGTCCGTCCCCTCGGAGAGCTTGCCGCTGAAGATGAAAAGCCCGGGATCCATGTCGCCCGTCACATAGGCGTCGATGCCCGAAAAAAGGCGTCTTTTCTTCATCAGATTGACATAGAGGCGGGCGGACTGCCCGTTGGAAAGGATGTCCGAAACCACGTCGCACGCGTAAAACCCGGCACTCGCCCGGGCACCCATGTGGAACACCTTGTAAATGGCGTCCGCAGGCACCTCGTTCCCCTCGACGACGAGACGCCTCTCCTCCCGCTGCGCCGACTCCTGCGGAACCGCGGGACGCTCCAGGCTGCCGGGGGGAATATCCCCGAACCACTTTTTCACCAGCTCCAGGGCACGCGCCTCCCCGATATTCCCGCTGACGGCGATGACCGCGTTGTCCGGCGCGTAATAGCGCCGGAAGAACTCTTCCACGTCCTCCAGGCGCGCCCGCTCGATGTGTTCCGGCGACACCCCGATGGTCGCCCACCGGTACGGATGTTCGCGGTATGCCAGCGGGCGCAGTTTCAACCACAAATCCCCGTAGGGGATGTTCAGGTAGCGCTGCTTGAACTCTTCGATGACCACCTGCCGCTGGACATCCAGCGCATGCTGCGAGAAGTTCAGCCCCGCCATGCGGTCCGACTCCAGCCAGAGCGCCGTCTCGATGTTCGCCGCAGGGATGGTGATGTAATAATTGGTGAGGTCGTTCGTGGTGTAGGCATTGCTGTCCCCTCCCGCCGCCTGCACATGGCGGTCGTAATCCTCGACGTTCCGGGAACCGCCGAACATGAGATGCTCGAACAGATGCGCGAAACCGGTCTTCTCCGGATGCTCGTTGCGCGAACCCACCTTGTAAAGCACATTGACGGAAACGAACGGCGTGCTGCGGTCCGTGTGGCAGAGGACCGTCAAACCGTTGTCCAGCACCTGCCGCGTATAGTGAATCATAAAGTTCCTCCTGTCATTTCGGACAAACGGTAATCCGCCTCCAGGCGTTCCCGGTAGTCCTTCACTAAGTCTGTCATAATCTCTTCGACGCTCTCTTCCCGGCGCAGCATGGACGCCGCCTGCCCGATTTCCAGCTCGCCCCGTTCCAGGTCGCCCTCGAACATGCCCGCCTTCGCGCGCCCCTTGCCCAACAGCTCCCTCATCTCCTCCGCCGAAGCCCCGCGTTCCTCCGCCGCCTTCACCTCCTCATAGAAGGCGTTCTTGATGAGCCGTGCCGGCGCCAGCTGTTTCAACACCAGCATCGTCCCCCCTTCCGGCGTCTCCCGTATCTTCCGTTTGAACGCCTCGTGCGCCGAGGATTCCCGCGCGGCGGCAAAGCGCGTGCCGATCTGCACGCCGTCCGCCCCGAGCACCATCGCCGCCAGCATCGCCCTGCCCGAAGCGATGCCCCCCGCCGCAATCAACGGCAGGCGGCACTGTGCCGCCACATTCGGTATCAACGCCATCGTCGTCGTCTCCTCACGCCCGTTGTGTCCCCCCGCCTCGAAACCCTCCGCCACCACGGCGTCGCATCCCGCCTCCTCGCACTTCAAGGCGAACGCCGCACTGCTCACCACATGCGCGACCTTCATCCCGTGCCCTTTCAGGAAAGGCGTCCATTTCTTCGGACTGCCCGCCGACGTGAACACCACCTTCACCCCCTCCTCCACCAGTATGCCCATCAACGCCTCCATCTCCGGATACAACAAAGGCACGTTCACGCCCCACGGTTTATCCGTCGCCTCCTTCATGCGGCGGATGTGCTCCCGCAACGTATCGGGGTGCATCGAACCCGCCCCCAGCAAGCCGAGCCCGCCGCAATTACTGACCGCCGACGCCAGCCGCCAGCCGCTGCACCATACCATGCCGCCCGATACCACCGGGTAGCGGATGCCGAACAATTCCGTAATCCTGTTTTTCATCGTACTTTCTTTTTAACTTTTCCACAAAACTACAAAAAACAAAGATGCCCCCCAAAAGCTCCAAATGAAACTTTCGGGAGGACATCTTTAGCAAATATCAACCAAGCCGGTTCAGTCTTTCTGGATATTCGGCAATTCCAGTCCGAGTCCCTTCTTCTTGTCCACGACTTTCAACACGAATCCCAAAATCAGGGCAGCCACACCCAGACAAGCCAGCATTACCAGCGGCGCCGTGTAATTATAGGAGATGGCAGCCTCCTCCGGAGTAATCGTTCCCTCCCGCAATTGGGCGACGAGCTGCGGGTTGGTCTTGTCCAACACCTTGCCGATGAGCAGCGGGAAAAGCCACAAGCCGATATTCTGAATCCAGAAAATGAGCGCGTAGGCACTACCGATGATTTTGGCGTCCACAAGCTTCGGCACGCTGGGCCACAGGGAAGCCGGCACCAGAGAGAAACTGGCTCCGAGAACGAGAATCGTCAGATAGGCGACAATCACGCCTCCCACGGCATTCCCCTCGAAAGCGGGCAATACGAAAGCAAACGTGAGGTGGCACAGGATCAACAATACGGACCCGATGACAAGCATGGAAGCCGCCTTTCCTTTGTGGTCCACATAGTTACCCAAAATCGGGGTGATGCCCACGGCAAGCAACGGGAACACGGCGAACACCGTTTCCGCGCTCTGGCGCATGTAACCCATATAGCAGAATACGACCAGCGCCACCACAGCCAGTGCCAGCAAGCCGTATTTCATGTTCTTGGTTTGCGAGAAGTTGCTGGCAAACGCAGCGGCGGCAACCACCAGCATGATGCAATACTGGATGACGGTCACCGTGTTGGTCGCCCAGAAAGAATCGGGATCGACCGTGGTAAAGGTCAGGTTGCACTGCAACATGTTCACCGCATATTTCTGGAACGGGAAGATGGCGGAATAATAAAGCACGCAAAGCAGAGCCACCAACCAGAAGCCGCTGCTGGAAAGGATTTTCCCCAGGTCGCTGATTTTGAAAGGATCGTCTTTCTCTTCCGCCTCGCCGGTCTGGGCATCCAGTTTCTTATCCATGAAGAAGTAAACGATGAACATAATCAATGCAATCAACAGCAGGATGACGCCGAAAGCCACCGAACGGGAAACGTCGATGTGCCCGCCCAGTTTGGCAAACACCGGAGAGAAAATCATGCAGGTGGCAACTCCCAGACGCGCCAGCGCCATCTCGGACCCCATCGCCAGTGCCATCTCACGCCCCTTGAACCATTTGACGATGCCGCGGGAAACCGTGATACCCGCCATTTCCACGCCGCAACCGAATATCATGAAACCCACAGCCGCAAACTTGGCGGAGGCAGGCATGCCGCGGTAGAAAGGGGAAATCCCCAATTCATCGAAACCGGGAATGTAGTTCAGGTTGTTGTTGAACCACGCTTCCAAAGCGCTCCCCTGAAAAGCGGTCGTCACCGCATACCAGTTCAGGCTGGCACCCACCAGCATCACCACGCCGGAAAGAATGGCAGTGAAACGTACCCCCATCTTGTCCAGGATGATACCCGCGAAAATCAGGAAAAAGACGAAGACATTCAAGAAAGTCTCCGACCCCTGCATCGTCCCGAACGCCGTCGAATCCCAGCCGCGGGTGGATTGCATCAAGTCTTTGATGGGTGAAAGGATGTCCATAAAAATGTAGGAACAAAACATGGCGAAAGCCAAAAGCAACAGTACTGTCCAACGTGCGGCTTTCGAGTCGCGCAACGTCAGTTGAATCTTTTCTGTCATGATTTTTTATTTATTTTGGTTTATAAGTTCAAACAGCCCCAAAAGTAAAAGAAAAAATCCGGGATACCGCATAAAAGGGAGAGAAAGTTTCCTAACTTGCAAACGAAAACAAAACAAAAATTCCATGACTATGAAGAGATTGGAGCACCTCCATCGGGAAAGAAAAAGTAGATCAAGTGCTCTATACATCAAAAAAATCCTCCTGCCTGGCGGCAGGAGGATTTTTATACAGCATGTCCCGTTAATAATTGTTCTTCTTCGGTTCGAAGTAAGCCTGCGGATGGTCGCATGACGGGCACTTCTTCGGCGCCTTGCGTCCTTTGTGCACGTAACCGCAATTCCGGCACTGCCATTCGATTTCCTCATCCCGCTCGAAGACTTTGTCTTCCTCCACGCGCTTGAGGAGGATACGGTAGCGTGCTTCATGCTCCTGCTCCGCTTCGGACACTTCGCGGAAGGTCTTGGCAATCTGCGGGAATCCTTCTTCCTCGGCTATCCGGGCAAATTCCGGATACAACACCTCGCTCTCCTCATGCTCGCCTTCGGCAGCTTCGCGGAGGTTCTCCGCCGTGGTTCCGATGACGCCGGCAGGATAGGTCGCGGTGATCTCCACCATCCCGCCTTCCAGGTATTTGAAGAAACGTTTGGCGTGTTCCTTTTCCTGGTCGGCTGTCTCCAAAAATACACCGGAAATCTGTTCGTATCCTTCCTTCTTCGCCACGCTGGCGAAATAGGTGTAACGGTTGCGTGCCTGACCTTCGCCGGCAAATGCTTTCAACAAATTCTGTTCTGTTTTGGTTCCTTTCAATTTCATGGCTATTGTTTTTTAAGGTTTCTGGGTAGTTGTACGTCCCCCCACATGGTAAAGTTACAAAAAAGCGGAAAAAAAATCAAAACTTTGCCGGATATTCGATACGGACGGGCTTCCCGGTGACGGGATGGATGAAAGCCACATATTCGGCATGCAGATAAAGGCGGTCCGCCGGACGCCCGTACAAGGTATCGCCGAGGATGGGGGCATCCAGCCCGCGGGGATGGGCGGCATGGACACGCAACTGGTGGGTACGCCCCGTGAGAGGATAAAAAGCGATGCGGGTACGCTCCTCCGCACGCTCGAGCACCCGGAAACGGGTGACGGCGGGCTTCCCGTAGGTTTCGCTGACCATCTGCCGGGGACGGTCCGCAGGGTCGAGGCAGAGGGGAAGGTCGATGACTCCTTCATCATCCGCGACCACCCCGTCCAGCAGGGCGATATAACGTTTCTCCACGCTCCGGGCGGCAAACTGCGCCTGAAGCCCGAGGTAAGCCTCGCGGGTTTTGGCGGCGACCAGGATGCCGGACGTCGCCATGTCAAGGCGATGCACCGGCAAAGGGAAACCGTTCCCGCCGCCATAACGCCCCTCCAACCATGAGGTCACGGAAGGAATCTTCCCTTTCCCCGGCACGGAAAGCATTCCTGCAGGCTTGCCGAGCACGACGAGGGCGTCATCTTCCCACAATACCTCCGGGGCATCCGCGGCAAGCGGATGCGCCAAAGGATTCGGCTCGACCTCCAACCCCAGCA
The DNA here is from genome assembly GCA_910578985.1 of uncultured Odoribacter sp. Classification (GTDB taxonomy): domain Bacteria; phylum Bacteroidota; class Bacteroidia; order Bacteroidales; family Marinifilaceae; genus Odoribacter. The sequence continues at coordinate 33,506 of CAJTSF010000008.1, read as the reverse complement.
GCATGTGCCGCAGGATAGGCTCGCACTTGGAACGGCAGGCGGGATAATAATGCAAGTGGCGGCGCAACTCGGCGCGGGGCGAATCACCCCACCAAAACTCCGCCATCGCCACCGGATGCCACCCCTGCAACAACGCATATTGAAGCAAACGAGGGGCGGCACACTCCCCGGCTCCCGCAGGAGGAGCATCACGCCCCGCCTCGCGGAACAAGGTAAAGAGGTCCTTCGTCTCCCCGCAGAAATTGCCGATGCGGAATTGTTCGAACAGGCGGCGTTGCAGGGCGGCGGAACGAGTGCGCCGCTCCTCCCGGAGGCGGTCGATATCCGCCCGCCAAGCATCTACTTTCGCCTGCGCCGCAGCGACGCGTTCCTCGCACGAAGCGCGCAAGCGACGCAACTCGGCTTTCGCGTGCCGACTCTCCTGTGTCAGGCGCTCCAGCTCTTCGGCAGAAGGAGAGGCGGCACGCCGCAGGTCGCGGCACATCTTGTCGCGCTGCATCCGCATCTTCATAGTGCCAACGGCAAGGCGGGCAAGGCGCTGCTCCTCCTCCAAGGCTTGCCGGGCGTAGAGATAGGCAGGCGTCTCCTCCAGTTCCGCGATACGGCGGTTCAAGGCGGAAATGCGCGTCTCCTCCTCCCGGAAGAAACCGCCGGGCGCCTGGAGGTCGTACACCGGAGGCACGAAATACTCCTGCCGGTTGCTTCCAGCCAGCATCCCGGAGAACGCCGCCAGAAAACCCACCTCCCCCTCATCCGTCCGTACCACCAGCACGCCGAACATCTTCCCTCCCTGCAACTCCTCCGCCCACTCCCCCCGCGAACGCAGATACGCCTGCAACTCTTCCGCCGCCTGCACGGCAAGCGGATGGGGCGTATAGTGAAAAGGGTATGTAAAACGTGTCGGCAACTTACAGTTGCCGACACGCATCAAATGAAAAACAGTATGCTTTTCAGACATTATTTTACAGCGACCACCTCGATTTCAACCAAAGCGCCGAGAGGCAGGTCCTTCACGGCAAATGCCGCGCGGGCGGGGCACTCTCCGGTGAAATACTTCGCATACACCTCGTTCATGGCGGCAAAATTCGCAATGTCGCTCAACAGGCAGGTGGTCTTCACCACGTTCGCATAAGCCAGCCCTGCCTCCTCGAGGATATAACCGATGTTCTTGAGCGACTGCTCGGTCTGCTCCTTGATGCCTCCTTCGACGAATTTGCCGGTGTTCACATCCACGGGTAACTGTCCGCTGATGTAGAGGGTTCCATTGGCTTCGATGGCCTGACTGTAAGGACCGATGGCTTTCGGTGCTTTCGGTGAATTGATTACTTTTTTCATAATACCATATTTAAATTACAATACATTCTCGTTTTGTCCCCGCAAATTTACAAAATGAAACGTTATCTGCGGAACGGTTGCCGGGCGAAAGGTGTTTTTTAACATTCTTTCGCCTACATATATAGGTCTCTCTCCCCCGCCGCGATACGCTCGTAATAGGAGCGGAACGTCGGCAGCAGCCTCTTTTCCGTGAAGAAAGGCGTCCGCTCGATCTCATCCAATTCCCGCCGTATCAACTCCTCGCCGATGCGGCGGGTTGCCGGGGAGGCGTAATCGTTGAGGTATTCGCGGAAAGTCAGCACCGCATTGAGCTTGCAGAAGCGCCCCTCGACCCCCTTTTCCAAAAGGCTCATGATTTTATCGCCGGTACGGCCGCAACGGTAGCCCGCCGTACAGAAAGAGGTGATGAAGCCGTCCTGCGCCAGCTCCCGCACCACCTCATCCAGCGAACGCTCGTCGCCGAGGGTGAACTGCACCTTGTCGGCATTCTCGCCCTGCCGTTTCTTTTCGGAATAGGCGCCGATACCGATTTTCGTCGAAGCATCCGTTTGGGTACACCCGTAACGGATGATTTCCCGCCGCAAGTCGGCACGTTCGCGGGCGGTGACAATCAGCCCGGAGTAAGGAATCGCCAGCCGCAACACGGTCACCAACCGCCGGAAAGCGTCGTCGCGCACCAGATAAGGCGAATTTTCACTCACAAAAGAGCCTAACGCCGGTTGCATCCGCGGGAAAGAGACGGTGTGGGGACCGATGCCGAACTGCCGTTCCAGGTCGAGGGCATGGTAAAGCAACCCCATCACCTCGAAGCGCCAGTCGTACAACCCGAAGAGGGCGCCGATCGCCACATCGTCGATACCGGCATCTATGGCGCGGTGCATCGCATACAGGCGCCAGCGGTAATTTCCCTTGATTGTGCCCGCCGGATGCAGTTCCGCATAACGGTCCGGATGGTATGTCTCCTGAAATACCTGATATGTGCCGATGCCCGCCCGCCATAACTTGCGGAGGTCGTCGATGCTCATCGGCGCCGCATTGACGTTGATGCGGCGGATGCTGTTGAAGCCGCTGCCGGAAGGCGTCGTCCGCTTCGTGGCGTAAATCTGCCCCATAGACTCCGCAATATAATCGGCGTCGCTGCGGGGATGCTCCCCGTAAACGGCAATCAACCGCTTGTGCCCCTCGTCGATGACCGCCTCGGTTTCGCGGCGGATTTCATCCATCGTCAGCACATGCCGCCGTTCCGCACCGTTATCGCTGCGGAAGCCGCAGTAGACACAGTTGTTCACACAGAGGTTCGAGCAATAGAGGGGAGCGAAAAAGACGATGCGGTTGTCGTAAACGCGACGCTTCACCTCAAACGCCGCCTCCCGCATCTCCTCCAGGAGCTCCGGTTCTTCCACATTCAGCAGCGTAGCCGTCTCCGCGGGGGTCAATATTTTTATTTCAAGTGATTTTTGCAGGATATCGCGCACCCGGCTCCGGTCGGGGCGGACACCTGCGGCAAGGTCTTCGGCAATCGCGGCAGGATCGATGAAATCTTTACCGCCGATGAGATATTTTTCTATTTCGGCAGGCTTGACCACCTGCTGCGCCCATTCTTTTGCATTCATAACTTTGGAATATCTCGATTCACGCCCCAAAATACGGCAATAATTTCCACATATTCAAAGCGCGGCACAGAAAAATGAACATAAAAAAACTTCCGGAAGCCCGCTTTCGCCGACCTCCGGAAGCCTGTCCGATTCCGGTTGCCCGTCTTTCCGCCAATATTACTCCTCGTCACGCGGCTGGAAAGAGCGGCGTTCCCTGTACTCCCCGCCCCTCGGCTGGAAAGAACGACGCGGACGACGCTCGCCCTCTTCACGCGGGCGCGCCTGTTTCACGACAATCTGTCGTCCCTGAAATTCCACTTCATTCAATGCTTCGATTGCATTCATACCCTCCGTTTCATCCGACATTTCGACAAAGCCGAAACATTTCGAATTACCGGTTTCCCTGTCCATGATAACACGGGCAGACACTACCGTTCCATGCTCCCCGAAGAGAGTCGCGAGATCGTCACTAGTCGTGGCGGAACTCAATTTTGCAACAAAAATATTCACAATAAATAAATTAAATATTAATAAACATCATAGAAGGGTACGTAGCAATAGATTCGTGATAAATATAGAACTAAGATTCTTCTACGCGGCAAAGGTAAATTAATTTATTCATTATCAACTCTAAAAAACAGAAGTATTTTTCGCAGGAAAAAATATTTTTTAAAAATCCGCCCGTTTTGCTTGGAGATTTAGCGAAAACCCTTACCTTTGCCACCGCAAAAGGACAATGGTGTCATAGCTCAGTCGGTAGAGCAAAGGACTGAAAATCCTTGTGTCCCTGGTTCGATTCCAGGTGATACCACCTCAAAAAAACAGCCGTGAAAGCGGCTGTTTTTTTTATATTCATCGCCAACACCTCTTATTCCACGTACAGCACCAGCCCTTTGAGGTAGTCGCCTTCGGGATGGTAGATATTGACGGGATGGTCGGCGGGCTGGGTGAGCTGGTGGAGGATACGGACGCGGCGGCCGGTGTTGGCGGCGGCGGTGAAGACGGTCTGGCGGAAGAGTTCCTTGGTCATGACCTGGGAACAGGAGAAGGTGAAGAGAATACCGCCGGGGCGGATGATTTCGATGCCTTTGCGGTTGAGTTTCTTGTAGCCTTGGATGGCGTTGTTCAGCACGTTCTGGTGCTTGGCGAAAGCGGGCGGATCAAGGATGATGAGGTCATACTTGTCGCGGGACTTGTCAAGGAAACGGAACGCCTCTTCAGCAAAGGCTTCATGGCGGGCGTCACCGGGGAAGTTCAGTTCCACGTTGCGGTTCGCCAGTTCGATGGCACGCTCGGAGACATCCACCGAATGCACCAATTCCGCGCCGCCGCGCATGGCGTAGAAGGAGAAACCACCGGTGTAGCAGAACATGTTCAGCACGCTCCTCCCCCGGGCATACTTTTCCAGGAGGCTGCGGTTCTCGCGCTGGTCGATGAAAAAGCCTGTTTTCTGCCCTTCCAGCCAATCGACATTGAATTTCAACCCGTTTTCCAGCGCCACGAAGTTCTCCGCGGAGCCGTAGAGGTAGCCGTTTTTCGGCTCGATGGCGGCTTTGTAGGGGAGGGTGCCTTCGGACTTGTCATAGATGGCGGTCAGGCGGTCGCCCAACACCTCGCGGAGGGCACGGGCGATGTGCTCGCGCTCGAGGTACATGCCCACGGAATGGAACTGCACGACTGCCACGCCGGCATAGTAGTCCACGACCAATCCCGGCAGGTGGTCCCCTTCGCCGTGCACGAGGCGGTACACATTGTTGTCCGGAGCATCCGCCAATCCGATGGATTGACGCAGGCGGTAGACGGCAGCGATGCGGTCGCGCCAAAAGGCGTAATCGACGGGCACGTCCTCGAAGGTGAGGATGCGCACGGCAATGGAGCCGACCTGGCAATGTCCGGTCGCCACGTAACGATGGTCGGAAGTGTAGACTTTTACGATATTGCCTTCCTGCAGGTCACCCTCTCCGCCGGCAATGGCGCCGGAGAATATCCAGGGATGATAACGGAACACGGAGCGGTCTTTGCCGGGCTTCAGGATAATTTTATTGGTGGTCATGGTTTCTGCCGTTTTCAATTCGAAGGCAAAAGTACGGAAAAATTCGCCCCTCCGAAGCGGCACGGCAATAAAAAACGGAGCATGCCGCTTTCAATCAGCATGCCCCGAAGCACAAAATGTCTCTGTCCATGTACAAGTCACCCCGTCAAATGCGGAGAATCTCCCGGGCTTTATCCAGGATGGTGGTGTCGTCGAGTTTCACGATTCCGCCGTCGGGTCCCTGCTCGATATGCAGCCCCACCGCCTTTCCTTCGTTGTAGTCATCACCGCCGAAATAGTTACGAACCGTCTCTGCGTCAATATTTAACTCGGTTGCAATACGCTGCATGCTTCCCGAGGGCAGCATGTCTTTAATCTTTCTCAACTCGTTGAAGGTAATTGTTGTCGTCATATCCTAAAAGTTTTATGGTTATCGGTGACCTAAATGTAAGGCATTATTTTCGAATTACCAAAGGAAACGTTTGCATTTTTTCTTAAAAAATCGATTTTTATTTTCTATGGATTTGTATCACATTGTTTATCAATAGATTAAAAACACATAGCACGTGAAAGATTTTTACGACAACATTCTTTTTTATACTTTTGCACGGCAAATCAGCGCAAATATGGAATTCAAGGATTTAAACATCAGCAAGCAGATACTCATGGCTCTGGAAGAAGCCGGATTCGAAGAACCCACGCCCATCCAGGCGCAAGCCTTTTCCGTCATCCGTTCGGGGAAGGACATGATCGGCATCGCACAGACCGGTACGGGAAAGACGCTGGCATACCTCATTCCGCTATTGATGAAACTGCACTACGCGCAAGGAATTTACCCGCGGGCGGCAGTCATCGTGCCGACACGCGAGCTGGTGGTGCAGGTGTGCGAAAGCGTGGAGCTGCTCACGGAATACATGGACATCCGTTGCGTCGGCATCTACGGGGGGACGAACATCCGCACGCAGCAGGCGGCGGTGTTTGAGGGGGTGGACCTGCTGGTGGCTACCCCAGGGCGATTCATGGACATTTATATGAACGGCATCATTCGCTCGGGACAAATCAAAACGGTCGTGGTGGACGAAGCCGACCGGCTGATGGACCTCGGATTCATGCCGCAGCTGAAAAACATTCTGGAGGTGATTCCCGAGAAGCACCAGACGTTGCTGTTTTCCGCCACCTTTTCCGCCACCATAGACGAGATGGCGCGCGAATTTCTGACGCCGGATCCGGTGCGGGTGGAGACCACCGCACAGGCGACGCCGGTGGAATTCGTCACCCAGTGGCGCTACGACGTACCGAACATCGCCACCAAAATCAATCTCCTGAAACTCCTGCTGGCGGACCGGGAGACGTTCCGCCGCGTGATGGTCTTCACGGAAACCAAGAAGAATGCCGACCGCATCGTGGAAAAATTGGCAGACCACTGGCAGGGGGAATTGAGCGTGCTCCACTCCAATAAAGCGCAGAACTCCCGCCTCAACGCCCTACGGGCATTCAAGGAGGGAAGCACCCGCATCATGGTGTCATCCGATGTGGCGGCACGCGGTATTGACGTGCAGGAGGTGTCGCACGTCATCAATTTCGACATCCCCTCCATCCCGGAAGAATACGTGCACCGCATCGGACGTACGGCACGGGCGGGAAAAGAGGGTACTGCCATCAGTTTCGTGTCGGAAAAAGAGGAACCGAAATTCGATGACATCGAAACGCTGATTCATCAGCGCATCGAAGTGCTGGAACTGCCCACCGACCTGGAAATATCCGAATTACTGATGGACGAAGAGAAGGTGCAGACCGCCAACATCGTTTACCAGCGCGGCAAGCCCAAAGGAGGCGGTGCTTTCCACCAACGCTCCGCAAAAAACAGCAAAACGCCGCAAAAAAAGCGCATGGACCGCACAAAAGAGGGGCGCCGGAAACGCTAAGACAAAAAAAACGACAAAAATATCTTTTTTTGGAAACATTTTTGAGTTTGGCATCGTTTTTGTAGTAGAATAAGTAATTGCGCATAGCAACACACAGATTAGACAAGACACGTTTTTTTTTCATAAGTTTGTATTAGGTTAGTAGTAAAGGTTTCCCGCTGAGACAGCTCGGAACCTTTTTTTTATGCTCTCTTTTTTCTTTCAAAAAGAATAAGTAAAAAAGCGTACTAAAATAGTATGGGATAAATATTGCCGTTTGGCGCAAATGGGGTAACTTTGTCTGCGTATTCTAAACAATTTCAGAACAGTATGATGAGTACGCGACTTTTTTTCATCGGAATATTATACTTGACATGGATAGGTAGCGGAACTTTACGAGCACAAGAGGTGAGGGAAGAACCGATGCGCTATCGGCGTGAATCGTATCCCGACCTGAAAGGCGAAATCCAGTTGTCGGGAGCGTTCGCCCTGTATCCGATGGTCGTGCGCTGGTCGGAGGAATTCCGAAAAATCCATCCGGGAGTACGCATCGACATCTCCGCCGGCGGAGCGGGCAAAGGCATCACGGACGCACTGGCGAAGGTGGTGGACTTAGGCATGGTGTCTCGCGACATCTACCCGCAGGAAATCACAAAGGGGGCTTTCCCCGTCGCTGTTGTGAAAGACGCAGTCGTTCCGACCATCAACGCCAACAATCCCTTAATCGACGAAATACTCAAACGAGGCTTAAGCCTGGAAGCCGCCAAACGGATGTGGGTGAAAGCCGACGCCAAGACCTGGGGGGACGTGCTGGGCATCGAAAGCCGCATTCCGGTGCACGTGTACACCCGCTCCGACGCCTGCGGCGCGGCGGAGACCTTTGCAGCGTGGTTGGGCGCCAAACAGGAGGACCTGGAAGGTACTGCCGTATTCGGCGACCCGGGAGTCACCTCGGTCGTGCAGCGCGATAAAATCGGCATCGGCTTCAACAACATCGCCTATGCCTACGACATCACCACCAAAAAGAACTACCGGGATATCGCCGTCATTCCCTTGGACCTGAACGATAACGGGCGGATAGACCCGGAAGAAAAGTTTTATGGTACCAGCACCGAACTAAACCTGGCAATTGCCGAGGGACGCTACCCGAGCCCTCCGGCACGCAACCTGTTCTTAGTGTCCAACGGCATCCCCGACAAAACAGAGGTGCGCGCTTTCCTGGAATTCATACTCACCGAAGGGCAGGCATATGCGCCGGAAGTGGGTTTCATCGGGCTGGCGGAAGAGTTATTGAAAAAAGAATTATCGAAACTGCAAAAGAAATGATTTCGGAAACAGCATACCCAAAAGTGCACCACCTTTCCAAATTACGCCTATTGAAAGACAACATGGCAGGCTCTGCCATGTTCACGTTCACCATGGTTTCCGTCCTGCTGCTGGTGCTCATCGGGGCGGGACTAATCATCAAATCCCTGCCCATTCTGGAAGAGAAGACATTGGGCGAACTGCTCCTGACCTCGAAATGGAAGCCGATGCGTGGAGACTTCGGGTTCCTCCCTTTCATATTGGGCACCTTGTGGGTGACGACAATCGCCATCGTGTGGACGGTGCCCGTATCCTTGTTCACTGCCATCTTCCTGACGGAAAACTCCCGCTCATGGGTGAAAAAGGTGGTGTTCCCCGCGTTGGATATCCTGGCAGGGCTCCCGTCGGTGGTTTACGGTGTGTGGGGCATCCTGGTGGTCGTACCCTGGATTTCCGACCGGTTGGCGCCCCACTTCGTGGAATTTTCCACGGGCTATTCGATGCTGACCGCCGGCATTGTTCTCGGCATCATGATCCTGCCGCTGATGATCAGCCTCTTCGTGGAACTGTTCACCTCCGTATCGCAGGAACTGCGCGACGCCTCCCTTTCCCTGGGAGCCACCCGCTGGCAGACCACCAAACACGTTGTGCTGAAAAAGACCTTCCCCGGCATTCTCGCCTCCGTCACCCTCGCCATCTCGCGCGCCATGGGGGAGACGATAGCCGTGCTTATGGTGTGCGGCAACATCGTACAGCTCCCCGGTTCTATCTTCGACGGCTGCTATCCGCTGCCGGCACTGATTGCCAACAACTACGGGGAGATGCTTTCCCTGCCCCTTTACGAATCGGCGCTGATGCTGGCGGCACTGATTCTCTTTATCGTGGTATTCGTATTCAACATCGGTTCGCGGCTGATACTGCGCCGGATTGAAAAAAGCTTGAATTGAGTCTTATGAAACTGAAGTTCATCGAAGAAAAAATCGTCAAAGGGGTGATGCTTATGACCACCCTGCTGGTATTCCTCTTCGTGGGAAGCATCCTTTTCACCATCATCAAAAACGGCTGGCCCGCCATGAACTGGGAGATGATTTCCTCCCTGCCCGGCGGCGGTTTCTATATCGGCAAAGAGGGCGGTTTGCTCAATGCTATCGTAGGCTCCCTGTATATCGTGGGCGCTTCCACCCTGTTGGGGCTGGCGGTCAGCATCCCGGTGGTGTTCTACCTGAATGTCTATCTGAAGAAAAACTCCCGCCGCGCCTCCCTGGCACGGCTGGCATACGACGTACTCTTCGGCATCCCCTCCATTGTTTACGGCGCATTCGCCTTCACGCTCATGATTTATTTCGGGCTGAAGACCTCTTTGGCAGGCGGTATCATCGTCATCACCCTGCTCATCATCCCCATTTTCATCCGCTCGATGGATGAGATTGCGCGGGAGTTGCCGCAGGATCTGCTGCATGCCTCCTACTCGTTGGGGGCTACCCGCTATGAAACCATCAAGGTGGTCGTACGGCAAATTGCCCCCGGCATCGCCACCGCCACCCTGCTGTCCATCGGCCGTGCCATCGGCGATGCCGCAGCCGTGATGTTCACCGCCGGCTACACCGACAGCATCCCCGCCTCCCTCGGGCAACCAGCGGCGACGCTTCCCCTGGCGGTCTTCTTCCAGCTCAGCAGCCCCATCCCCGAAGTGCAGGAACGGGCATACGCCGCAGCGCTGATACTGACCATCATTGTTTTGATATTAAGCATTGTCGGTCGGCTGATCACCAACCGCTTTTCCAAAAACAAAATTTCGTAACTTTGAAATACACCCGATATGAATTTCCCTTTTTTCGGTAAAAAAATCAACTGGGACGACCCCGACCTCAAACAAGGACGTTTCCGCCCCAACCAGAAATTCCGCACGGATAATGACAGACGCTCCAACATCGAGGTGGACCACCTGGATGTCACCATCCAGAACAATCGTATCCTGAAGGATGTATCCGTGGAAATTCCCGACCGGAAAATCACCTGCATCATCGGTCCGTCAGGCTGCGGAAAGTCCACCTTGTTGAAAAGCTTGAACCGCCTCCTCGACTACAACGAGGACGTGAAAATCAGCGGGCAGGTGTTGATGGACGGTGAAGCCCTCTACGCCCCCGGCGTAGAAATCACCCACATCCGGCGCAAGATGGGACTCCTCTCCCAACGACCCTGCCCCTTGCCGATGAGCATCTACAACAACATCGCATACGGCTGCCGAATCCACGGCATCCGCAACCGCAAGAAACTGAATATGATTGTACGCTACTACCTGGAGTCCGTCGGATTGTGGGAAGAGGTGAAGGACCGCCTCCACACCCCCGCCGCACGCATGTCCATCGGGCAGCAGCAACGCCTGTGCCTGGCACGTGGGCTGGCAGTGGAGCCCCAGTTCATTTTGGCCGACGAAGCCACCTCCGCACTGGACCCCATCTCCAGCAAAACCATCGAGGACCTCTTCCTGAAACTCCGCGAGGAGTATGCCGTGGTACTGGTCACGCACACCCTCCGGCAGGCGCGCCGCATCGCGGACTACGTGATATTCATGTACATGGGCGAAATCATCGAAGCCGGTCCCGCGGAACAGATATTCAACAACCCGCAGCAGGAACTCACGCAGAAATACCTCGAAGGCGTCTTCAGTTAAAACGAAATGAAACAAGAGCTTTCACTCATTGCCCGCGAATTGGACGGGCAACTCTCCGGAACGGGCGCGGAACACATCCTCGCCCACATTCTTCATGCCTACCGCGGAACGGTCGCCCTCGCCTCCAGTCTCGGACTGGAAGACCAGGTACTCACCGACATGATTCACCGCATCGACCCCTCCACTCCTATCTTTACCCTCGACACGGGACGCCTTTTCCCCGAGACCTACAGCCTCATCGAACGCACGAACCTCACCTACGGCATACGCATCCGTCTCTATTTCCCCGACTATCGCGAAGTGGAACAGATGACCGCAGAACACGGAGTCAATCCGTTCTATGAAAGCGTCGAAAAACGCCGTCTGTGCTGCCGCATCCGGAAAATCCATCCGCTCAAACGCGCTTTTGCCGGACTGAATGTATGGATATGCGGGCTGCGCCATGACCAGTCGGTCACCCGCGCAGGACTCCGCACCGTGGAATGGGACGAGCAGAACGGACTGCTGAAAGTCAATCCCCTCATAGACTGGAGCGAGGAACAGGTGTGGGACTACATCCGCGCCCACGGCGTCCCCTACAACCGCCTCCACGACCAGGGCTACCCGAGTATCGGCTGCCAGCCCTGCACCCGTGCCGTGGCTCCCGGCGAGGACATCCGTTCCGGTAGATGGTGGTGGGAAGAGCCCGACCGCAAGGAATGCGGACTGCACCGCTGACATCCCTCATAAAAAGCAATGAATAAAACAAAAAATAACCATCATGAACACAGAAACATTTTGCCGCGTATTTTCACAGGCAACCAACGATTACCACCTGACCGACCACGTCGATGCACCGTTGAAAAACCCGTATGCGGAAGGCACTTTCGAAGCCATCCTGTACCACAAGAACTGGATTGACGCCGTACAATGGCACCTGGAGGACATCATCCGCAACCCCGCCATCGACCCCATCGAAGCGCTTGCCATCAAACGCCGCATCGATGCCTCCAACCAGGACCGCACGGACATGGTGGAAATGATTGACAGCTACTACCTTCAACGCTACCGGGACGTTAAACACCAATCCGGCGCCACCATCAACACCGAAAGTCCCGCCTGGGCAATCGACCGTCTGTCAATCCTCATCCTGAAAATCTACCACATGGAAGAGCAGGTGAACCGCCACGACGCCGACGCCGAACACATCGCCAAGTGTCAAAACAAACTCGACGTCCTGAAAGAACAGCGCCAAGACCTCACCACTGCTATCGACCAATTGCTGGAAGACTTCGCTGCAGGGCGAAAATACATGAAAGTGTACCGTCAGATGAAAATGTACAACGACCCCGCTTTGAATCCGGTATTGTACAAAGGAGAGCAATAAACGGAAACCGAAAAGGGCACAAAACAAACTCCTGCCGTACCTTATATAATAAGCACGACAGGAGTTTTCTCTTTTATCGCCGGCACATCTCCGCAAAATAAAGATGGAAAGCGGAATTGCCCGTCAGCTCCGGATGGAAAGAGGTGGCAAGCATATTTCCCTCGCGTGCCGCCACGATATGCCCGTCCACCCGGCACAACACCCGCACCCCTTCCCCCACCGAAGTGATATAGGGGGCACGGATAAAGACCAGAGGCACCGCCTCGGGGCTGACCTCCGGAATGAAGGCATCCGTATCGAAACTGTCGATTTGAGTGCCGTAGGCATTGCGCTTCACGGCAATATCCATCACGGCGAGATGCCGCGTGGAGTCGTTCACCAGCTCCTTGGCAAGCAGAATCATACCGGCGCACGTTCCCCACACGGGCAGCCCTGCGGCAATACGTTGCCGCAGGGGTTCCATCATGCCGGTGCGGTTCAGGAGCTTGCCCATCGTGGTGCTCTCCCCACCGGGCAGGATGATGCCGTCGAGCGTGGCAAGCTGCTCCGGATAGCGCACGACCACCGGCTCATGGCCGGTGGCTGCGATATGTTGCCTGTGTTCGATGACAGCGCCTTGAAAACCCAATACACCTATTCTCATCACGCGCACGTTTACCAACCCCTTTCGGCGTATTTATTCTCCAAGGTTTTGATTTCCAAACCGGACATCGGCTCGCCCAAGTTCTCGGAAAGTTCCGCCAGCTTGGCAGGGTCGTTGTAATAAGTCACCGCCTGTACGATAGCCTTGGCACGCTTCTCCGGGTCACCGGACTTGAAGATGCCGGAGCCCACGAACACCCCTTCCGAACCCAACTGCATCATCAGGGCGGCATCGGCGGGAGTGGCAATCCCTCCTGCGGCGAAATTGACCACCGGCAACTTACCGTTCTCATGCACATACTTAATCAAATCGAAAGGAGCGCCGAACTCTTTCGCAAGCGTCATCAGTTCCTCCGGACCGGCATTCTTCACGCGGCGCATATCATCATTGATTTGACGCATGTGCGTCACCGCCTCCACCACATTGCCGGTGCCCGCCTCGCCCTTCGTACGGATCATGGCAGCCCCCTCGCCGATGCGGCGCAGCGCCTCCCCCAAATTGCGTGCTCCGCATACGAAAGGCACTTTGAAAGCCGTCTTGTCCACATGATACAGCTCATCCGCAGGCGTCAGCACCTCACTCTCATCGATAAAATCGATGCCGATGGCTTCCAAAATCTGCGCTTCCACGAAATGCCCGATGCGCACCTTCGCCATCACGGGGATGGACACCGCCTTCTGGATGGCTTTTATCATCTGCGGGTCGGACATGCGGGCAACCCCTCCGTCACGGCGGATATCTGCCGGCACCCGTTCCAACGCCATCACGGCGCAGGCACCCGACGCCTCGGCAATCTTCGCCTGCTCGGCATTGGTCACGTCCATGATTACCCCGCCCTTCAACATCTGAGCCAGGTTCTTGTTCAATTCATACTTTTCCATTTTTCCAGTTTAAAATTAACTACAATAATTTGTTGCAAATACGCAACAAAATTACCATTTAAGGGGGAAAAACGAATGGTAAATCCTGTTTTTTTTCCCCTTAAATGCACTTTTTGGGAGACAAAGACTTAAAGGTAATTCTTCAGCCAAGCATTGTTTTTCAACTCTCGTAACTTGCGGAGTGCCTTGGCTTTAATCTGCCGCACCCGCTCACTGGTAAGCCCGAGGCACTTGCCGATTTCATCCGGAGAGACAGGCTCCTCGTCCTCCAGTCCGTAAAACATGGTAAGCACGACAGCTTCCCGCTCCGTGAGAATGGTAAACGTGCGTTTCAGATCCTCCCGCAGGGAGTCCTGGTTAAGTTGTTCCTCGGGCGTTTGCAAGCCCGTATCGGTGGGGACATACACATCATTCAACGAACCCGCCTCCTCATTGCTGGAAAGGGGGGCATCCATGGAAAGCGTGCGGGGCGAAATGCTCAGTCCGTCCTTCACCTCCTTCTCCGTCACCTCCATGCGGGCGGCAATCTCCTCCACCGTCGGCTCGCGGTGGTACTCCTGCTCAAGCGCCATGATGCAACGATTGATACGCTGGATGGCTATCAACTTGTTCTGGGGCAACCGGATAACACGGGCATTCTCGGCTATCGCCTGGAGGATGGTCTGGCGGATCCACCAAACCGCATAAGAGATAAACTTGAAGCCTTTCGTCTCGTCGAAAAGCTCGACCGCCTTGAGCAGCCCGAGATTGCCCTCGCTGATCAGGTCGGTGAGGGGCAACCCGAAATTTTGGTATTGCTTGGCGACCGACACCACAAAGCGGAGATTGGAAAGCACCAGTTTCTCCCGTGCCTCCTCATCGCCTTCGTGCACCCGCCGGGCAAGTTCGACCTCTTCTTCCGGACGGAGCACGCGCATGCGCCCGATTTCCTGAAGATATTTTTCAATGGAATAGGACTCGCGTCCCGTAATCTGTTTGGAGATTTTCAGTTGTCTCATGGTTGTAGGTATAGCGCCTGTAAGATAAGGAGATATTTTGAGAAAAACAAACGTTTCCGAAAAAATCATTATATTTGAGGCAAAATTTGATTACTTGCTAATAATTACAAGCGATGCAGGATTTGACCATATCACAAATAGAAAGACAAAACATATTAAATAACCGTTTCGCCATAGCCACCATCCAAGAACACCTCGGTTTGGAAGCCATATATTTTGACGGCCAGTATTGGCTCACTAAAAAAATGGTCGCGGATTTCTATGATGTAGAGGAGCGAACCATTGAGCGCTATATTACACAAAACGAGGAAGAACTGAACCACAACGGATATGTTTTAAGTAAGGGTAAATGGCTGAAAGAATTTACGTTACAATTTGCTCACGTCATAAATGTCGGGAGCAAAACCACCCAACTCGGATTGTTCAACTTCCGTGCATTTCTCAACATAGGCATGTTGCTGACGGAGAGCGAAAAAGCAAAAGAACTCCGTAGTCTCATACTCGATATTGTAATTGCCACTATCAACGAAAAAACAGGTGGAGGCACAAAATTCATCAATCGCCGAGATGTGAACTATCTTCCCGCTGCCATACAAGAAGATAACTATCGAAAGACATTAACAACTGCTGTCGGGCAATACGTAAACGGGCATTCGACGTTCAAATACGCCCAAGTTACGGACATCATTTACAAAGCTGCTTTTCGTGAGAATGCAAAAGAGTATAAAAAGATACTCAAATTAGGAGATAAAGATAATGTCCGGCAGACATTATATGCAGAAGTATTGCTACTCATATCTTCGTTTGAGAATGGCGTGGGTAATGCCATTCACGAGCGATACAAGAAAACAGGCATGCCGCTATCTATTGCCGATGTGGAACAAATAGTACGGGAACTGGAAGAAAATCCTTTGATGATGCCCTTCCTGCATGATGCTCGAACCAAGATGACCTCCCGGGATTTGAGTTTCAGAGATGCCTACCATGGCAACATTGCAGAATATCTAAAAGCAATCACTCCCGAAGAATATGAACGGTTTATCGGAAATCAATCCGTGGATTTCGACCGCATACTCGAAGAAAACAAAGATGTCCTCAAACGTCTGAAGCAAGTAGATGATGAACAGTAACGACATTCAATATATAGAATACGGGGAAGCCATTAGCATTTACAACCGGATGATAGACAATAGTGGCGGAGGATTTGAGGGCATACGGGACGAAGGCGGCATTCGTGCCGCTCTCGAATTCATCCGGAACGATTCCTATTATCCCTCTTTTACAGACAAACTCACCTACTTGGTCTTTCGTTTCTGTTCGGGGCATTTCTTCAATGATGGCAACAAACGCATTGCACTGACATTAGGGGCTTACTTTTTACACAAGAACAGTATGAACTGGCATGCCTGTGTCTTCATGAAACAACTTGAAGCTATTGTCTACCATGTGGCAGCATCCCATATCGACCAACATTTACTATTACGGATTGTACAATGTTTTATCGCAGGGAATGACTATGATGAAGAACTGAAAATAGATATCGCAATGGCAATGAACAATGGTTCATTGAAACTCACCACCGACCTCCAAGTGCAACCCCCGGCTGTCTGCCAACCCAAGCCCCAAAGCCCAGAGAATAAGACTGTCTAAGAAATTTCCAGAATTTCCGGATGCTCCGCCTTCACCCGCTTGGGAAGTTTCGCCACCACCTCGGCATAACTGTGGCGTATGAGCGCCCGAATCAGCTCGTCCCCCAGGGTGCCATTCAGCCGCAACTGGTTCCAATACCGCTTGTTCCAATGCCACGCCGGCTCGATGTCGGCATACCGTTCGCGCAGGTCCACGGCATAATCCGGTTCGCACTTGACGACAAAATAATCCTCACGCACAAACCCGTAGCACGCAAAAATCTTCCCGCACACCCTGAACAGCAGGTACTCCTCCCCGAAAGCCGTATCCTCGCCCGCCATCGGCAGCGACAGGCAATATTCCCGAACCGATTCGATATTCATAACCCCATCAAATTCATTTCGCACAAAGATAGCATTCGGTTGCTTTTTTTACAAAATAAGAAACGTTTTGTTTGCAGGGAGAAAAAAAATACCTAATTTTGCAGCTCAAAACCGAAAATAACGATAAAAGATAATTGCAATGAAACGGACATTTCAACCCTCAAACAGAAAGAAAAGGAACAAGCACGGGTTCAGAGAAAGAATGGCTACTGCCGGAGGTAGGGCAGTATTGGCGAGAAGAAGAGCAAAAGGCAGAAAGAAGCTGACTGTTTCGGACGAACGCAGACACAAAGCATAATTCCTAACATGATAGAAAGCTGCCTCTCAGGCAGCTTTTTTAATACCAATCCAATCCGCCCCGCATGAACCATCTCAACGGCAAAAACATCACATCCATCGAAGAATTGCTCTCCGCCACGGGGGATCGCGTGAACATCATGGAAGAACAAATCGACGTCATCACGCAACAGAACTACACCCTCCTGGCAAACTTCATCCAGGCGCATCCCGACTACGAGCGCATCCGCCGGGAGTTCCGGGAGAACATGGACGAACTGTTCGGCGACACGCTGGAAAAGGAGCAGAAAAAGCGCATGCTGGTGGCGCTGGCGGACTTCGCCGAACCGGAGGTGTACCGCGCCATCGAACGCTTCGCCGCCATGAACACGCCGTTGAAAAAGTGGGCGACCGTCGCCCTCCAGCAATCGCGCATCAAATTGCAGACCGAACTGCTCGACGACCCCGGCGTCTTCATCTCCACGGGACTGGGCGGGCAAGGCTCCCTCCTGCGCTTCTTCGCCGTATTCCTCTACAAGGCGGCGAAAGTGGAAGACTTCCAGCTCTCCCTGCTGAAAAACGAAACAGAGGCCGCCATCCGGAACGCCGGCGGGAAAACGGAACAAATCAAATTCCTGAAATCGTGCACCACCGTGACGATGCTGATGCCGCTCACCGTCGATTTGCCGGACCTCATGGGCACGGTCCTGAGGGAATGCAACCAGTTCGGCAACTTCCTGAACGAAAATATGATTATCACCAACGTCAAGAAACTCACCGTCAAGGAAATCGAATACCTGAAAAAGAAATCCCCCAACCGCTTCAACGGCATCCCGCGGCTGTAAGCGCCGTCAGAACGACCAACGGAGCTGGAGGGTCACATCCCCCTGTTTGTCCCCTTCCACCCGATTCACCCCCGAACCGGCGGATTCGCGCCCGGGGTAAAAGGTGAAGCCGGATTTCACGTAACACGTCACCCCCCGGCAAGGACGCCAGGAAAGGTTCACGTAAGTGCGCACCCCTCTGCCGTAGAAAGCGGGAAAAGAATAGCCGTACAGCACATTATTTTCGTAAGCGTAGATGCGGGACTGATAGGAATCGGTGTCAAACCACGCCACGCGCCCCTGCATCCGGAGCCGCCCCCGTCGCGACGCATAGAGGACATCCTGGGCGATCATATAGCCGCATTCCCGCACCTCCCCCTTGGCATAGCGCGAAACGCTGAGGCGCGTGCGCCATTCGAAACAGCCCGTGGCGGGACGGGTATACTGATAGCGCCACTCCTCCTTGCGGCGGACAGCGGGGCTCCCGCCCGCCAAGTCCTCGGGGCGCGCCTCCCGCTTGTAGCGCAGGGTATGCTCGGCAGCGGGACGGGCATAAACCAGCGTGCCGAGCACTTCCCACCCCCAACCGGGATGAGTCGCCAGATAACGCGGAGCAAAGAAGCGGAAAGCGTCGGCATAGAAGGAGAGCTTCAAGTTCTCCACGGGCGACGCCTCCAACCCGCCGTATATCCCCTCCTCGTTGGCGGTGTGGGCATACTCCCCGAAGCCGGAGGCATAGCGGGAGGCGTAGCGCTTGCCATAGCGACGGTAAAGAAAGGCGAGGGAACACCACGAAAAACCCGTCCGTACCCCGTTCAGGGTCGCCACGGCACCCTCCTCGCTCCAGGCGGTCTCCCCGAAAAGATAGACGCCCCGGAAAGCGGTCTTGTAATCGACACCGACCAGGCAGCGGCGGCGACCGCTGTCGTTGTAACGCTGGTGAATGCGGCTCCCGGGAAGCAGGCGCGGCGTGATGCCGTACCCCAGCACATGGACGCCCGCCCGGAAAAAGCGCGTGTTCCACCGAACCGCGACCCCGCCGGTGCGCTCTTTGAGCGTGCGTTTCTTGGCGCACTCGTTGTCATTGCGGTGATAACCGCCCTCGTAGAGAGAGACCGCTGCCGTGTCCCCCGCCGCCAGCGTCCCGTCCGGACGCTTCAGCGAAAAAAAGAGGTCGCACTCCACCTGCCGTGCGGGCGCCAGCGTGACCGCCGCTCCCCGCAGGTAACCGTTCTCATCGGCGGAAGTATAGGCGGCAATGCCTCCGCCAGACTTCTCGTTCCCGATCGCCACATCCGACTTTCCGGCGGCAAACCCGCCCCACGCCACCAACCCCTGTCCCCACCGCACCCGGAAATCCCCCGCCACCGCCCGCCGCAACACTCCCCCGCCCTCCGCCTGCACATGGGCGGAAAGAAAATCGAAGCCCGCCCGCTGGTGGCGGGAGAAATACCCCTCCCCCGCATCGTTCTCCAGCGTCACTCCCGCCTGCCACCCCCGTCCGGAGCGGTAACCGTAGCGGACAAGCGTCCCCAGAGGCGGACCGTGGAAACGGTTGCGCAGCTTCGCCTCATAATCCTTCTTCAAAGCAAACTCATAAGGATAGTAACGCCGGTAGCCCTCCGATGCAGGCAACCGTGCCCGCACCCGCGCCAACACCTCCTGCCGGGAACGCCGAAACCTCTCCCCCGGCTCCCTCTCCCCGTCCCCCACCACAATAAAAGGCAATATATTCTCCAAATCCCGCTCCCCGAAACCCCTCACCAACAGCAACTCCTGCGCATGCGTAAAACGCCCGTGCCGCTCGCGGAACCGCAAAAGATTGTCCGCCTGGCTGTCGGACAGCAAAAAAAGCATCTTCAACGAATCGAACCCCACCCGGTTGATATCCAGCGGGTGGTGCGCCAGGTAGACAAGCGTCCGCACCATCTCCTCATACCCCTCCTCCGTCCGCCCGATGTCATTCCCCTCCAGCAGGCGCTCGACGTCCGGCAGCCCCTGGGCAAAACCCCGGACTCCCGACATCCCGAACACCACCCAGCACCACAGCACCCACCACCCCCTCAAAAAGGCGCTCAATTCGTCTTGAACGCATACTTGACCTCCGCCAGCGCCCGATTGGCATCCACGATTTTCTTCTTCAGCGACTCCTTGAAGTCCGCCATCTTCGCCTTCAGCCCCTCATCCCCCACCGCCAGCATCTGCACCGCCAGGATACCCGCATTCATCGCCCCGTTGATAGCCACCGTGGCCACCGGTATCCCCGGAGGCATCTGCGCTATCGCCAGCAACGCATCCATCCCGCTCAACGAAGCGTCGATGGGCACCCCGATGACCGGCACCGGCGTCATCGCCGCAATCACCCCCGGCAAATGCGCCGCCATCCCCGCCCCCGCGACAATCACCTCGATACCCCTCCCCGCAGCACCCGTCGCAAAAGCCTCCACCTCCGCCGGCGTCCGGTGCGCCGACAAGGCGTTCATCTCAAAGGGTATCCCCATATCATCCAGCACCTTCGCCGCCTTCTCCATCACCGGAAGGTCCGACGTGCTCCCCATAATAATGCTTACTCTCGGATTCATATCCATAACCAAATTTACTTAAAACCACATAGCTGCAAATGTAAATAAAATATTACTTTTGCACATCCGAAAAACAAACAAAGTTCCGGCAAAATGAAAACCGTCACCCTCCACGACAAAACCTTCCGCCTCCTGCTCCGCGCCGCCGACATCGACCGCGCCATCGCCGGCATGGCGGAACGCATGAACCGGGAACTGCGCGACGCCCGCCCCCTCTTCCTCGTCATCCTGAACGGCGCCTTCATGTTCGCCTCCGACCTCATCAAGCAAATCACCGTGCCCGGCACCCAAATCTCCTTCGTCAAGGTCGCTTCCTACAGCGGCACCCGCTCCTCCGGCGAAGTGCGGGAACTCATCGGGCTCAACGAAGACCTCGCGGGGCGCACCGTCGTCATCCTCGAGGACATCATCGACACCGGGCGCTCCATGGCGCACCTGCTCGACCACCTGCGCGGCAAACACCCCGACCGCCTCCTCGTCGCCACCCTCTTCCACAAACCGGCGGCCGCCGAATGCCACATACCCGTGGACTACTGCGGCTTCCCCCTCGGCAACGACTTCATCGTCGGGCGCGGGCTCGACTATGACGGGCTGGGACGCAACCTCCCCGACCTCTATGTACTGAATCCAACCGTTTAACCTCAAACCACACATCACACCATGGCATCCACAAACTTCGTCGATTACGTCAAAACATTCTGCCGAAGCGGCGCCGGCGGGCGCGGCTCCGCCCACCTCCACCGCGACAAACGCACCATGAAAGGCGGCCCCGACGGCGGCGACGGCGGACGCGGCGGCCACGTCATCATCCGCGGCAACCGCAACTACTGGACCCTCATCCACCTCAAATACCAGCGCCACATCTTCGCCGGCGACGGCGGCAACGGCAGCGAAAACCGCAGCACCGGCGCCGACGGCGAGGACGTCATCATCGAAGTGCCCCTCGGCACCGTCGCCCGCGACGCCGAAACCGGAGAGACCATCTGCGAAATCACCGCCGACGGCGAAACTTCCCTCCTCGTCAAAGGAGGACGCGGAGGGCTCGGCAACTGGAACTTCAAATCCTCCACCAACCAGACCCCCCGCTTCGCCCAACCCGGCGAACCCCGCGTCGAGCGCACCGTCATCCTCGAACTCAAAGTCCTCGCCGATGTCGGGCTCGTCGGATTCCCCAACGCCGGAAAATCCACCCTCCTCTCCGTCGTCTCCGCCGCCAAACCCGAAATCGCCGACTACCCCTTCACCACCCTCGTCCCCAACCTCGGCATCGTCACCTACCGCGACAACCGCTCCTTCGTCATGGCGGACATCCCCGGCATCATCGAAGGCGCCAGCCGGGGCAAAGGGCTCGGCATACGTTTCCTGCGCCACATCGAGCGCAACTCCGTCCTCCTCTTCCTCGTCCCCGCCGACAGCGGAGACATCCGCCGCGAGTACGACATCCTCCTCAACGAACTCCGTCAATACAACCCCGAACTCCTCGACAAAAAACGCATCCTCGCCATCTCCAAATGCGACTGCGCCGACAAGGAACTCATGGCGGAAATGGAAGCCGACCTCCCCGACCTCCCCTACGCCTTCATCTCCTCCGTCGCCGGCACCGGCATCACCGAACTCAAAGACATCCTCTGGAGAGCCCTGAACGAGGAATAAAAAAAGATGACCATGCGCCGTTCCAAATTATCCGGCTACCGTCCGGCCACTGTCCGGGGGTTATCCGGCATCGACACCTGCCCCAAAAGCTTCCCCGAGGGGCACCAACCCTATCCTCCGATAGCCTTGGGATAGGGATAGGATAGAGATGGTATAGGCATGGTACCCGGATAACCCCCGGACAGTGGCCGGACGGTAGCCGGAAATTTGTCTCGCCATGAAGTACATCGAGAGCGGGAAGGATAACAAAACGGTGCACCTGCCGAATGAGGCGACTTCCATTTTGTCGAGACAAATTTTGTTTTCTCAAAAACTTTTCCCAACTTTGCAGTCGTAAAATCAAGCGTTCTCTTTTTTAATACGCTTCATTTTTAGTCAGAGGATTTTTCCCTCACCCTTTTAAAAGGAAACACAAAGAAAACCTTCTTCCGATTAAAAGGTATAAAAGCCGGAGGTCTACCGGCGATAGAAATCAGAAAGAAACAGAGCAAACGGAGGCGAGGTGTGCCATCGTGAAAGAGCAACAAATGTTGTACGCACCCGAAGTGTGCGGCAATATTCGGAGCAAATAGGAATAGTAACGTAAAACCAGATAGAAATGGCTACGATTAAGAAACATAACATTTGGCACGGGAAGGCGGACAACCTGATATTCTATGAGTTCAGGGGCCAACCCTGCATACGCAGCAAACCGCAAGACATGGCGCCGCCGTCCTCTCCGGGACAGGTGGCGCAGCAGGAACGGGTGGCTGCCGTGGCAATCTTTTATAAGTCGCTGCGCGATGCCGGGCTATACGCCTTTTGGCAGAAGGCAGCGGAAGGGATGGTGCAAACGGGGTATAATTTATTGCTGCAAAAGAATATCCGCGCCTTTAACGGCGACGGATGTATCTGTGACTTTTCAAAACTCCAGATGACTCCGGACCTCTTGCCATTGCCCGACCTTCTCTCCATGCGAGTGGGAGAGGAGGGGGAAGCCGTGGTGGAGTGGAGCAATTCCACTCCCTACCCCGGCGCAAAGGAGGAGGACCGGCTGGCAATCGCCCTGATGAGAAAGGACACAGATGTTTTTGATTTAATAATCCCCGATATCGGGATATGCCGCCGCAGGGATGAGAGGGCGGTGTTCCGGGTAGCGGATAATTTTTTATTATATGAACATTTCTATATCTTTTTTATTGCCGAGGATGGCGAACGATGCAGCCTCGGCGTATGGTTTCACCTTTAAACCGACGGCTTATGGGACTCTTTGATGAAACCTTGGCCGTCAGAAGGCTGCGGCAGTCGGTGGGGAAGTCCACCTATTGCCAACGATGCGGGCAGGACGTCGTAAAGAACAAGATTCTTGCCAACAGTTCCAAATCTCCCGCACAGACACGCCAACGCAAACGCTGGCCGGAATACAGCGGCATAGCGGACGGATGCTGGGACGCGTTGAAAATCGGTTTCCCGAAACGCCCGCGCCGCCAAAGTTCGTTCAACGCGTTCGTGCAAGCGAACAAGGATGCCGTGACGGTCAGCGAGGAGGGAATGGTGGTCGTGAACCACGAGGCGGTGCTGTGCGCCAACGGGAAGTTGAAGACCCCGCAGGTGACCGCCACCATGATGAAGGAGGGACGGATGCTGACGCTGGCACACACCGAGGGTTCGTACTACGGACACCGTAGCGAAAAGACGGACAGGGTGTATGCACAAGCAGTGGAGAAGTCGCGGCAGGAAGGTCTGTTGTTGGAATTGGGAAGCCGTGGGGAAGAGATGACGATGGAGGTGGCCCTACCCGAGGATTGGAATTTGGATGAAGTCATAGTATATGCCTTTGCCGTTGCCGCGGACAGGCATGAAGCATCCAAGTCCAGGTATATCGTGCCAAAAGGATAGGAGACATTCCATCCATCATCGCCTGAAGGTCTGCCGGGAACTCGCACCGGCAGGCTTTTTTTTTATGCGGGGACAAATTTAAGATTTTCCATCGGATTTCGTATATTTGCCCTATGGAAAAATTGAAAGAAATGGCCTCCCGGTTTGCCCTCGAGGGCGAGGTGGAGGAGGTGGTGCCGCTGGGAGCGGGACTCATCAACGACAGCTACCGGGTGAAGACGGTGGCGGAGGAAACGCCGGACTATGTCCTGCAACGCATCAACCATGCCATTTTTCAGGACGTGGACCTGCTGCAGGAGAATATCCGGCGCATCACGGAACATATCCGGCGCAAGCTGGAAGCACGCGGGGAGCGGGACACGGAACGGAAGACGCTGACGGTGGTTCCGGCGAAGGACGGGAAGCTGTACGTGTGCGACGGCGGGACATATTGGCGGATGACGGTCTTTATCCGGGGCTCGAGAACGTATGAGCAGGTGACTCCCGAACTGGCTTACCTGACGGGCAAGGCGTTCGGGGAGTTCCAGGACCTGCTGTCGGACTTGCCGGGGGAACCGTTGGGCGCGACGATTCCGGATTTCCACAATACGGCGTTCCGGCTGGAGCAGTTGCGGGAAGCGGCGGATGCCGACCGCGCGGGACGGCTGGCGAAGGTGCGGGACGTGGTGGAGGAGCTGAAGGGACGGGCGGAGGAGATGTGCCTGGCGGAACGGCTGTTCCGCGAAGGGAAGTTGCCGAAGCGGATTACGCACTGCGACACGAAGGTGAACAATATGCTTTTCGACGAAGAGGGGCGTTTCCTGTGCGTCATCGACCTGGATACGACGATGCCGGGATTCGTGCTGTCGGACTTCGGGGATTTCATCCGGACGGCAGGAAACAAGGGGGCGGAGGATGACGAGGATTTGAGCCGGGTGCGGGTAAATATGGAGGTGTTCAGGGAGTTCTCCCGCGGTTATGCGGAGGGGACGCGCGCTTTCCTGACGCCGACGGAACGGGAGCTTCTCCCCTACGGGGCGCAGATGCTGACGTATATGCAGACGGTGCGCTTCCTGACGGATTACCTGAACGGGGACACGTATTACAAAATCAAGTCGCCGGAACACAATTACCAGCGCACGCTGGCGCAATTGACCCTGTTGCATGACATAGACGCCCATCTGGAAGAGATGAAGGAGTGGATTAAACAACTTTCTTAATTGAACAAGAGATGAAATACATTGCTTATTTATGGATTGCCGCATTGGCACTGGGCAGCTACGGTTGCCACGGGACAGACGCCCACAACAAGAAGAAAGACGGAATCATCCGCACGGAGATACCCCAACGCCCCGCAGGACAGGAGGACATGGTGGGCTTCCGCTGCGCCCCGATGGAAACGGTGCGGGTGGGCATCGTCGGGCTGGGGATGCGCGGTCCCGGCGCGGTGCAGCGCCTGACGCATATCCCGGGAGTGGAAATCAAGGCGCTGTGCGACCTTTACCCGGAACGGGTGGAGAAAGCGCAAGCTATCCTGAAGGGGAAGAAACTGCCTGAAGCCGCCGCCTATAGCGGGGAGGAAGGATGGAAAGCCTTGTGCAAACGGGAGGACCTGGATTTGGTGTATATCGTCACCCCGTGGCTGTTGCACACGCCGATAGCGGTGTATGCCATGGAGCACGGGAAGCACACCGCCATCGAGGTGCCCGCCGCCACGACGTTAGAGGAGTGCTGGCAGTTGGTGAATACCTCGGAACGGACACGCCGCCACTGCATGATGCTGGAGAATTGCGTGTATGACTTTTTCGAATTGACGACGCTGAACATGGCGCAGCAGGGACTGTTCGGGGAGATTCTGCACGTGGAGGGCTCTTATATCCACAATCTGGAGGATTTCTGGAAGGCGTACCAAGGGAACTGGCGCCTGGATTTCAACGAGAAGCATAAAGGGGACATCTATGCCACGCACGGACTCGGACCGGCATGCCAGTTGCTGGACATCCACCGCGGGGACAAGATGAATTACCTGGTCGCCATGCAGACGAAAGCGGTGAACGGACCGGCAGTGGTGAAGAAGACCACGGGGAGGGAGGCACCCGACTACCAGAACGGCGACCATTCGCTGACTTTGATTAAGACGGAGAACGGGAAAACCATCCACCTGCAGCACAATGTGGTGACTCCCCGCCCGTACAGCCGGATGTACCAGCTGACGGGAACGGAAGGGTTCGCCAACAAGTATCCGTCATCGAGCTATACGTTCCGCCCGGACAATGTGTCCGACGCGGTGCCCGACCACGAGAACCTGAATGCGCACGGTCCCGTGCCGGAGAAGGCGAAGAAGGCATTGATGGAAAAATACAAGCACCCGATTCAACGGGAGCTGGAGGACCTTGCCCGGAAAGTGGGAGGCCACGGGGGGATGGATTTCATCATGGACTACCGCCTGATTTATTGCCTGCAGAACGGGCTGCCGCTGGACCAGGATGTGTATGACGCCGCGGAGTGGTCGTGCATGGGCGAACTGACACGCATTTCCATCGAGAACAACAGTATGCCGGTGGAGGTTCCCGACTTCACACGCGGGGGATGGCAGAAGCTGAAAGGCTACCACCACTTCATGAAAGGGGAATAATTTAGCGGATGTATAAACTTCCGTTGGAGAGGTCAAGCAGTACTTTGCCGGTGTATTTCACATTACCGACATGCTTGACCCCTACTGTTTTATTACGCACGGCAGCAGGACGTTCCTCGAGCATCATGGTACGCGGCAAATCCATCTTGAGGGATTTGTTGTGCGTCAGTTCCAGATGGTAGCCGGCACTCTCCGGGAAGTTGAGCCCCACTTTGGTGAAAGAGCTTTTCAAACGGATTTCGGTGAACATCCTCTGTATATTGAGGATGTTCATTTCTCCCATTTTCGTGCCCATATCCAGATAGTCGCCAAGCATTTCGACCTCGTATTTGGTGAAAGAGGAGCTGCCGGTGAGCGCTTCCACGTCGCCGATTTTCATCGTTCCGCCGGAGGAACGGACGGCGAGTTTGTCCACCGATTTCAACCGCCCGTCGCAAGAGGAGGCTTCCAGGCGAATCTCCTGCGCGGCGTCCAGCACGAAGGTGCAGTCCTTGAAATCCGCACTCATGACACCGACGCTGCCGACACTGAAGTCGCCTTTGAAATGTTTGATATAGAACTCCCCGCCTTTCAGGGAAGACGCCTTGAAGTCGCCGTTGCGGAGGTCCACGTTCAGATGCCCTTCGAAATCGCCCAGATAGACTCCGCCGTTGGCATGGACGATGCGCACGCGGATGTTCTTGGGCACCGACATGCGGCAGGTGACGTGCATGCTGAACCCTGCCATGAACTGCTGGAAGGAGGCTTCTTTGTCATAAACGGTCTCCAGCTCCAGGTAGTTGCCCGTGCGCACTTCCCGCACACGGATTTTCTCCAGGACTTCATCCGCCTTTGCCATCGATTTGGCACTCACGCGGATGGCGATTTCCATGTGGATTTCTTTCTCTTCGGTCTGGGTCAGCTCCAAGGTGCCGTTCCCGCCGGTAAGCACAAGTTCCTCGAGCCCTTCCGCGGGGTAAGTCTTGACATATTCCTTGGTTCTTTCTTGTGCTTCCGCTCCTATGAAGGTCAGAAGGCACAACAAGGTAAACATGGTTTTCATCATAAGGATTGCTATTTGATTTACGTTTGCTGCGAAGCATCGTTTTCTTCTTCCATCTGTTTGTAGCGCGCGGAGAGGTATGCCAGCATTTTGCTGAACGATTCCATCGCCGCCGCCGTCGCGGGGTTGATTTCCTTTTTCTGCAAACGAAGCAGCAGGTGCCCGTAGAGCCCGTTCAGTGCCAGTTCCACGTCCGATACGTCGTCTCCCACCCCGGCACGTTGGCGGAACTCGATGAGATTGCCCGCCGCCATGGTCACTATCTGGTGGTAGCGGGGATCATGGGCGCGGTGCAGGAGAAAGAAATGCAGTTCCGTCAATTCGTCCACGGTGTTTTTCAGCACCTGGATATGCCCGCGGGCTTCAACTTTTTCATGCTTCATGATGGCGATGATGTTGTCGTACCAATCATGTATCTCGCGGGCGGTCTGTTCGTCTGCCCCGAAGCCCGCCACGATGTGTTTGTCCACCTGCTCCATATCCAGCCCAAGGGCACGCAGCAGGTCTTCCACCTGCCACATGTACAGGATGTATTCGGCGATATTGTCCTTTTTTTTCTCTCGTGCTATGAACAAAACAGTCGGTTTTTAAAATTCATCGTAATCTTCTTCCTTCAATTTGTCAATCATCCGCCGGTCACGCTTGGTGGGACGCCCCAAGCCCCGCGGCCGGGACTCGAAGCCGTAAGCCTTGACGGCATTGAGCAATGCCAAGGTTTCCGCCGGCGTCACGTCCTCAACGAACTCCACCGCCATCTGGGCGGACATGCGCTTTGCGGAAAGTTGTTTCACCAGGTAGTGCCGTTCAATGGGCGGGACGCGTACCTTGACGATTTCCCCGCCTTTCAACTCGCGGGATGGCTTGACATGCACGTCGCCGATGGTAACGTGCCCTTTGTTGCACTCTTCGGCAGCCAGCGAGCGGGTTTTGAATATACGCACTGCCCAAAGCCATTTGTCTATTCTCACTTTTTCCTCCGGCATAAGTCCAAGGATTATTTTTTCGTGTTGAAAATGTTCATGGTGCGGGCGATGCCCTGACATACGAAACTGTATATGATTTCTCCTCCCTGCTTCAGCAGGTCCGGCAAAGCTGTCTGCTCCGCCTCGTCCCAGGTACCCAGCACATAGTCGATTTGCTGCCCCCGCAGGAAGTCGTTGCCGATGCCGTAACGCAGGCGGGCGTAGTTGCTGGTGCCCAACAGGGCATTGATGTTTTTCAAGCCGTTGTGACCGCCGTCACTCCCCTGCGCCCGCAAACGCAGGGTGCCGAAAGGAAGCGCCAAGTCATCCACTATGACCAACAGGTTCTCCAGGGCGATTTTCTCTTTCTGCATCCAATAGCTGACGGCTTTTCCGCTAAGGTTCATGTAGGTATTCGGTTTCAGCAGGATGAGCGTGCGCCCTTTCACCCTCACCTCGCACACCGCCCCGTAACGCTTGTCCTCAAAAACAGCATTGGACGCCTTGGCGAAGGCGTCCAACACACTGAATCCTATATTATGTCGTGTATCCTGATATTCCGGGCCGATATTACCTAACCCAACAATAAGATACTTCACCATCCCTCACTTATTTCGCCTCCTGTGCGGCAGCACGCGCGGCACGGGTCAACTTAATCTGTGCGATAACGACATCCTTCGCATTGACAATTTCGAACGTATCGAAAGAGAGGTCTTTCACCTTCACGGATTTACCTAATCCCAAGTTGGTCACGTCAATATCGATTTCTCCGGGCAAGCTGGAAGGCAGTGCTCTTACTTTCAGTTTTCTCACAACCAAAGACAATTTACCACCAGCCTGTACACCTTCCGCGAATCCGTGCAATTTCACCGGTACTTCCATGGTTACGGGTTTCGCTTCGTCAATCTGATAGAAATCCATGTGCAATACGCGGTCGCTTACCGGATGGAACTGGATTTCACGCATAACGGACTCGCAAGAGGTTCCGCCGATGTTCAATTTCACGATGTACACTATCGGAGTGTAGAGCAGTTTCTGAAGGTCTTTCTCCAATACCGAGAAGTGGATATTCTCTTTACCTCCATACAATACGCAAGGCACTCTGCCGGCTGTTCTCAGGGCAGCAGTTGCTTTCTTACCCAAATCGTTTCTTACTTCTCCCTGTAATTCAAAAATTTGCATAACATTTCATTTTTGTGCTACTCAAAAACAGACCTTAACTCCGGGGATATAAGCCAGCCTGTTTTCCCATCACACGGTTTTTACCATTCCCCGAAAATGAGTGGCAAAGGTAAAAAATATATTCTAAAAAATTATCGTTGAAAAGTTTTTTTCTTTCAAATATAGGTTATACTTTTGTCGTATTATTAATCCATAAAACTATAAACAATGGCTTACGTAATATCTGACGATTGCATTTCTTGCGGTTCATGCGAAGGCGAATGCCCGGTAGGAGCAATCTCTATGGGAGCGGACCACTATCAAATCGACGCAAACGCATGTACCGACTGCGGTACTTGTGCTGCTCAATGTCCGGTTGAAGCTATCAAGCAAGCTTAATCTCATAGGGCAAGAAAGAATTTATACGGAGGCGGGATGCCTCCGTTTTTTATTTTCCGCTGACGTACACGTTGTCCATTCGGACGTCATGCGCCTCGGTAGGCACGGCTTTCAGGAACTGGAAATCGAAGCAAACACCGATTTTATATGCCGGGGTATGTCGGAGCACTTTGTCATAATATCCTTTCCCACGTCCCAAACGGTTACCCATTGCATCAAACGCCATGCCCGGTACCAGAATGAGGTCTATCTTCTCCCAGTCTTCGAATAATTCCCCTACTGGTTCAGGAATGGCATAGCCTTCTCCCGGCACCAGTTTTTCCGCCCCGTCGAAATAACGGATATCCAATTCCTCCCCCCGGACACTGGGCAACAAGAATGTTTTCCTGTCTGCCCAACGGGTAACGAAATCATGCGTGAACACTTCATCATCCATGGACCAGTAGGCAAGCACCACTTTTGCCTGCAAAAAATGTTCATCCTGCTCGACCTGCTCCCAGACCGATTGCGATTTGCGCTTTTTCTCCTCCGGAAAACAGAGTTTTTTCAAGCGCCGAATCTCTTTCCTAACCTCTTTTTTATCCATCATCGTTTTGACTGTTTAAACGTTACGGACGATAGCCCGCCACACGCAGTATTTTATGGTAATCCTGTTCCTGCATCAACTCCTCCAAAGATGCCCCCGTCTTCTTCATGTATTTTTCCACTATCCGAAATCCCGTCCACACCACAGTTCTGCCCGGCGAATCCGAGGGCATGCCGGAGGTGAAGGGTGCATCGTTCAAATACTTCACAATCAAGCGCTGCTGAGTTGTGAATACATATTCGTTTTCAATCAGGAAGCCCCATATTTCCGCCTCATTTTCCCGGCACCACTCCTCCTGTTCTTTCGTATAACCGAACAGCCAATGCCTGTTCCATTCCGGAAACAGTTTTTCCAAAACATAAACGACCTTCCCCTGATAAATCATCCCGCTAATCAGGTCGTTCTGCAACGGACGGAAAGGAAATTCCGAACAAATCCACCCCGAAAGCACATCCCGCGGAATATCTGTCCCCGTCATCTTCCGCCGGACATACATCGGCACCGGCACCGCCAACATACTATAAAACACACAATTTTCACCCAAATAATTATCCAGCCCTACCCCAATTACCGCACTGTCCACCACGACCGACTGATTGAAACCGGAAATATGTGCGTACACCCGGGGAATTGTCCGCTCCGGGAAATAATAAGCATAATATGCCCACGCCCAGGCAAGCTCTCTCTCCTGCCTGCGCATGTCCGGATAAGCCGCCCGAACGGAATCCGCCACCTCACGCATGATCGTATCCCTGACAAACAGAGTCATCAATGCCGGAAAAGCGGAATCCTGCCGCGTGCACAGATTCAACACCCCTTGGGCATAAGTGTCCAGATAATTGCCGTACTTTTCTTCAATCCCCGAAAAATCAGGAGACACGGAATCCAAAGCAAAGAGGTCGCAATCCAAACGCCCGATTTGCACCTCCTGCACCAAATCACGGACATTCGCACGCCTGCCGTGTTTGCAACCGGAAAAGATTCCAATGAAAATTATGCCGACAATGATATACTTCATGGTATTTTTATCTATTTTTGGCGCAAAGATAATTGAAATAGTCCATCGACTAATCATAAAAGAACATGAAATCATGAAAATTGCCATTCCACAACTCAATTATAAAATCAATGACATAGAGGGCAACAGCCATAAAATCATTGAAGCCGTAAAAAAAGCCCGGCAAGCAGGAGCGGAACTGATTGTTTTTCCCGAACTGGCAATCAGCGGAGCACTCCCACAAGACCTATTGGAAAGAGAAGAGTTTATCAACGCCTGCCGTTTGGCTATCGAACAAATCGCCCTTCAATGCACGGGCATCGCTGCCATTATAGGAGGTCCGAACCTGGATGTCTCCAATGGCATTATGTACAACTCCGCCTACTTCATCCGGGATGGCGAAGTCGTAGACGGAGTGCATAAAAATATCCTGAGCGATTATGACCTCCTCAACGAAAGCCGGTATTTCATTGCCGGCGAAGACAACACTCCCATCCGCTACAAAAACCAAAATATCCGGATTATCTTCGACGAATACGAAGCGGAATTTATTGAAAACACCGACAGTTTTGTCATTCTATTGGGCATGGCTCCCTTTACCACGGAAAGCCAGTCGGAACGTCATCGGACGCTTTCTACCCTCTCCGCCAAATACGGCAAAAACATCATTGCCGTCAATCACATCGGCGGACACACCTCCGTACTGTTCGACGGCAACTCCTCCGTCTATAACTATAAAGGGAAATTAGTCGCCCGCCTGCGGGATTTTGAAGAAGATTTCCAAATCATCGACACTCATACCTTGGGTGCCACAACTCCGATTGCATCGACACCTGTCAATAAAATAGCCCTGACTCACCGGGCTCTCTGTTTCGGCATCCGGGAATACTTCAGTAAACACAGATTTTCAAAAGCCATCTTGGGACTGTCGGGAGGTATCGACTCCGCTGTGGTCGCAGCCTTGGCAGCCGAAGCCTTAGGAGCGAAAAATGTAATGGGAATCCTAATGCCCTCGCAATATTCCACGGACCATTCCGTACGGGACGCGGAAGAATTGGCAAAACATATCGGCATGCCCTACACTACGATTGCTATCAAAGATATCTACGACCAATACCTGAACGCTTTACAACCTCTGTTCGAAGGATGTCCTTTCAACGTAGCGGAAGAAAACCTTCAGGCACGTACCCGCGGCATGCTGGTTATGGCCATGTCGAACAAGTTCGGCTACATTGCCCTCAACACATCCAACAAAAGCGAAGCTTCCGTCGGTTATGGTACCCTCTACGGAGATTTGTGTGGCTCTTTAAGCATCATCGGCGATTTATACAAGACGGAAGTTTACGAATTGGCAAGATATATCAACCGCGAACAGGAAATCATTCCGGAAAACACCATGACCAAAGCTCCGTCCGCCGAATTGCGTCCCAATCAGAAAGACCAGGATTCTTTACCGGAATATGCCCAATTGGATAGCATACTGAAATTATACATTGAAGACAACCTATCGGAAAAAGCCATCTGTGCCCAAGGCTATCCTGAAGATACCGTCAAAAAAGTCATCGGTATGCTAAACCGGAATGACTACAAACGGGCACAATGCCCCCCTATTCTCAAGATTTCTCGCAAAGCTTTCGGAAGCGGTAGAAGATACCCTTACTAATCCCAAAGTAATCAAAATCAGCCCGTTCTAAAGAACGGGCTGATTTCTAATTTCAGATCAATAAATCTTAAAAAAAGAGAGTCACCATTTCTAGCGACTCTCTCTTCCAATTCGGCGCCAACCT
>CAJTSF010000007.1 GCA_910578985.1 uncultured Odoribacter sp. | reverse complement strand
CATCCTCGGCAACCGTTAATCGATACCTTTTCCCGAATGCCTTGCCGGCACGGGGAAGGTGCGAAAGTACGCCTGATAGCATAGGGAAATCCGTGTGATATCTTAGGGTTGGCGGGGTGTTCTCATGGATCAAATTCGGTGCTCCTTCGTCGTTCCTTCGGTTCAAAGCGTGCGGGGAGCGGCTTTGGAGGCAAAGGGGAGAGCAGGTACAGCCTATGCCTTACTCTATGATGACCCAATATATCAATTTTAGTCTTTGAGATTAATAATCCATTGACCGATTTTGCGACCACCTTTGCGAGAGAGAACCCCTTTCTCTTGAAGTGCTGTTAAATCCCGTAATATTGTACTCTTTGACACTTTTGTTTTTAGTGTCATTTGAGGAATTGTCAAAGTTGCATTATTTCTAATTAATTCCAATAAAAACAATTGACGATCAGACAGTTGTTTGGTGTCGTCTTTGGTGTCGTCTTTAGTGTCGTCTTTAGTGTCATCTTTAGTGTCATTCTTTGGGGCATCCTCTTTGTTTTCTATATGCAGGATGAGTTTGACCTGCATTAAATCCGACTGCTCAATGAGTTCTGGTTTTAGCCAGTGTCTTTCATTCCATGCACTCAGGATAAGCGGGAAACCTGAACCGAGGTTTTCGCCGTAGCCTATCATGCGGAGCATGTTTTGCATCCGTTGGTTGCGGGCTTTGGATTCACCTCCGGCATAGATTTGTTCAAGCGGCAGTTTCAATAGCCCGGGATTGGTGAGTACAAAGCGGTCGTCATATTTCTCCACCCGAAGCAGTCCGTCCATCATCAAGTCGGCATGGATGATCATGTTGGTAAACGCCTCGCGTACGGCTTTATGTTGGGGGGTGTCATCCTTGCGGATAATGCCGTCCATTTGGAACGGTCTCGGAAGTTCCCGTGTCAAACGGGGGACAACCATGCGTATGAAGTTGAACAGGTTGTTCTCCCATGTCCCGTCGTAGGTCAAGCGGTCGCTGTAACGTTGGTCGCCTATGAGATTGGACTTGTCGATATAGTCCATGCGGAGATTGTCGAAACGCTCACGTACCGGTAGTCCTTTGCCGAACATCAACAATCCTGCCATGGTCAGTCCTTCATTCCTTTCTTTCCGGTTTACAACATAACCGCCGAGTTGTGTCAGGAATTCTTTGTGGTCAAGGCTGTTCCAAACGTGCTGGGGATTGTTGGTTTTGAACATGATGCGGTAGCCCTCCAGGGTTGGGATGTCAATGTCATCCATGGTGTAGTATTCCAGGAAGAGCCGGTCGTTGCCATCTTCGTAAGCATCCCGCACCATCATTTTAATCATTTGTTCCGTACAATGATAGTCGCCTTCGTGATTTCGTCTGTAAGCGCCGTTCATCAGGTTGTTGTTGATATAGACAGGACGCAGGTTGTAGTCGGCACGGGGAATGTGTATTGCGACGATTTCTTTGTCTTCGATTCTGATTGTCTGGACGTTTTCGTCATGCAACAGGTTGATGTTTACTTTTTCCCGGTTGTTGATGGTGTTCCAAAGGTCTTTGCGAATCTTGTCCGCGTCTTCCACGCCTGTAATGGAAAACCGTTTTGAACGGTCTTTTTCCGCCATGTCTTCATGCACCCCCAAAAGAATGGTTCCTCCTGCCGTGTTGGCGAAAGCGGAGTAGGTTTCCCATAAAGACTGCGGCAATGTTTTTTGCGCCTTTTTACATTCCAGGGTCAGCCGTTCGCCCTCCGCAAGCAGTTTGTGAATGTCGTGTGCCGTCATGCTCCTCGTATACTTTCCACAAAGATATGAATTTCCGGTTAGAAAGGGAAATCGGCGGGATAGAAAAGAAAACGGCGGGATGGAAATTAGAATTTCCCGGTTTGTGCAGGGCGTGTACTTTTGCCGTCGAGATTTGATTCCGGCGCCGGAGTCGTGAGTATAAACCTTTAAAAACAAAATGTTATGGCAAAGACAGAACAAGTGATGCAGGGACGAGTGGGGAATGTGAGTGAACGGGGAAAGGCGCCTTTCTTTTTTCGACAAAATGATTGGTTATAACGCTTCGATTTCTTCCAAAGGCAATTCTGTCATTTGGGCAATTACCTATTTGTAGGTATAGGCATGTTATGCGATTCTTGTTATCTTTGCAGGGTCATCAGAAAGGAGTTGCGTCATGGAGAACAATTATCTGAAACTTTCCGATATACTGACGGGCGAGGAGTGCGTGGTGGTGAAGGTGCATGGGCATGGCAGTTTCCGGAACCGGATTGTGGAGATGGGGTTTGTGAAAGGGGAGAAGGTCGCGGTGGTGAAAAATGCGCCGTTGCACGATCCGATAGAATACCGGTTGATGGACAGCCATATCTCGTTGAGGCGGAGCGAGGCGCGGTTGATTGAGGTGGTGCGGATTTCCGGGGAGATACGGGAGGGGTTCAACGGGACGTTCACGGAGGAGGAGATTGCCCGCGCGGTGCATGAACGGTCGCGCACCATCCATGTCGCCCTGGTGGGGAATCCGAATTGCGGGAAGACTTCTTTTTTCAACCGGGCGACGGGAGGACGGGAGAAGGTGGGCAATTACAGCGGGGTGACCGTCGATGCCAAATCGGGGACCTGCCGCTATAAGGGGTATACGATTCATTTGATCGATTTGCCGGGCACCTATTCTATGACCGAATACACGGCGGAGGAGATTTATGTGCGGGAGTATATCACGCAACATCATCCGGACCTGGTGCTGAATGTGGTGGACGCGTCCAGCCTGGAGCGGAACCTCTACCTGACGACCCAGTTGATTGACATGAACATCCGGGTGGTGATGGCGCTGAATATGTATGATGAACTGACGGCGGAAGGGGCGGAGGTGGACTACGCTTACCTGGGGCAGCTCCTGGGGATGCCTGTGGTGCCGACGACGGCGTCTCGGGGCATCGGGGTGAACGAGGTGCTGGATAAGGTGCTCGAGGTGTTCGAGGACCGGGCGAAGGAGTCGCGGCACGTGCATATCCATTACGGGCGGGAAATCGAAGATGCTATTGCCCGCATCAAGGAGAAGGTGGTGGAGAACCGGCATATCACGGACCAGTATGTGCCGCGGTATGTTGCCATCAAGCTCCTGGAGGACGACCGTATCATGCGGGACGCGCTGGCTGCGGAGCCTAATTACGAGGCGATGGTTGCCGTGGCGCGGAAGGAAAGCCGGGAGTTGGAACGGGAGTTCAAGGAGGATAGCAAGACGATTGTGACCAATGCGAAATACGGCTTTGTGCGGGGGGCGTTGCAGGAGACCTACCGCCCGGGACTGAAGGACAAGAGGCAGCTGACGAATGCCATCGACGCTTTGCTGACGCACCAGTGGCTGGGCTTCCCTTTTTTGATTTTCTTTATGTGGGTGACTTTCCAGGCGACGTTTTCTTTGGGAAGCTATCCGATGGACTGGATTGAGGCGGGCGTCTCGGCGCTGGGGGAATGGGTGGCGGGAGCGTTGCCGGAAGGGCCGTTGAACGATTTGCTGGTGAACGGGATTATCGCCGGCGTGGGCGGGGTGATGGTTTTTCTGCCGAATATCCTGATTCTGTTTTTTTTCATCTCCCTCATGGAGGATACGGGATATATGGCGCGGGCGGCGTTTATCATGGACCGCCTGATGCACAAAATCGGGTTGCACGGGAAGTCGTTCATTCCGTTGCTGATCGGTTTCGGGTGCAATGTGCCCGCCATCATGGCTACCCGCACGCTGGAGAGCCGGCGCGACCGCATCATGACGATGCTGATTACGCCGTTCATGTCGTGCAGCGCGCGTTTGCCGGTGTATATCCTGCTGGTGTCCGCCTTTTTCCCCGTGTATCCGGGGCTGGTGCTGATGTCGGTTTATCTCATCGGGGTGGTGCTGGCGGTCTTGACGGCATTGCTGTTGAAAAAGACCTTTTTCGCCGCTTCATCGGTGCCTTTCGTGATGGAATTGCCGCCGTACCGGATGCCTACCTTGCGGAATACGACGGTTCACATGTGGAACAAGGCGGGGCAGTACCTGCGCAAGATGGGTACTGTGATTCTGGTGGCTTCCGTGCTGATTTGGGCATTGGGGTATTTTCCCTTGCACCGGGAAAAGGGGACGGATGCCGCCGGACATCTGGAGCACTCCTACATCGGGCAGCTCGGCAAGTTTATCGAACCGGGTCTGGAGCCGCTGGGATTCGACTGGAAGATGGGGGTGAGCATCGTGACCGGACTGGCGGCGAAGGAAATCGTGGTGAGTTCGATGGGCATCCTGTACCATGTGCCGGACGCGCAGGAGGATACGCAAAGCCTTGCCGAGAACCTGAGGCGGCAAACGGACGGGCAGGGCAACCGGGTGTTTACGCCGTTGGTGGCTTACGGGTTCATGCTGTTTATCCTGATTTATTTTCCTTGCATGGCGGTGATTGCCGCCATCCGGAAGGAGGCGGGGTGGAAATGGGCGCTCTTTACGATTTTCTATACGACGGCGTTGGCATGGGCGGTGTCGTTTTGCGTATATCAGATTGGAAGTTTGTTTTGAATGGAGGCACAGGAAATCATTGTATATGTCCTGGTCGGACTGGCGGCAACAGTGGCTTTACGGGCAGGTTGGCGCCGCTGGAAGGCGTTGCGCCGCGGCAGGAACTGCGCCGGTTGCGCGGGGTGCCCGTTGAAGGGCAAGTGTTCAAAACAGCCTTAGGGTGATGCTTTCCGTCTCTTTCCGCTGGCGTATCTTTTCCTTTTCACCGCGGCGGAAGACATAGATTAGCCCGTATTCTTCGCACATGTATCTCTTTTCTTCCTCGTCTTTGACGTTCAGGAAGTATTTCTCCACGGCGTTCCATATTTCCAGAATCAGGCTGTCGGCGTCTTTCCGGAATTGCGCCACGTTGTTGCTTTCGCGGGCGGAATTGGTCTGGAATTGTTTCTGGCGGGTGTAGTTTTCCTTGAAGTTTTCGTAGTTCACCTTCACGAGCGCGATGGAGGGGCAGTAGATAGGATTGCCGTCCCGGTGGCTCAGGCGGTCTTGTTCGCCCTTGATGATTTTCTCACCCCAGAACAGCAGGTCCTGTTCCGTCAATAGGGGCGGCACTTTGGAGCTTTTCTCCTCCAGGCCGTAGTAGGAACGTATGGCGGGTTTCATCTCTCCCCGGGCAATGCAGAAGTTCAACACCTGGATGAAGTGGGAGACGTAGAGGCGGGCTTTTTTGGCGTGTTCCGAGAATTTGGGACTGTTGTCGAATTGCTTTTCTTTTGCCAGTTTGGAGGTCTGTATCGCCACTTCGAACTTGGGGAGAAAGAATTCGATTTTTTGTTTCAGGGCAAAAGGATAGGCGATATTGTCCATTCCCATACATTGCCCTTTTTTCAAAGCACATTTTAATGCCCTAACCCTGGCGGCATCCGTGTTTGGTAATCTTCTGTAAGGCATGTGATTATACGGTTTAATCAATCCAACGTTCCGATTGCGAAGATATGAAAAAGAAATAGGAAAAGCAATGTTCGTAGATGTGTTTTTCTGTGTATTTGTGTTATTGGTTGATATTCTTGTAGTTATTGTATGTTTCCAATACGCGGTGGACATAGTGGTAGGCTTGCGGTCCGTTGCAGTAACCGTTTTTTGCCAGGGAGTCCTGATAAAAGCGGCGTTCGTTTTTGTGGAGAAGGTAGTAATCGACGTTGTTGTCCCAGATGAGCGGGTCTTTGCCGTATTTGCTTGCGAGCCGGATGGCATCCATCACATGCCCCGGTCCGGCGTTATAGGATGCCAATATGAATTTGATGCGCTCTTCCGGGGCGGGGATGTAAGGGGTGAAGTAGTCGTTCAGGTATTTGAGGTAGGAGACGCCGGCATGCACGTTGCCTTCCGGGGTGAAATAGTCCGTCACCCCGAACTGTCCCGCCGTTTCGGGCATCACCTGCATCAAGCCGTATGCCCCGAATGAGGATTCGGCTTCGGGTTCGAAGTGCGATTCCACGTAGGCGATGGCTGCCAGCAGGCGCCAGTCCCAGTCCAACCGGCGGCTCGCCTTTTTCAAGAGGTGGTCGTAGACGGATATTTTGCCTTTTTTCAGCAGGGTGTATTTCGAACCGTTCGCCGGCACGGAATGGCGGTTGTTGAAATACCGTTGGTAGAGCATCCGTAATTTTCCGCTTTTGCGGATGGTTTGCAGCCACCGGTCGATTTCTTCCGCCAGAAAGTCTTCCCCGGCGAGGGTTGCCCAGGAGATGGCGATGCTGTCTTGCAGGCGGAACGTGTAGTCGATGTTTTTCATGGAGAATCCGGCGGCACGGGCGATGTTCTCGTCGGTGACGGTGTAGGGGATGGTGCCGGTTTCCACCAGATGCAGCAGGTCCTCGTTGAAATGCTGGTCCACTTCAATCAGGTCGATGCGGAGGTTCAGCGAGTCTTGCAGGTGCTGGAGCGCTTTTTTGTAGGAGACGGCGCTACAGGGGATGAAGATGGCCTGCCCGTTCAGGGCGGAGGGATGCCGGACGGGATTGGCTTTCCCGTTTTGCACCAACACTTCGGCGGTGTGGAAAAAGGGCTGGCTAAAACAGAGGCGTTCCCGCCGTTCCGGCGTTTGGGTGAGGCTCATCGCCAACAGGTCGTACCGTCCGTCCCCGAGGCGTTCGACGGCGGTGTCCACGTTGTTGTTGATTTCAACGACTTTCAGTTTGACGCCGAGATAGTCGGCGAAATCTTTTGCCAGTTCGTAATGGAAACCTTTCGTCACGCCCTGGTGCACGTAGAAGTCCGTGGTGTTGTAGAACGTGGAGACATTCAGCGTCCCCTCTTCCAGAATCTTGAGCAGGCGGGAGGGCTCCCGTGTGACGAACGGCGCCGGAACTTCCGGGGTGCTGCACGCGGTGCACAGCCATCCGAGGAATAGGGCGGCGGTCAGTCGAAAAAGTCCCATTGCACTCCGAATTTTAACATGCCCGGATTGATGGGATAATCCGCCGCACTGAAGAAATTACCCTTCCGTTTGATGTGGTAGTTGGCATGTTCGTATTTGACAAACAGTTGGGCGCGTTTGATATGAAGGTTCAGGAAAGCGTCCACTTTGGGATAATTGCCCGTTTTATGCTCCCGTTGCAGGTGGAACTGCATGATGGAGGGGGCGTAGTTGTCGGCATAGAACGAGGTGTTGTAAAACAGATCGATGCCCACCTGCAATTGCAGGGCGCCCTTGAACAGGTAGTTCTGGTAATAGTTGTGCGAGTAGAGGGAGATGGCGGGAA
Organism: uncultured Odoribacter sp.; assembly: GCA_910578985.1. Classification (GTDB taxonomy): domain Bacteria; phylum Bacteroidota; class Bacteroidia; order Bacteroidales; family Marinifilaceae; genus Odoribacter. The sequence continues at coordinate 111,357 of CAJTSF010000007.1, read as the reverse complement.
GCGACAGGATGTCTTCCTGCATGCTTTTCTGGAAATAGACCGACTGGTCGAAATAGAAATGTCCCGCGCGGAATACCTCCTTGCCCCAGGCGGTGAATACGACCAAGGCTTTGTTGAATTGCCGCGGTATGGCGGTCGAGTCGAAATAGATGTGGCTGAACAGGTTCGTGAACCCCACGCCGACGTCCGTGCGCAGCCGTTTGTTGATGTAGCGCCCTTCCACCCGGATGGTCTTGACCGCCTTGAAGTCGTTTTCCCACCTGTCGTGGTTGCCCACGTAGCGGTTGAAAAACGGGTTGGCGCTTTGCAGTTCGAAGCGGGCGTCCGCCCTCAGCAGGGAGCTTTTGTCCTGACGCAGCGCCTGGCTGATGTAGCCGTCCACGCTGAAATTGCCGGCATAGTGTCCCAGTACCGCCAAGCGTCCCGCCACATCGAAATTCATGAGGGCGTTCGTGTCCACATTGAACAGCCCTGCGGTGATGTATGTGCCGGAGTATTTGCGTTTGCCGAAATATTCCTGACGGATGAGGGTGTCGTAGCCGGTGCGCTGGTCGTATTTTTCGTGCCGGAAATCCAAGCCGGCATAGATGCCGGGCAGGTATTTGTATTTCGGGTGCTCGTTTACCACGAATTTGGCGGACACCTCCACGATGTTATTGCGGTAGTCGTCGGAGGTCTGCGTGCTGTCGATGTAGGTGTGGCGGTAATACTCCAGGTTGATGCTCTCCTCCCTGAAACGGCGGCGGTTGCCTTCCGTGCGGATGTTCAGGACCGCTTTGGCGGGGTAGGTGTAACTGGTGTCATTCTCCCGGACCACCGGTTTGGGGGTGCCTATGTTGTATTGCATTTGGGCGTTTACGTTGAGGTTGCGGACAATGTTCTCCGCTTCGTTGCCTGTCAGCCAGACGGGGATGTTTTCCGCCTTTTCCGTCGAGTCCGTGATGAAATAGCGCTCCCGGATACCGCCGTTTTCCCCGATTTCCCCTTTGTTGCGGTTGAAGAATACGGAGGCTGCGATGCGGTCGCGCTCATAGGAGGTGAAGAAGGCGAAGTCGGTGACCTTGCTCTTTTGGTCGGCATACCGTCCGTCGCTGGAAATCAGGTTGTAGCGCAGTCCGGCATTCCAGAAGGGGGTGATGTTCTGCACGTGCCACGCGTCCAGCAGGTTTTCCGCTTTCCCCTTGCCGCCTCCGGTGAAATACCTGAGCCGCGTGAACGGGGTGGTGGTATTGAAGTGCGGGATATCCCCCGGCTTGACGAAATAGGCACGCAGGAAGTCCACCGGGTGGAAGTCCTGCGGGGCGGGGCGTTCGATGAAGATGTTCGATTCGTAAGGGGAGGGGAAGTTGCCCAAATAGGTGTTGGAGATGCTTTTTTTGAAGATGTAATTGAAATTCTGAATGCCGTCCTGCAACGTGTCCTGGGGCACTTCCTGTGCGTATACGCCATTGTGCATCCACGTCCAGGTGTATCTGAAATGCGGCACATCCGTCTTTTGGGCTGCGGAATCCCGGGAGGGACGTCCCGCGCCGTTTTCATCCCTGATGGGGCTGAATTCGCCGTATTCGCTCTGTCCCAGGCAAATAAAATGGACGGCGGCTAATATGAAAGTGCAGATGATTTTTTTCACGTTGCAAATATATATAAACTTTTAAAACTCTCATAAATTCCTTATTTTTGTGCTTTCATAAAAAGTGAAAATTATGACGGACAAGAATCAACACCTTGCAGAACCCGAAGAGGAGAAGTCGTTGAACTTCATTGAGCAGATTATCGAAGAGGAGATCGCTGCCGGCAAGAACGGAGGCAGAGTGCACACTCGCTTTCCGCCCGAGCCCAACGGGTATTTGCATATCGGGCACGCCACATCCATTTGCCTGAATTTCGGACTGGCTGCCAAATATAACGGAAAATGCAACCTGCGTTTCGATGACACCAACCCCTCCAAGGAGGATGTGGAGTTTACCGACGCCATCCAGAACGACATCCGGTGGCTGGGCTTCCAATGGGAAGGGGAGGTGCACTATGCGTCCGATTATTTCCAGCAGCTTTACGACTGGGCGGAGCAGATGATACGCGACGGAAAGGCTTATGTGGACGACCAGACGGCGGAAGAAATCAGTGCCGGACGGAAGACGATTACCGAACCGGGCGTGAACAGCCCTTACCGGAACCGGAGCGTGGAGGAGAACCTCGAGCTGTTCCGCCGGATGAAAGCGGGGGAGTTCGCGGAAGGGAGCCGTGTGTTGCGCGCCAAGATAGACATGGCGGCGCCCAATATGCTGATGCGTGACCCCATCATGTACCGCATCATCTATTGCAGCCACCACCGCACCGGCGACCGGTGGTGCATTTATCCGATGTACGACTTTACGCACGGGCAGAGCGATTACCTGGAGGGCATTACCCATTCCATCTGCACGCTGGAGTTCGAAATCCACCGTCCGCTGTACAATTGGTTCCTGGATGAATTGACCGACACGGAATACCGTCCCCGACAAATCGAGTTTGCCCGCCGCAACCTGAATTATACGGTGATGAGCAAGCGACGCCTGCTGGAACTCGTGCAAAAGAAATATGTGGCGGGATGGGATGACCCGCGCATGCCGACCATTTGCGGATTGCGCCGTCGGGGCTACACCCCGGAGTCCATCCGCATGTTTGCCGAGAAGGTTGGGGTGGCACGCCGTGAAATCGTGGTGGACATGGCGCTGTTGGAGTATTGCGTGCGGGAGCATCTGAACAGGACGGCTCCCCGTGTCATGGCGGTGCTCGACCCTGTGAAGGTGGTGCTCGACAATTATCCTGCCGGACAGACCGAATGGATGGAAATCGAAAACAATCCCGAGGATGCGGCTGCCGGTACCCGCCAGGTGGCATTCTCCGGCGAGTTGTATATCGAACGGGACGACTTTATGGAAGAGGCGCCCAAGAAATTCTTCCGCCTCACGCCGGGACAGGAGGTACGCCTCAAGGGGGCTTACATCATCAAATGCACTGACCGCATCGAGAAGGATGCCGACGGGAAGGTCACGGTCATTCATTGCACGTATGACCCCGACACCCGCAGCGGTAGCGGCAGCGAAGCCTCTAACCGCAAGGTGAAGGGGACGCTCCACTGGGTTTCCGCTTCCGATGCCATCGATGCGGAAGTGCGCCTCTATGACCGCCTGTTCAAGGATGAGGACCCTGCCGGGCACAAGGAGGTCGATTTCAAGGAGTTCATCAATGAGGACTCGTTGCGCGTCCTGACCGGCTGCAAACTGGAATCATGCCTGAAAACCGCCAAGCCCGGCGACCGTTTCCAGTTCCAGCGCCTGGGATATTTTTGCGTGGACCCCGATTCTTCGGAGGAAAAATTAGTCATTAACCGTACCGTATCTTTAAAGGATACCTGGCAAAAAATAAACAAATAGATTAAGAAATGAAAAAGCAGAGTATGTGGAGTGCGGTCAGACCTTATCTGATCATTACTTTCGGAATGTTGATTTACGCTTTCGCGGCAACCGGCTTTTTGGTGCCGCACAAGATTGTCGGCGGAGGCGCTACGGGTATTTCCACCGTGTTGTTTTATTTGTTCGGCATCCCCGTCGGGGTGGGCTATTTTCTGGTGAACATCATCCTGTTGATTATCGCCATGAAGGTCCTGGGACCGAAGTTCGGGGTGAAGACCATCTTTGCCATTGCCGTCGGCAGCCTTTTTCTGGGCATCATGCAACCGTTGATGCCCGTGGACGGTATCCTGCCGGATGAGAAATTCATGAGTACCATTATCGCCGCCATGCTGACGGGTGTCGGTATCGGTCTGTCCATCACCGTCGGCGGCAGCACGGGAGGAACGGATATCATCGCCATGCTGGTCACGAAATATCACAATGTTAGCCCGGGACGCGTGCTGATGGTGGCGGATTTCTGCGTTATCGCCATGACCTTGTTGATTTACGACCCATTGGACCGTGAAGCGTTCGGCGGGTTGATTTACGGTTATGTCATGATGGGTATCGTCTCTTTCACGGTGGACTACGTGCTGACCGGTAAAACTCAGTCTGCGCAGTTGTTTATTTTCTCGGAGAAATACGATGAGATTGCCCGCGAATTGACGAACCAGGTGCATCGGGGCGTGACGCTCATCGATGCCAAAGGGTGGTACTCCGGGCAGGAGAAGAAAATCATCATGATTGTCGCCCGCAAGTACGAGGCCTCCGAAGTATTGCGCATTGCCCGCCAAATCGATGTCAATGTGTTCATGACCATGGCGCCTGTCATGGGAGTATTCGGGAAGGGCTTCGAAGAGGTGAAGGGGATAAAATAGAAACACTTAAATCATACTTATTATGAAAACATGGAAAACCAGTTTGTTCCTCCTTTTTCTGCTGGTCGGCTCTCTGTCCGGCTTTGCGCAACGGCAGGATGATGCCTTGCTGCAATTGTTGAGACAGGAGTTGCAGTACAGTTTCGACGAATTGAAGAAACAGGACCTGCCGCCTTACCACATGAGTTTCCGGATGACGGATTCCTATGTCGTGAACCTGTCGAGTTCTTTCGGCGCGGTGAACTCCGGTGCCGAATCGCGGGCGCGTGTATTGGTGCCCCAGATCCGTCTGGGTAGTGAGGCGTTGGACAATTTCAAATATGCGACGCAGGGCGCTCATATGATCAATGGACGCCAGGCTTCCCAAGGTGCCTTGTTGCCCTTGACGGACGGGTTCTCGGATGCCCTGCGGGAGTCTATCTGGCAGGAGACGCTTGCCCGCTATGAGTTTGCCCGCAACCAGTATGAAAGTACTAAATCGAAAGCGACAGTCAGCGTGGAGGATGAGGATAAGGCTCCCTGTTTTTCCGAGGCACCCGTTTCTTCCTATTATGAGGCGCCTCTTCCTGATGACCGTCGGCAGGTGGATATGGAGGCATGGGGAAATAGGCTGGATGAGATTTCCGCCGTTTTCAAATCCTATCCCGAATTGCAGCAAGGGGCGGCGTCCCTTTCGTTTGAAGTGGTGCGCACCTATTTCCTCAACAGCGACGGTTCGGAAGTCGTACAGAACCGTGTCGCCGCCCGTGTCATGATTTCTGCCGGCATCAAGGCGGAGGACGGCATGGAGCTCCCCTTGAACAAGGATTATTTTGCATTCGACCTGGCAGACCTGCCCGGCAATGACGTGATGGTGGCGGATGCCCGGGACATGGTGGAACGCTTGAAAGCGTTGTACGCCGCTCCGGTGGCTGACCCTTATACCGGTCCCGCTATCCTTTCCGGTCCTGCCAGCGGAGTGTTTTTTCATGAAATCTTCGGTCACCGCCTGGAGGGCCATCGCTTGAAGACCGGCGGGCAGACCTTCAAGAAGATGGTGGGAGAACAGGTGTTGCCGCGTGAGTTTGCCGTTTACTGCGATCCCACGCTGTCGCGCTATGCCGGCACTGATCTTAACGGATACTACCTGTATGATGATGAAGGAGTAAAAGCCCGTCGCGTGGACAATGTGGTGGATGGCGTCCTGAAAGAGTTTCTGATGAGCCGTGTGCCCTTGGACGGATTTCCCGCCAGCAACGGTCACGCCCGCACTTCTGGCGGCAGCGACCCCGTGTCCCGCCAGTCGAACCTGGTTATCGAGACTTCCCGCCCCTATACGGAAGCCCAACTTCGGAAAATGTTGAAAGAGGAGGCTAAAAAGCAAGGGAAGGAGTATGGATATTACATCCGCACCGTGACCAGCGGTTTTACTTACACGGGAGAGGGCGGCAGCCTGAACTCCTTTAACGTGACTCCCCTGGAGGTGTACCGCGTTTATGTGGACGGACGCGAGGACGAGCTGGTGCGCGGGGTGGACATGATCGGTACGCCGCTTTCCATGTTTTCCAACATTGCGGCGGCAGGCGATCAGCCGACGGTCTTTACCGGTTCTTGCGGTGCGGAGTCGGGATGGGTGCCTGTGACGGCTTCTTCCCCCATGATTTACGTGAGCCAGATTGAGACGCAGCGCCGTGCCCAGTCGCGTGACATTCCCTCCATCCTTCCCGCTCCGACTGAAGAAAAGAGCGATGCGGGAAAGGCGGACGACGTGATTTTCAGTGCCATGCAGGACGAAATGACCCGTAATTTGCATCAACTTGCCCTGCCCGACGAGCAGAAGCCTTACTATATCTCCTATACTTTGGGACGTTTCCGCAGTTTCCAGGTGAGCGCCTCTTTGGGAGGGGTGGCATACTCTTTCCAGTCTCCGTGGAGCATGAGCGGAGGGACACAAGTAATGCTGGGCGACTACCAGTATAACAGCGATGTCCAGTATATGGGACAGATGGCAGGTGCGGAACTGCCCTCCGAAACGGATTATTACAACATCCGCCGCGGGCTTTGGGCTTCTTCCGATATGATGTACCGCTATGCGTTGAATTCCCTTATTCAGAAGACCAATTACCTGAAGACGAATCCTCTGCCTGAAGACGAGGCATCCGTGCCGGACATGCAGGAGTTGCCCGCTTCCACTCATATCGGGGAGCGTGCCAAGGTATATACCTTCGACATGAAGGCGATGGAGCAGTTGGCTGCCCGCCTTTCTGCCGTGTTCAAGGACTACAAGGACCTTTACGGCTCCGAGGTGTATATCAACGGAGCGGAACTCGATGTGTATCGCCTGACGACGGAGAACGTGAAACTGAAATCTCCTTTCGGTACCCTGACTTTGGCCGCTTCGGCGGAGGTGAGGACGGACGACGGCGCTAAATTGCGCGATTCCTATTCGCTGACAGTGGAAGTCCCTGCCGACCTGCCTGACGTGGAAGAGCTGGAAAAACAGTTGCGGAATTTCGCGGAAGGCTTGATGCGTCTGAAAAAAGCTCCTATGGTTGATGAATACTATACCGGTCCGATTCTACTCGAAGGCGAGGCGGTTGCGACGGCGCTTGAGCGGAATCTCCTGGGACGGGGCGGATTGGTTGCCATGCGTACTTTGGCGCCGAGTCAGGGCACGTTGGACCAGATGCTGGGACGTAAAGTCATAGATACCCGTGTGAGCATCAAGAATTACACGAACCGGACGGAATATAACGGCACTCCCTTGTACGGTCATTACGAGATGGATGCCGACGGAGTGACACCCGCGCCGGAGATGACTTTGGTGGAAAAAGGAATCTTCAAACGCATGCTGAACGGCCGTTATCCGACGCTGAAAGCGCCCGAAACGACCGGTAGCTCCCGTTTTTCTCCCTCTTCCCTGATGCCGGTACCGACTTTCGGTACGGTGCATATCTCCGTGGAAAAGGGCATACAACCGGAAAAATTGAAGAAAGAGTTGCTGAAAGTCGCCAAGGCTGCCGGATTGGAATATGCTTATATCGTGCGCCGGATAGCCGGAAACACTTCGCTGGTGTACCGGGTGAATGTGAAAGACGGCAAGGAGACTCAGGTGCGCGTGTCGCAGTTGAAAGTCCCCGAGTGGACCAAATTGACGACACTGGGTGCCATATCTTCCAAGGAGAACGTGAAAAACTACACGCCTGACGGTATCCATGTCTCTATCATCTATCCTTCGGGTATGATTGTGAACGATTTGGAAATCAATCGTTCCGTCCCGAAAGCAGAGAAAGCCCCCGCTATCCTGCCTCCGTTGCAAAGGTAACAGGACGGCAGATTGGATGATAATCAAAGCACCGCCTCGCAAACATGATTTGCGGGGCGGTGTCTTTTTCTTTGGTTTCACTTCACTTTCTCTTATCAATGTCTTCCAGCCATTCCGCTATCATCGAGTGGCAGTTGGAGGTTTGGGAGGAACGAATCCAAAGGCTCGGGGTCAGGAAGTTCCCGTCGGGAATCAACCGCTTGGCGTCGGATTCCACACCACTGATACCGCTGCTCGCGCTTGATACAATCAGGCCTATTTGCTTGCCGGCCATCTCCGCGCCATGCTTGAACAGGAAGGTTTGCAGCGGAGCCGCCATGCTGCTCCACCAAAGCGGGGCGGCAATGATGACGGTGGTGTATTGCTCGAACTTGATTTCTACAGAATCGATTGACGGATAAGAAGAAGCACTGCCGGGGTTATCCCGGATTGCCTGAATCTGAGTGCTGCCGACGGCGTAGTTGTTCGCGGCATAATCAAGTCCTTTCTCCGCCGGTTCCACCCGTATTACATCGGCTTCGAGTTGGGTGCGCAGGTCGCTGACGACGGTATGTACGTTGTTCGTGAAACTGTAATAGACGATAAGTGTCTTTCCTGGGGGCGGATTGTCCGGCTGGTCGGAGGTGTCCGGTTCTTCGGGTGTTTCCGTCGAAGAGGTGTTCGTCGGGGCGTCATCTGGAGAGCAGGCGTTCAATTCCATCGTGACGGACATGGCGAAAAGGAAGTATAAAAACTTTTTCATATTATTTCAATTTGTCGTATTGTTCATCCGTTACGGGTTCAAGCCATTCGTTGGATGTTTTTTCTCCGGGGATATCAAATGCGAGGTGTGCGAACCAACTGTCAGCTGCCGCGCCGTGCCAGTGTTTTACGTTTGCAGGGATGTGGATGACCGTGCCGGGCAGTATTTTTACGGCAGGTTTGCCTTCTTTTTGATACCAACCGCAGCCGGCTATGCCGATGAGCATCTGTCCGCCGCCTTTCGTGGCTTTGTGGATGTGCCAGTTGTTGCGGCAACGCGGTTCGAAGGTGACGTTGGCTATGGAAATTTGTTCCGATGAGATACGGGCGAGGTAACTGTTGCCGATGAAATATTGGGCATATGCCGTGTTCGGTTCGCCGATGGGAAAGAGCATTTCGCGCTGGAAGGCTGCTTTCGCATCGTTGCCTGTCGTAATCTTCCGCCCATACCTCTTTAGCCAGGCGGAATGCCGCCCATGCTTTAGGCCAGCCTGCATAAAATGCGATGTGAGTGATGATTTCGGCGGCCTCAGTGCGGGTGATGCCGTTTTTCTTCGCTTCCTGAAGATGGAAGCCCAGCGAGCTGTCGGTGATGCCTTGGCTGATGAGCGAGGTAATCGTCACCAGACTGCGGTCACGAAGGTTTAACAGGTCGTTGCGACTCCACACTTCACCGAAGAGGATATCATCGTTGAGTTCCGCGAATTTGGGTGCGAATTCGCCGAGTTGGTCGCGCCCGGCAGTCTGTATTATTTTTTCCTGTGCCATAACATTGAGTGTTAAAATGCTTAATACTGAGATTAAAATGATTCGGTTCATGATGATTTATTGAATGAAGTTATTGATTCGGTTTACAGGGTTGAGCGGTGTCTGGTCGGATAAAACCAACGTCCTGACCATGTGCAGCGTTCCCTGCTTATACTTTTGAAAATGTTCCGAGGCTATGTGCTTCTCGTAAGCTTTCCGGCTTGCGTATGTTTCGAGAATGGTTATCTTGCAAGGATTCTCCTTTTCACTGACGGCGTACATGGTCAGCACGCCCGGCTCGGTACGCAGAGAGATTTCACCTACCTTGGTTGCGTATTTCATGTACTCGTCGAGATACTGCGGGTGAACTTCGATTTTTGACAGACGCACAATGCCGTCGGCGGTCATCGGTTCCTTGGCGCACATCCCCGGCTGCTTGTCTAAGTTCAGGCATTTGCCTATAATCTCTCCGGTGGCAATATAGGAATAGGTCGGAAACTCGAACAGCACGGGTTTCAACCGTGTATAGTCGAGTTTCCCGTCGCTGTCAAGCACGTCAGGAGCAGCGTATGTGTTGGCGACGGAGCAGATGAAGTTGTCGAATCCTTCGGTTTCGTAGATGTCCACCACGTTGCATTCCATCGACAGCGGCGAGGCATCGATTACGGGTGTGCCGTTCTCTCCCCAATGGTATTCGAATACTTTCGATTTATCGACCGATGTGCCGCTCACACTGCCCACATAGTCGGCTTTGGGCAACATATCACGGCTCACAAGGTTGATGGAAAGTTTTCCGGACTTTCGTATCCCTTGATTGGTATGATGGCTTTTGCTCATGCTGACGAGTATCCGGTCGTGACCGATGATACCCGTATGACCTACTACAAGCCAGTTTACTTTGCCATCAACCTCGGCGCCGATGACTGTCAGCGGCTTCGGATAGAGGACCGGCAGATTCCCAAGATTTAGCTTTCCCATTTCCATCGTATTCAGATGTTTCGGTTCGTCCTTTTCCGTAGCCCCGCATGAGCAGAAAGCAACGGATAGTATAAGCCATGACAGTTTTTTCATATCAATTGTTATTTTAGATTTTTTTGAAAAAATGCCTCCAGCTTGTCGAACGGGATGATGTCCGCTTTGTCGTAGAGGTCGGTGTGGCTGGCGCCGGGGATGATGAGCATTTCCTTGTTACTGCCTTGCAGTTTTTTGAAAGCGTCTTCACCCATGTATCGCGAATGGGCTTTTTCCCCGTGGAGGACCATCACCGCGCTGCGAATCTCGTCGCTGTAAGCCAGGATGGGCGCGTTGAGAAAGGCAAGGCTGGAGGTTTTGTTCCATCCCTCGTTGGAGTTGAGTGAACGTTTGTGGTATCCGCGCGGGGTCTTGTAGTAGGCGTGATAATCCTTGACGAACTGTGGCGCGTCGTCGGGCAGCGGGTCAATAACGCCGCCTGCCCTTGGATAGGTGCCGTTGCGGTAGTCTTCCGTCCGTTGTTTGTTCAGCCGGCAGCGCATTTCATACCGTGAGTCGGTATTGTCCGAGGCGTCGAAGTAGCCGTTTGCCGTGCAGCGGCTGATGTCATACATCGTAGAGGCTACGGTTGCCTTGATGCGTGTGTCATTGGCAGCGGCGTTCAGAGCGAATCCTCCCCAGCCACAGATGCCTATTATGCCGATGCGCTCCGGATCCGCATTGTCGAGTATGGAGAGGAAGTCCACTGCCGCACTGAAGTCTTCCGTGCTGATGTCAGGCGATGCCACATAGCGGGGCTGTCCTCCGCTTTCTCCCGTGAATGAAGGGTCGAAGGCGATGGTGAGAAATCCCCGTTCTGCAAGCGTCTGGGCATAAAGTCCGGATGATTGTTCCTTTACTGCTCCGAACGGTCCGCTTACGGCGATGGCGGGCAGTTTGCCGGTGGCATTCTTCGGCACATACAGGTCAGCCGCCAGTGTGATGCCGTAACGGTTGGTGAATGTGACTTTGCTGTGGTTCACTTTGTCGCTTTGGGGAAATGTCTTATCCCACCCGGAGGTTAAATTCAGATTTTCCATGTTTTTTCCGTTATTCGAATTGTTTGTTCTTTTGCAAGCTGCTCCCGTGACAATTATAGCCCATATCACGAAGAGCGCGGTTAATTTTCTATTCATGATTCTTGGTGTTTTTGATTTGTTATTTGTATAATGCAAAATTAGGGAGTTCCACGATGAGACTTAGTACCTGTTTTACGGACAAAAATACCCGAATTACGTGTTTCGCCATGTGGCGTTTTTATTATCGGAGGAAATGTATTTCCTTTGTATCCACGGATAAGGATGAATTATGGATCATACTGCGAATATTATAAAGGCTGACACCATCGAACAGTACAATCGTTTCTTCGGGTTCGAGACACGCCATCCGTTGGTCGGTGTCGTCTATTTTGACGGTTCTGTACCACAACTGGCACACCGGATGACGCTGGGGTTTTATGCGCTGTTTTTAAAAAAGACAGCGGGGTGTGTCATTAATTACGGAAAGACGGTCTATGATTTCGATGACGAGACGGTCGTGAGTTTCGCGCCGGGGCAGACGATTGCCATTCACCGGCTGGAAGACGGTCCTGTACCGGAGGCTGTCGGATTGCTGTTCCATCCCGATTTCCTGCACCGCACTTCATTGGGACAGCGGATGAAGCAGTATTCGTTTTTTTCTTACACATCCAACGAGGCGTTGCATCTTTCAACGGAGGAGCGCGTCATTTTGCAGGATTACATGGAGAAGATTGTCCGTGAGTTGCAACATCCCATCGATAAGTTCTCCAAGTCGCTCATCATTTCCAATATCGAAGTACTGCTCAATTATTGCATGCGTTTCTACGAGAGGCAGTTCATCACGCGCGAGGATATGAATCACGATGCGCTGGCACGTTTCGAGGGACTGCTGGACGATTACCTCTATTCGGATACGGCGGCGAAGGAGGGAATCCCGACCGTAAAATATTTCGCCGACAAGATTTGCCTTTCGCCCAATTATTTCGGGGATTTGGTGAAGCAGGAAACGGGGAAGACGGCGCTGGAATACATACAGCTAAAGATGATTGCCGTAGCCAAAGAGCGGATGCTTGATCCGGCGGGAACCATCAAGCAGATTGCCGAATCGCTGGGTTTCCAGCACCCGCAGCATTTCGTCCGGTTCTTCAAACGGCAGGAAGGGTGTACGCCGAAAGAGTACAGAAACAGGATGGCGGCTTCTTAAAGCAAGAGTTATATAGCGAGTGCCGATTGAACCGTAAATTCAATCGGCACTTGTTGTCTGTTGGATGTATTGTTATTCCTTACCACAGTAAGTGTGTATTCATACATCGGCTAAACCGGTCTTGAGATATTGGGAATCCGTTGGTGTGGCTGTTGTCTGTCAACTCAATGACCTGTATTCATTCGGCGTACAACCCGTTACTTTTTTGAACGCCCGACTGAAATACTGCGGGTATTGATATCCCAAGGTGTATGCGATTTCGCTGACGCTCTTTTTGGGGTCAGCCAGCATGTCTTTCGCCGTATCCATGATTTTCTGCTGCACATATTCCTGAGCCGACTTGCCCGTCTCCTTTTTTATCAGGTCGCCGAAATAGTTGGCCGACAGGTGCAACTGCCCGGCAAAATAGGCTACGGACGGCGTTCCGTACGATTGCGGCTTCTCCGATGCGAAATACCCGTCGAGCAACTCCTCGAAACGGGCCAATATGTCTTTGTTGGCTTTCTTGCGGGTAATGAACTGGCGGTCGTAGAAACGGTTACAGTAGTTCAGAAACAGTTCGATGGCGGACGCGATGATTGTGTTGCTGTGTTTGTCCGCGCCGTTGTTTATCTCGTCGTCTATCTTTTTCAGGCAGTCGATGATGGTTTCACGTTCTTGCAGCGAGAGGTGCAGTGCCTCATGGACATCGTATGAAAAGAACGAGTAGTCTTTCATGTACCGTCCGAGCTGCGTCCCGCGCAGCAGTTCCGGACTGAAATAGAGACACCAGCCTTTGGTCTGGTAGGTGGAACCGTCTGCCGGATGTCCCAAAACTTGCCCCGGCGATACGAATACCAGCGTGTTTTCCTGAAAATCGTACTCCTGCCGTCCGTATTTCAGATAGTCGGCGCATATCACGTCTTTGAGAAAAACCACGTACACCCCGAAGTTTTTCAGACAATTCGGAATCGGTTCCGTTACCTGCGAGCCTTCGAGCACGTTGACTAACGGGTGGCGGTCCGCAATGCCCCAATGCGCATTGTAATCGCTGACCGTTGCTATATTTACTATATTGTCCATAACTGTTTATCTTATATCTTGATTGATGCAAAAATAACACATTTCCTCCACAATCTTCCGTAATCTGTAAAAGTTATACTCCAATCCGTAATCTGGATAGCTGTTTCCTTGCGGAGCCGGGGTAATTTTGCAACATCAATCAAAGAGAACCGGAAGACGATGAATACAGGCAGTGTCATTACGATAGATTTGTTCAATAAGTTCACGGGGCAGGAAACGCTGAACCCGTTGGTTGGTCTCGCCGATTTGTCCGGCGACAAGCTGAGCGAGGACTTGCGTATGCCGTGCAATTTCTACGCGCTGATTTGCCGGCCGGATGAAAATGGGGTGCAAACTTCCCTGCGGCTGGTCAATCCGGGAGAGATGTTCGAAATACCCGCCGCGTTCCACCGCGACACGAAAGGCTATATGGGTGTGATATTCCACCCCGACTTGCTTTGCGACACCCCGCTGGAACGGCATATCGACGATTATCCCACCCGATGCAGTTGTCATGGCGCTTTGACCGAACGGGAACGGCAGACCATTGCCGACTGTCTGGAGGAAATCGGAAAGGAACTTCACCACGCCATCGACCGGCGCAGCAGCACGATAATCGTCTCGCACATCGGACTGCTGTTGAATTACTGCACTCGGTTTTGCGATTATAAAAGATAGTTTATAAACCATCATATCAAGAGAACAATGAGAAAAATATTATTTACCATCGTGCTGGGCGCAACATTAAGCCTGTCCGGCACACTAAAAGCACAAGAGAATATGAAGCCTGTCTTTAATGAAGTGGATGCGAATGAAATCCACAGCCACAACAGCAATCCTTGGGGATTGGTCTATGCCGGCGCGCTCACGGAGAATGCGGCCGGGAAAGTGAATATCCATCCGATAACCTACGATCTGAACGGCCTGAAAATCGCCGCCAATGTCTATACGCCAGCCGGGTATGATGCAACGAAAAAATATCCCGCCCTTGTGGTGGCACACCCCAACGGCGGCGTGAAGGAGCAGGTGGCGGGACTTTACAGCCAGCGCATGGCCGAACAGGGTTATATCTGTTTAGCGTTCGATGCCGCCTATCAGGGGGCCAGCGAGGGAGAGCCGCGCAACACCGACAAGCCTGCTAACCGCATCGAGGACATCCGCCGGGCCGCCGACATCCTGCTGCAATATCCGGGTGTGGATGCGAACCGTGTGGGTATCCTCGGTATCTGCGGCGGTGGCGGGTACACGCTGGCGGCGGCACAGACCGACAAGCGTTTCAAGGCTGTCGCCACACTCAGTATGTTCAATACGGGACTGGTGCGCCGCAACGGCTTCCTCGATTCGCAGATAAACAGCGTTCAGGAGCGTCTGGCCGATGCCTGCGCCGCCCGACAGAAGGAAGCCGAAGGCGGCGAGATCGAATACGTGGGCGATATGAGCGGCGTAACGCCCGAACAGGCTGCCGCACTGCCGTTTGACCTCTACCGCGACGGCTACGGCTATTACCTGCAAAGCCATGCGCATCCCAACTCCACGTTCCGCTACACTAAGAGCAGCCTTGTGGACTTGATGGCGTTCGATGCCAGCGAGGGAATGTACCTTATCAACCAACCGTTGCTGATGATGGCCGGCAGCATTGCCGACACGTTCTACATGACGGAACTGTGTTACAGCCGTGCCACGGGCACGCAGGACAAGGAGCTGTTCCTGATTCCCGGTGCCACGCATATCAAGACCTACTACGTGCCGGAGTATGTGGATATGGCAGTCGGAAAATTGACTGACTTTTTCGGTAAGAAATTATAATGAAACAAGATATGAAAAGAATATATGTAACAATCTGCATCTGCCTTATGACAGCAATCAATATGATGGCGCAGCCCGCCACACCTGACGGCAGACTTACCTTACGTCAGCAATCCATTGTGAAAATAGCCTCGTGTACGGGCCGGGGCGATTTGGAGAACCTGAAAACCGCTCTTGCAGCCGGGCTGGACAACGGACTGACCGTAAATGAAATCCGCGAGGTCCTGATACACGCCTACGCCTATTGCGGTTTTCCGCGCAGTCTCCGCGCCTTGCAGACCTTTATCGCTGTCTTGGACGAAAGGAAAATGCAGGGCATCGAAGACACCGCAGGCAGGGATGCCTCACCCGTGGAGGATAACCGTACCCGATACGAACGCGGCCGAGACATACTGGCAGAAATCTCGGGCATGCCTGCCGATGCACCCAAAGCCGGGTATGCCGAGTTCGCTCCTGTCATCGAACGTTTCCTCAAAGAGCATCTTTTCGCCGACCTTTTCGAGCGCGACGTGCTGACATACGAAGAACGGGAGCTGGCTACGGTATCGGTCATCGCCGCATTGGGCGAGAGTGTCGAACCGATGTTGCGTTCGCATACGGCCATCTGCCGGAACCTCGGCATGACACAGGGGCAGCTTGACAAGGTACTCGCCATCGCAACTGCCGAGACTGCCGATTTCACTGTCAAAGACGTTTTCCAGAAAGGAAACAAACTTTCAGACACACCGAACTTCACGGGCGATGCGTGGATCGAAATGTTTGTCACGAAAGCCGATTCGATGGACTGCACCGTAGGCAACGTGACCTTTGCTCCGGGTGTGCGCAACAGTTGGCATTCGCATCCGGGCGGGCAGATCCTGCTCTGCACCTCCGGCGAGGGACGCTATCAGGAGAAAGGCAAGCCGGTACAGGTACTGCGTCCCGGCGATGTGGTGAAGATTGCCCCGAACGTGGTGCATTGGCACGGAGCCGCCCCCGACAGCGAGTTTAAACACATCGCCATCGGTCCGCAGCAGTCGAAAGGCGGTGCCGTATGGCTGGATGCGGTAACGGATGAAGAATACAATAACCGATAAAAAATGACAGGATATGAAAAAGTTAGTTATTATTCCGCTTTTGCTTTTTTCGCTAACCGGTATGGCAGCATGTTCGCTCGATGATACTCCCGCTCTGGAAACGGAGCAGCCGACGGCTCCGGAAGAACCGGGGAACGGAGAGACGCCGGACAGTCCCGACCAACCGTCCGGTAACGGAAAGACACTCGTGGCTTACTTCTCGGCGCAGGGACATACGCAGGCCGTAGCCGAACGTATCGTTGAGCTTACCGGTGCGGACGTGTACCGCATCGAGGCGGCCGAAGCGTATGCCGCGAATCCTTACGATGACAGCGACCGCATCCAGAACGAGGCTTACAACGACCTGCGCCCGGGCGTGGCCAATCTGCCCGATGCGGAAACGATAGCGCAGTACGATACGATTTTCATCGGTTCGCCCTGCTGGTGGCACCAGCCCGCTATGGTCGTCTGCACGTTTCTCGAAGCATACGATTTGAAGGACAAGTTGATAGTTCCGTTCATCACCTACGGCGCAACGACCTATCTGAACGAGTCGATGCAGAAGATTTACAAATTAACGCCCGGTTCGAAACATATTCCGGAGACGCTGCCTGAAGACCTCGATTCGGAGGACATTACCGTGCCAGGACGCTCGGACGACGCCGGTATCGACATGCCGGGCAATGCGAACGGGACGGAGGCTTGGTTGCGAAGAATCGGAATGAAAAATAAACACATGGTGAAAAAATTGAGCAAAGCGTAGCGAGGCAACTGAAACAGCATTCGTTACGCTTTTGTTTTCTGTGTGTTGTGCTGACTTGAATAGCTGATCGCAACTCATTGTAATTTTACAAAAGGAAAGAGTTACTATAAGTATATTCAAGTTCTTATTTTACTAATGGAAAGACATTGGGATGTAATTGGAACTATCTGATTGCAATAATCTCCAATAAAAAGTATTATTTGCCACAAATAATAAACGGTATTTTTATACGTAATTATATCAATCTAAGTTGTACATTATCGCCAAATAAGACGTGTTGCAAATATGTCGCAAATAAGAGATAAAAAAGCCCATAGAAAACACATAGCAACCATGAATCCCATAAACGAAAAGCATGCAACTCGTTGAGCTGCACGCTTTTGCTTGTTGTCTGTTATCTATATCCTTATCGGAATCATTTGACTTCCTCAAAGTCTACATCCGTCACATCCTGCTCCTTGTTGTCATTGTTCGGCTGCCCGGCATTCGGATTGCCTTGTGCTCCTTGTTGCTGTTGTGCCTGGGCGTTATACATCTCTTGCGATGCAGCCTGGAACACATTGTTCAACTTGTCGATGGCGGCGTTAATGGCAGCGACATCCTGTGCTTTGTGTGCTTCTTTCAATTCCTGAAGAGCGGATTCAATCGGTGCCTTCTTGTCTGCCGGCAACTTGTCGCCGAACTCTTTCAATTGCTTCTCCGTTTGGAAAATCATCGAATCGGCTTTATTGACGGTATCGATTTTTTCTTTCTCCTGCTGGTCGGCAGCGGCATTGGCAGCCGCCTCGTCCTTCATCCGTTTGATTTCCGCTTCCGACAATCCGGACGATGCCTCGATGCGGATGGATTGCTCCTTGCCGGTGGCTTTGTCTTTTGCCGAAACGTTCAGGATACCGTTGGCGTCGATGTCGAACGTCACCTCAATCTGCGGAACGCCGCGCGGTGCAGGCGGAATGCTGTCCAGGTGGAAACGTCCGATGGTCTTGTTGTCGCGTGCCATGGGGCGTTCGCCTTGCAGGATATGGATTTCCACCGAAGGCTGGTTGTCGGCAGCAGTCGAGAACACTTCCGACTTCTTGGTCGGGATGGTCGTGTTGGATTCGATGAGCTTCGTCATCACTCCGCCTAAGGTTTCGATACCCAGTGACAGCGGCGTCACGTCGAGCAGCAACACATCCTTCACTTCGCCGGTCAATACACCGCCTTGGATAGCGGCACCCACTGCCACCACTTCGTCCGGGTTTACCCCTTTGGACGGTGTCTTGCCGAAAAAGTCCTGAACCTTCTGCTGTACTGCCGGAATACGGGTGGAACCGCCCACCAGAATCACCTCATCGATGTCCGACGGCATCAAATTGGCGTCCGACAAGGCTTTGCGGCAAGGTTCGATGGTTGCTTGAATCAGGCTGTCGCACAACTGCTCGAACTGAGCGCGGGTCAGCGTCC
This sequence comes from uncultured Odoribacter sp., assembly GCA_910578985.1. Classification (GTDB taxonomy): domain Bacteria; phylum Bacteroidota; class Bacteroidia; order Bacteroidales; family Marinifilaceae; genus Odoribacter. The sequence goes on along the minus strand of CAJTSF010000007.1, from coordinate 92,908 downwards.
GCACCAAGTGCTTCGGAATCCCGTTCACCGGGAAGATATACGGCAGGTTGATTTCCGTGGAAGTCGAACTGGAAAGTTCGATTTTAGCTTTCTCCGCAGCCTCTTTCAGACGCTGGTGAGCCATCGGATCCTGGCGGATATCCACGCCTTCGTCTTTCTGGAACTCGTCAGCCAGCCAGTTGATAATCTTGTCGTCGAAGTCGTCACCGCCCAGGTGGGTATCCCCGTTGGTGGATTTCACTTCAAACACCCCGTCGCCCAATTCCAGGATAGAAATATCGAACGTACCGCCACCCAGGTCGAACACGGCAATCTTCTGGTCCTGTGTCTTTTTGTCCAGCCCGTATGCCAAAGCGGCTGCCGTCGGTTCATTGATGATACGCTTCACGGTCAGTCCGGCGATTTCGCCTGCCTCTTTCGTTGCCTGGCGCTGAGCGTCGTTGAAATAGGCGGGTACGGTAATCACCGCTTCCGTCACCTCCTGGCCGATATAATCCTCGGCGGTCTTCTTCATCTTCTGCAACGTCATGGCAGAAATCTCCTGCGGAGAATACTGGCGGTTGTCGATGACCACGCGGGGCGTGTTGTTGTCGCCGCGTACCACTTGGTAAGGCACGCGCTTCACCTCATTGCCCACCTGGTCGAACGTCTCGCCCATGAACCGCTTGATGGAGTAAATCGTCTTGTGCGGGTTCGTAATCGCCTGGCGCTTGGCGGGGTCTCCCACTTTGCGCTCGCCGTTTTCCACAAATGCCACGATGGAGGGGGTAGTCCGCCGTCCTTCGCTATTCGGTATCACTACCGGTTCGTTGCCTTCCATTACGGCAACGCATGAGTTGGTAGTACCTAAGTCAATTCCAATAATCTTTCCCATAATCGTTATATTTTAATTGTTTGTTATTCGTATTTCCCGTGTCGAATGTTACCGTGCGACACACTTTCTTTTTATCAAATGATGTGCCATGCCGCAGAAAGCGGGTTATTTTGCAAAAATGGCGCATTTATTCCCTTTCCCCTCTTTTTTATGTCATGAAAACTGCCAGAACGGCAGAGGAAAATAGGTCGCCCGCTTAGGGACATACGATTTATTTCCTTACCTTTGCCAATAGAAAAAAACAGCGATGGAATATAAGATTTTTATCAACAATCCGTGGCAGGAGAACACGGTGGTGCTTTACGACGGAACCGGCGAGGCGGTGGTCATCGATTGCGGTTGCTTCACGCGCGAAGAGGGAAAGAGATTGCAGGAGTTCCTCACGGAAAAGGGGTTGAAGCCGGTGGCGTTGCTGAACACCCACCTGCATCCGGACCATGTCTTCGGCAACCGTTTCATGCTCGATGCCTACGGGCTGGCGGCACAGGCTTCGCAGGAGGATGAGTTTTTGCTGGAACATGCCGTGGAGTATGCCGCCATGCTCGGGCTGCGGGGCACGACGCCTCCTCCGGCATTGGGAGGATACCTGAAAGACGGGGATACGGTGCGTTTCGGGGATTCCTCCCTGGAAGTCATCGCCGTTCCGGGACATTCGCCGGGCGGCTTGTGTTATTACAATGCCGACGCCGGACTATTGGTGTCGGGCGACGTCCTGTTTGCGGGCAGCGTGGGGCGTTCCGACCTGCCGGGTGGCGACGGGAAGGCTTTGATTGCAGGCATCCGCAGCCGCTTGCTGTCTCTCCCCGATGAGGTGCGCGTCATATCCGGGCATGGACCCATGACCGCCATCGGGGAAGAAAAAATCCATAATCCTTTTTTATAAAACCGCGAGATATGATAGGAATCATCGTTGCCATGGATGCGGAATTCCGGCTGGTGAAAGCCTTGCTGTCCCATCCGAAAGAAGAACATGTCCGCCATCTGCATTTCGTGAGGGGGGGCATCGGGAAGCAGGAGGTCGTATTGATGAAATCGGGCATCGGGAAAGTGTGCGGTGCCGTGGGGACCGTCGAAATGATTGCCCGTTACGCTCCCGATTGCATCCTCAACACCGGCGTGGCGGGCGGCATAGACGACAGCTTGCGGGTGATGGATGTCGTGGTGGCGGAAGAGGTCGTCTACCACGACGTGTGGTGCGGGGAGGGAAACCGGTGGGGACAGGTGCAGGGGCTTCCCGCCCGTTATGCCGCCGACCGCCGGCTTTACGAAGCCGCCTTGTCCGTGCGGAGCGATGTGGCGCTTTGCGGGGGATTATTGTGCAGCGGGGACCGTTTCATCACCGACCGTGCCGAATTGGCAGGCATCAAAAAGCATTTCCCCGAAGGCTTGGCGGTCGATATGGAAAGCGGCGCCATAGCCCAGGCGTGCCACCTGTACGAAACCCCCTTCCTCAGTTGCCGCATCATCAGCGACACCCCCGGAAAGGTGGAAAACCATTTGCTGCAATATCTTGACTTTTGGGCGGCGGCGCCTGAAAAGTCTTTCGAAATCCTCTCGGCGCTTCTGGAGAAGCTATGAGTTCTTGACCGCCCGGTAATTCTCCCGTTCCAGGCGGTCGGTCGTATTGGCACAGTGGATGCCCCGCGCTTTCATGGCTTTGTTTCTCCCGATATGCGTTTCGGGGAAGCGCCCGTTTCTTTTGACTATCAGGCTGATGCCAAGCCCTGTCAAGGCGATTCCGATTAAGACGGCTACAATGACGAATACTTTCCAGACCATATATTGTTCCCCCTTTTTTCCATTCTTTAAGGCAAAGATATACTTTTCCGACAAAAAAAAACTAAAAAATGCCTTTCTTACTTATATTTTTTCTACATTTGGACCGCGAAAAACATTAAAAGTTGATTATTTAATTTGGATGATGATGGTAGATTACGGACACAACGAGGGATTCGACATGAATGACGACCGCGAGGAAGTGTATTCAAAAGCAGTGAAAGCGGGTAAAAGAACTTACTTCTTTGATGTGAAAGCAACCCGCAACAATGATTATTACTTGACCATTACCGAAAGCAAAAAAAGATTCGATGACGGCGGAAATGCAAGCTTCGAGAAGCACAAAATCTTCTTGTACAAAGAGGACTTTGAGAAATTTGCAGAGGGATTGGAAGAGACTGTGGCAGTCGTAAAAGCAGCCTTGGAAGGCAACTTGCCCAGCAATTATTAATAGTTTGAACATCGACTAAAAAAGCTAAAGGCGCACAGTCTTTAGCTTTTTTCATGCCGAAACGTATCTTATGGCAGAGAAAGAAACTGTAAAAAACCTGTTCGACGACATTGCACCCCGGTACGACCTCTTGAACCATCTGCTGTCCTTGAACATCGACAAATCCTGGCGCCGCCGTGCCGTCAGGGAGCTGGAAGCCGGGCAGGAGGAACTGCTCGACGTGGCATGCGGCACCGGTGATTTTGCCATTGCCGCCGTGCGGACGGGAGTGAAGCGGGTGACCGGCATCGACATCTCCGCCGGCATGGTGGACATTGGCAAGCGCAAAGTGGAAGCGCTCGGGCTTTCCGGACGCATCATGCTGGAAATCGGCGACAGCGAGCAGATGCGTTTCCCCGATAACGCTTTCGACGCCGTGACCGTCGCTTTCGGAGTCCGCAACTTCGAACATCTCGAACAGGGACTGCGCGAAATGTGCCGCGTCCTCCGTCCCGGCGGGAAAGTGGTCATCCTCGAATTTTCCATGCCCGACCGTTTTCCCATGAAACAACTCTACACCCTCTATTTCCGCCGCATCCTGCCTCTCTTCGGGGGATGGATTTCCGGCAATCGGGGTGCTTACGTCTATCTGCCCGAATCGGTGATGCGCTTCCCCCAGGGGAAAGCTTTCCTGGATATCATGGGACGCAGCGGCTTTGTGCGCACGGCGCGGCGCAAACTCACGGGCGGCATCGCCAGCCTTTACACGGGGGAGAAGCCCGTCTGACATCCGCCCAGCAGGGCGAACAGCAACGTGGCGAGCGACAGCACTTTCAACTGTGCGTCCAGTTCCCGCCCCTCATTCCGTGCCACTTTCGCGATGTGTCCCGCGAACAGTGGCAACGTCACGAGGAACAGCCATCCCCGGATGCCTCCGCCCCTTGCCGCCACATAGCCGCCCATGCAGAGGAATGCTCCGGCAATCAAGGCGTAATGGTAAATCTTGGCACGCGGGATGCCCATCATCACCGGCAGCGTGTGTTTCCCGCACTTCCGGTCGTTGTCGATGTCGCGCATATTGTTGAGGTTCAACACCCCTGCCGACAGCATCCCGATGGCGCTCGCCGGCAGGAACACCCACGCGGAGAGCGACTCCGCCAGGAGGAAATAGGAACCGCACACGCTCAGCAACCCGAAAAACAGGAACACGAACAGGTCGCCCAGCCCCCGGTAACCGTATGCCCCTTTGCCCACGGTATATTTCACGGCCGCCACCATGGCGGCGGCGCCCAGTCCGAGCATCACCAGTCCGTCGCGGGTGAAAAGATGCTCGAAAGCCGTATAGACCAGCGCGCACCCGCACACCGCCGACAGCCCGGCGAACACCGCTATCATCCGTTTGAACTCCCGCAGTGACAACCCGCCTGACTGGATGCTGCGGATGGGTCCCAGCCGGTCGGCATTGTCCGTCCCTTTTTGCAGGTCTCCCCATTCGTTGGCGAGGTTCGACAGGATTTGCAGGCAGAGCGTGGTGGCAACCGCCCACCCGAAAGCATCCCATCGGAAATGCCCGTCCGCCCGCGCCAGCAGGCTGCCTAAGAAAATGCCCGAAAGGGACAACGGCAGGGTGCGCAAACGAAAGCTGACAAGGTAAGCCCGTAGCTGGTTGCGCCTAAGTTGCCTGCTTCTTCCGTCGGTCTTGCTTCGGGACTCGCTCGCACCTCGTTCGCTCCCCGGCGAACGAGGTGCGAGCGAGTCCCGAAGCAGTTGCGAAGAAGGGGGCAGGGAAGTATGAGGCTGATTCATGGCGACTGGTATTGTTTTCTGGAGGCAAAGATACATGAAATCTGCAATCGGGTTGCAATCTTTTCCTGCTATCTTTGCGTAAACCTTAAAAAGAAAAGAGATGGAAAGGGAACAAAAAGTGATGCTGTCTCGAATCCTCGTGGGCGGGGTATTGCTGGGACTGTCTTATGTGCCTTCGTTTGCGGCGGACTGGAGAATAGGGGCGATGCTTTGCGTGGCCGCCTATTTGACCGTCGGGGCGGATATTGTGTATAGAGCCGTGCGCAATCTGTTGCGCGGTGATTTTCTGGATGAGAACTTTTTGATGTCGGTAGCGACTGTCGGTGCTTTTGCCATCGGCGAGTATCCCGAGGCGGTCGCCGTGATGTTGTTTTTCCAGGCGGGCGAGTGGTTCCAGGAGCGGGCGGTGGCACGGAGCCGGGCTTCCATTGCGGCGTTGATGGACATCCGTCCCGATTATGCCCATTGGGAGGAGGGGGGCGCTTTGCTCCGCGTGGCGCCCGACCGGGTGCCGAAAGGCGGAATCATCGTCGTGAAGCCCGGGGAGAAGATACCGTTGGACGGCGTGGTGGTGTCGGGCGCTTCCTTGCTGGACACCTCCGCGCTGACGGGGGAGAGCCTCCCGCGTGAGGTCGCGGAAGGGGACGGAGTGACCAGCGGGGCGATGAACATGACGGGGGCGCTGCGCATCCGCACGTCGGGGACTTACGGGGAGTCCACCGTCTCCCGCATCCTGGATTTGGTGGAGCATGCCGAAACGGGGAAAGCCCCGACGGAGAAATTCATCACCCGTTTTGCTCGTTATTATACGCCTGTCGTGGTGCTGGCTGCGGTGTTGCTTGCCGTGGTGCCGCCGCTTGTTGCCGGAGGGGATTGGCTGGTGTGGCTGAACCGTGCGTTGGTGTTTCTGGTGATTTCTTGCCCGTGCGCGCTGGTGGTCTCTATTCCTTTGACCTTCTTTTCCGGTATCGGCGGGGCGTCGCGGCGGGGGATTCTGGTGAAGGGGTCCAATTATCTGGAGGTATTGGCGCGCGTGGATACGGTGGTTTTCGACAAGACGGGAACGCTGACCCGGGGTAATTTCTCGGTGACAGCCGTGCATCCGGAGATGATTCCCGCGGAGGAACTGGTGGAGTTGGTGGCGCTTGCGGAGAGCGATTCCGCCCATCCGGTGGCGGTGTCCATCCGGGAGGCGTACCGTCGTCCGGTTGCCCGGGAGCGGGTTTCCGCGCTGGCGGACTTTGCCGGGGAAGGGATATTCGCCCGGGTGGACGGGCGTGAGGTGTATGCAGGCAATGAGAAACTGATGCGACGGGCAGGGGTGGAAGCCAAGCCGTGCGAAAAGACCGGTACGCTCGTGCACCTGGCGGTGGACGGGGAGTATATGGGGCATATCGTTGTTTCCGACAGCCTCAAGGCGCAGTCTGCCGGGGCGATTGCCGATTTGCGGCGTGCGGGGGTGGGGAGGACGGTGATGCTTACCGGCGACCGTCCGGAGGTGGCGGAGGAGGTGGCGCGTGCTTTGGGTATCGATGAGTGGCATGCCGGATTGTTGCCGGCGGATAAGGTGGCGTGTGTGGAGGCATTGCGGACCGGCGGCGGAGCGGGGAGGTTGGCGTTTGTCGGCGACGGCATCAACGACGCTCCTGTCTTGAAACTGGCGGATGTGGGGATTGCCATGGGGGCTGCCGGAAGCGACGCCGCCATCGAAGCGGCGGACGTGGTGTTGATGGACGATAACCCGCAGAAGGTGGCGGAAGCCATACGTATGGCACGGCGAACGCGGCGCATCGTCATGCAGAATATCGTTTTTGCCATCGGCGTCAAGTTCTTGATGCTTTTGGCGGGTGCTTTCGGGGTAGCGGATATGTGGGAAGCCGTCTTTGCCGATGTCGGCGTGACCGTCCTGGCGGTGCTCAACGCTTTCCGGGCGATGCAGACGGGCCGGTAGGGGATGAAAAAAGCGTCTTGAGGTTTCCTTCAAGACGCTTTTTTTTGCAAAATGCCTTATATTGTTTTACAGGGCGGTGCGGTTCACCGGCATCGTCATGCAGCGTGCGCCGCCGCCGCCGCGGGGCAGCTCGGAGCCTTCGATGGTGATGACGTATTTGCTGTAGTTTTCCAGGGACACCTTGTCCGCGATGACGTCGTTCGCTTTAATCACTTCGAAGCCTGCTTTGTTCATGGCTTCGATGGTATAGTTGTTGCGTCCGTAGCCCAACACCTGACCGGGACTCACGGCAAAGAAGTTCGCGCCGCTGTGCCACTGTTCGCGTGCCTGGTGCCACTCGTCCGCTCCTCCGCAGAGCACCGGTTCCAGCTCCATCCCCAATTTCTTCAGCGCCGCCACGAGGTTCGTCTCCTCCGTGATGCTTTGCAGTTTCCCGCCCTGGACGGTGATGTGCACCGTGCGGTAGTTGTTCGGTTTCAGGATGAGCGGCTCGTAAGCCATGCACTTGTTGCGGTCGAGGAGCGTGAACACCATGTCGAGGTGGATGAACGACTCCGGCGTATGCGGCAGTTCCTGCACGATGATGTGCTGGGCTTTCTCGCTCTTGCGGTTCATGAATTCGTAGATGAGCATGTCCACCGCCTGCGTGCTGGTGCGGGCACCGTTGCCGATGAGGAGGATGTCGTCACGGGCAATCAGCACGTCGCCGCCCTCGATGTGGCGCAGGCGCGGGGTGGCTTCTCCCGCGGCGGGGATGGTCACCGTCCGGGTCTTGAACTCCGGCGTGAAGTCGAAGATGGACTGCATGATGACGGATTCCCGTTCGCGGATGGTGTTTGCCATCCTGCCGATGAGCACTTCGTTGTACATGCTCATCGAGGCGTCGCGCGTGAAGAAGAAGTTGTGCATCGGGCGCAACGCATACTTGTCGTTGCACAGGAAGCGGGTGAGGTTGTCTTTCGTCACTTCCACCCCTTCGACGAGCAGGCGTGCCAGTTCCTCCGCCCCGCATGCCAGCAGCCGCTCTTTGATGCTCCCCGTGGGGGCGGCTTCGGCGATGAACGGTTCGATGGCTTCCACACGGTCGATGACCGCCGCTTTCACATGGTCGTCTTTCAGGATGTTCTCCAGCAGTTCCTTCACCTGGTAGGTGCGGGTGATTTTGGACAGCACGCCGGCAAGCTGCTTATATTCCTCGCGCGCGATGGCGGGATTGATGATATCGCTGTATAATGCCTGGGCGGCATTTTCGGGGGTCATGTTTTCCACTTCCGGTCCCGGGGTATGCAGGATGACGCCGTTCAGTTTCCCGATTTCCGAACAGACATTGACTTCTACGATTGGATTCATATATTTTTGCTTTATGTTATTCCTGAAAAGGATAAGCAAAATTACTGCTTAAATGGTTAATAACCTTATGATTATGCACCATAATCATGCAAAAGCCGGAAATAATTATGCCGTTCAGGCTAAGTGTGTCAGAATCAGCCGCCCGATAACCAGATAGATGTTCAACCCGACAATATCGTTCGCCAGGGTGATGAACGGACCCGTGGCGAGGGCGGGGTCTATGCCCATCTTGTTCAAGAGCAGGGGACAGGCGGTACCGAACACGGAGGCGAAGACAATCACCGCGAACATGGCGATGGCGACCGTGACGGGCATTGCGAAGGAAGCCATGCCGAACACCAGCGTCAGCAGGAAGGTCACCGAGGAGCAGATGGTCGCGTTGATGAGGGCGCCCCCGAGGTCTTTCAGGATATTGCGGAACCCGTTCTTCATGCTGAGGGAGTTGGAAGCCAGTCCCTGCACCACGATGGCGGAAGACTGGATGCCCACATTGCCTCCCATGGCGGTGATGACGGGGATGAACATGGCGGTGACGGGAAACAGCGCGATGTCCGCTTCGTATTGCAGGATCATCCACGCGGACACCATCCCTCCGAACAGTGCGATAATCAGCCACGGGAGGCGCGCTTTCGTCTGCGCCCAGATGCTGTCGGACGATTCGATGTCCTGCGTGATACCGGACAGCATCTGGTAGTCTTTGTCCGCCTCCTCCTTGATGAAGTCCACCACGTCGTCGATGGTGATGCGCCCCACGAGGCGTCCCACCTGGTCGGTGACGGGTATCGCCACCAGGTCGTATTTCTGCATGATGAGGGCGACCGACTCCGCCGGTTCGTCCGTCTTCACGAAAGTGATGTCGGGGTAGTAGAGGTTGATGATGCGGGCGGAGGTCGGGGCGGTAATCATCTTTTTCATCGAGAGCCGCCCTTTCAGTTTGTGGTCGTCGTTCACCACGTAGATATTATAGATTTCATCCAGGTTCTCCGCTTGCCGGCTCACCTCGCGCAGGCAGGTGAGCACCGTCCAGTTCTCGTTCACCATCACCAGCTCCTTTGCCATCAGACCGCCGGCGGTATCGTCGTCATAGTGCAGAAGGTCCACGATGTCGCCCGCCTGCTCCAGGTCCTCCATGTGCGCCAGCACCTCGTGCTGTTGCTCGTTGGTCATGCTGGACACCAGGTCGGCGGCGTCGTCCGAGTCCATGTGGTCGATGAACCGCCCGATGACCTCCGCGGGGAAGGATTCGATGAAATGCACGCGTTCCTCCTCGTCGATTTCCGCCAGCACGTCGCTCGCCTTCTCGTTGTCGAGCAGGAGGAACACGAACTGTGCCCGTTCGTTGTTCAACTCCTCCAGAATCTCGGCGATGTCCGCCGGGTGGAGTTCGGCAACGAGCCGCGTCACCTCCGCGCGGTTTTCCGCATCGATCAGCTCCGTCAGCCGGTCGAGGAACTCATGGGTCAGTTCGAATGGTTGCATATCAGTTGGGTTAGTTGCACAAAATCATGGATGTCCAGCTGCTCCGGGCGCAGGTTCAGATAGTCCGACTCGAACGTCGGCGGAAGCATTCCCCGCAGGGAGTTGCGCAGGGTTTTCCGCCGTTGGTTGAATCCCGTTTTCACCACGCGGAAAAACATTCCCTCGTCGCATCCCAGTTCCGCGCGTTCGTTCCGCGTGAGGCGGATGACCGCCGACTTCACCTTGGGGGGCGGGTCGAACACCTTCTCGCTCACCGTGAACAGGTATTCGATGCGGTAGAACGCCTGCAAAAAGACGCTCAGGATGCCGTAGCTCTTGTTGCCGCAGGGCGCCGCTATCCGCTCCGCCACCTCTTTCTGAATCATGCACACCACCTGCCGTACCCGGTCGCGGTGCTCGATGACGCGGAAGAAGATTTGCGACGAGATGTTATAAGGCAGGTTCCCGATGACGGAGAACGGCTCCGGGTAGAGCGCCGCGATGTCCATCTTCAGGAAATCCCCGTACAGGATGCGTTCCCGATGCTCCGGCAGTTCGGCATGGAGGTAGTCCACCGACTCCCGGTCGATGTCCACGGCACGCACGGAGAAAGCGGCGTTCTCCAGCAGGAGGCGGGTAAGCACCCCCATGCCGGGACCGATTTCCAGTACCTCCCGGGTGACGGGCAGCAGGCTCTCCGTTATCTTGCGCGCGATGTTCCCGTCGCGCAGGAAATGTTGCCCCAGACTTTTCTTGGCTCTCACGACACTCATGCTGCAAAAGTACATAAAATCGCCGAAAACCGTGTCCGTCTCTGCATTATTTTGTACATTTGCGCCGTTATGACAGATGAGGCTATGCGTCCGTGGATAAAAAACACTTTGAAATTCGTGCTCTTTCTGGGGCTCTCCGTGTTGCTGTTCTGGCTGGTCTACCGTGACCAGGATTGGGACGAGTTGATGCAGGTGCTGCGGCACGACGTGGACTACACGTGGGTGGCGGTCGCCTGCCTGATGGGCATGGCGAGCCATTTGTGCCGGGCGTTGCGCTGGCAGCTTCTGGTGGAGTCGATGGGCTACCGAATCCGCCTCGCCAACGGCTTCATGGGCGTGATGGTGGGCTATTTTGCCAACCTGGCGATTCCCCGCATGGGCGAGTTCACCCGCTGCGGAGTGGTCGCCAAGTATGAGAAGATACCCTTTCCCAATCTTCTCGGCAACGTGGTCACGGAGCGCGTCATCGACATGCTTATCCTGTTGGCGCTCACCCTGCTCATGGTGCTTACGCAGTTCAAGCAACTCGGCATATTCCTCGACTCCAATCCCGAAATCCGGACGAACCTGTTCCGCCTTTTCCACTCCGCCTGGATGCTGGCGGTGGCGGCCGGTGTGGCGGTGCTGGCGGTGGCGGTGTGGAAACTCTTCCTCAAGAAACGCCTGCAGGGGCGCATCCGCCATTTTCTCCACGGGCTGAAAGACGGGCTGCTCTCCGTCAGGGACGTGCGGCACAAGGGGCTGTTCATCGCCTATTCGCTGTTCATCTGGTTGATGTACTTCCTGATGTTCTACGTTTGCTTCTTCTGCTTCGGCTTCACCTCGCACCTCGGCATCGGGGTGGCGCTCACCTGCTTCGTGCTGGCGAGTTACGGCATGGTGGCGCCCGTCCAGGGAGGCATCGGCGCCTGGCATTTCATGGTCATCGCCTCCCTCATGATTTACCTCCCCGCCGAGCCCGGCATGGAGGATATGGCAAGGATATTCGCCCTCCTCACCCACGGAGCGATGACGCTCCTCTACATTGTGGTCGGCGTCGTGTGTGTCATTGCCATGCCGCTTTACAACCGTGATTTCTCCACCCGACAGCCTGCCCGATGAAAGACGCCCTGGAACTCATACACGCTTATTTCCCTGATTTGACGGGTGAACAGGCAGACCGTTTCGCCCGCCTGGAAGGGTTGTACCGGGAGTGGAACGAGAAAATCAACGTCATCTCCCGTAAGGACATGGACTCTTTCTGGGTGCACCACGTGCTCCATTCCCTCGCCATCGCGCGCGTCATCCGCTTCGTGCCCGGCACGCGCATCATGGACGTCGGCACCGGCGGCGGGTTCCCCGGCATCCCCCTCGCCATCCTCTTTCCCGAATGCCGTTTCCTGCTGGTGGACTCCATCGGCAAGAAAATCAAGGTTGTCGAGGGTGTCAGGGAGGCACTCGGGCTGCAAAACGTCACCGCCCGCCAGACGCGCGTGGAGCAAGTTGCCGAGAAGCACGACTTCATCGTCAGCCGTGCCGTGACCGCTTTCCCCGCTTTCGTCACCTGGGTGAAGGGCAAGACGCTCCCCGCTTCCCGCAATGCCCTTGCCAATGGCATCCTTTATCTCAAAGGCGGCGACTTCGATGAGGAGATTGCCCCTTTCGGTTCCCGCGCCACCGTTTACCCCATCACCGACTTCTTTTCAGAGCCCTTTTTCGAGACTAAAAAAGTGATTCATCTGGCTTTGTAATTTTGCTTACTTCACCCAGACGCGGAGGATTTCCCCGACGAACATCTTGTGCAGGTCTTTGCCCCATTTGGCTTTCACCTCCGGGTAGCGGAGGGCGTCGGCGGAGAAGGGCTGCTCGACCATCTTGCGGCATTCGATGATCATCCACGCTTCCGAGAAGGCTTTGCTGCCGGAGGGGGTGGTGAGCGGCGTCAGCCCGGAGCCTTGCACCTTGTCTTCGTTCCTGCCGCTGTGGCTGCTGCAGTAGTTGAGCGCCTCGCGGTAGGTCTCGGTGTAGAAGCTGAGGGTGTAGGTGTCGTGGGTTTCCATGTAGCGCACGGTGTGGCGGGTGGGGTTGATGAAACAGAACGCCACCGGTTTGTTGTAGAGGTGTCCCAGCCCGCCCCAGCTGGCGGTCATCATGTTGAAACCGTTGTCGTCGCCGGCGGTGATGAGCATCCAGTTCTCGGAGAGCATTTTGTAGATGTTGCCGGGCATCTTGTCCGGGGCGATGGCTTTGTAGCCGGGGAGGGTGGCTCCGTCCGCGGCGGCAGGGGTGGGAGTGGCGGTTGCCGTGGGAGTGGGGGCAGGGGACGCCGTCTGCGGTGCGGCAGGCTGCTGCGGCGCTGCCAGTCCGGCAAGGGCTTTGCCCAATCCGTCATGCAGTTCGTCCATGAGGTCGATGGTGTGGATGCGGAACTTGCCCGTGGCTTTGATGAGTTTGTCTTTCTTTTTGGTCAGGGTGTATTTGTCGGTAATCTGCTCCTCGGCGGGAATGTTTTCCCACTTGTCGCCCACATTATATCGGTAGCGTATGGCGGACATTTTCATGGCGCATGCCCCCGGCGTGCAGGTGAGGGTCAGGTGGAATTGGACGACGGCGCGGTCCAGGGCCAGCGTCTTGTTGGTGAAGACCAGATACTGCTGTCCCAGGCAGGCAATCTGGCCGTTCTCCGCATCGGACGTCAGGACGCGGCTTTGAAATTCGCCGTCCGGCATAAAGCGCTCGTTTGCCCATGTCAGAGCCCCGTTGAAGATGGCTTGTCGCGGCGCGCCGGGCAGGGAGAGTTCGCGGGTGAATACCACTTTGCCGTCCGCCACGGGCACGGCGCCCTCGAGGTATTTCGGGTTCTCCTGTGCCGGGAGCAGCCCGGGGATGAGGAGGAGTAAGAGAAGTAACTGTTTCATGTTGTCTTCGGGTATTAATCTTTCTGCCGTAAAGGTAGGGAATAATCTTGTTTTTACAACTTTTTGGCTTACATTTGTTCCTCCAATAAAGACAGCAGACATGGCATACGGAATATCGGATTTAAGCATCATCCCCATGCGGGCGGAACGCTCCGAGCGGAGCGAGATGGTGTCGCAGGTGCTTTTCGGAGAGTTGTACGAGGTGTTGGAGGAGGCGGAGAAGTGGACGCGCGTGCGGCTCCTGCACGACGGCTACGAGGGGTGGATCGACCGCAAGATGGTCTGCCCCGTGGATGACGCCTATGCGGAGCGCTACCGGGCGGAGGAACCGGTCATCTCCACGGAGGTGTTCAACATCGTCACGAAGGACGGCGACTGGGGTCACAAGCTGCCGGTGGCGGGCAGCGTATTTCCCTTTTTCGACGCCGAGACCAAGAAGATGAAAATCGGCGACGACACCTATACGCTCGTGAGCAGCATCAAGGACGTGGGCATCGACAGCCTGCGCGACCTGCTCATCGGGTACGCCCTGATGTACCACAACACGCCTTACCTGTGGGGAGGGCGTTCGCCTTACGGCATCGACTGTTCCGGGCTGTCGCAAATCGTCTACCGCATGGCGGGCATCGATCTGCCGCGCGATGCCTCCCAGCAGGTGAAGCTGGGGCAGAGCTTCTCCTTTGTGGAGGAGGCGCTTCCCGGCGACCTTGCCTTTTTCGGCGACGATGCGGGGTGCATCACCCATGTGGGCATCATCTGGGAGCAGAACCGCATCATCCACGCCTCGGGGCGGGTGAGGGTGGACAAGATAGACCACCAGGGCATCTTCAACGAGAATTTAAAGCGGTACACCCATACGCTGAAAGTCATTAAACGGGTGTTGGAGGGATAACGGCATGGAAAGGTACGGCATGGTGGCTTTTTACGGGACGTCGCCCGAGGAGGTGGCGTCGCATGCGGAGGCGCTGGGCAGGCTGTACCGCCTGGAAGTGCGCTATGAGCCGTTGCCCGCAGTCCCGTCGTCCGTCGCTTCCCTTCTGGGAAAGGAAACCCTGTTCTGCCTCGTGGAGCGCTCCGCCTGCGGCTACCGTAAGCTGCTCCGCTATCTCTATGCCGTCCGCAAGCCTTTCATCATCGTGCCCCGTGGCACCTCGCCCGAGGCGTGCCGCCGGGTGACGCTCCCTGTGGGCTACCTCGCCGAAGAGCGCGAGAGCGTCGTGTGGGCGAACTTCTTCCGCCGCCGCTGTCCGGAGAGCAGTCTGGAACTGATTGTCCCGCGGGAACGGGATGCCGGCATCGCCGCGATGGTCGCGAACAACGTGGATTTCATGGAAAACGTACTGGTCAAGTCCGGCGTCGTCTACCGCAAGAGCCGGGTGGAAAAGAGTTTCGAGAAGTCCCTCCGCGAACTCTTCCGGACGAACGGCGGCAGCATGGTCCTCATGATGCGCCGCTTCCGCCTGTTCCCCTTTTACATCCCCTACAACCTCCGCCTCCTCCGCCGTTATGCCCACGCCCCCGTCATGGTGATTCCCCGCGACGATGAGTTGTATATCCCCTGTCATTGAATATTGGGGTGATTGTTTATTTACATCCACCTTTGTCGCGCCTTTCTGTATCGCAAATTCAATGAGGGAAGACCCATAACCGCGACTGCGGCTTTCACTGTCAATAAACAGCATTTCAATCGTGTTTTCACGCAACCCTATGAAACCGACGAGGGAACTGTGGTCTACGACCGCATACAAGTCGACATGGGGGAAATAATCCGGTATCAATGCTGCTTTTATCTCATTTATGGTAGTCTCGTCTAAAAAATCGTGAGTGGCCCGCACCGAACGCTCTCATATTCCGACGAGTGTCGTGTAATCGTCTTTATCACATGTCACTATCTTCCGCATACTGCAAGATTGCCAATAAAAAATCGCTGAAATTCTGATTTTCAGCGATTCCCTGAATTGGGTGGTTTGTCTCGGTGGTCCCACTTGGGCTTGAACCAAGGACTCCCTGATTATGAGTCAGGTGCTCTAACCAACTGAGCTATGGGACCTGTCCCCGCAGGTGCTGGGCACGTGCCTTTTGACGGCTGCAAATATACGGATAAAAATCTTTGCTTTTACAAGTGAATTGAAAAAAATATTATTTTTGTGGATTAAACGGACGCGGACCATGAAAGTATGTTTGCTGGTGATAGGAAAGACGGATGCCTCCTACATGCGGGAGGCCATCGCTGAATACGAGAAGCGGCTGACGCGCCATGTGCCTTACGAAATGAAGGTGCTGCCCGATGTCAGGAACGCCCGGAGCCTCACCGAAAGCCTTCAGAAAGAGCGCGAGGGAGAGATGCTGCTGGAACAGTTCCGCTCGGACGACTGGGTCGTATTGCTCGACGAGCGGGGCAGACAGCACACCTCCGTCGAGTTTGCGCGCTACCTTGAGCAGAAAATGCTCGGCGGCGTCAAGCGGCTGCTCTTCGTCGTGGGGGGACCCTACGGCTTTGCCGATAAGGTCTACCGGCGCGCGGACGACCGGATATCCCTCTCCCGAATGACCTTCTCCCACCAGATGGTCCGCATGATTTTCATCGAACAGATATACCGGGCAATGACCATATTGAAAGGAGAACCCTACCACCATGAATGACCTGAACAAAACGAAAAAAAGGGCACTCGCGTGGCTCTTCTGGGTTTGCCTGTTGTTGGGGGCGACCGCTTCGACCGAATATTTCTTCTACCGGCAGGACGAGAACCGCTGGGCGCAGGATTTCGAGGAACGCCTGCACCGAAGGGAAAGATGGGCGGACGAAGTCCTGGAAACCTTCCGCGGAGAGGGACCGCAGGAAATACACGACGGGAGGAACGACGTCCTATTCATCGGTTTCCGCCGGGGCAGGATATTCTATTGGACAGACGAAGTCGTGAGCGACCGCAACCTCTACCTCACCCTCACCGGCAACGACCGTTTCATGAAACTCGGGAACACCTACTACGAGGTCAGAAGAAAGCGCCAAGGGGAATGCGACTACTTCGCCCTCCTGAAAATCAAAGAGGTCTACCCCTACAACAGCCCCTACGTCGGCGACAGGTTCAGCCCCTCCCTGAACATCCCGCTGGAGAGCACCTCAGAGGTCACCATCCACGCCGACATGCGCGAGGACTCCCACCTCATTGCCGACTACGAAGGCAACGGATTGTTCTACCTCTCCTACAGCAAAGACTACAAGGGGAGAGACTACCATTATGCCCTCATTGCCCTCTACCTCTGCTTCTTCCTGAGCCTTTTCTACGTGTACGGGCTCTTCCTGAAGAGCACCCGTTCCTGGAAGAAACAATTGGCCTACCTGCTGTTTTTCATCCTTTTCCTCATCGCGCTGCGATGGTTCAGCATCCGTTTCCGCCTTCCCTTCTGCGTCTTCCGTCTCCCCATATTCGACACCCTCATGGCGGAGAAAATGTTCGTATCCTCCATCGGCGACCTCCTCTTGCTCACCTTCTCCGTCTTTTCCATCGTCTACATCACCCTGCCCTACATCCGCATCAATTACGCCAGCTCCTGGCTGCGCCGCCACCGCTACCTCATGACCGCCTTCCTCCTCACCCTGGTCTTCTGGTACGTCGATTTATACAACTTTGCCATCGACCTGGCGATAGCGAACATGGACGTCCACCTGAACATCGCCCAAATCGTACTCATCGACATTCCCTCCTTGATCATCTTCATCGCCATCCTCCTCGGCGGGGTCGTCATCCTCCTCGGGCTCTTCGGTGTGGCCTCCTGGGCGAACCGTCTGCTTCCCTTCAAAGGACTGCTGTGGCTCCTCTCCGCCACCTGCCTTGTCCTGTGGCTCGTCAGCCTCTTCG
The DNA here is from genome assembly GCA_910578985.1 of uncultured Odoribacter sp. Lineage (GTDB taxonomy): Bacteria > Bacteroidota > Bacteroidia > Bacteroidales > Marinifilaceae > Odoribacter. Next base: position 75,733 of record CAJTSF010000007.1, on the reverse strand, counting down.
CCAACCTCTACACCAACCACTGGGACTGCCTTTTCATCTGGTCGGTCACCATGTTGTTTGCCGTCTATAAATATTTCTTCAAACACGAGAGCTGGAGAAGCATCTACCTTATAGCCATATTCATCCTCTCGGTGTACGTCGTGATGACCACCGAAAAATACGAACGCTACAAAGAACAGCGCCAACGCCTCGAATATGCCACCGGCCTTATCGAGGAACGCGACTACCATTTCGAAAAGCGCCTCAAGGACTTCGACCGGAACATCATACATTCCGACGTCCTCTTCTTCTTCCTGGAAGGCAGGCGCCACCAGCAGGCGGAAGACTACATGCGGGAAAAACTCCTCGACCTGCGCGCCTATAATTACTACACCAACCTCACCTTCTGCCGCAGGGGAAACCTCATCTTCCTGCCCGGCTCGTGGGAACCCGTGGATTGCCAGGAATATTTCGACCGCCTCATCCGCCGCTTCGGGAGCAGGGTGGGGGACACCCATTTCTACACCATCCGGATATTCGACGGCATAGTCACCTACATCGGGCGTTTTGAAATCGCCAATACCCTGGTCTACTTGCGCTTCGATTCAGCCAGGGAGGACGAAGGAGTAGGCTATTCGAAAATCCTCTCCCGCCGCTCCGGCATGGAGCACCTCCCCGTCTACGACTACTCCATCGCCAAATATCAGCACCGCAACCTCGTCTATTCACAAGGTGATTTCGTATACAGCAAACGCCTCAAACCCTGGAGCGAGAACAGAAGCGCCGGAGTCGAAATCGTGACGAAAGAACACTACTCCCACATGCTGATTGCCGTAGACGACAACAACACCCTCATTATCAGCCTCCCCGAACGCATATTCGCCCTCTACTACCTGAACGTCCTCTACGCCTTCCTCCTCTGCGTCCTGCTCTCCTCCTACGGACTCTTCTACGTCAATGGCAGGCGCCGGGCGCGCATCCGAGGCACCCTCAAAGCACGCATCAGGAACAGCGTCATCTGGTTGATATTCATCCTCCTCGTCTTCCTCTCCACCTTGAGCATCTATTTCAGCACCAAAAGCTTCGAAAAACGCCACAAAGCGAAAGCCATCGAATTCCTCAAATACGTCAATAAAGAACTGGAGCGCCTCGACTGCGTCGATTGGTCCGAGTGCCCCACCATCCTCCAGACCCTCTCGAACATCTCCCACCTGCTCCTCGTGGACATCAACATCTACTCCTCCTCCGGCGAGCTCGTCGCCACCTCCCGTCCCGAAATATTCCAGCTCGACTTCCGCGGCTTCCTCATCAACCCCAAGGCGTTGCGGGAAATCATCGGGCGAGGCTCCACCAGCTACATCGAGCAAGAACGCATCGGAGAACTCAAATACATGTCCGTCTACATGCCCCTCGTCCTCGACCGGGGGAAAACCTACGTCCTCAACGTCCCCTATTTCGCCCAAAACCGCGATTTCAACATCGACGTGGTCATCATGATTGTCATCACCGTCAATATCGCCATCGTCATGATGGTCGTCGCCTTCATCCTCTCAGGCGTCCTCGCGGAAAGGGTCACCAAGCCCCTGCAGATGGTCAATGACAAACTCCGCAAAATGCGCCTCGGCGGAAAGAACGAAAAAGTGGACTACAAGGAAAAAGATGAAATCGGAGAACTCGTGCGAGAATACAACACCATGGTCGAACAACTCGACGAAAGCGTCGTCCGCCTCGCCCGTTCCGAACGCGAGAGCGCCTGGCGCGAGATGGCGAGGCAGATTGCCCACGAAATCAAAAACCCCCTCACCCCCATGAAACTCAACATCCAGTTCATGATGCGCACCATCGACATGGAAGACACCGACAAATTCAAACAACGCTTCCGCAGCCTCTCCGGCATGCTCATCGAACAAATCGACAACATGGCGGCGACCGCCTCAGCCTTCTCCGATTTCGCCAAAATCTCCCTCACCCGCAACGAAGTGCTCAAACTCGACGAGGTACTGCGTAACTGCATCATGCTCTTCGACCACACCATCGCCGACATCCGCTACGAAGGCGACCCCGACCTCGCCGTCTTCGCCGACCGCGAACAGATGCGGCGCGTCATCGTCAATCTCCTCAAAAACGCCGGGCAAAGCATCCCCGAAGGGCGTCCCGGAAAAGTCGATGTCACCCTACGCGAAGTCGGCGGGCGCGTCGAAGTCCGTATCCGCGACAACGGATGCGGCGTCCCCGAGGAAATCCGCGAACGCATATTCGAGCCAAACTTCACCACCAAGACCAGCGGCTCAGGCTTGGGGCTTGCCCTTTGCCACCGCATCATCCAGAACTTCGGCGGAGAAATCGGATTCTCCACCGAGCTCGGCGTCGGCACAGAATTCTACTTCCTCCTCGACCGCCACCAAGAACCGGATGCTTAAAAAATCCTCCCTCCCCCATGGGAATCTGATGGAAAAAAACTATTTTCGTGCCCCGGATAGGAAAATATGTTAAACTAATTCAGGATAAACATGAGAACCGTATTATTCATTATCGCATTATTCTCCGGATTCACCGCCTCCTCCCAGGCAGTCATCACTTTCGCCACCCGGAGCCACGACTTCGGGACCATCCAGGAAGTGAACGGGGCGGTGTCCTACAACTTCCAGTTCACCAACACCGGCACGGCGCCCATCCTCGTCAAAAACGTGGAATCCTCCTGCGGATGCACCTCCCCCGAATGGAGCAAACAACCCGTACTCCCCGGCAAGACCGGCTACGTCAAAGCCACCTTCGACCCCAAGGACCGCCCCGGATTCTTCGACAAGACCATCACCGTCTACTCCAACGCCCGCACGCCCGTCGTCGAGCTGAAAATCAAAGGCACCGTCCAGGGCAAGGCACGCACCGTCCTCGACGACTACCCCTATGAGCTCGCCTCCGGACTGCGCCTCCCCCTGGAGGAAATCTCCTTCATGAAGGCACGCAAGGGCGACGTCAAATCCATGTCCATCGGCGTCTTCAACAACGCCGGCAAACCCGTGACGGTGGCATTCGCCAACCTCCCCGCCCACATCCGCCTCGCGATGGAGCCCGCCCAGGTCGGCAACAAGGAGAAAGCCGTCATCAAAGCCTCCTACAACACCGCCGCCCACGGCGCCTACGGCTTGAACCGTGAAAACGTCACCCTCGTCGTCGATGGCAAGAAATACCCCCTCCCGGTCTCCATCTTCATCGAAGAGGATTTCAAAGCCGTGGACCGCGCCACCGCGCCCCTCGCCGACGCCGACAAGAAATACCACAACTTCGGCGCCACCCCCGCGGCGACTCCCGCCACCTTCACCTTCCAGGTGAAGAACACCGGCAAGACCCCCCTCAAGATTCACCGCTTTTACACCAACGACACCCGCGTCGAAGCCTCCATGACGGCGAAAGAGATTGCCCCCGGGCAGTCTGCCCCCCTCACCGTGAAAACCGTCGCGGGAGCGGAACCCGGCAAGGTGACCGCCATGGTCAGCGTCATCACCAACAGCCCCGCCTCCCCCGAGCTGAAAATCCGTTTCTACGGGGAGATACAATAGTCTGCGGCGCGCCCCGACGGCTTTCCGCTTACCTATAAAGAAGTACCGACGCCTGCCGCCGGTACTTCTTTTATCTGCCCCCGCGCAAGGTAAGCGAGTGGGTTGCCTGTCCTTTCATCCATTGGATATCCATTGTTTCTCCATTGTTTCTTCGGTTAAAACCTTGGTATTTCCCTGGTATAACCTTGGTGATATATTGTTATAACTAATGAAAAAACTTGGTTTTAGTAAAAAAATAACCATCTTTGCATTGGATATTCATCGAAGAATATACGGTTAAACATTGGATTATGGGTAAATCAAACCACTTGCTGGCTGCTTGTTTGGAGCAGGGTCCCCTTCGCCTGGAAGGGATCACGTATTATTTGCGCAACGGTCGGGTATGCGCCCGTCCTTCCCACCACCGCAAGAAGAAAAAGCTCTCGGAGGCGGAGCGTTCGGCGACGGGGCGTTTCACGGAGGTGCGGAAACTGTGGGTGATGTTCCGTCGCGCGTTGGGCGACCTGTCCGTGTGGCGGGTGGCGGCGCGTGAGGAGGGGGCGAGCCAGGGCGACACGCTCTTCCATCGCCTGAATGCGGGTTGCATCCGCAGCGGGGAGGGGGTATGGTGCTTCCCGGCGTTCCGTTTTGCGGCGGGTTCGCTGGACATGCCGGCGTTGCGCTCGGCGGGTAGGGAGGGGGAGAAGGTGGTGTTGGAGTGGGAGGTGGATGAGGACAGGGCGGGGGCGCGGTGGTCCGATCGGGTGTATGTGGGTTATTTCCACGATGCCGACCCGCGGGTGCCCCGCTTGGTTGTGGCGGAGGGGGTGTGCCGGCAGGATGGCGGCGCGGCGTTGGCGATACCGCCGGCGGAGGGAGTGTCGGAGGGTCCGTTGCACGTGTACCTCTTTTTCGGCAACGAGGAGGGGACGCGCTTTTCGCCGAGCGTGTATGCGTGTGTGTGAAAGTTTTTCTTTGTTGTTTGCATTTTGAGAAAATCCGTATATTTGCAATAAGGCAAGTTTTATGGATATTTGGAGTAAGAAGAAGCGTTCCGCTGTCATGGGCAAGATTCGGAGTCGGGATACGAAGCCGGAGTGGCTCGTGCGCCGCTATCTCTTTTCGCGCGGCTATCGCTACCGCAAGAACGTGAAGGGGTTGCCGGGGACGCCGGACATCGTGTTGCGCAGGTATGGGGTCGTGATTTTCATACATGGGTGTTTTTGGCACGGGCATGAGGAGGACGGGCATATCCCGCATTCCAACAGCGATTTTTGGCGGAAGAAGATAGAACGCAACAAACTTCGTGATATTCGCACCAAGGAAGCATTGAAACAGATGGGGTGGTGCGTGATAACTGTGTGGGAATGCCAGTTAAAGCCTGCAGTAAGGAAGCAAACGTTGATGGAAATAGAGTACCATATCAACCATGCGTTTTTGGAGCGCTTCAAGTTGAAAACGAGACGGCTTTATGATGATGGAGAACATGGAGGTGCTTCCGGTATGGTTGCCGAAGACGGGGCAGGGTATGGGAAAAAGGAAGTATCACTTGAATAATGCCTGAATCTTGCAGAAAAGATGTAACTTTGCGAACTAACTAAAAAGGACAGCACCATGACAGAAGAGCAAAAACAAGCAATCATAGAAAGCGGAAAGGATTATTTCCGCGCTTCCATTATTCCGAACCATATCAAAAACCTCCGGAAGCTACACTTAAAGGATTTTGATGTCAACCCATTCCTCATCAATTACCTTGCGGCTTTCCTTTGCGGTGATACCACGCCGGAGTCCATGGCGAAAGCCCTTGTTTATCCGCGTATCCTTGGAACGAGTGTGAACACGAGTTTCGGTCAGAACATCCAGATATTCATATCCCAGCTTGCCCAAGTGGCAGGCTGTGCGTCTGGCATTGACGGGATTGACATCGAATTTATCGACGCACTTGACGGCAGAAAGAAATATTGCCAATGCAAGGCTGGGCCGCAAACAATAAACAAGGACGATGTGGATACCATATTGGGGCATTTCAAACGCCTCATCGGCAAGGCGCGTTTGGATCGGATACCTTTGCAGATGGATGATATGATTGTAGGGGTGTTGTATGGCGAAAGGATTTCTGCCAATTACAAGACGATAGCGACGACTTACCCTGTTTATTCCGGTGCGGAATTTTGGGAGCATATCACAGGCGACAAGACTTTCTACTACCAACTTGCCAAAGCATTCGGCGAAGTGGTCGAGGAAGATGGAATCGACGGGAGTTCCCTCATCTTGCAAAAGGTAAGGGATATTGCTGGAGAAATCATGGAAAAAGGTGGTTTGTAACTATGCAGTTCATATCGGAAAGTAATTTGGCGGCCTTGGTCGGTACATCCAATGCTACAGTCCAAAAATGGACGGAGAACGGTGTTTATCCTTCGCATTCGGAAAACGGCATAAAAGGTTTTTACCTCGAAGAAATGGAGGCGATTCCTGAAGTGAGGGAAATGTTGTATGGCCGTTGGGGAGAAGAATTGGAGGTGCTGCCATTTCGCGAATATACATCTGTGGAATTGTTTGCAGGAGGGGGCGGCCTTGCCCTCGGATTGGCTTTGGCCGGTTTCAAGCATGTGCTGCTTAACGAGTTTGACAGGCATGCTTGTGATACACTTCGTATGAACCGTCCGGCATGGAATGTGATAGAGGGAGATGTGCGCAGTGTTGATTTTACCCCGCTCCGTGACAAGGTTGATTTCCTATCGGGCGGGTTCCCTTGCCAAGCGTTTTCTTATGCGGGCAAGCAGGGCGGGTTTTGCGATACGCGGGGCACGCTTTTCTTTGAATTGGCAAGGGCGGTAAAGGAAATTCGTCCGAAAGTGTTCATGGGTGAGAATGTCAAGGGATTGGTTTCCCATGATAACGGGCGCACTTTCAATACCATCAAGAATACCATTGCGGAATTGGGTTATACCCTTGTGGAACCCCGTGTGTTGAAAGCCATCATGTACCAAGTCCCGCAAAAGCGTGAACGGCTTATCCTGGTTGCAATCCGGAATGATTTGGCTGAAAAAGTCAATTTCTGTTGGCCGTCACCCTATACTCAAGTGCTTACGTTGAAAGACGCCCTTTATAAAAGTGTCATATATGATACAGATGTACCCCAATCGGAAGGGGCAAAGTATCCGCCCAAGAAAAAGGAAGTCCTTGATTTGGTTCCGCAAGGCGGTGATTGGCGCAATCTCCCTAAGGATGTCGCCGAGGAATATATGGGCGGCAGTTGGATTTTGGGCGGAGGCAAGACGGGAATGGCGCGCCGTCTTTCTCTTGACGAGCCCTCGCTGACACTTACGTGTTCTCCTTGCCAAAAACAAACTGAGCGTTGCCATCCGTTGGAAACGCGTCCATTGACGGTAAAGGAATATGCCAGGATACAGACATTCCCGGACAATTGGCTTTTTGCAGGAACGATGGGCGACAAATATAAACAAATAGGCAACGCCGTGCCAGTGAATCTTGCATGGGCGGTAGGACGTTCGCTGATTAGGCTGTTTAACGACATACAAGTCGTAGAACCGACTGAAACGTATGATTGTTCAGAGGCAGTTGCACAAATTATCCACCGTTTGAAAGAAGATGGTGCAAAAAAGGCTTTGGGATTGAAAGCCAAAAGTCCAAAGAGAAGCGATACTAAGATAAAACAGCTGAACTTCTTCGACTTGCTTGCAGAATATCCGGATGGCGTCGTACCAAGCATGGTAAGAGAATCTCAACCCGAAGAATATGGGAAGCCGTGTAAAACGGATATGGGCAAGAACGTATTGGTTTGTCTTGTGAAAAAAGACAACATCAGCAGGTATCTTGATAAGAACGCAACTGTTTATTACACAGGAAAGAGGTTCCCATCTACAATCGGACTGGATAAATTGTATTATTTTGCTCCTTATTTGAGCGGACAAGGTGTATGTGACCTTTATAAGATAAAATTAGCCCGTATCGGGACGAGAAAAGAAGGCCAAGCAGGCAATAATCCTAATGATTATAGGTTGGTCTTTGAGATTGAATACATAAAGACATTGTTTGCCGAATACAAGCAGCTGCCGCTTGAAATCTGGCATACATACACTGATATGACATTGGAAGAACTGACACTTAAGGGGTAATCGGAGATTTTTTGGGCGTTATGCGCTATTCCCGTGGAGAGCCTGCTATGGATGTTGGACTTGAATTTGTGTTGTCTTGTTGTTTTGGTATTTTTTAACATTATTGTCTTGATAATTTCTTAAGGAACGCTGTGTTGTTCGATATTTTTGTTTGATATACAAGGTCAGGGGACAGGTTTTCCAAGATAGGGGCTATCGTGCGTCCGACTGTTCCTGTTCTATAAATTGGCGGATTTGTTTCGGTGAAATGGAAAATGTGTTACTTTTGTGTCCGTTTTTATGGAAATGATTGTTTGTTAAATGATTTATGATTTGAAAGAGTGATGAAAAATTGGATTGTTCGGCATGTCGGGATGTTGTGTTTCGGGCTGTTTGTCGTTTCCGGTTGCAACGAGAAGGAGTTTTTGCCGCCTTCCTGGGGGGCGGAGGGTTTCCGGTATTACCTGACGGAGGCGGATTATAATTCGGAGAATACGTATTTCCTGTTGAACGACGAGGAGTCGCCGGATGTGTTTTTCGATGCGGGGCAGCGGAGTTTTCGTGTGACGGAGCCTTTGCAGGTGGTGTTCGATGACAATCATGATTTCCGGTTGCGCTTTTACAGTCCCCGGGCGTTGAAGGATGTGACGGTGTGGGCGAAAATCGACGGGTATGACGAGGAGTTCCGGTTCATGGTGCTGGAGAAGGTGTTGCCGTTCCAGCAGCTGACGCTGCACATCCCTTTCGCGACGGAGGATTTGGAGACGACGACCCGCAGCGGGAAGAAGATACGGATTATGGCGAACCCGCATCTGGCGAAGGAGAATATCACGTTTACGGTGGAGAGCACGGACCCGTACTGGGCATGCCTGAAATCCATCCGGTGCAAGTGGAATATCGCTTTCGGGAGGTATAGCGATACGCATCAGAACTGGAAGTACAAGATGATGGCTTCGCACACGCGCGAGGCGGTGGCGATAGCGCTGAACATGAGTTATATGTTTTCGTCGGAGCGGTTCGCGAGGGCGTTGCGTGAGTTCGGACCGCTGCACAGCAATAACGACAAGGCGGTTATCGACAAGGATGCCCTGTTGCAGAAGGCGATAAACCACGCAGGACTGCTGTTCGGCTATACGACGGGGGTGATGGGGCTGGGAGGCGGAACGACTTTCGGCATTCATGAGAGTTGTTATCTGGAGCATTATGCGGACGACAAGAGTATCACGGAGACCATTTACCACGAGTTCGCGCATTGTCTGGGATACGGGCATGCGGGGAATATGACCTACGAGCAGACGGGACCGGGGTGGGTCACGCTGTGCAACAAGGTGTACGTGGAGTTGTCGCGGGACAAGGAGCTGCCCGTCTATTCCCGCCGTTTCCTGCATACCCGGAAGTGTGAGAACCGGTATTTCGACGATATTTATGTGGCTTCGAAGTATATCATCGAGGACCCGGAACTGGATGCCCTCGACGGCGGCCTGTCCCCGATGCGGGGGGAGGAGGACCGGGGAGGGAATGACGGGGTGGCGCTGTCGTTCCGGCTGGATTACAGGGATGTGCCGGGCGCCACGGCAGCGACGTTCCGCCCGAAGGATGTCTATGCTTACGGGGCTGCGCTGTATGTGGTGAACGATGCGGACGGGCATTACAGCCTGGAGGTGTTCGGCATGGGGGACGGTAAGGTGGAGCATGTAGGGAGCATCCGGGAGTGGACGAACGGGGATGTCACGGAGAGTTTTACGGGACGCCCGAACGGGGTGACCCGCGCGAACGGGAAGATTTATGTGACGCATGAGGGCAGCCGGACGGAGATTTTCGACGCGACGACGCACGGTTTTTTCACTTGTGTCGGCAACGGCAAGTGGGGGACGGGTGCGACGCAGACGGTGCATGCCTTCGATGTGTTGCAGCATAAGGGAGTGGTCCTGATTCGGGACAAGCGTTGGGTGAATGTGGTGGAGGAGCGGATCATGGAAGCCGGCAAGGCGCCACGGATTTATACCCGTTCCCCGAACTTAGGAGAGGCTACCGGGACGTATGGCATGGGCATTGACGGGCGGACGGGGTTGCTTTACGCGACGCATCCCGCCAAGCGCATCGATGTGTTCAATCCGGGGGATTTGCGCGAGGGGACGGCGTTCGCGACGGTGAAACAGCTGGTTTACAAGAATGCCCCTTATGCGCTGGATTTTTATGAGGGGAGGATGTTCGTGAGTTCGAACGGGACGGAGAAATTCTGCGAAGCCGACCCGGAGACGGGGGAAATCGTGAAGGATTATACGACGGTGGGAGAGATTACCTTGCAGAGTCCCGAGAAGTTTTGCATCCGCCGCCACACGTTGTTCGTGGTGGACCGGGCGAAGGAGGGGGCGTGCGTGTATGCCGTTCCCATGAGTGATTTGAAATGATAGTGTGTGACACCTTAATAAAAGAGTACGGAGATGAGAGTATATATGTATGGACTGCTGGCGTTTGCGGGGTTGCTGGTTGCCGCCTGCGGGAAGGATTATCCCGGCATGGGCGAGTTGTTGCCCGGCGATGTGAGCGGGGAAGGGACGAGTCATTGGTATTATTCGTATGAGGCGGCGCGGCTGATTGGCGCGGAGGAGTTGGGGATGGGGGCGGCGGAGGATTTTACGCCGAATGCGGTCGCCCACGTGGGGGATACGCTTTTCATCGCGAACATGGGACAGGCGGGGCATAGCCTGCTGGTGTACGGGTTGGGGGAGGAGCGCCTGCTGCGGACGGTGAAGTCTTGGATGGCGGGTGGCGCGGAGCGGGGGTTCGGGAGTCCGATCGAGGCGATTGTGCCGGCGGGGGACCGCCTGTATGTCGCCGAACGTCAGTCGCGCATCCACGTGTTCCGTCTGCCGGGGCTGGAGTATGTGACCTGCATCGGCAACGGGCAGTGGTCGGGACCGGTGTTCCAGGCGCAGGCGGTCGCCGTGACGGGCGGGCTTGTCTTTGCCCGCGACAAGGACGGGAAGGTGAGCGTTTACCGGGAGGCGGACGCCACGCCGGAGAATGACCAGAAGGTGAACCGCTACCGCCAGGCGTCCGGCAACGGCAGCCCGGGGAATAACGGTTTTGCCCCCCATACGATGACGCTCGATGCGGAGGGGCATATCCTGCTGACGGATTATGAAGGGAAGAAGATACGGGTGCTCGACCCGGCGCTGGTGAACGACGGTTTCGAGAACGGGGGCGTCATCGACAGGGACGACCTTGCCCTGGCGTTGGATTTCAAGCCGAAGACGTTGGCGCTGACAGCGGAACGGTGGTATGCCACGGGGGATAACAATGCCGTGAATATATACGATTGCCGCCGGGGGGAGTGGGTGAAGCAGTTGAAGTCGGTCAAGGGGTATGCTTTCTCACAGCCCGAGCGCATTTATGCGCAGTCGGATTCGGTGTTCTGGGTGTCGGACGTGCACAAGAACAAGCGAACCTTGGTGAAGATGGTGGCGTATAAGGGGGAAATCCGGGAATGACGTGAAATTTTAATTCGGTTCAGATATGAAAGTAAGTGAAAAGAGAAGCAATATGTTGCACGGGGTGCTGTTGATTGCGTTGTTTTCCTGTGCGGCGTTTTATATCGGGGATTTCCCGTTTTTCCGGCGGTTGTCGTTCAGTCCGCTGATTATCGGTATCGTGCTGGGCATGCTGTATGCGAACAGCCTGCGCAACCGCCTGCCGGAGACGTGGGTGCCGGGTATCCTGTTCTGTTCGAAGCAGTTGTTGCGGTTGGGCATTATCCTGTACGGGTTTCGCCTGACGTTCCAGAATATCGTGGAGGTGGGGGTTCCTGCGATTATCATCGATGCGATTATCGTGACGGTGACGATTGTCGGAGGCGTGCTGGTGGGGCGGTTGCTGAAGATGGACAAGGAGGTGGCGTTACTGACGTCGGTGGGGAGCGGGATATGCGGGGCGGCGGCGGTGCTGGGAGCGGAAGCGACCATCAAGACGCAGCCTTACAAGACGGCGGTGGCGGTTTCGACGGTGGTGATTTTCGGGACGCTCGCGATGTTCCTGTATCCGGTGTTGTACCGGAACGGGGCGGTGGAGCTGACGGCAGGGCAGATGGGGATTTACACGGGCGCCACGCTGCATGAGGTGGCGCATGTGGTGGGGGCGGGAAATGCGATGGGAAAGGAGATTTCCGATGCGGCGATTATCGTGAAAATGATTCGGGTGATTATGCTGGTGCCGGCGTTGCTGGTCATCGGTTTCATTGCCGCGCGGGGAGGCGGGAAGGGAGAGGGGAAGAGGAAGGTGGTGATTCCGTGGTTCGCACTGGGATTCCTGGCGGTCATCGGTTTTAATTCGTTGAATCTGTTGCCTCAGGGGGTTATCGATTTTATCAATAGCCTGGATACTTTCTTGCTGACGATGGCGATGACGGCTTTGGGGGCGGAGACCAGCATCGAGAAGTTCAAGAAGGCGGGCGCGAAGCCTTTTGTGCTGGCGCTGGTGCTTTTTGGATGGCTGTTCGGGGGCGGGTATTTGCTGGTGAAGTATGTGGTACCTATGATTTGATGCGATGAAAAGATTTATTCCCAATTGGATTACCTGCCTGAATGCGACGGCGGGGACGCTGGCGATTTTTATGGCGATGTACGGGCTGACGGTTTGGGCGGCGGCGTTGGTGTTGCTGGCTATGGTGTTCGACTTTTTCGACGGTATGGCGGCGCGCCTGCTGCATGTGAAGTCGGAGATGGGGAAGGAGCTGGATTCGCTGGCGGATGTGGTGAGTTTCGGGGTGGCGCCGGCGGTGTTGGCTCACGGGCTGATGTTGGGAGTGTTGCCGGGGGGGAGTGTGTGGAGCTGGGAGGATTGGAGCGGGTGGGAGCGGGTGATGGCGCTGACGCCGTTGATGATTCCGGCGTTTTCGGCGTACCGGCTGGCGAAGTTCAACCTGGACGAGCGGCAGTCGGTGTCGTTCATCGGGATGCCGACGCCCGCGCATGCGTTGTTCTGGGTGGGGGCGGTGCTGGGTGCGGCGTATGCGCCGGAGGTGTACGGGAGGCTGTTTGCGTCGGTGACGGTGCTGGGATGCTGTGCGGTGATTCTGTCGGTGTTGTTGGTGAGCGAGTTGCCGATGTTTTCGCTGAAAGTGTCGGGGTTCGGATGGAGGGAGAACCGGGTGCGTTATCTGTTTCTGGGTGCCTTGGCGGTGTGCGGGTGCGTGTGGGGTTGGGCGGTGCTGTTTATGGTGATACCGCTTTATATTCTTTTTTCGGTGGTGGCGTTCTTCACCACGCTAAATCGTCGATAGGATCATAGTCCACGTAGTCGTGGGCGGGAGAGATGACGCTGTCGTAGGTGACGGCGTCCGCCGCGCGTTTGGCGGAGGAGAGTTCGGGTTGGATGGAGGTGCTGTGGGTGATTTTGTTTCCTGCGGGGAAGTGGAAGATGTCCAGTTGGGAGATGACCACAACTCCGGTGATGATGGCAGCTGCCAACCCGTATTTGAGCAGGCGCAGGAAGACGTTGCCGGAGGATGCCATGTCGATGTAGGCGGACATGTCCGGTGCGGCGGTGCGCACGGTTGCCTGTGTCGCTGCCGGTTTGGTCTTGGGTGCGGCTTCGGCGGGCAGGGGTTCCATGCCGAGGGCGTCTGCGAAGAAGTTGTGCTTGCCGTCCTCGAAGATGATGTTGAAGCGGCGGTCGGTGTAGAATACGCCGATGTCTCCGAAGGAGACGCGCTGCTGCTGGTTGAGCCGGATTTTCAGGTCCTCGCAGAAGAGGGAGAGCTGGGCGGTCGCCTTGTCGTAGGGAAGATTTTCCTTGGCGGCAATCCAGCTGACGAGCAGTCCGTCGTTGTGGGTGAGGTTACGGTTGAATAGAATCGTTTTGCCGGGAGGGCAAATCATACCGCTGTTTTCATCTACGTAAGCGCTTGAGTAATTGCATATAAAGCCTCCGAATCCGGGGAGAATCACGCAATCGTGCAGATAAAGCAGGTCGGATATGTATTCTATATATCTGTGCATGCAACAAAAGTAGTAAAAAACATTTGAATTTCAATACTAAAGAAGAGAAAAAATATATTCTTTTTTTTCGTTCTCCGTTAAGGGGGAAATTCGGCGATTTATTGCTTACTTTGCATGACAATCTAAAGGGTATTTTATGAAGATATTGGTTACGGGCGGAACCGGGTATATCGGTTCGCATACGGTGGTGGAGTTGCAGCAGAGCGGCTATGAGGTGGTGATTGCGGATAACCTTTGCAATTCGAATGCGGGGGTGCTGGACGGCATCGCGCGGATTACGGGCGTTCGCCCGGCGTTCGAGGAGCTGGACCTGACGGAGGGGGAGAAGGTGCGGGAGCTGTTTGCCCGCCACCGGGACATCGGGGCGGTGATTCATTTCGCGGCGTTGAAGGCGGTGGGGGAGTCGGTGCAGAAGCCGTTGGAGTATTACCGCAATAATTTGAATTCGTTGATGAATGTGCTGGCGTCGATGCGGGAGTGCGGGGTGAAGCATCTGGTGTTCTCGTCGTCGTGTACGGTGTACGGGCAGGCGGACGTGTTGCCGGTGACGGAGCAGACGCCGCGCAAGCCGGCGGAGTCGCCCTACGGGAATACGAAGACGATGTGCGAGGATATCCTGCGGGACGTGGCGAAGGTGGAGCAGGGGATGAACCTGCTGGCGCTGCGCTATTTCAACCCGATAGGGGCGCATCCCTCAGCGTGCATCGGGGAGTTGCCGAACGGGGTGCCGAACAATCTGATTCCGTACCTGACGCAGACGGTGGCGGGCATCCGGGAGCAGTTGAGCGTGTTCGGGGATGATTACCATACGCCGGACGGTTCCGCCATCCGGGATTATATCGATGTGGTGGACCTGGCACGGGCGCATGTGGTGGCGATCCGGCGGCTGATGGAGGGGAAGAACAAGGCGAACTATGAGTATTTCAACATCGGGACAGGCAACGGGTTGTCTGTGCTGGAGCTCATCCGGGCGTTCGAGCGTGCGACGGGGGAGAAGGTGAATTACAAAATCGTGGGACGGCGTGCGGGGGACATCGAGCAGGTGTGGGCGGATACCACGCTGGCGAACCGGGAGCTGGGCTGGAAGGCGGAGGTGCCCATCGAGGAGACCCTGGCGAATGCCTGGAAATGGCAGAAGCATCTGATGGAATAAAGACGATAACAGATAGAATTTGGGAGTATGGAAGAACAGAAACAACAACAGTTGGAAATCGACCTGAGCCGCGAGGTGGCGCAGGGAACGTATGCGAACCTGGCGATTATCGCGCATTCGACATCGGAGTTTATCGTGGATTTTGTGCGCCTGATGCCGGGCGTGCAGAAGCCGGAGGTGAAGAGCCGGATAATCCTGACGCCGGAGAATACGAAACGGCTTATGCTGGCATTGCAGGACAATATCCGGAAGTTCGAACAGGACAACGGAACCATCCGCCTGGCAGGGAACGAGCAGGCGGTGTTCCCCATCGGACTGGAACCGAAGGGACAGGCGTAAAGGAAAAACAAGTGAACGATTAAAACAGGGAAGGAGAAATTTATGACAGCGAATTGGTTTGAAGCGAAAGTAAAATACATGAAAGTGAGCGAGGACGGCAAGGAGAAGAAGGTGAACGAGGCGTACCTGCTGGATGCCATGTCCTACACGGAGGCGGAGAGCCGGATTACCCGCGAGATGGAATCGGTGGTGTCCGGCGATTATTACATCAGCAGCCTGAAGAAGTCGAACATCACGGAGGTGGTGCCTTCGGAGGATGAGACGGACGACCGGTGGTACAAGGCGAAGGTGGCGATTATCGACGCGGACGAGGTGAGCGGGAAGGAGAAATCCTCGTTCCAGTATTATCTCGTGGCGGCGTCCGACATCAAACGGGCTTTGGAGAATCTGGAAAAAAGCCTCTCCACGTTCGTGGTGCCGTATGAAATCGCGAGCCTGGCGGACACGACGTTCATGGATGTGTATCCTTATTTCGAGGAACCCGCGGCAGAGGAGGAGAGCACGGAAGAGGAGTAATTTCTTTCGGGGAAAGTTAGGTAGAATGTATTTTCTTTGCTACTTTTGCGGAATTATTCAAAAAAGGGACTAAAAAGATAGAATAATGAAAACACGTATCGAACACGATTTATTAGGAGAGAAAGAGGTGCCGGCAGAGGCATACTATGGTATTCAAACTCTTCGCGGTATTGAGAATTTCCATAACATCAGCGGTTTGACTATCAGCCATTACCCTAATTATGTGAAAGCTCTCGCCATGATCAAATGGGCTGCCGCCAAGGCAAACCAGGAATTGGAAATTCTTCCCGACAACATTGCGGATGCCATTACCCGCGCTTGCGAGGAAATCATCAGCGGAAGCCTGCATGACCAGTTTCCGGTGGACCTGATTCAGGGAGGAGCAGGTACTTCGACCAATATGAATATCAACGAAGTGGTTGCCAACCGTGCGTTGGAAATCCTGGGACACCAGAAGGGCGAGTATGAGTATTGCCACCCGAACGACCACGTGAATATGTCGCAATCGACCAATGACGCTTACCCGACTTCTTTCAAACTGGCGTTCATTTTCATGAACGAGGAGCTGGTTTCCGAGTTGCGTAGATTGATTGCCGCTTTCCGTCAGAAAGGCGAGGAGTTCAAGGAAATCATCAAAATGGGACGTACCCAGTTGCAGGATGCCGTGCCGATGACCGTGGGTCAGGAGTTCGAGGCGTTTGCCGCCAACCTGGAAGAGGAAGTGGAGCGTCTGAACCAGAATGCCAAGCTGTTCCTGGAAGTGAATATGGGTGCAACGGCTATCGGTACGGGTATCAACTCGGAACCGGAATATTCCGCCAAGTGCATCAAGAATCTGCGTATCATCAGCGGTGAAGAGTTCGTGCTGGCTTCCAACCTCATCGAGGCGACTCCGGATGCCGGTTCCGCAGTGATGTATTCTTCCGCGTTGAAGCGTATGGCAGTGAAACTGTCCAAAATCTGTAGCGACTTGCGTCTGTTGTCCAGCGGTCCCCGTTGCGGCTTGAGCGAAATCAACCTGCCGCCGATGCAGCCGGGTTCTTCCATCATGCCGGGTAAGGTGAACCCTGTGATTCCGGAAGTGGTGAATCAGATTTGTTTCCGCGTCATCGGTAACGACCTGACGGTGACTTTCGCCGCTGAGGCAGGACAGTTGCAGTTGAACGTGATGGAGCCGGTCTTGGTGGATTCCATTTTCAGTTCCATCAAGATGCTGGAGAAAGGTATGGAGCGTTTGCGCACCCAGTGCGTGGAAGGCATTACCGTGAATGCGGACCGTTGCCGTGAGATGGTGTTGAACAGCATCGGTATCGTGACGGCTTTGAACCCGACGCTGGGTTACAAGAATTCTTCACGCATCGCCAAACGGGCGCTGAAGGAGAACCGCAGCGTTTACGACCTCGTTCTGGAAGAAGGTCTGCTGACCAAAGCGGAACTGGACGAGTTGCTGAAACCCGAGAATATGATCAAGCCTCACAAGTTCTATATCAAGAAATAAGCAGGCTTATTCATGATTTTTTTCAAACTCCGGTGCTTTTTGTGCCGGAGTTTGTTGTTTATACCGTTTAATTACATTAAAATTGCAGTTGAAAAAGGAAGAAAGTATAAATCTCTGAAACAACCATCAGGTTTTTGGAGTATAAGAGATATAAATTGTGATATTCATTTAAAAACAGATTGATTATGAAAAAGACAATGATGAAAGTAATGGCAGTTGCGCTGTTGGCGGCAACGGTGCCTTCATTGACGGGTTGTTACGGACCTTTCCGCCTGACCTCCAAGTTGCACGCATGGAACGGCGAGGTGTCCGACAATAAGTTTGTGAACGAGTTGCTGTTCTTGGGTCTGTGCATTTTGCCGGCTTACGAGATTTGCACCTTGGGCGATGTGTTGATTTTCAACTCCATCGAGTTCTGGGGCGGAAAGAATCCGATTGCCATGAACGATGGCGAGACGGAAATCCAGGATGTGATGCACGACGGCAAAATGTATGAGGTCATCAAAACGAAGAACCACATGACCGTGGCATCCAAGGAGTCCGACGATAAAGCGGAGTTCGCTTACTTCCCCGAAGAAGGAAAATGGTACCAGATGAATGGTAGCGAGAAGGGATTGCAGGTGAGATAAGATTAAAATGCGATAAAATGGAAAAGGGCGCTGAAGCGCCCTTTTTTTAACTGATATACCTCCACGTAATCCGTGTTTTGAACAGGCGTTTGATTTGGGTGGCGAAGACTTGGTTTTCCTCTGCCAGCAGGTCGGGATCCTGTTCGAGGATTTCGGCGGCGATGCGGGAGGCTTCGCTGAGAATCAGGGCGTCTTTCCCGAGGTTTGCGACCTTCAGGCTGCAAGTCAGCCCGCTCTGTTGGGTGCCTTCAATGTCGCCGGGACCGCGCAGTTTCAGGTCGGCTTCGGCGATTTCGAATCCGTCGTTGGTGGAGGTCATCGTCTCGATGCGTTTCCGGGATTCGTTGGAAATCTTGTAGGAGGTCATGAGGATGCAGTACGATTGGTCCGCTCCGCGTCCCACCCGCCCGCGCAGCTGGTGCAGCTGTGACAGCCCGAAGCGCTCCGCGCTCTCGATGACCATGATGGAGGCGTTGGGGACGTTCACCCCCACTTCGATGACGGTCGTCGCCACCAATATCTTCGTTTCCGCCTTGACGAACCGTTGCATTTCGGCGTCTTTTTCTGCCGGTTTCAGTTTGCCGTGCACCATGCCCGTCTTATAGCCTTTGGGCAGGAAGTAGTTGTTGATTTGTTCGAATCCGGCTTCCAGGTCGCGGAAGTCGAGTTTCTCCGATTCCGAAATCAGGGGATACACGACATACGCCTGCCGTCCCTGCGCCAGTTCCTTTTCTATGAAGCGGAACACGTCGAGGCGCTTCCGGTCGAAGGTGTGCAGTGTGGTAATCGGTTTGCGTCCGGGGGGCATTTCATCGATGACCGACACATCCAGGTCCCCGTACAGCGTCATGGCAAGGGTGCGGGGGATGGGCGTGGCGGTCATCACCAGCACATGGGGGGGGATGTCGCCCTTCTGCCACAGTTTGGCGCGTTGCGCCACCCCGAAGCGGTGTTGTTCGTCGATGATGACCAGCCCGATGTTCCGGAATGTGACTACGTCCTCCAGCAGGGCGTGGGTGCCGATGAGGATTTGCAGCGAGCCGTCGCGGAGCCCCTCGTGAATCTCTTCGCGTTCCTTCTTTTTGGTGGAACCGGTGAGCAGGGCGACGGAGATATTCATCTCCTGCAACATTGTGCGGATGGTTTCGTAGTGCTGCGTTGCCAGGATTTCCGTGGGAGCCATGAGGCAGGTCTGGAAACAATTGTCAAGGGCAATCAGCATGCACATGACCGCCACCAGCGTCTTCCCGCTTCCCACATCGCCTTGCAGCAGGCGGTTCATCTGTTTGCCCGTGCCGCAGTCCTGTCGGATTTCCCGTATCACGCGCTTTTGGGCGCCGGTGAGGGGGAAAGGAAGATGGCTGGAATAGAACGTGTTGAAGTATTCCCCCACGGTTTGGAACACCTGTCCTTTGAAATAGGTCTTCCGCTTGTATTTCAGTTTGAGGATATTGAGCTGGATATAGAACAGCTCCTCCAGTTTGAGGCGGTATTGCGCCTGGCGCAGCATCTCCGGGGATTCCGGGAAGTGGACGTTGTGGAGCGCTTCGTGCAGGTACATGAGTTTGTACTTCCGGATGAACCAGGCGGGGAGGGTTTCGGGGATTTTCTCTTTGACGGACTTGAAAATAGCATCCTGAATCTTGCCGATGGCTTTCGAATTCAGGAATGCCTTCTTCATTTTTTCCGTGGTCGGGTACACCGCCTGGAATCCCACGAGCAGGGGGGAGGCTTTGTCGAAGCGGTCGATTTCCGGATGGACGATATTCAGCCGGCGGTTGAATTCCGACGGTTGCCCGAAAATCAGGTATTCCTGCTCGGGGTGGAGTTGCCCGGCGAGGTATTTGAATCCTTTGAACCACACCAGTTCCAGCGTCCCCGTGTCGTCGTACGCGATGGCGGTCATGCGTTGCGCCTTGCCCGCGCCCACCGTCTGCAGGTCGCGGATGCGCGCCTTGATTTGAATGTAAGGCAGTTGCTTGTTCAGTTCCGCAATGGGGTAAATCTTGGAGCGGTCGATATACTTGTAGGGCACATGATAAAGCATGTCCTCGTAGCTCTGCACGCCCAACTCTTCTTGCAGGACCGCCGCCCTCTTGTCGCCGACGCCGGGCAGGAATTTAATATGCAATCCGGACAGTTCCAAATGTTTCGTCGTATAGGGTTTCAAAGGTACGAATAATTGTTTAATTTTGCACAATCATTGCGTGCACGCGATATGGATTATTTGAAAGCAAGGTTAAAACATGCCGTCTGTTTCCGGCACAAACGGGGGTTCGGGGTACACTCTCCTTTCATGTTCAACCTCATTATGAACGTCATCCGCGACCGGAAGCCTCGCGGCGCCTGTTCCGTGGAGATGCGACAGGCACACCTGCTGGGCAGGCGGGAATACAAGGTCTTCCGTCTGCTCTCCCGTCTGGTCCGTTGCCTGCGGGTGCGGGAGGTGGTATGCCTCGGGCGCCACTCCTCTTTGCTGGCAGGCTATCTGTCCGTGCTTCACGGCGAAGTGCATATCACGGATGCGCCCTCCTTCTTCGACAGGGCGGATTTCATCTACCTCGGGTGCGGGGCATCCGTGGAGGAGGTGGGGCGGATGCTGCCCTTTGCGCCGGAAGACTATCCCCGATACCTTGTCATTGCCGACATACACAAGGATGCCCGGCATGCCGCCCTGTGGCGCCGGCTCCGCGAACAGGCGACGGTCAGCGTGGACATGATGTGGTACGGGCTGCTGCTTTTCGACCGCAAGATTCAGAAAGGAAACTATAAACTCATGCTCTAAATACTTGAAACCATGAAAATCTATACGAAAACGGGAGACCAAGGCACGACCTCCCTCGTGGGCGGGCAGCGGGTGTCCAAGAACAGCGCCCGCCTGGAGTCTTACGGTACCGTGGATGAATTGAACAGCCACATCGGCATGGTGCGTTCCTTCCCCGCGGCGTCTCCTGTGGCGGACGAACTGGTCGAAATCCAGCGCCGCCTGTTCGATGCGGGGGGCTACCTGGCGACCGCCCCTACGGATTCCTTTGCCAAGGTCTCCATTCGCGAGGAAGACATCCTCCTCCTCGAGCAAGCCATCGACCGCATGGACGCCTCCCTGCCTCCCATGCGCTCCTTCGTCCTCCCCGGCGGTTCAGCCGCCGTGTCCGCCTGCCATGTGGCGCGCACCGTATGCCGCCGTGCCGAGCGCCGCATTCTCGACCTCGCGGAGCAGGAAGAGGTGGACGGTCTGTTGCTCAAATACATCAACCGCCTCTCCGACTACCTGTTTATCCTTGCCCGCCAACTCGCGCACCGGGAAGGGGCGGAGGAGATGAAATGGGAAGCGCGGCATTGATATTTTACCTTTCGCCTTTGCGCGCCCACCGGTTGATAACCGGAATGGCGCCCAGCGGGAGGTCATGCCTGATGAGATAAACGGCGTATCCCGCCAGCAGCACCGTACGGAACGCCAGGCGCAACGCCAGATTGTCGATGGGAATCCTCGTCCCCGCGACGTACAGCACCATCGCCAGCAACGCATACCGCCCCATCCCGCGCAAGTCGTAGCGGATGGGGTAATATTTTTGCCCTGCCAGCCAGGAGAGGAACATCATCACGAAATAGCACGCGAACGCCGCCCAAGCGCAGGCGACATACCCGTAGCGCGGCACCAGCAACACGTTCCCCGTCACGATGACCGCCAGCCCGATGACCGAAAAATAGATGCCCCACTGCGTCCGGTCCGTCAGCTTGTACCACAGCGACAGATTGAAGAACACCCCCGAAAACAGTTCCGCCATCATAATGACAGGCACCACCTTCAACCCCTCGAAATAGCGCGGGTCGATGAAATAGCGGAGGACATCCAGATAGAACATCACCCCGAGGAATATCAGCAGGTCCACAATGACGAACCACTTCATCGCCAGCGCGTACGTCGTCCGCTTGTCCTCC
The DNA here is from genome assembly GCA_910578985.1 of uncultured Odoribacter sp. Taxonomy (GTDB): domain Bacteria; phylum Bacteroidota; class Bacteroidia; order Bacteroidales; family Marinifilaceae; genus Odoribacter. The sequence goes on along the minus strand of CAJTSF010000007.1, from coordinate 54,021 downwards.
CCCTTCGTGCGGGCGAAAATGAACGGCTCGTAAGCATACCGGAACGCCTGCGTGAACATAATCATCACCACCGCGATTTTCGCGTTCGCCCCGTAAATGCCCAGCCCGTTCATCGCCTCCGTCTGGTCCGGCACCAGGTAAGCGTACAGGATTTTATCCAGATTCTGGTTCATGATGCCCGCCAGTCCCAGCACCAGCAGCGGGAACGAATAACGTAACATCTCCCGCAGCAGCCCCGCGCGGAACCTCCATCGGACACCCCTCACCTCCGGCATCAACAACAGGAGCACCACCGCGGACGCGATGACGTTCGACACCAGGATATATCCCGCCCCGTAGTCCGGGTTGTAAAACCACGCCACCCACTCCGGATGGCTCCGGTAAATGGCGGGACACCCCACGAGGAAAAACAGGTTCAAGGCAATCGTCAGCCCGATGTTCGCCAGCTTCAGGACGGCAAACCGCATCGGGCGCGATCGGAATCGCAGGTATGCGAACGGCAACGCTCCCAACACATCCAGCGCGACAATCGCCGCCATCATCCCCGCATATTCCCGGTGTGCCCCGCAATGCAGCACCTGCGCCGCGGGAGTGAGGAACACTCTGGCGAGAACCGCGAACAGCAGCGTGCTCGCCCCGATGGAAATCATCCCCGTTGCGAAAACACTCTCCGCATCCCCCTTCTCCGGATCGTTCGCGAAACGGAAGAAGCCCGTTTCCATGCCATACGTCAGCAGCACCAGCAACAGTCCCATCCACGCATATAGGTTCACCACCGTGCCGTATTCCTCCGGCACCAGCAGATACGTGTACAACGGTGTCAGGCACCAGTTCAGGAACTTCCCCACGATGCTGCTCATGCCGTAAATCGCCGTATCTTTCGCCAAACTTTTAATTCCAGCCATAATCCTCTCGAATCTTAAACCGGGCAAATATACCATTTCCCCCCGAATCCCCCAACCGAATCCTCCATATTCCTCATGGAAGCGCGTGGGTAAGCCCGGGGTAACTCGGGGGAAAGTCTGAGGCAACGCGATACCAACGCGAAGCTAACGCGATGGGTTCGCGATGGGAGCATCGCATACCCATCGCGTTGCCTTGGGGTAGGTTTTGCCATGACAGGGAGTTTCCTCAGAGTTACTTGTGACTTTCCCGAAGGATGGGGGGGAGGGGTGTGGAAATTTTTAATGGGGGGATTTTTTGGAATTGTGTGCCTGAAATCTTATGTTTGCAGGATGTAACCTGTTTTTTCCGAGTATATGATAAATGCCATAGCAAGGGGTGACGAGAGGGCTTTCGAGCAGTTGTTCCGGGAAATGTATGCCCGTTTGTGCGTGTATGCGGAGTCGCTGGTACGGGACCATGAGCAGGCGGAGGATTTGGTGCAGGGGGTGTTTTGCGATTTGTGGGAAAAACGCGAGAAGTTGAGGATTGAGGTTTCGCTGAGCGCTTATCTTTTCCGGGCGGTTTACCATGAGGCGTTGAATATGTTGAAACATGAGCGGGTGAAACAGGAGTTTGCGCGTTTTGTCGAGGAGCACGGGAAACGGAGCGAGAATAACGTCGAGGAGTTTTTCCTGCAGGAGAGCCGGAATGAGGTGTTGGCGGAAATCAAACGGGCGGTGGACTCGTTGCCGGAGCAGTGCCGGGAGATTTTTCTGTTGAGCCGGTTTGCGGGGAAAAAGAGTGCCGATATTGCCGGTTTGCTGAATATATCGGTGAGGACGGTGGAAACGCAGTTATATCGGGCGATGAGGACTTTGCGGGCGAAGTTGGAGCACTTGCGCAGGACGGATGTGTTCCTGTTTTTGTGGTGGCGGAAATAGAGGGGAAAGAGGATAGCGGAAAGTTTTTTCGAAGAAAGTAGAAAATCTTGTAAGTAGTTTTTGTCAGCCGGTTGTCTTATCTTAAAGTTAAAAGAAAAAACGGATAAGATGATGGAATCGGATGATTTTATTCAGCATTTGATAGTGGCTTCGCTGGAGGGCACAGCTTCGGACGAGGAGTTGGAAAAGTTGCGGCAATGGTTGGAGGAGTCGGAGGCGCATTGGGATGAGTATGGGGGGATGCGGCGGCAGTGGTTGAGAACGGGGGCGGGGGAACGTTATGAGGTGGAGCGTGGATGGAGAAGTGTGAAGGAACGGTTGTCCGGAAGGAAGGCGATGAAGGGAAGACGGGTGATGAGGCGTTGGTGGGAGGTGGCTGCCGCGGCGGTGGTATTGTTGCTTGCGGGAGGAATGTGGCATTGGACGGCGGAAGGGTTGGATGGGGAGAGGGGAGGAGTGGATGAGCGGATTGTGCCGGGAGGGAAGAAGGCAGTGCTGGTGTTGGGGTCGAATGAGCAGGTGGTGTTGGGGGACGGAGCGGAGGATGCGGTGTGGGCGGGGAATGCGGAGGTGAGGAGGGAGGAGAATACGCTGGTGTATGCGGCGGCGGAGGGGGATACGGCGGCGGTGGAGTATAACCGTTTGATTACGCCGCGGGGCGGGGAGTACACGGTGGTGTTGGCGGACGGGACGCAGGTGTGGGTGAATGCGGATTCGGAGTTGAAGTATCCGGTCCGTTTTTCCGGCGGGGAGCGGAAGGTGTATTTGAAGGGGGAGGCTTATTTCGATGTGGCGAAACGGGATGGGCAGAAGTTTGTGGTGTGTACGAACGGGACGGAGGTGACGGTGTTGGGGACGGAGTTCAATGTGAAGAATTATCCGGGAGGAGGGATGGCGACGACGCTGGTGGAGGGAAGTGTGGTCATCGGGCACGGCGGGCAGGAGTGCCGTTTGCGTCCGGGTCAGCAGGCGTATGTGGACCGTACGGGAGTGCAGGTGAGGGAGGTGGAGACGGTATTATATACGGCGTGGAAGGACGGGTTCTTTGTTTATCGGGATATGACGCTGGACGGGATTTTGAAGGAGTTGTCGCGGTGGTATGACTTCTCGTACTTTTACCGGAATGAGCGGTTGCAGGCGTTGCCTTTGACGGCGAAGATTCGGAGGTTCGATGATGTGGAGAAAGTGTTCGAGATTTTGAAAAGCACGGGGCAGGTGGATTTTGTCATTAAAGGCAAGACGGTGACCGTGCTGTCGAAATAAATGGTGATTTATAAATTTAATTCTATGCTTTATGGAGAAAAAAACGCAGGGTATTGATGAACCCAAACGGAAAAGGAGAGGTTTGAGGCTAAGCACGAGACTCTCTGTGGTATTAATGTTTTTTTGCCTTCAGATTCAGGCAAACGGGTTTTCGCAGCATACCCGGGTGAGTCTGAATTTGGGCAAGGTGAGCGTGAAGCAGTTGTTTCTGGAAATCGAGAAGGTGACGGATCTGGCATTTGTGTATAATACGAATGACATTGACCGTTTGGAGAAGGTGGATGTGTATTTCACGAATGAAGAGGTGGAGACAATTCTGGATTATTGCCTGAAGGGGAAGGGGTTGAGTTACGATATTGTGGACCGGCATGTGGTGGTGAAGCGGGAGGAGGCGGCAGCCCCGCAGACGCAACAACCTGAGAAGCGAAGCATTACGGGCAAGGTCATCGACAAGGAGAGCGGTGAGGTGTTGCCGGGGGCGACGGTGAAGATCAAAGGGACGGCTGTCGGGACTTCTACGGATGTGGACGGGAAGTTTCATCTGGAGTTGTTGGGGGAGATTCCTGCGTTGGAAGTGTCGTTTATCGGTTACAAGCCCGTGGAGGTAGTTGTCGGGAAGCGCGAGTATGTTGAAGTTAAATTGGAAACAGAGGCTTCCGAGATGCAGGAGGTGGTGGTGACGGGTATGTTTACGCGTAAGGCGGACAGTTATACGGGGGCGGTGACGACGATTAAGGCGGATGAGTTGAAGCGGGTCGGTAATCAGAATATCCTGCAGTCTTTGAAGAATATTGATCCTGCATTTCAGGTCCTGGAAAATAATGATTTCGGCTCGGACCCTAACCGGATGCCTGAGATTCAAATGCGTGGCGCTTCCAGTTTTACGGATATGAAGGACAAGTATCAGACGAATCCCAATCAACCGCTTTTTATTATTGACGGATTTGAACAACCCATAGAAAAGGTGATGGATATGGATATGAACCGGGTGGCTTCCATCACTTTGCTGAAGGATGCGACGGCAAAGGCGCTATATGGTTCAAAAGGGGCAAACGGGGTGGTCGTTATCGAAACACTTGCTCCGGAGAAAGGTCGGATGAGAGTTTCTTATTCTGGAAGTTTGAATTTGCAAATGCCTGATTTGTCCAGTTATAATTTGGCTAATGCGGCAGAGAAGTTGGAAATAGAAAAAAGAGCCGGTGTATATACGGATAAATTCGGTCATCCGAATACGCAACAAGGATATGATGAAAAATACGAGGCTTTGTATAAGGAGGTATTGAGAGGGGTGAATACGTATTGGCTGGATAAACCGTTGCGGGTAGGAGTCGGTCATAAACATTCTTTGGTGTTCGAGGGAGGTGATGATGTCATTCGTTACGGTTTGGATTTTCAGTATAATAATGTGGCGGGAGTTATGAAAGGGTCCAACCGCGAGACGATTACAGCAGGCTTTAATTTGTCCTATCGCTATAAATCTCTTCTTTTCCAGGAGCAGCTTTCAGTGACTTTTAACAAAGCGGAAGAGTCTCCTTACGGAACTTTTTCAGAATATGCCAAATTGAATCCTTATTGGAGGGCTTATAATGAAGACGGTTCAATTAATGAGATTTTAGGCACGTATGATATCGCCAATTTCCAAGGGACGAAGCCAATTTACAATCCTTTGGTGAATGCGGACATCAATACCAAGAATCAAACTTCTTATACCGATATCACCAATAACTTTTATATTGAGTGGCAGGCGTTTTCAGGCATGAAGTTCAAAGGACGTTTGGGGATTATATCCAGAAAGGATGAGTCCGAATTGTTTTATCCGCGCGATCATACCAAGTTTAAGAATATTTCTGCTGATTCGGAGGAATATTTTGAGCGTGGAACTTATGAAATGGGAAATGGCAAACGTTTTGAATATAGTACGGATATTTCCGCCAATTATTCGAAAGAAATCAAACGTCATCTGATTTTTGCAAATGCCCAGTGGAGTGCGAGCGAGAAAAAGTATAATACGGTGACTTTCGGTGCCCGTGGATTTGCCAATGATAAGATGGATTATATCACTCATGCGAAAGAGTATTTGGATGGTGCGCCGACCGGAAGTGAGTCTTTGTCGCGCGAGACGAGTGTGTTGGCTTCTGTAAACTATTCGTATGACAACCGTTATTTGATGGATGCGACCTATCGTGCGAATGCTTCTTCTTTGTTCGGCAGTGACAAACGCTGGGGACATTTCTGGTCTGCCGGTATAGGTTGGAATATTCATAAGGAACATTTTTTGGAAACACAGGAGGTATTGAATCAATTGCGTCTCCGGGCTTCAACGGGATATTCCGGTTCGCAGAATTTCAATTCTTATCAAGCGATGGCAACCTATAAATATTATAACGACAATTACGATAATATTATCGGTTCTTATTTGCTGGGACTTGCCAATCCGGATTTGCAGTGGCAGAAAACGCAGGATAATAATATCGGGGTTGATATCACTTTATGGGATGCTTTGGATATAACATTCGACTACTATATCAAGAATACGCAGAATCTATTGACTCCGGTGTCTTTACCGCCTTCTGCAGGTTTTTCATCTTATACCGAAAATTTGGGTGAAACGAAGAACAAAGGAGTAGAGTATAAGTTGAATTATCGTGTAATAAGAGATGCGGAAAAAGCTTTGTATTTTTCTGTGTTCACTTCCGGAATGCATAATAAAAACAGAATCACCAAGATATCCGATGCGTTATCGTTGATGAATAAGGAGAGGGATGAAGACAAAGCTAACGGAGGAGGAGGAAATCCCAATTTGGAAGACAATGCTGCCATTACGAAACCGTCGGTACGTTATGCGGAGGGTCAGTCCATGGATGCCATCTGGGCAGTACGTTCGTTGGGCATCGATCCGGCTACAGGCAAGGAGGTGTTTTTGACACCGGAAGGGAAGATGGTGTATGGATGGTCGGCAAAGAACCAGGTAGTTGTCGGGGATACGCAAGCCAAGTTGAGCGGAACGTTCGGGTTCAATTTTGAATATAAAGGTTTCAGTGTGAACACCTCATTCTTCTATAAACTTGGTGGACAGTATTATAATCAGACGTTGATGGACAAAGTGGAGAATGTGGATATTCAATACAATGTTGATAAGCGGATGTTGAGCGATAGATGGACTACTCCGGGGCAGGTTGCAAGATTCCGAGCGTATGACCCGTATAATGCTTTGACTCGTCCGACTTCACGTTTTGTTCAGGATGTGCGGGAATTGCAAATGACTTCTTTGAATGTGGGATATGATTTCCGTTATTGCGGATTCTTGAAGAAGAGCGGAGTGCAAATGTTGAAGTTGCAGTTTTATATGAATGATGTATTCAGGGCATCTACGGTGAAAGCGGAGAGAGGAATCGAGTATCCTTTTGCCAGGTCTTGTTCGTTTTCTTTGCAGGCGACCTTCTGATTTTTGGGTGTAATTATAAAGATGATGAAATGATGAAAAAGAAAATATTACAATTACATATCATGGTTTTGGCACTTGCTTCTTTATTGGGAGTGTCATGTAATGATTGGTTGGATGTCAAGCCGAAGACTCAGGAAGAGGCTACCAGTTTGTATTCGACCTTGGATGGATTTAAATCAGCATTGGCAGGATGTTATATCGGCTTGTGCCGTTCGGAATTGTATGGGTGTGAATTGACTTACGGAATGGTCGGCGTATTGGGGCAGGAGTGGGCTTCAGGCGATTTATTGAGCAGTTCATATTCGGCATACAGTTATTTGTCTAACTATAATTATGAACAATCTGTTTCAAAAGCCATTATTGACAATGTATGGGATAAGATGTATGAGAGTATAGCGAATATCAATACATTAATCGAATATACGGACAAGAAAAAGGATGTGTTGGGTCATTATTATGGAGTTGTCCGTGGTGAGGCCTTGGCTTTGCGCGCTTATGTGCATTTTGATTTGTTGCGTTTGTTTGCTTCTTATGATTTTGCGACAGACGCCAAGCCGGGCATCCCTTATGTAAAAGAAGCGCGTCCGGCAGTGATGCCTGCCTTGACGCCGATTAAGTTTGTTGAGTATGTATTGGAGGATTTGAATGAGGCGATCGAGTTATTGAAAGAGGATCCGATATATACCGGAGAGGATGTAACGGGAATAGATAACGGATATTTGGCTAATCGAAATTTTCATTTGAATTATTACGCCGCATTAGGCTTAAAAGCTCGGGTTTGTTTATATGCCAATCAGATTACGGAAGCCCATGATGCAGCCTATGAGGTAGTTTCAGCACAACAGAGCCGTGGTTTGTTTCCTTGGGTAAAAACAGAAGACCTTACGACGACGGAAATCAATCTTCGTGACAGGACTTTTTCCACCGAACATCTGTTTGCTTTCAATGCGATGAAACTGGAGGAGTACATAAAAGGTTATTTCCGGGAAGTTTCTTCGCCATTGATGGAGCGTATTCTGCCCGGAGAATTGTATGAACCGGATGATTATCGTATGATGTTGTATGAAACGTATAGCGGAAAAGCAAATGTATTGACCAAGTTCTGGCAAATGGAGTCGGTATATGTTGTAGGCAAAGGAAGGATAAAGCCGAAACGTGACAGGATGCCGGGTATTCGGATTGCTGAAATGTATTATATTTTGGCAGAGACTTTGAAAGATTCGAATATAGGTGAAGCTGCGAATTTTTTGAATACACTGCGTGCCAATCGAGGTTTGCAAGAGTTGGGAAATGTGGATAAAGAGGGTTTGCAGCAAGAATTGGAGAAAGAGTATTACCGGGAGTTTATAGGAGAAGGACAGGTGTTTTTTTACCACAAGCGGAAGAATACGAAAATGATAGCTAATGCGCATGCTGTTTACGAACTTCCGATGCCGGATGATGAGATTGATTTAGGACAACGTGAAATTGAAGAATAAAGATAGCTATGAAAAAATCTATAAATTTTTTAGAAATAATTTTGGCGGTTTTATTGGTGGCTTGCCAGGAGGACCAAGTGGGTTTTTATGCAGGACCTACTGCAGTCAATATGACTATTCGTGGAGATGGCACTTTTGTGAAAGGAGAAACGGATGAAGAAAAAGTATTTGAGATCAAATTGGCGGTTCAGGGAGAAATCTCGGAGCAGGATAGAGTGCTTAAATTTGCTTTCGGGAAAGAACAAACAGCGGTTCCAGGGGTTAATTTCGAACTGCCGATGGAAGTAATCATTGAGGCAGGGAGATTGGATACCGTCATAGAATGTAAGGTTTATCGTGCAGGTTTAACCGAAGAGGCTTTGATGTTTGATTTAATACCTGACCCGACAGGAGATTTTGTAGGAGGTGTTAATGGAGAGTTGTTGGTGAAGATGATGATTGGGTTTCCGACGACGTGGAAAGATCCGACGGGTTGGGCGGCAGACTATTGTTTAGGGAAGTGTACACAAGCCAAATATGCTTTTGTATTCGAACAGTTGGGAACATTGGATTTGGCTGCTTATCAGGGAGCGTATGGTATAGATGGATATGGAGAACTGGCAAAGAAATTGAATGCCGTTTTAGAAGCAGAACCCGAACCGCGCTTGGATGATAATGGAAAAATCATGAAATTTGGGAATGGATATTAATTCGTAAATAAATCAGTCATGAAAATATTTAGATATATACAATCGTGTTTTTTATTATTGTCAATCGGAGTGCTTGCTTCTTGTTTTGATGATAAGGGGAATTATGAATATGATGTAATCGGTGAGGCTGTGATTAAATCAATTCCAGGCGTGACAGATCAAAATAACAAGTTCGTGTGTCTGGAAAATGAAAAGATTTCCTTGACTCCGGAATTGGAATTTTTAGCCGGTACGACGGCTGCCGATTATGAATTTATTTGGTATCGTTATCCGCAGGATCCTCAAGGGACTTCATTTCATTATGAACAGGGGGATACATTGGCGATGACTCAAAATTTGGAATATCAGGTTGTGAATACGCCAAGGGACTATTGGTTGGTATATAAAGTGAGGAATAAGAAAACAGGAGCATTGACGGAGCAGAAGTTTGAATTTATTATTTCCTCTGTGAATGGTTGGATTGTGTTGGATGAGGATGCAGCAGGCAACGGAGACCTCCAAATTATCCGTGATGCGGATGTTGTTTCCGGAGGGGATGGACGGATAGTCAAGAATTATTTTTCAGCCAATAACAAGGGCGAAAAGATGAAGAATACCCGTTTTATGGGGCTTTGCGGTTCTGAATCGAACTTGTATGTATTCTCGGATAATGGAGGATATATTATGAATGCTTCTACCTATGAGCAGCGTGCCGATATGACATATATGGATTTATTTAATCCGAATGTCGTATTAGATAGGATATCCCCGGAAGCAGAGTATTATGATTCCAAAGGTGGAAATACTGATATTATCATTAATGACCGGAAAGTCTATAAAGTATCACATAAAATGATGGGAGAAAGCTCTTTTATAGAGCCCGGAGGTGATGTTTCCGATTTTCTGCTTGCACCGGTGATTGCTCCCATTCGAGTTTCAGGAAACGATAATTGTGCTGCTTTGTTTGATGTGAAAAACAATCGTTTCATGACGGTCGGAACTTGGGGGGCTTTGTCTGTGCCAATGTCCACCGGAGGTGCTTTCAATACGGGAAAGATTGATCCGGAATTTGATTTTGTATATATGAATGAAGGGAAAGACGGGGAGACTTGTTTGCTGATGAATAAAGTGGTGGAAGATGCGGAAGCAGAGCCTTATTTGTTTCGAGCCAATCTGGTAACGGAGACGCCTGTCGCATTGGATATGTACAATTTGAGTGGATTGGAAGATGTAAAAAATGCCGAGCATTATGTATTTGGGATACGGGGTAATTTTATGTTTTATGCAACGGAAACGAAAGTTTATACATGGCGTTATGGGAATGAGAGGTCATCCGATTTTCTGACTGTAGGAGCGGGAGAGAGGATCGTACAAATGAAATTGTATGTAAATCCTGCTGATAATGTATTTTCGGGGAAAATCATGTTTATTGCAACACGTAAAGGTAATGAAGGGAAGGTTTATAAAGTTGTATTTAATGAAATGTCCGGTGTGTTGTTAAATGAGCCTCAAGTATATGAAGGTTTAGGAATAATTAAAGATATGTTTTTTAAAGAATAAATATTATGGTAAAATTATCAAGATTAGTATTGGCAGCGTGTCTGTTTTTGGGTTCGTGCAGCGTTCCTGGAGAGAAAGTGATAACGATTAAGGGTAAGGTTCAGTTTCCCAGTGACCGTTTCAATATGGAAATTGTTGAGCGTAACGGTTTTGACAAACGGGTGATTGATTCCTGCCAGGTGAATGAGGACGGGACGTATGAGTTGAAGATGAAGGTGGAGCGTCCGGGAGTGTACACGTTGGACTGCCAGAAGTGGCAGAGCGTGCAGTTCTGGGCGGAGGATGAGGATTTGGTTATCAATTTCCGTGGGGAGGATACGGCTAAAATCAAGATTAAGAATCCCCCTTACGTTTATATTCAGGGAGGTCCGAACAATGAGTTGATGAATCTGATGAATTGGGACAGACACCGGAACTATCAGTTGATGATTGGGGTATCGCAGGGGGTATACCGTATACCGGGTCTCGACGACCAGACGAAGCAGGATGCTTCCGGGAAATTTTATAACATGCTTGGCGATGAGTCCCGTGCGCGGTTGCAGTATCTGGCGGAACATTACAGTGACCGGAATAGTGTGCTTGCCATTCTTCCTTTCTTGCGTGGGGATGAGAACGCCGCTTGGGTGGAGCAGGTATTAGCGCGGTTGGAGGCGAAGAACCCGAACTATGCTCCCCTGTTGAAATACAAGGCGGATATGGCGGAAGCCAAGGCACAACAAGAGCGTTTGGCAGAAGGAAAACCTGCGCCTGAGTTCTCTTTCCCGACACCGGACGGGAAGCAGCATCTGGGTCCTCAGAATTTCAAGGGCAAGATTCTGGTATTGGACTTCTGGGCATCGTGGTGCGGTCCTTGCCGTCAGGAAATTCCCCATTTGAAAGAGGCTTACAAGGAATACCACAATAAAGGCGTAGAGTTTTTCAGTGTTTCCATCGACAAGGACGGCAAGGCTTGGCGGAAGGCGATGGACGAGGAACGCATGCCTTGGCATCAGGCACAGGCACCGGGAGCGGGTAAGGATGTGATGAAGCAGTACCAGTTTTCCGGCATTCCTTATATCTTGGTTTTGGACCAGGACGGACGTATCGTAGGCAAGAACTTGCGCGGGAAGGCTTTGACGGAAAAGTTGAAAGAGATGACGGGCAGCAAAAAGAAGCAGGTGATTTCCATGTCTGCGATGGGGATGTAATAATTTCGTTATATTTGCCATTGATTAATTCATAAATAAGAAACAAGTATTATGAGAAAACTGATGATGGCGTTCGTTTTGGTCTTTGCCGTTTTTTTCGGAGCAGAGGCACAGAACCGGAGCATTGAGTTCGAGCAGACGAAAGTCTGGAAACAGATTTTAAAGAAAGCGAAGAAGGAGAAGAAGCTGATTTTTGTGGATTGCTACACCTCTTGGTGCGGTCCTTGCAAGATGTTGTCTTCCCAGGTGTTCACACAGGATGCGGTGGCGGATTTCTTCAATGCCAATTTTGTAAATGCCAAATATGACATGGAAAAGGATGCGGACGGGGTGATACTGAAGGATAAATTCGAGGTGAAAGCATTCCCGACGCTGGTGTTCGTGGATCCTGTGACGGGAGAAGCCGTTCATCGTATGGTGGGAGCAGGGAAAGCGGAATGGCTGATTGCCGGAGGCAAGCAGGCGATGGATCCCCAGGGCAATTTGAGTGGCATGATGAAGCGTTATGCTGCGGGCGAACGGAGTGCCGAATTTTTGCAAGCGTACCTGCCTGCATTGGCTTCCGCCTATATGAAAGAGGAGGTGAGCAAGGTTGCCGCAGAATATCTGAATACCCTTTCCGTGGACCGGTTGGCAACGAAGGAGAACTGGGACCTGATCAAGCAGTATGTTCAGGATCCGTTGTCCGCTCCGTTGAAGGCGGTGATGGCGAACCGGGATAAGTTTTATGCCGTAGCCGGTAAGGAAGTGGTGGATTATAAGCTGGAGGGGGCGATATATGGAGCGGTGATGATGTTGAGCAACTGGAAGCCTGGAATGGGTACGGCGTTTGACGAACAGCGTAATGCGGAACTGACGGACTACCTGCTTCATATCGATTCTCAGATGGCTCCCATCGGTTTGGCGAATTTATATACGGCGGCCTATGTTCGGAAAGGGGATTATCGCGGCTTGCTGGATAAAATGCGCGAGGTGATGAGTTACAACATGCTGCGCGGCGGCCTGGAGAAACATTATTTCCAGACGAATATCGAGGCTTTCCAAAGCTGTGCGGACAAGGCGCTGGTGGAGGAGGCTATCCGTTGGATTGACGAACGTTGCGTGAATACGGAGGATTATTTTGCCAAAGCCGACCTGATGAATTCGAAAGCTCGTTTGCAGCGCGCAATCGGGGATACGCTGGGAGCGGACAAGTCGAAGATGGAGGAGGAGAAATACGCCAAGGAAGGGCAGGAACGGAGCGGGGGGCGAATACAGCGTGCGATGCGAATGAATTGATGATGGAGTGAATTTGTTTTATAGAATAACGCATGTGAATGAAAATCCGGTGGATACTATCCACCGGATTTTTAATGAACGTATTGTTTGGAATTTTGGGACTGAAATCTTATGTTTGCGGGATGTAATGCGTTTAAAATGTGGCGCGATGAAAGAAAATAAAGCGATGAAAGAGCCGGGAAAGTTGAAGGTTTGCATTGTGGATGACCATAAGTTGTTCCGTGAAGGTTTAAAGTTGTTGTTATCGACGCAGGATTTTGTGCAGCATATTTATGAGGCGTCGAATGGAAAGGAGTTTTTGGACAGTCTTTCATTCATGGATTGTGATGTGGTGCTGATGGATATCGAGATGCCGGTGATGAATGGGTTGGAGGCGACGGAAGCGGCGTTGAGGATGAAACCGGGGATGAAGGTCATCGTATTGTCGATGTACGGCGAGGAGCAGTATTATTATAAGATGGTGGATGCCGGGGTGAAAGGGTTTGTGTTGAAGAGCGCGGGAATAGAAAAGGTGATTGCGGCAATTCGTGCGGTGGCGGAGGGGGACAGTTATTTTTCGGAAGAGTTGCTGAGAGGGATTTTGAATAATATGAGGGATGGGGCGAAGGTGGAGTCGTCGGATAGTGAGATTTCGGGGAGAGAGTTGGAGATATTGTATCACGTGTGCCTGGGATTGTCCAATCAGGAGATTGCGGATAAGTTGTTTATCAGCAAGCGGACGGTGGATAAGCATCGGGCGAATCTGTTGAGCAAGACGGGTTGCCGGAATACGGCGGCGCTGGTGATGTATGCAATACGGAACAAGATGGTGGAGGTGTGACATGGAGGGAATGATATTTGCTGCAGGGTTGGGGACACGGTTGCGTCCTTTGACGGACCGGAAGCCGAAGGCATTGGCGGAGGTGGGGGGGAAGACTTTGCTGGAGGGGGTATTGGGAAGGATGCGGGAGGCTGGAATAGGGCGGATTGTCGTGAATGTGCACCATTTTGCGGAACAGGTGGAGGAGTTTTTGCAGCGGGAGGGCTGGCTGGCTGACGGGGTGGTGGTATCGGACGAGCGGGAAGAGTTGTTGGATACGGGCGGAGGGCTGTTGAAGGCGAGAGGATTGTTTACGCCAGGGGAGACGGTGATGGTGCATAATGTGGATATTTATACGGAGATGGATTTGAGGGCGCTGGCAAAGACGCATGGGGAGGGATTTGCGACGTTGGCGGTGAGGGGGGCAGCGCCCGGGAGAGGATTGAGATTCGGGGCGGACGGGAGGCTGAAGGGATGGGAGAACAGTATGACGGGGGAGAGGAAGGTCGTGGGAGATGGATTCGAGGAGGCGGGGAGGTATGGGTTTTGCGGGGTACAGGTGGTAAGCAGTGAGTTTTTGAGCGGGATGAAAGGACGGGGGAGGTTTTCGATTATCGATGAGTATTTGGTGCAGGCGGCAGAGCATGAGGTGAGGATGTTTTTTTACGGAGGGAGATTCTTGGATTTGGGAACGGTGGAGGCGGTACGGGAAGCCGAGGGGTGGATGACGCAGGGGGTGTAACTTGCGGAGGGGTGGGGACGTATAAGGGAGGTGTATAGGTCATGCGTGTATGAAGAGGAAGGTTTTAAGATATTTCTGGTGGGTGATGGCGGTGACGCTGGGGTTGCCGTTGGTGGTGGTTTTTCTGTTGTATTTGCCGCCGGTGCAAGGGTTGGTGAAAGGAGTGGCGGAGAGGTATGTGGCGGAGCACTATGGGGTGGAGATAAGTGTGGGTCGGTTCCGGTTGGGGTTTCCGTTGGATTTACGTTTAGAGAAAGTATATGTGGGTAGGAAGGAAGGAGATACGTTGGTATCTCTTGATAGGTTGCGTGTGCGGGTAGGGTTAGGAGGATTGTGGCGTAAGCAGGTGAGCGTGGGGCGGTTTGAGTTGGAGGGGGTGAGAATGGCGTGGGGGGATGGGGGGGAGGGGATGAAATTGGATGTGGACGTGGAGCGGATGGATGCGAGGGTGCCGGAGGTGAATTGGGGGGAGCGGAGAGTGAAAGTAGGGAGTGTGAGGGTAGAGGGGGGAAGGGTATGGATGGAAGGGGAGAACGGGACGGAGGAGGACACAGAGAAAAAGGAAGTGGAGGGGGAAGGGTGGAGGATTGGAGTGGAGAGGGTGGAATTGGTGCGGATGGCTTACGGGATGCGGACGCCTTCGATGCCGGAGTTGCGGGCGGGGTTGGGAGAAGCATGGGTGGCAGGCGGGGAGGTCGGTATCGGAGGGCAGACGGTAGGAGTGGATTCGGTGTGGGTGAGTGGGGGATGGTGTCGGATGGCGGGGGGAGGGAGTGAAGAGAAGATGATGAAGGAGGAGGAAGGAACGGGGATGCCGTGGACGGTGTTGGTGGGGAAGGTCGGCTTGGAGAACGGTGATTTTCGTATGGGGGAAGGGAAAGAAAAGTTGGTGTTGTCAGGCATTGGCGTGCAGGTGGAGGAAGTGTATAACCGGGGAACGGTGGTACGTGCACGGTTGAGGGATGTGCATGCGGTGCGGGATGGAGGACCGGTGTTGGCGGGGATGGAGGGAAGCGTGGTGTTGGATTCGACGGAGACGGCTTTTCGGGGCGGAGTTTTACATACCAGGCATAGTCATTTGAGGTTGGAGGTTGATGCGGACGCGGGTTTCGAAGATATTCCGGGCAGGGAGCCCTTGCAGGTGGCGGTAAGCGGGGAGATTGGGATGGAAGATGTCGGGGTATTTTATTCCGGTCTTCCGGAAGAGTTGCGGGGGGAACGTTTGAGTGTCGGTATCTCGGCATTGTGGAGCGGGGAAGATTTGAAGGTGGGGCAGTTGCTGCTGGAAATGCCGGGGCATTTGAAGGTGACGGGAAGCGGGAATGTGTCGGGTTGGAGAGAGAGGGAGAGGATGCGGGGTGAGATGGAGGTGCGGGGTGAGTTGGAGGATGTGTCGTTTGCGGGGGTATGGTTGGAGGGGATGGGAGTGGAGCTGCCTCGGGGGATGGAGTTGTCGGCAAAGGTATGGATGGAGGAGGGAGAGTACCGGGGGGATGTGCGGTTTTGTTGTTCGGAAGGGTGTCTAGCATTGGACGGTTTTTATCGTCCGGGGACGGAGGTCTATGATGGAGAGTTGTTGGTGAGCCGTTTCCCTTTATATCGTTTTTTGCCGGAGGATTCGCTGGGGCATGTGTCTGCCGGTGTCCGTTTCACGGGACAAGGCTTTTCGCCGGAGACGATGCGGGCGGAGGTGAATGCGGAGGTACATGAATTGGAATACGGGGGATATGCTTACCGGGATGTGTCGTTGGCGGCATCGTTGCGGCGTATGCGCCTGTGGGGAACGTTGGTGTCTGAAGATGAGGCGGTGCCGGTGGGGTTGGTGTTCAAGGGGGATTCAGTCGATGGAGTGTATGCTTTGTCCGTGCAGGGGCATGTGGGCATGATGGATTTGCAACGCTTGCATTTCGTTCCGGAGCCGTTGCGGGTGGAAGCGGGTATTCGTTTGGAGGCAATGCTGGATGCGGAACGGAGTGGCAGTATGATGGTCGAGCTGGACAGTGTACGGATGGCGGACGGGAGGAGGAGCGATGAATTGGGAAATTTGAAAATGGAATTGGCTACGGATAGTCTGCATACCCGCCTGGAATTGCATTCGGGGGACTTAAGGATGGAGTTCCGTGCGGATACTTCTTTGACGGAGTTTATATCCGGAATGGGGATAGTGGCAGAGGTCATCGGCAGGCAGGTGAAGGAGCGGGTTTCCGATATGGAGGAGGTGGGATGGGCGGTGCCGCCTTTCAGTCTGGAGATTGCGGGGGATGAGCAGAATGCGGTTGCTCATTTTTTAAAGGTGAGGGATATGGGTTTCAAGCATCTTTCTTTGTCCGTAGTGTCGCGTCGGAGAAGCGGTTTGCGTGCGGGAATGTCGTTGCAGGGAGGATATGTGGGGACGGTACGGGTGGATTCGATGCAGGCAGGAGTTTGGCAGGTGGGGAAGAGCTTGGTTTATTCGCTGCGGGGACATGGTGGAGGGGAGATGTGGAAAGGGTTTTCGGATGTAGGGGTGAACGGGCGTATAGAGCGGGGAGGCATCCGGATGGAGTTGAAGCAGCGTGATGCGGAGGGGCGTGTAGGCTTTGATTTGGGGGTGGATGCGGAGATGAGGGATTCCGTTTTTATGATAGGGCTGTTTCCGGTGAATCCGGTGTTGGGATATAACCGCTGGAAGGTAAACGAGGGGAATTGGGTGACGGTGGACAAGAGAGGGCGGGTGCGGGCGAATTTGCGGATGGAGAACGGGGATAAACGGGTGAATTTACAGTCACTACCGGACGATGGAGAGCAGCGGGAGCGCCTGAGGATGGAACTGGTGGGCGTGGATTTGGCGGAGGTGTCGGGCATGGTGCCGATGATGCCGGATTTGGGAGGAAGACTGGATGCGGACATGATGATGTATGACACGAGGGGACAGATTGGGGTGGAGGGGAGTGTGGCGGTCGAGGACATGGAGGTGAACGGAAAGCGGGTGGGTTCGCCGGCAGTGGATTTGCAGTATCTGGTGGACCAGCGTTTCAAGAGGCATGAGATAGGGGTCGGGGTCAGTATGGACGGTGTCCGCCAGATGGAGGCGAAAGGAGAGGTGGGAACGGATGGGAAGGAGGGTGTTTTGTCGTTGGATGTGGATCTCCCCTCGCTTTCTTTGGATGTGGCGAATGCTTTCCTGCCCTTGGATTTGATGCAACTGAAAGGAATATTGACAGGCGGGGTGCGTTTGCGGGGCACGTTGAATGCGCCGCAAATCGACGGGAAGTTGGTTTTCCGGGAAGGCAAGGCGGATATGGTGATGCTCGGTTCGGTGTTCGGTTTGGATACGGTTCCGGTATGGATTAAGGAAGGGCGGATACTTTTTGACGCTTTCCGTTTCATGGCTCCCAACCGCAGTGAGTTGGTGCTGGACGGGGCAATCCGTCTGACGCCCTTTGAGCGCATGGGGATGGAATTGGCTGTCGATGCCCGGAACTTCGAGGTCGTGAACGTCCGCAAGAATCCCACGTCGATGATTTACGGAAAGGCATATGCGGATGTGCACGCGGAGATATCGGGGCTTTTTTCGGAACTTGACATCACGGGGAAGGTGCATCTGCTGAATACGACGGACATCACCTATGTCCTGCGGAGCTCGGCAACGGCACTGGTGGACAAGAGCGTGGATTTGGTGCGTTTCGTGTCTTTCAGCGATACGACGGGACAGGAGATGCAGCCGTTCGGGAAGGTGAACGCCGGCGGGGTATCGATGCGTATGCAGATAGAAATCGGAGAGTCCGTGCATGCCGGGGTGGACCTGTCGGAGGACGGAGGCAACCGGGTGGATATCCGGGGCGGCGGGAACCTGGTGCTGGCGATGAGTCCCGAAAACGGGATGAGCCTGTCGGGAAAGTATATTTTGTCGGACGGGACAGTGGAGTATGGCGTGCCTGTTGTGGGGAAAAAGGAATTCCGCATCAGCAGCGGCAGTTTTGTCGAGTGGACGGGCATGGCGATGAATCCCACGCTGAACATATCGGCGGCGGAACAGGTGAAGGCGGACGTGGAGGAGGGGGAACAGGCGCGGCAGGTGCTGTTCGAGTCGATTATCCGCATCCGGAACAACCTGGCGCATCCGGACATCACGTTTGACCTGTCGGCGCCCAATGATATGGTCATCCAGAACCAACTGGCGACCTTCTCGCCGGAGGAACGGACAAGACAGGCGTTGAATCTATTGATTTACAATACTTACACGGCGCCCGGAGCCGTTTCCTCGGGGGTGAATGTGGCGAACAATGCGCTTTACAGTTTGGTGGAGAATGAATTGAACAAATATACCCGGAAGGCGGGACTGACGGTAGGATTCGATGCGCACGGCACGGATGACAACGTCACCCGCACGGACGTGACCTACCAGTTTTCCAGACAATTGTTCAACGACCGGGTGCGGGTGAAAATCGGAGGGCGTATTTCGACGGACGGCAATGAGGATGGAAGTGGTAGTCTGAAGAATAATTTGGTGGACGACATTTCCATCGAATACACCATGACCAAGAAGAGAAACCTGTTCGCCAAGGTGTTCCGCCACTCCAATTATGAGAGTGTGCTGGACGGGCAGGTGGTACGTACCGGTGTCGGCATCGTCTGGAGAAAGAATTTCCGGAAGTTCAAGGATTTGTTCAAGAACAAGAACCGGGAAGAACGGTTGAACCCAAATATGAGGAATCCATGAGTAGTGTGACAATGAAACGGAGGACCGCTTGGCGGTTGTTTTCGGCAGGACTGGCTTTCTGCCTGGTGTTCTGCCTGGCATCCTGTTCGACGACGCGTAAATTGTCGGAGGGGGAGGTGCTTTATGTCGGCGTGAAGAAGATAAAAGTGGAGCTGCCCGAGAAGGTCAAGCTGAACGGCAAGCAGAGTGCCGCCGTTTCGGGTCCCCTGTCGGTGAAGCCCAACAACTCTTTATACACCCCGTATATCCGTTCGCCCTTCGCCTTGGGGCTGTGGGTGTATAATTGGGATATCCGGAAGGAAAAGGGATTGAAATGGTGGCTCTACAGGAAGCTGTCGGTGAAACCCGTTCTGGTTTCCGATGTGAAGCCGGAGTTGTGCTTGAAGATGGTAGAGAACAACATGAAGGATTTCGGCTTTTTCGGTACCCGCACGAGCTATGAAATCATTCCCAGGAAACATAATCCGAAGAAAGCGCGCATCAGTTACCGGGTGGAATTGCCGGAGCCTTTCCGCTACGGGGATATTCGCCTGTGGGGGTGGCCTCCGGCAATGGATTCCATTGTGCGCCCTTCGATGGAGTTCACCGAATTGAAGTCTGGAGACCGTTACGATGTGAACCTGATGGAGGCGGAGAGGCAGCGTCTGGCTGCCCGCTTGCGCAACAACGGATACTATTTCTTCCAGCCCGGGCACGTGGAATTCCTGATGGACACTTTGGCGGGGCGTAAGGTGGCGGACGTTCGGATTGCCCTGAAGCAGGGGACGCCGGAGAATGCCTTGCGGCCGTACCGCTTGAAGAGCGTGGAGGTGAACCTGGAGAGGAATGACGGGACGGCGGAACGCGATACATTGGTGGAGGACGGGGTGAAAATCGTTTACGACCCGCCCGTCACCCTGAAACCCAATGTGCTGATGCGGGCGGTCAAAGTGCGTCCGGGCGACACCTACTCCGCCGTGCGGCAGAACAGCACCCAGGCGAACTTCGTGCAACTGGGCGTTTTTAAATTTGCCAACATGACCATTTCCGCCTCCGACACGGCAGCCGTACCGGGACTGGACATGCGCATCAACGGCGAGTTTGCCCTCCCGATAGAGACTGAAATCGAGATGGATGTCTCCTCCAAATCAAACAACCTCTTGGGACCCGGACTGACTTTCGGGGTGACGAACCGTAACATGTTCAAGCGCGCGGAGATATTCTCCGTGAAGCTCACCGGTTCTTACGAATGGCAAATCGGGGGCAACCGCCAGGCGACCGGCAACCGCGGTCTGATGAATTCCTATGAATTGGGACTGAATATCAACCTCTCGGTGCCCCGCCTCCTGATACCGCGTTTCATGCAGAGCAAACGCGACCTGCGCGAGCAGACGCATTTCCAGATCGGGACGGATCTCATGAACCGGCACAACTATTTCCGGATGATTTCTTTCTGGGGGAGCGCGACGTACGACTTCAACTCTTCCCCGGTGCACCATCACTCCGTGGTGCCTTTCAAACTGAACTACACCTACCTGCTGAAGACCTCCCAGGCGTTTGATTCGGTGACGGTGCGCAATCCGACCGTGGCGAAGAGTTTCAACAACCAGTTCATACCCTCCATGTCCTACACCTACACTTACGACCGCCCTGCCACCTACCGGAATCCCAACCGTCTTTTCTGGCAAAGCTCTTTCACCCAGGCGGGCAATATCATCGCCGGCTTCCAGCGCTTGTGCGGCAATCGGGCGGGAGAGGGGAAACGCTTCCTCAACAACCGCTATTCGCAGTTCCTGAAACTGACCACGGAACTCATCGGCTACAAGACGGTCAATGACAAGAACCAGCTTGCGGTCCGGATCATGGGAGGCATCGGCTATGCTTACGGCAATTCCCGCGTGATGCCCTACAGCGAGCAGTTTTATATCGGCGGCGCGAACAGCATCCGCGCTTTCCAGGTGCGCTCCATCGGACCGGGAAGTTACCATCCCGTCGCGACCAAATACTCTTACCTCGACCAGACGGGCGACATCAAACTGGAGGGGAACGTCGAGTACCGTTTCACCCTTTACGAAAAGTTGAAAGGCGCCCTCTTCCTGGATGCGGGAAACGTGTGGCTGCTGCGCGGCGAGGAGCAACGCCCCGGCGGGCGCATCGGCTTGAAGGGACTGCCCAAGGAGCTGGCATTGGGCACGGGCTTCGGAGTGCGTTACGATTTTTCCTTTATCGTCGTGCGCGCCGACGTGGGTATTCCCCTCCACGCACCCTATGATACGGGCAAATCCGGCTACTATAATATCGCCGGAAAATTCTGGAAAGGGCTGGTGCTCAATATCGCTATCGGTTATCCCTTCTAAAAAAAAACGGCAGGGAAGAATAATTTTTGCTTTTTGTTTTCCGCTTTTCGCTTTTTATACTACCTTTGCGCCATTCAACCGAGGAAAGATGCAGGAGTGGTTGAACTGGCACGCCTGGAAAGCGTGTATACCTCTAAAGGGTATCAGGGGTTCGAATCCCCTTCTTTCCGCCCGAGAACCAAGCTGTTACGAGACAACAAATGAATCGTGACAGCTTTTTTATTTCCTTTAGACAGCATACTCTGCCCTAATTCGCCCCTAAGTTGCGCCATACTTTCTTGCCCTCTTCTTCGGTGCTTCTTCGGTACTCGTTCGGTGCTCGTTCGGTTGGGAGCGACCGAAGTCCGACGCTGCCCCGACCCAACTACGACGCAATGGGCAGGGAAGTATGGCGCAACTTAGGGATAAGTGGTACGAGGAAGAGTACATTTGGCGTAAATTTTTGTCCCGAGGATTTTCGTTGCAATGGAAAAAAAACTAACTTTACGCGCCTTTTAGGCTGAAAACGTTTACAATGGAATGACTAATATTTATTGAAACATGGCTAAAGAACAGTTTTTGGAAAGACACATCGGACCGCGTGCCGAGGATGTGGAGGAGATGTTGAAAGTGATTGGCGTGAAGTCGGTGGATGAGTTGATCGGGCAGACAGTGCCCGAGTCGATTCGGTTGAAAGAACCTTTGGATTTGCCCGCTCCGCTGTCGGAGGATGAGTTCCTGACGCGCATCAAGGCGGTGGCAGGCAAGAATAAGTTGTACCGCACGTTCATCGGGCAAGGGTATTACGACACGATTGCCCCGGCGGTGATTGTCCGGAATATCCTGGAGAATCCGGCGTGGTACACGTCATATACGCCCTACCAGGCGGAGGTTTCGCAGGGACGCCTGGAGGCGTTGCTGAATTTCCAGACGATGGTGCTGGAGCTGACGGGGTTGGAGATGACCAACTGCTCGCTGCTGGACGAGGCGACGGCCGCCGCGGAAGCGATGACGATGATGTATGCGTTGCGCGGCAAGGAGATGAAGAAGGCGGGGGCGAACAGGCTGTTCGTGGACAACCAGGTGTTCGAGCAGACGAAGGATGTGCTGATTACCCGTTCGGCGCCGCAGGGCATCGAGCTGGTGTTCGGGGATTACGACACGTTTGAGTTTACGGCGGAGGTGTTCGGCGCTGTGGTGCAGTATCCGGCTTCCGATGGTGAAATCCGCGATTACCGCGCCCTGGCGGAGAAGTTGCACGCGAACGGGGCGTTGCTGACGGTGGCTGCCGATTTGATGAGCCTCGTGTTGCTGACGCCTCCGGGCGAGTGGGGGGCGGACGTGGTGGTGGGAACGACGCAGCGTTTCGGCGTGCCGATGGGTTACGGCGGTCCGCATGCGGCGTATATGGCGACGAAAGAGGAGTACAAGCGCAATATCCCGGGGCGTATCATCGGCGTGACCGTCGATGCGCAGGGTAACAAGGCGTTGCGCCTGGCCTTGCAGACG
The DNA here is from genome assembly GCA_910578985.1 of uncultured Odoribacter sp. GTDB lineage: Bacteria > Bacteroidota > Bacteroidia > Bacteroidales > Marinifilaceae > Odoribacter. The sequence continues at coordinate 31,249 of CAJTSF010000007.1, read as the reverse complement.
CGCGAGCAGCACATCAAGCGGGAGAAGGCTTCTTCGAATATCTGTACGGCGAAGGCGCTGAATGCGACGATGGCGGGATTCTATGCCGCTTACCACGGACGCGAGGGATTGCAGCGCATCGCGCGGCATATCCATTCGGCGGCGGTTATCCTGGCCAATGAAATCGGCAAATACGGCTATACGCTGAAAAAAGATAAGTTCTTCGATACCATCCGTTTCGCCCTGCCCGCAGGGGTGACGCAGGAAGCGTTGCGGAAGGTGGCGCTGGCGCATGAGATTAACCTGTACTATTGCCCGTGCGGCGGTGTGGGGTTGTCTACGGACGAGCGCATCAATGAGGAGGAGTTGAACACGATAGCGGGCATTTTTGCGGAGGCTGCCGGCAAGAAAGCCGAGCCGGTGACTTTCATGGATGATTGCACGGTGCTCGACCCGGCGATGTTGCGCGAGGATGAGTATATGCAGCAGCCGGTGTTCAATATTTATCATTCGGAGACGGCTATGATGCGGTATATGAAGAATCTGGAACGCCGTGACATTTCGCTGGCGACTTCGATGATTTCCCTGGGGTCCTGCACCATGAAGCTGAATGCGGCGGTGGAGATGTTGCCTATTTCCTGGCGTGAGTTCGGCGGCATGCACCCGTTTGTGCCGGCAGACCAGGCGGAAGGCTACCGCCAGATGATTCGGGAGACGGAGGAGATGCTGACGAAGGTGACCGGTTTTGCCGGATGCAGCCTGATGCCGAACTCCGGCGCTGCCGGTGAATATACGGCGTTGATGGTGTTGCGGCAGTATCACATCTCGCGTGGCGAGGGGCACCGGAACGTGATGTTGATTCCGGCTTCCGCGCACGGCACGAACCCGGCTTCGAGCACGATGGCGGGATTGAAGATTATCGTGACGGCGACCGACCCGGAAGGAAATATCGATGTGGCGGATTTCCGCGCGAAGGCGGAGGAGAACAGGGAGAACCTGTTCGGGGCGATGATTACGTATCCTTCGACCCACGGTATTTTCGAGGAATCCATTAAGGAATTGGTGAAAATCGTGCATGACAACGGAGGACAGGTGTTCATGGACGGTGCGAATATGAACGGACAGTGCGGGCTGACAAGTCCCGGAACCATCGGTGCGGATGCCTGCCACCTGAATCTGCACAAGACGTTTGCCATGCCTCACGGTGGCGGCGGTCCGGGTGTGGGTCCGATTTGCGTGGCGGAGCATCTGGTGAAGTTCCTGCCGACGCATTCCGTGGTGAAGACGGGCGGCGAGCAGGGCATCCATGCTGTGTCGGCTGCTCCTTACGGTTCGGTGAGCATGGTGCCGGTGACCTATGGTTATCTGTTGATGTTGGGCGCTGCCGGATTGAAGCGGGTGACCGAGATGGCGATTTTGAACGCCAACTATCTGGCTTCCGCTTTTGAGAAACTGGGTTTCAAGATTCTTTTCAAAGGCAAGCAGGGACGCGTAGGGCATGAGATGATTTGGGATTGCAATTCGTTCAACAAGGAGTACGGCATTTCCGAGTTGGATATTGCCAAGCGTTTGATGGACTTCGGTTTCCATGCGCCCACGCTCTCTTTCCCGGTGCACGGGACGTTGATGGTGGAGCCGACGGAAAGCGAACCGAAGGAGGAACTGGACCGGTTCATCGAAGCGTTGAAGACCATCCGCGAGGAGATGATTGAAGTGGGAGAAGGCAAGGCGGACAAGACGGACAATGTCCTGAAAAATGCACCGCACACGCATCGTGTGCTGACTGCCGACGAATGGACGCACGCCTATCCGCGCAGCAAAGCGGCTTACCCGCTGGCTTGGGTGGCGGAGAACAAGTTCTGGCCGCAGGTGGGACGCGTGGACGACGGATACGGCGACCGCAATTTGGTTTGCACGTGCGATTCGCTGTATGAGGAGTAAGGGGGCGGAAGCGATATAAAGGAAAGCAGAGAGTGGAAACACCCTCTGCTTTTGTTTTATTCGGGCGGATTGTTTTTTTCCAGATAAGCGAGTGCTTGGGCGAGAGCATTTTCCAAGTAGTATCCGGCAGCCAGACGTTGATTGACGCGCATGACATTCTCTGTCATTTTTTCATAATCTTCCGTAGAGATTCGGGCAAAACGGGCATTCAGTTCTCTGAGTGAATCGACACTGATGCCGATGCCTTCCTTTTCAATGAATTCGGCGCGTCCGGCTTTGTTCCATACGATGACGGGGGCATTACAACGCAAGTAAAGGGAGACTTTATGCGGGTTGTTATAGTTCATGTATATTCCTTTGCCTACGCCGTCATCCAAAGAACTTCCGTACCATGAGATGCCGAAGTCGCCTTGGTGACGGGCGATGATTGCCGTGTCTTTCACAAATCCCATGGGGTGCAAGTTTGGCAATCGTTCTGTAAATTGTGTTGCCGGATTGGTGCCGTAGAGATAAATGTCGGTGTCGGGCATGACTTCAGCCAGTTGATAGAGGTAGTTGTTTAGTGTGCAGGAGGCATTGCCAACAAAGAAGATGGAGTATTTCCGGGATGACGGCTGGTGCGGGGCACCGGATGTCCCATGCAGGTAGTCCATGATTTCGTAATCAATCATTTTCACTTTGCAGCCTTGGTCTTGCAGCCATTTCCTCATCATGTGGTTATGGGTCAATAGAATGTCGCAGCGGTTCAGCAGGTCGATTTCCTGCTCAACGGTGATTTTTGGACTGAATGAGTCGAGATCGTGAACGATATTGATGACCTTGGCGCCACGTTTCCGGGCTGTATCGCATAGGAGTTTGAAGTAAAGTTTCATCGGGTATTGGAGAATGAGGACGTCCCCTTTTTCAATTGCGATAGGGCTCGCATGGCTCCTAAGGAATTTCGGATGGCGTGTGTGATGCTGTTGTGGTGGAATGTGCGTTTTAATCCGATGTTCTTGCAGCCCAGGCGTTCCATGACCATTTCAATGTCGGTTCTGGCAATGCTTCCGCCGCAGTTGAGACGCAGGTAGTTGCGTGAAATGAAATATAGATTCTTGTTTTGCATACCGTTGTTTTTATGTTTAAGATTTCAAATGTACGATATGCTTTTATTTGTGCAAAATATTTGCAGCCTAAATGTGTGTTATCGCAATATTTTAGCGGAAGAAGGAGAAATTGACGCTGCCGTATTGGCGGTGTTCCGAAAAGCGGGGGTGGGTGGAGAAGTCCGTTTCGACGGGGTGTTCGATGACGGCGATGCCTTCCGGAGCGAGCAAGTCGTGGTCGAAGATGGCTGCCGGGAGATCGTTGATTTTTTCCAGGCGGTAGGGGGGATCGGCAAAGATGAGGTCGAATTTCCTGCCTGCCAGTTTCCGGCAGGCGAGGAAGGCGTCCGTCTTGAAAATTTGCATGGCTTGGAAGCCCAGTTCCGCTGCTGTGCGCTTGATGAAGGCGTAGTGTTTGAAGTTCTGTTCGACGGAGATGATTTCCGCGGCTCCTCTCGAGGCAAGTTCGTAGCTGATGCTGCCGGTGCCGGAAAAGAGGTCGAGGCAGCGCGTGCCTTCGATGTCCAGGTAGTTGGTGAGCACGTTGAACAGGTTCTCTTTGGCGAAGTCCGTGGTGGGGCGTGCGCTGAAGTTCTTGTCCGGAAAGATTTGTTTTCCTTTGTGGGAACCGCTGATTATTCGCATTTGTGGATGTTTAGCAGGTGGATGAAGGTGGAGCTGTTCAGTTCGTTGTTCTGTACGAGTTGCGAGAGGGGGGCATAGTTGAGCACGGCAATGTTGGGGAGGTATTTGCCGAGGGTTTCCGTCAGTATGGGGTCATTGACCAGATTGCCGGAAAGGGTGGTTTGCAGTTGCTCGCGGTCTGCCTGGCACTGCTCGAGGCAGTTCAGCGCGTAGTATGCCATGTCGTTCACCGAGCCGTAGGCGAAGGAGTTGAACAGGAGGATGTCGCTGCTTTTCGTCAGCAGGAGGTCGAAATAGCGTTCGTGGATGTCGATGAAGAGGTTGAATCCGTTGAACAGGATGTTCGACAGGGAGTGTGTGATGAACGGGTAGGCGCTGTTCGCGATGTAGAGCGAGGGGTAGCGTGTGGTGAGGAATGTCACAAAGTTGCGGGGCAGGGACTCGACCAGATACATCTCGATGCCGCGGATTTTCCGGTAGATGAGTGTTTCGTTCTTGTCCGTGTGCAGGCACAGGCGGTACATGTCCGCCACCGTTTCTTTGTCGAATTCCTGGGCGGGGAGCAGCATTTTTTCCTTGTTGCACGGAAGCAGGTAGACTTTCCGGTAGTTCAGGTGCAGCAGTTCTTCTTCGACAAGCATTTGCTTCACCTTGGCGATGACCGCGTCGATGGAGTCTACCCTGAACGGTTGGTAGAAGAACGCCAGCAGGCGGTTGTTCGGGGCATGGACGCAAAAGGAAAGTCCATCCGTTGCATAACGGATGGACAATACGTATTGTGAAGCATGTTCTTTGACGAAATTGCTGTCAATATAGTATATGTGTTGCATGCACTCGGCTATTCCCAGTTACCAACGTTGTTATTCGCTTCTTTTAAGTCGCCGACCTTTAAGCCTGCAAATTTTTTGAGGCGCTTTCTTTCTCCGTTTTCTTCCAACAATTCGTCGTTGTATTCGTCACGGAGGTCGTCGAAGATGACCATGTTCGTCACATAGGCTTCAAAGATGGGCACTTCGATGCCGGAGTCGGTCCAGATTTTGGTGGCGCCCATTTTGAACTGGTGTTTGCGTTTGGTGAAAGGCACGTAGCGGATGTCATCGATGGCATAGTCCTTGTTGAAGATGTTTTCCAAAGCGCTTGCCTTGACGGTGTCGCGGATGATTTTTCCTTCTTTGATAGCCTGTGCTTCGGTGATGCCGTTTTCCAAATCCTCATCGCTCAAAGAACCGATGGAACGTACGACTTTGATGGAATCGTATTTGATGAAATGAATCAAGGTGTCGAAACTTCCGGTGTATTGTCCGTAGGTGTCTTTATAGGCTTCCTGTGCCGTTCGGATGTCTTTCAGACGCTGGATGATGCGGAGATACCGTTGTTCTTTGATGGTTTGGAATCTTTGGGGAGTCATGATGCTTTGGTAGCAGAGATAGCCTAAGACGATAATCGCTAATGCGAGAACAATCTGAATAATAAGTTTTTTCATTTCAATGTTATTTTATCTTTGCGTTAATTTTCGTATCTTTACCCCACGTTTGCGGAGTGCAAATTGAATATTGCTCGCAAATTTAGGAAAAAATTTAGATTAAAGACATAATCGGCAATTTATTTTCATGATGATTCCAAAACATTTTGAAGAAATCGTTTTGAAAAAGTTCGGCTTTGATTTCTCGCCGACCCAGAAAGAGGCGGTGGAACATTTTGTGCGTTTCCTGTTTGAATCCGAGGCTGAGAGCCTTTTCCTGCTGAAAGGGTATGCGGGGACGGGGAAAACCTCCCTGGTGTCGGCAATTGTGAATACGCTGCTTGCGTTGGAGTACAGGGTGGTGCTGCTGGCTCCCACGGGCCGTGCCGCCAAGGTTTTTTCTTCTTATGCCGGACATCCCGCTTTTACCATCCACAAGAAAATTTACCGTCAGAAAAACGAGACCGACGGGGAGGGTTTTTTCGACCTGGGGTTTAATGCCGGTGCGAATACGCTTTTTTTCGTGGACGAGGCTTCGATGATTTCCAATATGGACACCGAGGGGCATTTCGGAAGCGGTTGCCTGCTGGACGATTTGGTGCGGTTCGTGTATAATGGGAGGCGCAATCGCTTGGTGCTCATCGGGGATGTGGCACAGTTGCCGCCTGTTGGGCTGGATGTCAGTCCGGCGTTGGACCGCCGGGAGTTGCAGGCGGCTTATCATTTCAGCATTGCGGAGGTGAATCTCACGGATATCATGCGGCAGGCGGAGGCTTCGGGCATCCTGTACAATGCGACGCAGGTGCGTCGTCTGATCGGGAGCGGGGAGAGTTCCCTTGCTTTGAAGGTGGGACGTTTTCCGGATGTTTTCCGCATCGGGGGAGGGGAGTTGCTGGAGGAGATGGAGACTTGTTACGGCAAGTACGGGGAGGAGGAAACGATGGTGGTGTGCCGTTCCAACAAAAGGGCGAACCGCTTTAACGAGGGTATCCGCCGCTCCATATTGTACCGGGAGGAGGATTTCAGTGGCGGCGACCGGGTGATGATTGTCCGTAATAATTATTTCTGGGGTGCGGGGCAGGAGAGGACGGATTTCATCGCCAACGGCGATATGGCGGTCATCCGCCGCGTGGGGCGGAGGGAGGAGTTGTACGGACTGCATTTTGCAAAGGTGACGTTGCAGATTGACGATTACGACGGGGAATTGTCCTCGTGGGTGATGTTGGATACGCTGACTTCCGATTATCCCGCACTGACTCCCGAGCAGAGCCGGGCTTTATATTATGCGGTGGAGGCGGAGTATGCCGATGTGCCTTCCCGAAAAAAGAGATTGGAGAAAATCCGGGGCAATGAGTTTTACAATGCCCTGCAAATCAAGTTTGCCTATGCGGTGACTTGCCATAAGGCGCAAGGCGGGCAATGGGACGCTGTTTTTATCGATCAAGGGTATCTCACGGAGGATATGTTGAACGATGAGTATTGGCGTTGGCTTTATACAGCAGTCACACGTGCCCGCCGGCGATTGTATTTTGTCAATTTCAAGAATGATTTTTTCGAGAAGTCCTCTTGAGGGATTGGTGGCTTTTTAGCTTTTGAAGCAATCCTCCACGGTGGGTTCGATGTCTAAAATCATGGGCAAGTGAAGTAATTCCAGTATTTCCATTACGTTTTGCGTCAAGTGGCAAAGTTTGATGGAACCCCCGTTGCATCGGGCGGCTTTTGCCAAAGAAATGAGGCATCCGATGGCACTGCTGTCAATGAATTCGATGTTTTGGAAATTGAGGGCCAAACGGGTGCCCGTTGTGGAGAAAAGGGGAACCAATTCGGATTTGATGGGTTCCACATTAGCTAATGTAAATCGTTTCAGATCGACAAACTCAGCGACGAAATAGCCTTGTTGTTCTGTTACTTTTATCATCATGGCGTAATCTTTTTTGATGTTTGCTTTAGCATGCAAAACTTGGGTGTCGAAAATAGGGCAAATAATCCAAAGTGCCAAATGTTTTTTCAATTAAAGTTGCTTGAAATGGAAAATTTAAACCGAAAAAAGAAGAAAGTGCTTGGATATAAATTATATCTTTGTCCGGAAATTTATGGGAAACGAAATCATAATTAAAACGATATGGTATGAAAACAACTCCTTTTACTCATTATCACGAGGCGCTTGGCGCTCGTATGGCACCGTTTGCCGGTTACAATATGCCGATAGAATACAGCACCGGCATCAAAGAGGAGCACAATAATGTGCGCGAAAAATTGGGTGTTTTTGACGTATCCCACATGGGGGAGTTCTGGATCAAGGGACCGAAGGCTTTCGAATTGGTTCAAAAATTGACTTCCAATGATGTGGCTGCGCTGGTGGACGGGAAAGTCCAGTATAGCTGCTTTCTGAATGACAAGGGAGGTATCGTGGACGATTTGTTGGTGTACCGTTTCAGCGCGGAGAAGTATCTGCTGGTGGTGAATGCCGCCAATATCGAAAAGGATTGGGAATGGGTCGTGAAGCATGGGGAGGAGTTGGGCATGAAGCCGGGCGTGGAACTGGAGAATGCTTCCGATAATATTTGCCAGTTGGCGATTCAGGGACCTTTGGCGTTGAAAGCCATGCAGAAACTGACGGATGCGAGCGTGGAGGATATGGAGTATTATACATTTAAAGAAATTCCCTTTGCGGGCATTGATAAAGTGATTTTTTCCACTACGGGTTATACTGGTTCGGGCGGTTGCGAGGTGTATGCCTACAATGCGGATGCGGAGAAATTATGGAAAGCCGTATTTGAAGCCGGCGAGGAGTTCGGGGTATTGCCTATCGGTCTGGGTGCGCGGGATACTTTGCGTCTGGAAGCCGGTTTCTGCCTGTACGGGCATGAAATCGACGATGACCATTCCCCGATAGAGGCAGGGTTAGGATGGATTACCAAGTTTGTGCCGGGCAATGATTTCATTATGCGTGAATATCATGAGAAGTTGAAGAACGATAAGCCGTCCCGTTATCTGAAACCCTTTGAAATCATCGACCGGGGTATCGCCCGCCAAGGCTATCCTATCGAGGACGCGGAAGGGAATGAAATCGGAGTGGTTTGCTCGGGTACGATGTCTCCTCTGACCGGAAAATCCATCGGTACGGGATACGTGAAGAGCGGTTTCCATAAGCTGGATACCGAGATTTACATTCGGGTAAGAAATAAAGCACTGAAAGCCAAGGTTGTAAAAACTCCGTTTTTTTGATAGATATTTTTGTAACCAATTAATTATAAAACTTTAATTATTTAGAGATGAGAAAGCACATTTTTAACGCAGGGCCTTGTAAATTGCCGGATATGACTCTGGAAAACACTGCCAAGGCTGTAATTGAGTTGGGTAATTGCGGACAGTCCATTTTGGAAGTGTCTCACCGTTCAGCTGATTTTCAGGCTGTTTATGATTCGACGGTTGCCTTGTTCAAAGAGGTGTTGAACATTCCGGACAACTATTCAGTGATTTTTTTGGGTGGTGGTGCCAGCATGCAGTTTTGTATGATTCCTTACAATTTCCTGGGTAAAAAAGCTGCTTACGTGAATACCGGCGTATGGTCGAAGAAAGCCATCGCAGAGGCTAAGTTGTTCGGCGAAGTGGAGGTTATCGCCACTTCCGAGGACCGCAACTTCACTTACTATCCGAAAGGATTCAAAATCCCTGCCGATGTGGACTATCTGCACATTACGTCCAACAATACTATCCGCGGTACCGAGATTTTCGAAGACCTGGACAGCCCCGTGCCTGTAATCGCCGATATGTCTTCGGATATTTGCAGCCGTCCGGTGGATGTGAAGAAATATGCCATGATTTATGGCGGTTGTCAGAAGAACCTCGGACCTGCCGGAGCTACTTTCGTCATTATCCGCAATGATTTTCTGGAAAAAGTGGTGGCAGACCGCAAGATTCCGACGATGTTGAAATATTCTACCCACGTAGAGAACGGTTCTATGTTCAATACGCCTCCCTGTATCAACATTTTTGCCGTAGGCGAAACCTTGAAATGGATCAAGTCCATGGGCGGTGTTGAGGCTATGGAGAAACTGGCCATTGAAAGATGCGACGCATTGTATGCAGAGTTCGAGCGTAACACCGTGTTCCGCGCAGTGGTGGAAGAGGGTTCCCGTTCCCGCATGAACATCCCGTTCCTGTTGGCAGAAGGTTATGAGGAATTGGAGAAGGAATTCCTGGATTTCTGCAAGGCAAAGAATATCGTAGGCGTGAAGGGTCACCGTCTGGTAGGCGGTTTCCGTGCTTCCACTTACAATGCTTGTACGATGGAGGATGTCAAAGCGTTGATTGCTGCCATGCAGGAGTTTGAAGCAAAACACAAAAAATAATGTGACTATGGCTAAAGTATTAATTGCTACAGATAAACCGTTTGCGGCTGTTGCCGTAAACGGTATCCGCGAAATCGTGGAGGCTCAGGGATATGAACTGGTATTGTTGGAGAAATATACTTCTCCGGATCAGTTGATTGCTGCCGTGGCTGATGTGGATGCCATGATTATCCGTTCGGATAAGGCGACCAGAGAGGTCATTGAGGCTGCCAAGAACCTGAAGGTGATTGTGCGTGCCGGTGCGGGATATGACAATATCGATTTGCAGGCTTGTACCGACCACGGTGTGGTTGCCATGAATACTCCGGGACAGAACTCCAATGCCGTTGCGGAGCTGGCTTTCGGTATGATGGTCTATATGGCCCGCAATTTCTATAACGGCAAGTCCGGCGTAGAGTTGAAAGGACGTAAAATCGGTGTTCATGCGTATGGAAATGTGGGTCAGAATGTAGGCCGCATCGCCAAAGGTTTCGGCATGGAAGTGTATGCCTTCGATCCGTTCATGACGGACGAGCAGATTATCGCTGCCGGTGCAACTCCGTTGCATTCCGTGGAAGAGATGTACGGCATGTGCGATTATGTTTCCCTGCATATCCCTGCAACCGACAAGACGAAGAAGTCAATCAATTACGAGTTGTTGAACCGCATGCCGAAAGGGGCTGTCCTGGTGAATACCGCCCGTAAAGAGGTGATTGACGAGGAAGGTCTGGTGAAATTGATGGCAGACCGTCCCGACTTTAAGTATATTTCCGACATCGCACCGGACAATGCAGCTGATTTTGCACCGTTCGAAGGCCGTTACTTCTTTACTCCCAAGAAGATGGGGGCTCAGACCGAAGAAGCGAACGTTAATGCCGGTTTGGCTGCGGCCCGTCAGATAGTGGCTTTCCTGGAGCACGGCGATGCTAAATTCAAAGTAAACAAATAAGATTGAGGAGAGTTATGGCTATTGTAAAACCATTCAGAGGATTGCGTACTCCCAATCAGGAAGTATGTGAGGAATTGGCTTGTTTGCCGTACGACGTGATGAACTCGGAGGAGGCGGCACAGATGGCTGCCGGCAAACCGAGGTCGTTACTTCACGTGACCCGTGCCGAGATTGACTGCCCTGCAGGAACGGATATCCACTCCGAAGTTGTGTACAACAAGAGCGTGGAGAATTTCAAGATGTTCCAGGAGAAAGGGTGGCTGGTGCAGGATGCCGAACCGAAATTCTATATCTATGCACAGACGATGGAAGGACGGACGCAATACGGTATCGTAGGTTGTGCTGCTTGTGAGGATTATATGAACGGTATCATCAAGAAACATGAACTGACCCGTCCCGACAAGGAGGAGGACCGCATGGTGCTGACCCGTTATGTGAATGCCAACCTGGAGCCTGTATTTTTCGCTTACCGTGCCGTACCGGAAATCGATGCGATTGTGGAGGATATTGTGAAGAACCAGAAAGCGGATTATGATTTCGTGGCAGAGGATGGCTTCGGTCACCATTTCTGGGCGATTAATTGCCCGGAGACGAATAAGCGCCTGGAAGAGTTATTCGCTACGAAGGTTCCTTATACTTATGTGGCTGACGGACACCACCGTACTGCTGCCGCTGCCCGTATCGGTGCGGAGTATAGCGCGAAGAACCCGAACCACAACGGTACTGAAGAGTACAATTACTTCATGGCTGTACACTTCCCGGACCATCAGTTGAAAATCATTGACTACAACCGTGTCGTGAAAGATTTGAACGGTCTGTCGGAAGCCCAGTTGCTGGAGAAATTAAACGCTCATTTTACCGTAGAGGATATGGGTGCGGAGATTTACCATCCGGCGAAACTGCATGAATTCAGCATGTATCTCGCAGGCAAGTGGTACCGCTTGACGGCAAAGGCAGGTTCTTATAATGATGCCGATCCGATCGGAGTGCTGGATGTAACTATCCTATCCAAGCATGTATTGGCGGATATTCTGGATATTCAGGATTTGCGTACTTCCAAACGTATTGATTTCGTAGGAGGTATCCGCGGATTGGGCGAGTTGAAGAAACGCGTGGACAGCGGGGAGATGAAAGTTGCTTTCGCTCTCTATCCAGTGTCTATGGAGCAGTTGATCAATATTGCCGATACCGGCAATATCATGCCTCCGAAGACGACTTGGTTCGAACCGAAATTGCGTTCGGGTCTTGTAATCCACAAGATTTAATCCAATCGAAACAGTATCGCCCGGGAGTTTTTTCCGGGCGATTTTTTATGTCCGGCGTTGGACAATAAAAAGCCGTTGCACCATCCGGCAGCAACGGCTTCATTGAATATTGAAGAAAAATTATTTCACGGTGTTCATGTGTGTAATCAATTCCAGCACTTTGTTGGAATATCCCCACTCATTGTCATACCAGGAAACGAGTTTCACAAAGTTCTTGTTCAATGCGATACCTGCTTTGGCATCGAAGATGGAAGTGCGTGCATCTCCCAGGAAGTCGGAAGAAACCACATCCTCTTCGGTGTAGCCCAGAATTCCTTTCATTTCGCCTTCGGAAGCCTCCTTGACAGCGGCTTTGATTTCATCGTAGGAAGCCTCTTTTGCCAGACGGAAAGTCACGTCTACAACGGATACGTCCAGAGTCGGCACACGGAACGACATACCGGTCAGTTTACCGTTCAGTTCCGGAATTACCTTGCCCACGGCTTTCGCTGCGCCGGTGGAGGAGGGGATGATGTTGCCTGCCGCAGCACGTCCGCCTCTCCAGTCTTTGACAGAAGGACCGTCAACCGTTTTCTGGGTTGCAGTGGTGGAATGTACGGTGGTCATCAATCCTTCGATTACGCCGAATTTGTCATTGATAACTTTGGTCAGCGGAGCCAGACAGTTGGTGGTGCAGGATGCGTTGGAAACGATAGTTTCACCGGCATATTTCTTGTTGTTCACACCCATCACGAACATCGGGGTGTCATCTTTTGACGGAGCGGACATCACCACGCGTTTAGCACCAGCTTTGATATGTGCTTCGGCTTTTTCTTTGGTCAGGAACAGACCGGTGGATTCAACCACGTACTCTGCGCCTACTTCATTCCATTTCAGATTAGCCGGATCTTTCTCGGCAGTCACGCGGATAGCCTGACCATTAACAATCAGTTTGCCGTCCTTGGCTTCCACTGTTCCGTTGAAACGACCGTGCATGGTGTCGTATTTCAGCATGTAAACCATGTAGTCCACATCAATCAGGTCATTGATGCCTACCACTTCAATGTCATTTCTGGTCATCGCTGCACGGAAAACCAACCGTCCGATGCGACCGAATCCGTTGATACCAACTTTAATTTTTGCCATGTTCTTTTAATATTTAATTATTCAATCGGTTATTTAATATACGCTTGCGAATATGCCGGGCATTTCCGGTCGATGGCGCATGAAGACAAAACGCTTGCCGCCAATAAGCCGCATACGGCGCCTACAATCAGTCCTATCGTCATTCTTCTTTTTCTCATAGCATGGATATTTACTAAATGTTAGGAACAAAAGTAGGATAAATATTTGAGAATGAAAAATAATATGTCCGATTAAATTATTTCTCCCGAAAATTTTTGCAAACGTTTTAAATATTGTATCTTTGCACCGTCATTCCTTGGCGGGATGATTCTATTTGTGTAGTAAATTTATTGTTAGTGTGTTAAAAAAACGAGGCTTCATAGTCTCGTTTTTTTAATTATTTTTCCGTTAATCGCTTGACAATAAGCATCTCTTTTGTCAATGACGTAATCTTGAAGCGGTCGTCCAACCGGTGTCCGATGACCCAGGCAATCTTTTCATCGCTTTCCAACAGCAGACATTCCTGCTTCTGCCGCGCGCTGAATTTGCGGTTGGTGAAGAAGTCGCTCAGTTTCTTTTTGCTTTTCTGCATGCCTATCGGACAGAAGTAGTCGCCCGCCTGCCAGTGGCGCACGGTCAGCGGGAACTTCACCTTCCCCGCATCCAAGCAGGCGATGTCGGCATCCGTCGGAATCTCAAAGTCGGCGGTCAGCGGGAAGCGGAATACCTCGAACCTTTGCCCTTCCACCGTGTATTGCCCTGGTCCGGGGATGGTCGTCGTCTCTTGTTGTTGTTTGTGTGCGTCGTACAATCGCCAATAGTCGCGACCTTTGACCAGTATATGGTCGCCCGCGAAGAATTGTTTTCCCGGCGTGGCGTCATGGGCATGCAGAATGTCCCGTATCTGTGTCTTATTGAAGCCGAACGGGCGCAGCGTCTCGTACAGTAGGGTGTAGGGTGCCGGGGAGGCAAGTGTCTTCCCAATGTGTATCAGTATCTCGTCCTCCTCGCAGTCCCAGACACGCTCCTGCAACTCGCGGATGCCGAAGTTGAAAATCTCCTCCGTCTCTTTCAGAGCCTCGCAGGTCTCCCGCATGGTGGCGAGCAGCGACGGGTTAATCTCTTTGAGCACCGGCACCACCTGGTGGCGTATCTTGTTTCGGGTGTAGTCCAATGAATTGTTGGTCGAGTCGGTGCGATAGCCTAATTTGTTCTCCCGGATATACGTCAGGATGTCCTCCCGCGAGCATTCCAGCAGGGGGCGCAGGACGTCCCCGTTCACCGGCTTGATGCCCAGCAACCCTTTGATGCCCGTGCCCCGGCAGAAGTTGATAAGCACCGTCTCCACCACGTCGTCCGCATGGTGCGCCGCCACGATGTAGTCCATCCTCTTCTTCTCCTTCATTTCCCGGAACCACTCGTAGCGCAGCTCCCGCGCCGCCATCTCGATGCTTATCCCGTGTTTACGGGCATACCCCGTGGTGTCGAACTTCTTCACGCTGTGGGCGATGCCGTAATTGTCGCAGAACCGTTTCACGAACTGTTCGTCCATGTCCGACTCCTTGCCCCGCAGGGCGAAGTTGCAGTGCAACACCAGGATGTTCAGATTCAAATACTTGAACGCATGCAGCATGCAAATCGAATCCGCCCCGCCGCTCACTGCCAAGATAAACCGTGACTCCCGCGGAATCCCTTGCTTTTCCAAAAACCGATCTATCGTTTCCCGTATCATCTGTTTTCTATTTCGCTTAGTTCCAACCAGCGCATCTCTTTTTCGTCCAGTTCTTCCATCAGCACCCCGATTCGCTCCGATTTTGCCATCAGTTCCTCCGCCGGCAGCGTTCCCGAACTGAGTACAGCCTCCACTTCCTGCTTCTCCGCGTTCAGCGCTTCCAGTTCCCGCTCCAGTTGCTCCATCTCCTGCCTTTCCTTGAATGTCATCTTCCGCTGCTTTCCGCTCTTCTCCGTTGCGGCGGGGGCGGGCTTCGGCTCCTGTTTCTTCCGTTCCCGCTCCTCTCTTTCCCGGCACTCCTCTTCCTCCTCCCTGTGGTTCTTGTACACTGTGTAATTGCCGGGGAAATCCTTGACCACCCCGTCCCCTTCGAATGCAAATACACGGTCTGCCACCTTGTCTGTGAAGAACCGGTCGTGCGACACAATCAGGAGGCATCCCTTGAAGCCCTTCAAGTAGTCTTCCAATACGTTCAGCGTCAGGATATCCAAATCGTTTGTCGGTTCGTCCAGTATCAGGAAATTCGGGTTTCCCATCAGCACCGTCAGCAGGTACAGCCTCCGCCGCTCGCCCCCGCTCAACTTTTCCACAGGGGAGTACTGTTGCTTGTCCGTAAAGAGGAAATACTCCAGGAACTGCCCAGCGGACATCACCCGCCCGTTTCCCAGGTCAATCCGTTCCGCGATATTCTTCACCACGTCGATGACGCGATCCCCCTCCCGAAATTCGATGCCGCTCTGCTTGTAATATCCGTAGACCACCGTTTCCCCGACGGAAATCGTACCGCTGTCCGGTTCCAGGTTCCGCGTGATGATGTTCAGGAATGTGGACTTGCCTACTCCGTTTTTGCCCACGATACCGATTTTCTCCCCTCGCACGAACTTATACGAGAAATCCCGCAGCACGCACATCCCGTCGAATTCCTTCGTCACGTGCTCCAGTTCCAGAATCTTCTTGCCGAGCCGTTTCCCTTGGATGTCCAGTTCCAGTTTCCGTTCCGTCACCCCCTGCGATGCCGCCTCTTTCAGCTTGTAAAAATTGTCAATCCTATATTGCGCCTTGTGCCCTCGTGCCTGCGGCATCCTCCGCATCCACTCCTGCTCTGTGCGCAGGAGATTCCGTGCCTTGTCCACCGCCGCGTTCCGGCTTTCGATGCGTTCCGCCCGCTTCTCCAAGTAGTAGGCGTAATTCCCGTTATAGGCGAACAGCCCGTAGGCGTCGATTTCAATAATCTGATTGCACACCCGGTCCAGAAAATACCGGTCGTGCGTCACCATCAGCAGCGTCATGTTCGCTCTCCCGAGGTACTCCTCCAGCCACTCCGTCATCTCGATGTCCAGGTGGTTCGTCGGTTCGTCCAGGATGAGGAAATCCGGATTGCTGATGAGCACCTTCGCCAGCCCCACGCGCTTCTTCTGCCCGCCCGACAGATGGCGGATTTTCCGGTCGTACAGGTCGATTTTCAACTCCGACAGAATCTGTTTCACCGTCGTTTCGTAATCCCATGCCCCGTGCGCGTCCATCTCAGGAATCAACCGTTCCAACGCCTCCGTATCCTCCCGTTCCACAGCCTCCTCATACTCCCGAATCAGCGCCAGTGCCGGCGCGTCCGACCGGAACACCTCCTCGAACACCGTATTCTCCGCCTCCAGCGTCGGCTCTTGCTCCAGAATCCCCACCCGGATGTCATTGCGGAAAATTACCGTTCCGCTCTCCGGCATGTCCTTTCCCGCGATAATCCGCAGCAGTGTCGATTTCCCCATCCCGTTCCGTGCAATCAGTGCCACCTTTTGCCCTTTTCCCACGCCGAACGAAATATGCTCGAAAAGCAACTGTTCCCCGAACCGCTTGCTCAGATTTTCCACTTGCAAATAGCTAATCATATCTTTTGTTCCGTCTTTATGCTGCAAATATAGGGAAATTGCGGAAGATAAACGTTTGGTGTCATAACATATTAACAAGTCCTTGAAATTGAAATTCGCCCTTGCCAGAGTTCATTCTGACAAGAGCGAAAATATTAAAACAAGATTTGTTAGACAGTCTCGTGAAAATGAAAAGATTACTCTTCTTTCTCGACCATTTCGAAGAAACTGCTGATTTCCTGCTGGTCTATCGCTTGTCGGACGTTGAAACGTTTCACTTGGTCTTCATACCCTTTTTTGCTGACTTTGATTTCTATCTGTACGTCGCGTGAATTTTCGTAGGTCAGCCCCAGTATGTTAAATGCCCTTGTCTCCTCGAATGGGGTAGTCATCAAGTAGGTTTCGTTTGTATTCTTTACGATACTGGGGATGCTTGATACCACCCGCCAGTAAATTCTCGCTCCCCGTGGGTCGGAGTCGAAGAACCAGCGTATTATCGTTCGTTCCAAAGCAGTCCCTCCGGGATTGTCGCGACTTACCATATTTCCGGCTTCTCCTGCTATGATAGTCGGGTCTTCTACGTAATTTTTCATCGGTCGGAAATTGAAATTGTAATACGAGGATTCCGGTTTCATCATGGCTCCGGTAGCAGCGTCGATGGCCATACCGGGTACACCTCCCAACAAAATATTGCATAAGGTCGTTACATTGAATTCTTTGTTAATAATCAAGGAGTAAGGTTCATATCCTTGGGCTTCTGCCAATACATGTGAAGGTTTGAATCCTCTTTTCACTTTCACTCTTGCAGGAAGCGTCACATGAGAATACTTTTTCCCATCTACGGTAAGATTCACGGGTTTATCGATTTTGTTTGCGTCGAAAACGATTTTTGCTCTTGAACCGTTAAATATAGTGGCACAAGAGCTTAGAACGGTCAAAACGCCAATTATCATCAAGATTTTTTTCATACTATTGTTTTTAATCAGATGCGCCAGCCCCTGCGCTGAATTATTGAATACATCACATAAAAAACGTGGGACTGTACCTTTATTTGCCTTCTGCGGTTTTCGACGACCTTTCCCAACAAACAAAGTAAAGCCCACGTTACTCACGTGAGCGTTTACGCTTTATTCCTGTTGGGTCTAAGAAAGTGTCGAAATTTCAGAAGACAAGATAAAGCTAACGCTTTTTATGTAAATGGCAGATTATTATGTATTTCTATACATGATTTCTGCATTGTTGAATTTTAGTGCAAATCTCTTTTATTTTTCCATAGGCATTTGTTTTTGAATTTCCGCAAAGGTAAATCGAAAAACCAAAAAAACAAAGTCAGGAAGAATTTTTGTCTTTCTTCCGTTTTCCCAGACCAAAGCGGCTGTCGAGCAGAGGTTTGCCTGCATTTTTCTTCGACTTTTCTTCACCATTAACTCCTTATCATATCCTTATCAACTTCTTATCATTCCCTTATTTATAAGTGAGTGATTAGGGAGTGATAAGGGAATGATTAGGGAGTGGTGCCGAAGAAAGGTCGAAGAAAACCTCAGTGAAACGAGCAGCAGACCCCTCGCGGTGGCGAGGGGTGAATCAATGGGGGAGGGAAGTATTTATTTTCCTTGTCTGAGCCACTCTTTCCGTTCCGTTTCGGGGAAGCGTTCGATGGCGTAGCGGAGCATGGTGCGGGGCATGGTGGAGGCGCGGGGGGTGAGGAAGGCGGTGAGGGTGGGGCGGTCGTGTTTGCCGACTTCGCGGAGGAGCCAGCCGACGGCTTTGTGGATGAGGTCGTGGGGATGGTGAAGGAGGAGGTCGGCGATGGCGAGGCAGTCGGCAAAGTCGCCGCGGCGGACGAAGTGCATGGTGGTGACGATGGCGATGCGTTGTTCCCAGAGGCTGGGGGAGCCGGCGAGGCGGTAGAGGAGGGTGCGGTCGCGGTTTTCGAGCCAGACGCCGAGGAGTTTGTAGCAGGTGAGGTCCACGAGGTCCCAGTTGTTGATGCGGGGGGTATGGGAAAGGTAGAAGTCCACGCATTCGCGTCGGGCGTCCTCGTCGCGACGGGCGCGGGTGAAGCGTTGGAGGAGGATGAGGAGGGCGGTGAGCCGTGCTTCGTGCCAGGGGGAGGAGAGGAGGGTGTGGAGGACGGGGAGGGGAGTGTCGGTGTGGCGTCGGGCGATGTCGCGTTGGGCGGGGACGGTGACGCCGAGGAAGAGGTCGCCTTCGCCGTATTCGCCGGGACCTGTCTTGAAAAAGCGGGCGAGGTGGATGGCTTTTTCGGGGGAACCCGCGATTCGGAGTTCGTAGAGGATGGTTTCGGCTGTCATGACGGTCGGGGTTCGGGTTAATTCAGTTTTTTGCGCCATACCCATTGTTCCGCCAGGAGGATGAGCAGGGCGGCGAGGATAAACCAAAAGGTGAGGTAACGGTTCGTGTCCTGGTGGACGATTTCCTTGATGAGGTCGCTGTTGCGGTCGAAGCGGGTGGTGCGTATGTTTTCCACGCGGGCATGGGGGAAGGCGCCGCGCAGTTGTTCTTCGGTGCAGTAGAGGAGGCGGGATTCCTCACGGGGGATGTTCCATGCGAGGAGGTCGATGACGCGGCCGTCTTGGATGACTTCGTAGATGCCTGCCTTACGGATGCGGCCGGGGTTGGTGAGGATGAGGTCGCCGCTGAAGTCTTTGCGTATTTCGGGGATGAATTCGAAGCTGCGGTCTTCGTGGCGGACGGTGACGGGAAGGCGTTCGCGGTAGTGGCGGTTGTCGATGATGACGGGTTTGTCGCTGCCGAGGGTGTAGGAGGTGTTGAGGGAGGTGTTGAGGCGGCATGCCATGTTTGCCATGAGAGGGACGAAGAGGGGGTGGTAGGTGATGTCGCTGTTTTCGGGGGCGAAGTTGAAGGCGGAGAGGTAAAGGATTCCTTTTCCGAAGGGATGGGCGGCGAGGAGGGTGTTGCCGCGCTTGTCGGAGAGCAGGGGTTCGGAGGAGGGGGCGAGGGTGAGGTGGCGGAAGCGGCGGATGTGCGGGAGTACCGTCTGCCGTCCGGCGTCTTCGGCGAAGGCGTCGCGGAAGAGGGCGGCACGGGTTTCGATGCGGGCGATGTCCGTATTCGTGTCGGCGGCGGTGAGGCGCGGTGCCTGTAGTTTGGCGAGAAGGCGTTCGGGCGCTTCCGTCCGGAGGTCGTCGGGGAGGATGAGGAGGTTACCTCCGTTGATAAGATATTCTTCCAAGAGGCTTTCCAGTCCGGAGGAGAGGGCGGTGGGGGCGTCAAGGATGATGAGGCTGTAATGGGAGGGGACAATTCCGGCGGATTGGGCGAGGGGCATGGCGGTGAAGCCGAAGTCGGCGGTGTCGGCGAAGAGTTTGCCGAAGTGGGGGTTGGGGGCGGATTGCCAAAGGTAGAGGATTTCCGCGCGGGAAGCGATGGAGTAGGTGAAGTAGAATGTGTTGTCGAATATGACGGGGACGTCGGGGATTTTCACGGAGCCGCGGTACATGCCCTCGTCGGCGTTCAGGTAGTTGATTTCCACTTCGCAGGAGCCTCCGGCGGGGAGGTCGGCGGTGACAGTGCTTTTCTTGTGCCCGTTGAAGGCGAGGGTGACGGGGAGGCGGGGGTGTTCCTGTCCGGCGTCGTCGGCGAGGGTGATGTGGAGGCGGTCGTATTGGTTTTGGCGGTGGAACGCCCGGTCGAAGCGGATGTCGCGGATGTAGATGTTGTTGCGGTTTTCGGGGGTGATGGCGAGGAATACGGTTTCGAGCGTGGTGTCGGGGGTGACGGCGGGGAAGTCGCAGTTGAAGGTCTGGAAGTCGGAGAGGAGGAAGAGGGTGGCGGGCTTTCCTTCGGTGAGTTCGCGCGCTTCTTTGAGTATGCGGGAGAGGGGTTTGGCGGCGGGGCTGATTTTGAGGCTTGCGAGGGCGTCGTACATTTGTTCGCGGGTGAGGGTGAGGCGGTCGGGGGCGTCGTTGGAGAGGAGGCGGAAGGGAGTGCCGGTGGGGTAGGAGGTGACGATGTCGAGGAGGTGTTTCTTGGCTTCTTCGAAGAGGATGCCCTGAGCGCCGGTGTTGGTCATGGAGAAGGAGTTGTCGGCGTAGATGACGATTTGCTGCCGGGGGGCGGCGGGGGTGGCGTCGGACTGTTCGCGGCGTGCTGTGTAGGGGGTGGCGAAGGCAATGACGATGCAGGCGATGGCAAGGAGGCGAAGGAGGAGCAGAAGCCATTTCTTGATGCGGGAACTGTTCTTCTTCTGTTGTTGCAGGGCTTCGAGAAAGGTGAAGTTGCTGAAATATACTTTTTTGTAGCGTTTCAGGCTGAACAGGTGGAGCACGATGGGGACGGCAAGCAGGGAAAGAGCATAGAGGAATTCGGGATGTAGAAATTGTATCGCCATGGTTGAAGTCTTTGTTTTAGGCGGGTAAAATTACAGCAAACAATCGAAACGATGAAGGAATGCGGGGATTTTATTGTGCGGGCGGGCATGCGGATAAACCTCTGATTGTGAGTGGCGCTTGGCGGAGTGTTGATAAAAACGGGTGTTTTTGTTGATAAAAAGAGGGTGAAAAAACGGGTGGATATTTTTTTTAGTTGTACTTTTACGACGAATATTGTAAAATGGAAATGTATGGCTAAAATCATTGCAATTGCAAATCAAAAGGGAGGGGTGGGAAAGACGACGACGTCGGTGAATCTGGCGGCATGCCTTGCCGTGTTGGAACAACGGGTGTTGCTGGTGGACGCGGATCCGCAGGGGAATGCCTCTTCGGGTTTGGGCGTGGATATCCAGCAACTCGGCGGAAAGACGATTTACGAGTGCCTGGTGGACGGCTTGGAGGCGGATGAAGCGATATTGAAGGGAGAAATCGAGCATTTGGATCTTTTGCCGTCGAACATAGACCTGGTGGGCGCGGAGGTGAGCATGATCCAGTTGCCGGATCGGGAGATGATGTTGAAGCGGGTGTTGGAGAAGGTGGAGGACCGGTATGATTACATCCTCATCGACTGTTCGCCCTCGCTGGGTTTGATTACGGTCAATTCCCTGACGGCGGCGCATTCGGTGATTATTCCGGTGCAGTGCGAGTATTTTGCGCTGGAGGGGCTGGGAAAATTGTTGAGTACGATTAAATTGATACAGAAGCGGCTGAATACGGGGCTGGAAATCGAGGGATTTGCATTGACGATGTATGATGCGCGCCTTCGGTTGTCGAACCAGGTGGTGGAGGAGGTGCGGAAGAATTTTCAGGATATGGTGTTCAAGACGTTGATTAACCGTAATACCCGTCTGGCGGAGGCACCGAGTTTCGGGCAGCCTGCCATCCTGTATGATGCGGGGAGCCGCGGGGCGGAGGATTATATGTCGTTGGCACAGGAATTGATACAGAGGAACCGGGTGTGATTAAACGAAAGGATTTATGGCAAAGAAGATTGGCGGATTAGGAAAAGGTTTGGGTGAGTTGATACGGGAGGCGACGCAGGAATCGGCGGAGCCGGAGGGAGTGGTATCGATGATTCAGGAGTTGAATCTGTCGGACATACGTCCCAATCCGTACCAGCCGCGTACGGAGTTTGACGAAGAGGCGTTGAATGAGTTGGGGGCGTCCATCAAGGCGCTGGGCATTGTGCAACCGATAACGGTGCGCGTCGTGGAGGACGGGAAGTATGAAATCGTGGCGGGGGAGAGGCGTTACCGGGCGTCGAAGATGGCGGGGCTGACGACGATTCCCGCCTATATCCGGAAGACGGAGAATGAGGATGTGCTGACGCTGGCATTGATTGAGAATATCCAGCGTGAGGATTTGAACGCGATGGAGGTGGCGCTTAGCTACCAGCGGTTGATTGACGAATGCCACCTGACACAGGAGGAGTTGAGCGACCGGGTGGGCAAGAAGCGTACGACGGTGACCAATTATTTGCGCCTGTTGAAGTTGCCTGCAGCAATACAGTTTGCCGTGCGGGACAAGAAGATTTCGATGGGCCATGCGCGGGCTATTCTGGGAGCGGAGGACGCGGAGACGCAGTTGATGATTTTCGAGCAGATATTGAAGTATGACTTTTCGGTGCGGAAGGTGGAGGAGGTGGTGCGTGAGCTTGCCAATCCGAAAGAGGAGGCGGTGCTGCCGGAACCGGCGGAGGAGAAGCCACGGAGAACGAACGACATCGGCGATTACATTGAGTTGCAGAAGCATCTGTCGAGCCGTTTCAAGACGAAGGTGGAATTGAAAAGGAACGAGAACGGGAAAGGGAAAATCGTGATCGGCTTCAAGTCGGACATGGAGTTGGAACGAATCATGGAGTTGTTGGACCGGATTGAATGAGAACAACCCTCCTTTTGTGGATGATATTATGTGTGTGGGGATTCGGCGCATTGGCTGCCGGGGTGGGACGGGATACGCTTGATTTGAGGGTGGAGGGGGATACGGTGCCGCCGACGGAACGGGCGGAAAAGAAGCCCCATTCGCCTCATCGGGCGACCATCATGGCGATGGTGCTGCCGGGATCGGGGCAGATTTACAACGGGCAGTGGTGGAAGGTACCCATCTTGTACGGCGGGGTGGCGGCGGACATATACGGGATTACATGGAACCAGAAGCGTTATCGGGAGTACCGGGACGCTTATATCGAGTGGGTGCAGTATACGGAGGCGCTGGCAAAGAATCCGGATACGCCTTATCCGGATAATCCGGCATGGGACAAGATACCGAAGAACTTCGATTTGCAGTCGGAGCGTTTTCAGAATGATTCGATGAGGAAGTGGTTTGCGGACGTGCTGAACAACCGGAAGCGGAATTTCAAGCGTAACCGTGACTTGTGTTATATCATCATGGCGGCGATTTATGCGGTGAATATCATCGACGCGACGGTGTATGCCCACTTCTACGATTTCGAGATAGACGACGATTTGAGCCTGCATGTGCGTCCGACCTCTTCTTACAGCCCGTTGAGCGGGGGCATGGTGGGGCTGACGCTGACGTTGAATTTTTAAATGGAAAAGGTTTATGATGAAGAGATGGTGTGTTAGCATGGGTGTGTGCGTATGGCTGGCAGGTTTCCCGGCATGGGGTATGGATTGCGGGGCGGCGGATTCGCTGTGGACGGAGGACGGGAAGAGGATACCCGTAGTGCTGGAGGATTCGGTGCCGCAGGGATATATTGACCGGTTGGATTATTATTACAAGAGTTGGCATGCAGGGCGGTACGCAGGACTGGAGTACGGGGATTCGCTGACGGTGGCGGAGGGATGCCGGAATACGGTGACGTGCAGCGATTCGCTGTACCTTGCGCGTCTGGATGCGTTGCAGTCGGCGGTGCCGCTGTCGTTCAACGAGATTGTGCGGAATTATATCGAGCTGTATATGGTGAAACGCCCGATGCAGGTGGCTGCCATGCTGGGGCTTGGGGAGTATTATTTCCCGATTTTCGAGGAGGCGCTGGATGCGGAGTGCATGCCGTTGGAGTTGAAGTATCTGCCGGTCATCGAGAGTGCGCTGAACCCGCGGGCGTTGTCGCGTGTGGGAGCGTGCGGATTGTGGCAGTTCATGTATTCCACGGGACGGATGTACAAGTTGGAAATCAATTCGTATGTGGATGAGCGGCGCGATCCTTATGTGTCCACGCAGGCGGCGGTGAAGTATTTGAATGACCTGTATTCGATTTATGAAGACTGGATTCTGGTGATTGCCGCTTACAACTGCGGTCCGGGTAATGTGAACAAGGCGATACGGCGCTCGGGAGGCAAGCGGAATTATTGGGATATTTATTACCATTTGCCGCGCGAGACGAGGGGGTATGTGCCGGCGTTCATTGCGGCGAATTATGTGTTCAATTATTACGGGGAGCACGGTATTGTCCCATTGAAACAGACTTTCCCGTCGATGTGCGACAGCATCATGGTGGCGGACGGGCTGCATTTCGAACAGATTGCAGCGAAACTGGATTTGTCGGTGGAGGAGTTGCGCGACCTGAATCCACAGTACCGGGCGGACGTGATTCCGGGTGGCTTCGGTAAGACGTATGCGTTACGGATGCCCTATGAGTATGTCGGGGAATTCATTGACAACCAGGATTCCATCTTTGCGTGCAACCGTGCGAAGTATTTCAATGACAGCGACCGTACTGCCGATCCCAAAGCACGTATCCGGGTGCATGCGCCTGCCATGGGACAGGCGGGAAAGGCGCGGTTGGTGTACACCGTGAAGTACGGCGATGTGCCGGGAGGAATTGCATTGAAGTTCGGCGTGAGGCTGGCGGATTTGAAGTATTGGAATAATTTGAACAGGAACCTGACTATCCGGGAGGGGCAGAAGCTGGTGATTTACGTGCCGGAGAACAAGCTCGCGCAATATAAGAACAAGGCGAATTATACGGGGAAGGTGAACGATACGGTTTCAGCTCCGAAAGTGGAGACCGTTGATGGGGATTTTGTGGTGTACACTGTGCGGAACGGGGAAAATCTCTGGACCATCGCCAAGAAATATCCGGGTGTATCGAACCGGGATATCATGCGTTGGAATGGGTTGTCGGATGCGGATGTCCGGCGTATCAAACCGGGACAGAAGTTGAAAATCAAAATTTAACGATAAGGTCATGAAATTGAAATGTGGCGCATGCGTCGGATGGGCATGCCTGTTGTCCGTCCTTGCCGTACAGGCACAGGGGAAAGGAGAGCGGGTGGAGTTGTTGCCGTTCGGGGATATGGACCGCTGGATGGTGCGCATGGTGGAGGAGTCTTTTGTGATCGGGGGCAAGACGAAGTATTTGTATGAAGTGGCGGAAGGGGATACGTTGAGGAATAACACACCCTACCATAATACGCAGTCGCCATGGGCGACCTCGACCGTGATGGCAAAGGTGAGCGGGGTGTACAAGTCGAGCATTACCGTGTTTCCGGAGCAGAGGGGCGATGGGTTTTGTGCGCGGTTGGAAACGCGGATGGAGGAGGTGAAGGTGCTGGGGTTGGTTAATATTTCAGTGCTGGCGACCGGTTCCCTGTTCCTGGGAGAGATGATGGAGCCGGTGCGGGATACGAAGAATCCGCAGAGCAAGTTGAACCACCGCATCGCTTTCGAGCGGTGTCCTATGGCGCTGGAGTTCGACTATAAGGTGCAACCGGGCGGAAAGCAGATCAAGGCGACCGGTTTCAGCCGCAGACAGCAGCTCGACGTATGGAACAAGGCGGAGGTGTGCCTTTTGTTGCAACGGCGTTGGGAGGACGAGGAGGGAAATATGTATGCCGAGCGGGTAGGGACTGCCTATGAACGGTATGCCGAAGCGACACTCGAATGGCAGAACGGGCACCGTGTGCCGGTGCATTACGGCGATATCCGGGGAGAGGAGTTTTTCAAGCCTTATATGAACCTGATAAAAGGGGAACAGATTCCTTACAGTCAGAACAGCAGAGGGGAGATGGTACCTGTCCGGGAGGTCGGTTGGGCGGCACCGGGGACGGCTCCCACCCATATTATCCTGCGCTTTTCTTCCGGGGACGGAGGCGCGTATATCGGGGCTCCGGACGCCAAGTTCTGGATAGACAACGTGAAACTGGTTTACGAGGATTGACGCAACGCCTCTACCATCATACGGGCGAAGCGGCGGGAGGCGCCGGATTCACCCATGCGAAGGATGACCTCATCGTACCCGCGCAGCATCTTTTCCCGGTAGCGTTCGCTGCACAGCAGGCGCGACAGTTCGTGCATGAGGTTTTCTTCGGTCAGTTGTTCCAGCATTAACTCTTTGACTAGTTCGCCGCCGAAAATCAGATTGACGAGCGAGATGTATTTCACCTTGACGAAAGTCTTGAACATCCAATGGCTCAGGCGTGGAAATTCCATATTGTAGCAGACGACTTGCGGAGTGCGCAGCAAGGCGGTTTCCAGTGTGGCGGTGCCTGACGTGACCAATGCGGCGGCAGATTGGGAAACCAGTCGATAGGTCGCCCCGTAAATGGTGCGGAGATCCGTGCCGTGAAGGTAGGGGGCATAGTCGGCATCCGTCATGGAGGGGGCGCCGGCAATGATAAACTGGTAATCGGGAAAGTGGGACACCATCTTCAACATGGTCGGTAGCACGTATTTCAGTTCCTGTTTCCGGCTTCCGGCCAGCAGGGCGACAATCGGTTTGTCGGGCAACCCGAAAGATCGGATGAAGTCTTGGAAGGTTTCTTGCTGGAAGGGGCGTTCGCAAATGGCGTCCACCAGCGGATTTCCTCCGTATTGCACGGAATAGCCATATTGGCGGTAGAATTCCGTTTCAAAGGGGAATATCGTGAACATGTGATCCACGTATTTCTTTATTTTTTTAACCCGTCCCGTATTCCACGCCCACAATTTGGGAGAGATGTAATAAAACACTTTCAGTCCGATGCTTTTGGCGAAGCGGGCAATCCGCAGGTTGAAACCGGCATAGTCCACCAGTATCACCACGTCGGGATGCCACTCCCGGATGTCGCTGCAGCAGAGACGGATGTTGTCCCGTATGGTGCCCAGTTTGCGTACGACGTTTACGAATCCCATGATTGCCGTGTCTTTGTAGTGGCGCACGATGTCCGCTCCTGCTTCCCGCATGAGGTCGCCTCCCCATCCGCGTACCTCGGCGGCGGGGTCTTCTTGTTTCAGTGCTTTGATTAAATTGGAGGCGTGCAGGTCGCCTGAAGCCTCTCCGGCAATGATGTAATATTTCATAAAGCGGTCTGTTTAGTTTGCAAAGATAGCAAATTACGAGCCAAATTATTACTTTTGCCGCCGGGAAGCAAAAAACATGCGGATATGGATATTGCCGGCAAGAAAGTAGCCTACCTGACACTCGGCTGCAAACTTAATTTTTCAGAGACCTCAACCATTCGCCACAGTTTGGAGGCGGCGGGAACGATTACCGTCGGCGACAAGGAAGAGGCGGATATTTTCGTGGTCAATACGTGCAGCGTGACCGATGTGGCGGAGAAAAAGGGACGGCAGCTGATACGCAAGATTGTAGCGCATCATCCCGGGGCGTATGTGGTGGTGGTGGGCTGTTATGCCCAGTTGAGAGCGGGGGAGATTATGGGCATCGAGGGGGTGAACTTGGTGCTTGGGGCAGGCGATAAGTTCAATGTGGAGCATTATCTTCGCCATTTGGAAGCGGAGGAACGGCATGAGCCTCATGCTTGTGATGTATTCAAGTTGGCGGATTTCGATTTGGCGTATTCTTTCGGAGACCGTACCCGTTGTTTCCTGAAGATTCAAGACGGATGCGACTATTTTTGCACGTATTGCACGATACCCTATGCCCGGGGACGCAGTCGGAGCGCTTCTGTGGCGCGTGTGTTGGAGGCGGTGCGTGATGTGGCTTCCAGGGGAGTCCGCGAAGTGATTCTCACGGGAGTGAATACGGGGGATTTCGGACGGGGAACGGGTGAGCGGTTTATCGATTTGTTGCGGCAGTTGGATACCTTGGATGATATTGAGCGCTACCGCATCTCTTCCATCGAGCCCAATCTGCTGACGGATGAAATTATCGATTTTGTGGCAGGTTCCCGCCATTTTATGCCTCATTTCCATGTGCCTTTGCAGTCGGGGAGCAACGAGGTGCTCAAACTGATGCGCCGCCGTTATGACCGGGAACTGTTTGCCGCCAAAATGGAGAAGATAAAGGCAGCGATGCCGGATGCCTTTATCGGGGTGGATACCATCGTGGGCATGCGGGGAGAGACCCGCGCCTGTTTCGAGGATGCCCGTGACTTTATCGCTTCCCTGCCTGTTTCGCAGTTGCACGTCTTTCCTTATTCCGAGCGGCAGGGTACGAAGGCGTTGGAGATTCCCTTGACGGTACCTCAGGATGAGAAACACCGGCGGGTGACGGAGTTGTTGGAGTTGTCGGAGAAAAAGCATGCCGCTTTCTGCCGTCGTTTCGAAGACACTGTCCGTCCCGTGTTGTTTGAGGACAGCCGGGTTGGTGAACATATCTGCGGTTTCACCGACAATTACATCAGGGTACATCTGCCTTATGATTCTCGGTTGGCAAACCGGATTGTGCCTGTGGAAATTACTTCAGGCAATCTCCAATTGGGCGAGGAGTGAAATTTTGCTCCTCTTTCGCGGATAAGCATATCATAAATGTACTATCTTTGCGGCGTCAAAAAAATCACTATGCAGGTATTAGTCACCGGTAACGCCGGATTCATCGGTTATCATTTGTCCCGCAGGTTGGCGGAGGAGGGGATAGAGGTGTACGGGATTGATTCCATGAATGATTATTACGACGTGGCGTTGAAAAGGGCGCGTTTGCAGGACAGCGGCATCTCGGCAGGGGAATACGGCAGGGAATACCGTTCCGCTCGTTATGCCGCTTACCGCTTCCGGCAGATAGACCTTTGCGACCGGGAAGCGTTGGACGCCCTTTTTCGGGAGAACCGTTTCGACTGCGTGGTGAACCTGGCTGCACAGGCAGGAGTGCGTTACAGCCTGACGCATCCGGAGACTTATGTGCAGAGTAATATCGTGGGGTTCCTGAACCTGCTCGAACAATGCCGCTACGGGGGATGCAAGCGCTTGATATACGCCTCTTCTTCTTCCGTGTACGGTGATACGCAGGAAGCGCCTTTCCGTGAGGAGACGGCGGTGGACCATCCCGTCAGCCTGTATGCCGCGACCAAAAAAAGCAATGAATTGATGGCATACACCTACTCCCGTCTTTACGGGATTCAGAGCATCGGGCTACGCTTTTTCACCGTTTACGGTCCGTGGGGACGTCCCGATATGGCACCGATGCTTTTTGCACAGGCTATCCGGATGGGAGAGCCAATCCGGATATTCAATCACGGTCATTTGTCCCGTGACTTCACCTATATCGATGACATTGTGGACGGCATTGTCCGGATTATCAAACGGCAGGAGATTGTTCGGGAAGAGACTGCCGGTGTGCCGGCGACACTGTATAACATCGGGCACGGTTCGCCCGTGCAATTGATGGACTTTATCCGACTGCTTGAGCAGAACCTTGGCAAGAAAGCGGTGAAAGAGTTCACGGACATGCAGCCCGGCGATGTGCACCGCACCTGGGCGGATACCACCCGCATGGAGCAGGATTATGGTTATACGCCTTCCACTTCGCTGGAACAGGGAATAGAGCAATTTATTGAATGGTTTAAAACATATAATCAGTAAAACATGAATTCAGTATTTAAGTCTTCCATCCGCCACTTCATCCACACGAAGATCAATAGCGGTGTCATTCTGTTGTTCGTAGCGCTTGTCGCTATGATTGTTGCGAACTCTCCCTTGAAAGAGGCTTACGACAACTTCTTTTCTCAGGAACTGGTCCTTTCTGTCGGGGGATATAATCTGTTTCAGGTGCATGGAGAAAACATGACCATCATGTCTTTCATCAATGATGCGTTGATGGTGATTTTCTTCTTTTCCGTCGGGCTGGAAATCAAGCATGAGATGCTGGTCGGCGAACTTTCCTCCTTTCGCAAGGCGCTTTTGCCTATCGTGGCGGCTTGCGGCGGTATGATTGTTCCCATCGTATTGTTTGCCTTGATTTGTCCGGAAGGTGTTGCCAGCCGGGGTGCCGCCATACCGATGGCGACGGATATCGCTTTCTCGTTGGGTGTGCTTTCCCTATTGGGCTCGCGTGTTCCGCTCAGTCTGAAGATATTCCTTACTGCCTTGGCTGTGGTGGACGATATCGGAGGTATTATCGTTATCGGCGCTTTTTACAGCAGCAATCTTGAACTGCTCTATCTCCTGTTGGCAGCCTTTTTTGTGCTTGTCCTCAGTGTGGGCGGTCGTTTCGGAGTCCATAACTGGTTCTTTTACATTTTCTTCGGCAGCATCGTGTGGTGGCTTTTTTTGAATTCGGGTATCCATCCGACCATTGCGGGAGTGATTGTGGCATTTACCATCCCTGCCCGTTCGAAATACGATATCCCCCGCAGTGTAGGAGAAATTCGGGAGAGCCTTGCCAAACTTCCCGAAACGAATGACATGATTCGGAAAAACTATACGCCCAGCAATTCCGACTTGGACGTGCTCCGCGGAGTGGAATACGCTTCTTCCCATGTGGTCAGTCCTTTGCAGGCGATGTCCGACTGGTTGCAGCCCATTGTCAATTATCTCGTAATGCCGCTTTTTGCTTTTGCCAATGCCAGCATCACTTTCGAGGGATTCTCGATGGGAGATGTGCAGGGCGTCACCCTGACGGTGTTTATCGCATTGGTATTCGGTAAATTGTTGGGTATATTCTCCTTTTCCTGGATTTCCATCAAGTGCAAATGGCTCCGTATGCCGGACCGCATGGACAACCGCGGTTTGTTCGGTATGTCCATGCTTGGCGGTATCGGTTTTACCGTCTCCTTGTTTCTGGCAAACCTCTCTTATACCTCCGTTCCGGAAGTGGGAGCCACGCTGTTGAATCAGGCAAAGATGGGTATCATCGGCGGTTCTGTGTTTGCCGGAATCTGCGGCTACTTGCTGTTAAGCTACTTCTATCCGAAAAAGGAGCAATAAAGACCGTATGGAAAAGTCGGATGTTTGGTATATCTGTAAAAAATCCATACCTTTGCATCCGCACTGGGAAGGGTGCCGGAGTGGTCGATCGGGCCGCACTCGAAATGCGGTGAACGGGCAACTGTTCCGAGGGTTCGAATCCCTCCTCTTCCGCCGGGTTTACGACAAATGGTAAACAAAAAGCCTACAAATCTGTTGTAGGCTTTTTTCTATGTCTAAACTGCGGCGTTATACCAGTAGTTGTTTTGTTCTCATGATTACCTATTTTTCTTTTCTAAATCGCCATTCATCAGATAAGGCAAAAACTCCCGTATCTTATCTACCGACCAATCCCACCATTTCAAAACCTGCATCTGTTCTATCATATCAGAATTGAACCGCTTTCGTATTTCTTTGGCAGGGACACCACCCACAATGGTATAGGGCGGC